>JAPONQ010000025.1 GCA_026713865.1 Chloroflexota bacterium | reverse complement strand
TGCTCCGTCGTACACAGCGGCCACGCCGCCAGCAGGTCCAGCATCCGCTTCCCGGCGGCCGCCAGCTGCAGCGCCACGGCCTCCGCGAACTCCCCCGACTCAGGGGGTGTCGCACGCACCCCTCCCGAGGGACGCCATGTCCAGTGTCGCTTCGGCAGCACGCCGTGCACGGGGTGCTCCGCCTCGCGTCCCGCCAGGCCGACCAGCCACGCCAGGCTCGTGTCGGGCGCGATGACCGGTGCGTTCCCGCGACCGTAGCGAGCGGGTTGCCAGACGCGCGCCCGCGCCCCGCGGCCGACCACGGCGCCCAGCGTCGCCACGGCGCTGTGGTGGAAGCCCTCGGGCTCCCGCAGCGCCCGCACTGCGCGCCGCGTGTCCTGGTCGGAGTCGGTCGCGATCAGCGTGACGTGGGGAAGCTCCTGCACCCCCATCCGCTCGATCGTGCGGATGCGGTAGCGCAGGCTCGCGGCGCTCAGCAGCGGCCCCTGTCGCACGACCCCCAGCGTCCGGCCCCCCGAGAGCGTGACGAGCGCGTCGTACGGCCCCCGGCGGCAGTGCTCGACGCGCACGGGGTCCTGCTCGGGGTCGGCGCCGGCGATCAGCGCGGCCAGCTCGTAGACGAGCGCCACGCCGTCGAGGCGCTCGGCCAGCAGGCGCAACCACTGGCGCGAGACTGGGTGGCGGTACAGCAGTTCGTCACCGAGAGCCGCGATGCCCGCTCGGGTGGGGACGTAGCGCCGCAGGGGACGGTCGCTCAGCATCGCCAGGCGGTGCGGGTGCGCCTCGGCGAGGCCCAGCCCGTGCAGCTTCGCCAGGCGCTCGCGCAGCGTGGAGGCGGGCATGCGCTTGATGCGCGAGAGGTCCTCCACGCTCGCGAAGGGCGTCTCGCAGACGAGCAGCAGCGTCTCGTGGAGAGCCTGCGTCAGGCGCGGCGGACGGGGGCGCTCAAGCGGCGCCTCGCGCGCCCCGCCCCTGAGTGCGCGCGCCGTCGCGACGAGCTTCGCGGGCGTGTCGCCGGCCTTGCTCGTCACCGCGCGCGGCAGGGCGCGGCCCGGCTGGCCGCGCTCGAGGAAGCGCCACAGCGTGTGGCGCGAGACGCCGAACGCCTCCGCCGTGCGGGCGTGACCGTGGCGCTCGACGTGCGCGAGCAGGTAGTCGCCAATGGCGTCGAGCAACGTGGGGTCGTGGATGGCGCTCGTCGACATCACGGGGTCTCTCGAATCGGGGCGGGCCGCAGTCGTCCGACCCGCGAGCCGTGGGCGCTGCGGCGCGGCGCACGCTGCATCCAGACTGCCAGTCAGAATGTATGTGCGTCAACGATGGAGCGATGGCGACTGCCGACGGCCGCTCGCAGGCCGGCCGCCGCTCTTGCCCCGTTGACCCGCCGTGCCACGAAGCAGCATTCCGCGCCCCTCAACCCCATGTTTCCGATTGACCCATTTCCCGGGGTCTCTGACCCATCAGGCCGCGTCCACGAATGCGCCCGATGACCCAATTCGCGGGGTTTCTGACCCATCGCCGTGGAACGCGCCCCGGACATGGATTGGTCGTCCGTCACGTCCTGTAGGGGCCGGTTCCCCTTGGAATCACTGGTGTTCTCGCCCCTGCCCCATGCGCTGACCAACGTCATTTCCCCTTACACGGCTACCGCATCAGAATCCCGATTCCCCGCCCACGCCGCATCAGGGACGCCACCCCGCGCCCCCTGCGAGGCAATCTGCCGCATCCGTGAAGGGGTGCTCGCGGGAGCGGCCCGCTAGACGGGTGGCCGGGCGGCATCGCCATTGCGGCGGTGTCCCCCGCGCCCGTCCATGTGTGCGGGCTTTTCGTGATCCCCGCGCGCCGCGCTGCGGCGACGGCAGGCCGCGGCCCTACCAGTCGATTGTGAACAG
>JAPONQ010000024.1 GCA_026713865.1 Chloroflexota bacterium | reverse complement strand
GGCCGCCGCGAGCGGTATCCCCGCCAGCGCGAGCCGGCGCGCCAGCGCGTCGATCTCGTGTCGCCGCGACGCCGGGGAGGCGCTCCGGCCCCGCCCGCGGCGTCCCGGGGCGGCCAGGACGAGCAGCACGCCGCCCCCCAGCACCGCGACGAGCCCGGCCAGGCTCAGCCACCGACCCGCGATCTCGGGCGCCGGGCTGCCGCCACCGGCCGGCGGCACGAAGGCGGCGCCCGCGGGCAGCGAGCCGTCGGGCGCGAGCACCGTGAAGGTGAACGATCCGCTCCAGTCGTGTCCGTCCAGGGACGAGATCGTGCGGTAGGCGACGGTGTAGTAGCCGGGCGGGAGCGGGCGCGGCAGCGCCGAGAGATGTGTCGCGTCCCCGGGATCGACCCGCATCCCCTCGAGCGGAAGCTGCCGCCCGTCGGCTCCCAGCAGTTCGACGCTCGAGAGCGCTTCCTCGAGCGGCTCGGAGAACCAGAGATCGATCGACGACGGTGCGAGCGGCAGCATCGCCTCGGGAGCGGGCTCGGAGCGCACCAGGACGGCGTGCGCCTCCGCCGCCGGCGGCGCCCCGGCCGCGGCGGCCAGGAGGAGCGCGGCCACCAGCGCCGCCGTCGGCGCGCGGGCGCGGGTCACGGCCGGCCGCTCACCCGGGATCGTCCGAGGGCGCGCGGGCCGGCGCCAGCAGCGCGCGGGCGGCGAGCGCCGCCGACGCGCCGATCGCCGCGAGCACGCCGAGGATCCACCAGGGGCTGTCTCCTCCCGTCGCGGCCGGCGCCGCGTCCCGCTCGGCGGCCCCGGCCTCCGGCGCGTCGGGGGCGATGGTGAAGTCGAAGCTCCCGCGGGCGGTATCGCCGTCGACGGCGGAGAGCGTCTGCCAGGAGACGGCGTACGAGCCCGGCGGGAGGCCCGGCGCCAGGCCGACCGTCAGGTGGGTGCGGTCGCGCTCGTCGAGCACGAGGTCGCCGGTGTCGGCGCGCGCCCCGCTCCTGTCGCGGACCTCGATCACGTTCGCTCCCTCGCGGCGGAAGAGCTGCTGCGTGAACCAGATCTCAACGCGCTCCGGGGCGCGGGGGATCGTGGCGCCCGCCGCCGGGAGCGAGCGGTCGTAGTCGGCGTGGGCCGCAACGCGTCCGGGTGCCGCGCCGCCGGTCGCGACCACGAGCGCCGCGGCGGCGACGGCGAGGAGCGTGGACGCCGACCGCGACGATCTCCGGCGCCTAGTGGTGGCCACCGCCGGAATCGCCCGTCAGCTCCGCCAGCTCGGCCAGCACGTCGTAGGCGCCGCCGGTGAGCGCGTGGTACGCGTTGTGGGCCTTCGCCACCGCCGCCCGCGCCGCCTCGAGGTCGTCCGCCTCAAGCGCGGCGACATACGGTTCCAGCGCGGCGAGGAAGGCATCGACCCGATCCCGCACAGCGTGCGGCCACTCGACGATCACAGTCGCGGTGCGCGCCCGGAGCACCGGTCCCAGCTAGGCCGGGTGGATGGCCGTCGTCTCGGGGAGCTTGAGCGCCTGGTTCTGGCCGTGGAGGTCGGCGCTCTCGATCACCTCGATGGCCGCGAGCACGCCGCCGACGTCCGGGGCAGCGCCCGTCTCCGATGGCGGCTCCTCCCCCGCGGTGCCGTCGCCGGAGCAGGCGAGCGAGGCACACGCGAGCGCCGGTGCGAGGAGCAGCGCGAGCAGGATCCTGAGGATCATCGGGACTTTAGCCTAGCGGCCGTGCCCCCTACTGTCAGCGGGAAGCTCCCGCGGGAGCGGGGATGGACGCGGTCGCCCGGGCCGTTCCCGGCTCGCTCGACGATACCCTCCCCTTCCCGCGCCGGATCCCGGAGGGACGCGCCGCTGTCCGCCGAGAGCGCCGCCGTCGTCGATCTCGGATCGAACACCGCGCGCGTGCTGATCGCACGCCGCGGCGCGGGGGCGCACGTGGAGGTGGTCGACGAGCTCGACCGCCGGCTCGCCCTCGCGCGCCGGCTCGACGAGAGCGGCCGGCTGCCGCCGGAGGCCCTCGACGCCGTGGTCGAGGCGATCGCCGATTTTCGGGCGGTCGCGGAGGGCGCCGGCGCGCGCGGCGTGCGCGTCGTCGGCACGGCGGCGGTCCGCGAGGCGCGCAACGGCCCGGCGCTCGCGAAGCGCGTGGCCGAGCTGGACGTCGCACTCGAGGTGGCGGACGCGCCGCTCGAGGGCCGCTACGCCTTCCTGGGTGCCGTCTACGGGATGCCCGTCTCCTCCGGGGTGCTGGTCGATCTCGGCGGCGGCAGCCTCGATCTCGTGCGCTTCCGCGATCGTGTGCTCGTGGACACGGCCACGCTCCCTCTCGGCACGCTGCGCGCCCAGGCTCGCTTCCTGGCCAGCGACCCGCCGACCGACGAGGAGGCGCAGGCGCTCTACGAGTGGACCCGGAAGGCCGTCCGAGCCGCCGGCTTCCGGCGGCTCGGGAAGGGCGAGGCGCTGGTCGTGACCGGCGGCGCCGCTCGCAACCTGGCGAAGATCGACCGTGCCCGGCGGCCGCGCTACCCGGTCGCGGTGCTGCACGGGTACGAGCTGCGGCGCGCCCGGCTGCGCGCGGCGACCGAGTCGCTGCGCTCGCTCGGCTCGCGCGCCGGCTCCGTGCCGGGACTCAACCCCGAGCGTGCCGACACGATCGTCGCGGGAGCGCTGGTGCTGAGCGCCGTCGCCGACGCGCTGCGCACGAAGCGGCTGCTGATCTCCGGTCAGGGGCTGCGGGAGGGCGTGCTTCGCGACGGACTCGGCGAGGCGCTGCCGTCGCCGGCGCAGGTACGCGAGGACTCCGTGGAGACGCTGCTCGCCCGCTTCCGGCTCGCCGACCCCGGGCGCCCGGGTCGCCGCCGCGATCTCGCGCTCGCGATCGCGGCGGGCGTGGACGCCGGCCTCGGCGCCGCGCTCGGCGAGTCGCTCGGGCACGCCGCGCGCCTGCTGGACGTCGGTGCGGCGATCGGCTTCTACAACAGGCACCGCAGCGCGGCCGAGCTCGCGGTGGAGAGCGATCTCGGGGGCTTCAGCCACCGCTCGCTCGCGGAGGTTGCGGCGCTCCTGCGCGTCGCGGAGAAGCCGGCCTGGCGGATCCGGCAGCTGGCACCGCTGCTGCGCGCCGCCGATGAGGCGCCGCTGCGCCGCGGGGCGGCCGTGCTCGCGCTCGCCGACGAGCTGCTGCGGCGCGAGCCGCCCCGGTCGCGGCGCTCGCCCGCAGACCTCGTCTCCGTGCGGGACTCGGTGCTGCGCGTCAGGCCGGCCGGTGGGCGGGCGTGGCCGCCTGGAGTAATCTCGGAGCGCGTGCGCGAGCATCTCGGTGTCGGGCTGACCGTCGTGGAGGCGGGCGATGAGCGTCGTCGGGCGGAGCGCTCCTGATCAGCGGGCGAGTGGTCCCGCCTCCGAGCGGGCGCGCGCGGATCTGGAGGTCGACGCGGCGTCGCTCCCGGGCCGGCTGATCATCGTCGAGGGCATCGACGGCTCCGGGAAGAGCACGCAGATCGATCTGCTCTACAAGTGGCTGGTCGGTCAGGGCTACCTGACGATCTACACGGAGTGGAACTCGGCGCCGATCGTGCGCGCGACCACCCGCCGCGGCAAGCGGCGCCAGCTGCTGACGCCGATGTCCTTCTCGCTCATCCACGCCGCCGACTTCGCGAACCGCGTCTACTCCGCGGTCCTGCCGGCGATGCGCGCCGGCGCCGTCGTCCTCGCCGATCGCTATTCCTACACGGCGTTCGCGCGGGACGCTGCGCGCGGCGTCCCGCGGCAGTGGCTTCGCCGCCTCTACTCCTTCGCCGTGACGCCGACGCTCGCCTTCTACTTCGACGTGCCGCTGCAGGAGGCGATGCGGCGCATCTCCTCGGCTCGCGCCGGTATCAAGTACTACGAGGCGGGCATGGATCTCGGGCTCTCCGACGACGTCATCGAGTCGTTTCGCATCTTCCAGGGCCGCATCATCGACGAGTACGGGCGGCTGGCCGAGGAGTTCGGGCTGACGCGCATCGACGCCACCGACACGCTCGTGCGCCAGCAGCAGCAGATCCGCGCCCTCGTGGCGCCGCATCTGGAAGGGGTGCGGCGCGTGGAGGGAGGAGATGTTCAGGAGGCGCTCCGCGCCGCCGATCTCTCCGGGCGCTACGTGCAGCTGCCGGCACTGCGGTCGGAGCAGCGGGCGTGAGCGGGCCGCGGTTCTACGGCGTCGCGCCGCCGGGGGCGTGGGACGAGCCGCTCCCCGGGCGGCTGATCGTGATCGAGGGGACCGACGGCGTCGGTCGCAGCACGCAGGTCTCGATGCTGAAGGAGTGGCTCGAGGACGAGGGCTACGCCGTGGTCGACACCGGCCTCCGGCGCTCGCAGCTGGCCGGGCCCGGCATAGAGCGGGCGAAGCGCGGGCACACGCTCGATCCGATCACGCTCAACCTCTTCTACGCGACCGATCTCTGGGACCAGCTGGAGCGGCAGATCCTCCCGGCGCTGCGTGCCGGCATGGTCGCCCTCGTCGACCGCTACATCTTCTCGATCATGGCGCGCGCGGTCGTGCGCGGCGTGCCGCGGGGATGGATCGAGGACCTCTACGGCTTCGCGCTCGTTCCCGACCGCGTCATCTACCTGGACATCGACGTCCCGGGACTGCTCCCGCGCGTCCTCGCCCGCGGCGGCTTCGACTACTGGGAGTCGGGGCTCGACTACACCGGCGGCAACGATGTGTACGGGAGCTTCGTGACCCACCAGACGCGGCTGCTCGGCGAGTTCCGCCGGCTGGCGGAGAAGCATGCCTTCGCCGTGGTCGACGCCCGCGGCAGCGTGACCGAGGTCTTCGGAGGGCTGCGCCAGGAGATCGCCGCGGTGGTCTCGGGGATGAAGGCAGAGCGGGCGGCGCCGCCCGGCGTCACCTCTCCGGCGCCGTAGGCCCGCAGCCGGCCGCTGCGGCCGAGGCGGCCGCCGGGAAGCGGCCGGCACGCGCCGTCAGCGATCCGCCGGCCCGGCGTCGCCGCCCGCCCCGGCAGCGTGACCGGCGGGCGAGCCCGGGCGCCGCGGCGGGGGGGGGGGGCGCGCCCGCCCGCGGGGTCCGCGGGGGGGGGGGCCGCACCCCCCGGCGCCCGAGCGGC
>JAPONQ010000023.1 GCA_026713865.1 Chloroflexota bacterium | reverse complement strand
GCCATCGCCAGCGCATCAATCGCCTGAAGCACCCCTTGCTCAAGCGGGTCCTCGACCATGAAGCCGGTCAGGCCGACAACGTTGGCCTCGACGTAGGCGGCACTGCCGGTTCGGGGCGTCACCAAGAAATCCGGCCGCCCGTGTTGCGATCGGTCTCGATCTAGACCAAGTGATCGGCTCTAAACCAGGCCACCTTCAGGGCGCCTTGGTCTCTGCCAACGGTACTCCTTATGCACCACCTCCTGCCTGCTGCACCAGATCTTCGGGTGCGCGATGAGCGTGTCGTGTGCGGTAGGACGCGCCGCGCGTGGTCAGGATCTGGGCGTGGTGCCCGAGGCGGTCGAGCAGCGCCGTGGTGAGCTTCTCGTCGCCGAAGACCTGCACCCACTCGCTGAAGGCGAGATTGGTGGTGACGATCGTCGAGCGCCGCTCGTAGCGGTCGGCGAGCAGATTGAAGAGGAGCTCGCCGCCTGTGCGCTCGAAGGGCACGAAGCCGAGCTCGTCGACGATCAGCAGGGCCACGCGCAGGTAGCGCTGGTGCAGCCGCGAGAGCGTGAGCTCGTCGCGCGCCTCGACCAGCTCGCGCACGAGGTCGGCGGCCCGGATGAAGGCGACGCGGTGGCGGCGGCGTACGGCCTCGACGCCGAGCGCGATCGCGAGGTGCGTCTTGCCGGTGCCGATCGGCCCGGCGATCACGACGTCCTCGGCGCGCTCGATGTACTCGCAGGTCGCGAGCTGGGCGAGCTGCGGCCGCGCGACGCCCTGCAAGGCATCCCAGTCGAGCTGCTCGAGCGTCTTGAGGTCGGGGAAGCGCGCCTGGCGCAGCAGGCGCGCCACGGCGCCGTCGCGGCGGGCCAGCACCTCGGACTCAAGCAGTTGCACGAGGAACTCCTCGTAGTCCCAGCCGGCCTGCGTCGCCTCGCGCACGAGCTCCGGGTAGGAGCGGCGCACGGTAGGCAGCTTCAGCTCCCGGCAGTGCGCCTCGAGCACGGCCGCGCGCGCCGCCTCGCTCACAGCGCACCGCCCGGGAGCAGACGGTCGTAGTCACGCGCCGAGGCGCGCTCCACTCGGTAGCCGCGCAGCGCCTCGGGCACCGCCACCTCGTGGCGCTCGCGGGCCCCGGCCAGCGAGCGCCGGAAGGCCAGCTCGTCGAAGCGCCCGTCACCTGCGAGGCAGGCCTCGAGCGCCTCGCGCACGCGCTCCTCGCCGTGCTCCGCCCGCGCCCGCAGCAGCCGCGCCAGCGCGCGGGCGGCCTCATGGCCGCCGCGCTCGCCCTCCAGCAGCGCCCACAGCCGCCCGTAGGGCTCGCCCAGCTCGGCGAGCAGCTCCGGCGCGACCTGCCTGAGCGCCTGTGGCTTGCGCGAGAGCTCGCCGAGGTAGTGGCGGTAGCTCACCCGGCGGCCGCCGAAGCGCTGGCGGGGGGGGCTCACCTGCTCCGCCCCGAGGCTGAGCGTCACCTCCTCCACGCCCAGCCAGGCCGTGACCGAGAGCCCCGCCCAGCGCTCCGGCACCGAGTACCAGGCGCCCTCGACGCGCACCAGCGCGCTGCGGCTGACCGAGACCGGCTGCAGCCGCCGCGCCTCGAACGCCACATCCGGCAGGGGCCGCAGCGCCGGCTGCTCGCTGGCGAAGCGCTCCCACACCCGCTCGGGCGCGAGGCGGTCGACCTCCCCCTGCATCCGCTCCGAGAGCTCCCCGAGCGAGTCGCCGCGCGGGACGGGCGTGAGCACCTGCAGCCGCACGCCCCTGCCGCGCGACTCCACACCGCCCTTGTCGTGCCCCTCGCCGGGGCGCGCGAAGCAGGGCTCGACGCCGTAGTGGCTGACGAGCGCCGCGAAGCGCTCGCTCAGGGCGCGGCGCGGGAACTGCACCCGCCGCACCGCGGCGGAGAGATTGTCGTAGACCGTGCGCTGCGGCACCCCGCCGAAGTGGGCGAAGGCGCGCACGTGGCCGTCGAGGAAGGCGAGCTGGTCCTGACGCTCGTAGAGCCGCACGAAGTCCCGCCCCGAGTGCATCAGCCGCATCAGGAAGAGCCAGGCCTTGCGGCGCTCGCCTGAGAGCTCGACGCTGACCTCGAAGAAGTCGGTCTGCGCGCTCTCGCCCGGGCGGTGGACCAACGGCACGTAGACCTCGGCGCGCCTGCGGCGCCACTCGCGCAGGTACTCGAGCACCAGCGTGATGCCGACCTCGTAGCCTTCCTCGCGCAGCGCCCGCTGCAGCCTCCGGCCCGTGATGCGCTGCTTCGCCGTGGAGCGCTCCGACCACTCCTCGAGCAACTGCTCCAGCCGCGGCCGCACCCGCTCCAGTACCGGCCGCGACCGCCTGCGCTTCCGCGGCTCAGGCAGCGGCGTCGCGAGGTAGCGCCGCACCGTGTCGCGCGCGAGCCCCATCTCGCGCGCCACCTGGCGCTGGCTCTTGCCCTCGACGAAGACCTTGTGCCGCAGCGCGTACACGTCCTCCACTCCGAGCATCACCTTCCTCCCAACCTCGCGCGGCCTCCGCCGGCACGAGGGTGGGCCATGCCCTGGAGTGGCCGAGTTTTAGACCGATCAGTGGTCGGGTTTTAGAGCGATCGGAACAGCCCGCGGCCAGTTGACGGCTCGGGGTGCACTTCGGGAGTTAGGCCCAACCGCCGGAATACCTCGTACAGGAAGAGCTCGAAGAATGCCGACTCGTGGTTGTCGTCACGTTTGCGGAAGCGTGCCCGAAGGTCGTTCTTGT
>JAPONQ010000022.1 GCA_026713865.1 Chloroflexota bacterium | reverse complement strand
GCGCGCCGCCTGTGGGCGGGCGGCGGCGCCGGGGGGCGGGGGGCCGGCGGCGGGCCGCCCGCCGAGCCCCGCGAGCCCGCCGCCGGCCACTTCACGAGATACGCCGCGCTGCCGGCCTACGCCCGGGTGATCGACGCGGAGCGCCTCGCACGCCCCGGCGACCTCGCCGTGATCGGCTCCGAGGACGACGTGCGTACGGGCCTTCAGCGCCTGCTCGATGCGGGGGCGACCGAGATCCTCGCGGCCGTGATCCCCTACGGGGAGGACGCCGCCGCCTCCCGACGCCGAACCGAGCAGGCACTCGCCGGCATGCTCGGCTAGCGACCGCGAGAGGGAGGGCCGATGCAGCAGCTCGACGGACGCGTCGCGGTGGTGACGGGCGCCGCGCGCGGGATGGGCCGCGCCATGGCCGAGCGCTTCGCGCGCGAGGGGATGCGCGTGGTGCTCGCGGACATCGATCTCGAGCGGCTCGAGGGCACCGAGGCGGCGATCCGGGAGGCGGGCGGCACCGCCATCGCCGTCCCGACCGACGTGACCGACGCCGGGCAGGTGCAGGGCCTCGCCCGCCGCACGCTCGACGAGTGGGGCGGCGTGCACGTCCTCTGCAACAACGCGGGGGGCGGCGCCACGCGCGGAGCGATCTGGGAGATCTCCCTCGATCGCTGGAACTGGGTCATGGATCTCAACTTCCGGGGTGTGCTCCACGGCGTCCACGCCTTCGTCCCGGCGATGCTGGAGCGCGGCGAGGAAGGGCACATCGTCAACACGGCGTCGGGCGTCGTGCTCGGCACCAAGCCGTGGCAGAGCCCGTACAACGCCTCCAAGCACGCGGTCACCGGGCTGACCGAGACGCTTCACCACGAGCTGCGCCGGGCCGGCGCTCCCATCGGCGTCTCGCTGCTCTGCCCGGGATTCGTCCTGACGCGGGAGCCGGCGAGCGAGGCCGAGGCGGAGCAGGTCCGGGGAGCCATGCGGCCGGAGGAGGTGGCGGAGCAGGTGGTGGGAGCCGTCCGGAGCGGCGAGTTCTACGTGCTCACGCACCCGGAAGCCCTGCGTGAGCGAGCCCGCATCCGCGCCGAGGACATCCTGTCCGGGCGCGACCCGACGCGCTCGCCGGGCGTGCTGGGCTGAGCCGGCGGTGACGCCGCACGACTCCCGCCGGCCGACCGGCGCGCCGCGGCCGCTGTCGGCCCGGCGTGCGCGCCGGCGCCGCTAGACTCGACCGCGATGCCGAGCGGAGCGACCCCGGGCGGGGATCACCCGCCCCCCGACACGGGCAGGCCCCGGGCGGCGCACGCCGACGGCATCGCGTCGCTCCGCCTCGTCCTGGCGAACCCCGCCTTCCGCGGCGTCTGGCTCGCCGGCGCGCTCGCGTCGGCCATGCGCTGGCTCGACCTGCTCGTGCTCGGCGTCTTCGTCTACGACCTCACCGGCTCGGCGTTCCAGGTCGGGCTGCTCTTCTTCTTCCGCATGGCGCCGCGCATCCTGCTCGCCCTCCCGCTCGGGATGCTCTCCGATCGCGTGTCGCGCCAGAGCATGCTCGTGGTCACCTTCGCCTCGCTCTCGGTGATCTCGGCGGCTCTCGCCGCGCTCGTCATCTCGGGGCGCGTCGAGTACTGGCACCTGGCGATCGGCACCTTCCTCACCGGCGTCTTCTGGACGACCGAGTTCCCGGTGCGACGCGCCATGATCGGCGACGTCGTGCCGCGCGAGATCGTGGGACGCGCCTTCGCCATCGACATCGGCACCAGCGCCGTCGCCCGCATGCTCGGCCCGCTCACCGGCGGAGCGCTGCTGCAGCTGATCGGCGCCGGTGCGGCCTTCCTGACGCAGGCGGTGGTGCTCCTGCTCGCGATGCTGGTGATCGCCTCCTTCCGCTACGTCCCGCCGCCGCGGATCGCGGCGCCGGCCTCCGCGCTGGCGGACATGGTGGCGGGACTGCGCTACGTGCGGGCGCGGTCGCTCCTGCTCGGGGCGATCCTGATCTCGTTCGCCATGAACCTCTTCGGCTTTCCCTACACCGCGATGGTGCCCGTGATCGGCAAGGAGACGCTCGGTGCCGAGCCGCTCGGGGTCGGCATCCTCCAGTCCGCGGAGGGCGTCGGTGCGCTGCTCGGCGCCACCCTCATCGCGACCCTCGCGCCGACCCGGATCTACGCGCGCATGTACGTGCTCGGGACGGGCTTCTTCCTCGCCATGGTGCTCGCGTTCTCGGCATCGACAGGCTACCCGCTCTCCGTGGCCTGCCTCTTCGTCGCCGGCTTCGGGATGGCGGCGTACACGGCGATGCAGGTCACGCTGATCGTGGCGGGCTCGGCGCCGGAGATGCGGGGGCGCGTGATGGGAGCCGTCTCGCTCTCGCTCGGCGGCAATCCGATAGGGGCGCTCAACGTCGGGATCCTCGCGGGCGCCTTCGGCGCCCCGGTGGCCACCGCGATCATGGCGGCCGAGGGGCTCGCCTCGATCGCGCTGATCGCGCTCCTCTTCCCGTCCCTGCGGCGTCCGTTCGCCCTGGGCCCGGAGCAGGTCGACGTGCCTCCCCCGGCGGCGGGCCGCGTGCGGGCCCCGCCGGCGCCGGCCCGTGGGGACGCGGGGCCGGCGGCGGACCCCTGACCGGACGAGGGTCAGGCGGGTCCGAGCGGCGAGCCGTCACCCGCGGGAGGCAGCGCGTCGAGTCGGCGCAGCAGGACGCTGGCCCCGACCACCGAGGCTCCGAGCGCGCGAACGCGCTCCGCCAGGAGACGATCCGAGGTCACGACGCAGAGGCTCGTCGGATCTCCGTCCCGCGCGACCAGCTCGACGATGCGATCGTCCGCGGCGTTCCGGCCGCGCCGGGGCGCGTAGAGCAGGCGCAGCGCTCCCCGGGGGCCCGCGGGCAGGCCGCCGACGGGCCTCCCGTCCACGACGACCGCGAGCTCCGAGACGGTGTCGGAGGATGCCAGTCGCTCCAGGACCGCGACTAGGCGGCGGGTCGCACCGGCGCGATCGCGCCACCATCCCGTCGGACGGCTCCCGATCACGTTCATCGCATCGACGATCAGTCTCTCCACCGGAAGCTCACCGCATCCCGCCGTCTGCCCCGCGAATGCCCGACTGAGGCGCGGGCGGCTCCGCCCGCTATCATGCCCCCGCGCGGCCGACCGCGGGAGGTGCGGGTCGCGGGCCAGGAGGCGGCGTGGCGGCGACCGCAGACGGCGACGAGGGGGTGAGTCCGGGGATGCCGGCATGGGCCCCGCCGTCGTGGGAGCAGCTGACGGTCGTCCAGGTCGGCGACGGGACGGCGGCCGCCTTCGCGGGCCGGCTCTTCGTCGAGCTCGGCTGCCGCGTGATCCTCGTCGAGCGGCCGGGCGAGCGCGCCGACCTCGAGGCGGGCTCTCCGGAGAGCGGCGCCGCCTCCGGGCGCTCCTCGACCTTCACCTACCTCAACTGGGCGAAGCTCGGCATCGTGCTCGACTACGCACGGGAGGAGGGCGTGGATCTCCTGGCGCGGCTGGCGAAGAGCGCCGACGTGCTGATCCGCCCGCCCCTTGCGGCCGCGATGGAAGAGCGCTGGCGTACCCTCGGCATCGATGTGGCGCGTGAGCGGGGCCTCGTCGAGCTCGTGATCTCGCCCTTCGGGGAGCCCGGCCCCGACGCGGGCCCCTACGCCGATCCCGAGCGGCCCTGGACGGCGGACGCCGGCGCGGCGCTCGCGCTCTCGGGCATGCTCTATACGACCGGCGACCCCGCCAAGCCGCCGCTTCTCACGCAGCCGGAGGTCGCGGCGCACGCGACCGCCGCCGAGGCGGCGATGAGCGTGCTCGCGGCGCTCAACTGGCGCATGCGGACCGGGCGAGGGAGCCACATCGACCTCTCGATGCACGACGCCGCCGTCGCCTTCGACGAGTACAACCTGGTGCTCCCCGCCACCGTCGGGGTGGTGAGGCAGCGCTTCTACTCACGCATCATCCAGGGCTACCCCAGCGACATCTTCCGCTGCCGCGACGGCTGGCTCGTCGTGCTCGGCAGCGTGAACTTCCAGGAGATGTCGCTCCTCATCGGACGCCCCGACCTGCTCGACGATCGGCTCTTCGCCGACCGCAACTACCGCACCGAGCACTGGCAGGAGGTGCAGGCGCTGCTCGCGCCCTGGTTCCTCGAACACGATCGCGACGAGGTGGTGGCGAGGGCGCAGGAGCTGCGCCTGATGATCTCGCCGGTGATGCGCGTCGGCGAGCTCGCCGAGCATCCGCACGTCCGCGAGCGGCAGGCCGTGCGCCGCGAGCGCGACGCGCTCGGCGAGGTGAGGCTCGTCGCCCCTCCTTTCCGGCTCGGCTCCTGGCGCCCGCGGCACGAGCCGGCGCCGCTCGAGGGCGAGCACACGGTGCAGATCCTCACGGCGATCGCGCGGGCCGAGCAGGGCGACGCGGAGGCGGCCCCGTGAGCGCCCCCGTGCGGCCGCTCGAGGGGATCCGGGTCCTCGACTTTTCTCACATCTGGGCGGGGCCGATCTGCGCGCGCATCCTCGGCGACCTCGGCGCCGAGGTCATCAAGGTCGAGGGTCCGGGCCGCTTCGACGGGATGCGCAACCTCTTCCTGATGGAGAACGACACCGACGACGACTACTGGAACCGCTCCGGCTTCTTCCAGAACCGCAACCAGAACAAGCGCGGGATCGCCGTCGACCTGAGAACGAAAGCCGGGCGGGATCTGATCCGGCGGATGGCGCCGCAGGTGGATGTCGTGGTGGAGAACTTCACGCCGCGCGTCATGCCGGCGTTCGGGCTCGGCTACGACCGCCTGGCCGAACTCAACCCGCGCCTGATCATGATCTCGATGTCGGGCTACGGCTCGGCCGGGCCCTACTCGCGGTTCGGCGCCATCGGCCTCTCCCTCGACGGATCCTGCGGTCTCGCCGCCTCCAACGGCCATCCCGGCGACCGCCCGGAGAAGAGCGGGAGCGCCTTCCTCGACCCGTTCGCCGGGGTCTCGGGCGCCGCCGCCGTGATGGCGGCCCTGCTGGAGCGCGAGCGCACCGGCCGCGGGCAGTTCATCGACCTCTCGCAGCACGAGGGCGGGATGAACTTCGTGGGAGGCGCCGTCGTCGAGCACGGACGCTCGGGCCGGGAGCCGGAGCGGCGCGGGAGCCGCAGCGACCGCCACGCACCGCAGGGGGGCTATCCCTGCTCGGGCGAGGGACAGTGGATCTACCTCTCCGTGCGCGACGAGGCGCAGTGGAGCTCGCTGTGCGAGGAGCTCGACGCTCGCGAGCTCGCCGGCGAGGCGTCCCTCGGCTCGGCGGCGGAGCGCCTCGCGCGCCACGACGAGCTCGACGAGCGGCTCTCCCGGTACACCGGGCGGCGCGAGCGGCGCGAGCTGATGGAGGCGCTGCAGGCGCGCGGCGTCACCGCCGCGGCGCTCCTCGACGGCGCGGAGGTGCTCAACGACGCGCACCTTGAGGCGCGCGACACCTTCGAGTGGGTCGACGTCGGGACGCCGCCGCGCCCCTACCCCAGCCAGCGGGCCCTTCCGGCCCGCTTCGACGGCTTCGAGCCACGGCCCGCCGGCCCCGCTCCGCGCCTCGGCGAACACAACCGGGAGGTGCTCACGGAGCTTCTCGGGCTGGACGACGGCGAGCTTGCGCGACTGCAGGCGGAGGGGATCGTCGGCTCCGAGCCGCGCTTCGCCCTGCCGGTCGAGCAGCAGCGCGACATCATCCGCTACCCGCTGCAGATGTGGGTCGACATCGGCTCGGTGCGCTGGCTGGCCCCGGACGGAAGCCACGGGCTCAGCCCGGACGAAGAGACCGCGGAGGGAGAGGGCGCGTGACCGAAGCAGGCGGGAGGGGGAACGAGGCGCTGCGGCCGTTCCACCTCGGTCGCTGGATCGAGGAGAACCGCGAGCGGCTGCGACCGCCGGTCAACAACGCGGTGCTGTGGACGGACACCGAGTTCCTGGTCGTGGTCGCGGGCGGGCCCAACGCCCGCAGCGACTATCACGACGGCGCCGCAGAGGAGTACTTCCACCAGATCGAGGGAGACATGGTGCTGCGGGTCATGGAGTCCGGCGGCCCGCGCGAGGTGACGATCCGCGAGGGCGAGGTGCTGCTCCTGCCCCCCCGCGTCCGCCACTCGCCGCAGCGTCCCGCGGGAAGCGTCGGCCTCGTCGTGGAGCGCGTGCGCCGCCCCGGCGAGATCGACGCCTTCGAGTGGTACTGCGATCGCTGCCATGCACGGGTGCACCGCCACGAACTCGAGCTGCGCGACCTGGTCGCCGACATCCCGCCGGTGTTCGAGGAGTACTACCGGACCGTGGCCGCGAAGAGCTGCCCCGCCTGCGGGGCGCCGAACCCGGGGCGTCCCGGCCCCTCCTAGCGGCTCAAGCGGCGAGGGCGCCGGCGCTCACGGAGTCCCCGGCGTGTCCCGGATCACGCGCAGCAGATCCTGCCCGAAGCGACGAACCCGGGAGTCTCCGAGGCCCCAGACGGTGAGCAGCTCCCGCGTGTCGGCCGGCCGGCGAAACGCGAGCTCGCGCAGGGTCCGGTCCGCGAAGATCGTGTAGGCGGGCACGCTCTCCGAGCGCGCCCGCTCGCGACGCCAGGCGCGCAGGGCGAGGAGCACCGGATCGTCCGCCGCGACCGACGGGCCCGCCGAGACGGGCCCGCCCGGGCGGACCGGCCCCGCACGCTCGAGCGCGGCGCGCGGCGGCGCCTCCGGGTGCGATGCCTCCCACCCGGACACGACGTCCAGCAGCCGCGCGCCGAACCAGCGAACGGTGCGCTCCCCCATCCCCCAGACCGCCAGCAGCTCACGCTCCGAGCGGGGACGGGCGGCGGCGATCTCTCTCGCCGTACGCCGCTCGAAGACGCGGTCGGGCTCGCGTCCGGCCTCCGCGGAGATCCTCTCGCGCAGCGCCAGCAGCTCGCGGAAGAGATCGTCCGGATAGGCCGGCGGGCCGCCGCGCAGGCAGGAGTCGCAGCCATCGCAGCGCTCGGCCGGGGACTCGCCGAAGTAGCGCAGAATGACGGCGCGGCGACACTCGCCGGTCTCCGCGTACTCCACCATCTCGGCGAGGCGGGCCTCCGCGTAGGCGCGGTTCGCGACGATCGCGCTCGTCTCGATGGGGGCGTCGGGATCCGTCGAGGTCAGCCTCAGCGACACCGGATCGAGCAGGCCGCTCTCGCGCAGGGCGACCACCGTCATCGCGTAGCCGGCCTCGCCCTCCGGCTCCGCGTCCGCAGGGAGCAGACCGTCGGGCCCGGCGAGCGCCACCCAGCGGCGCCAGAGCTCGCTGACCGCGGCGGGCTCCGGATGCGCCTCGTCGATGAAGCCCTGCTGGGCCCGGCGGTCGAAGCGCGCGTAGAGCAGCGTGCATTCCGCCGGCTCCCCGTCGCGGCCGGCGCGCCCGGCCTCCTGGAAGTAGGACTCGAGCCGGCCCGGCATGTTGAGATGCACGACGAAGCGGACGTCGGGCTTGTCGATGCCCATCCCGAAGGCGGTCGTGGCGACGATGACCGGGGTCTCGCCGAGCGTGAAGGCGCGCTGGACGCGCGTGCGCTCCTCCCGGGCGAGGCCGGCGTGGTACGCCGCCGCGCCGACGCCGCCTTCCCGCAGGTGCGAGGCGAGCTCCTCGACGCCGCGGCGGGTCCGGGCGTAGACGATGCCCGCCTGGCCGGGGCGCGACCGCGCGTAGTCGAGGACCCACTCGCGACGCGCCCGCACCCCGGCGAGAGGCTCGACCGAGAGCAGGAGGTTGGGCCGGTCGACCGAGGTCACGACCTCCCGGGCCCGGTCTGCCAGCCCCAGGCGCTCGCGGATGTCGCGGCGGACGCGCGGGTTGGCGGTCGCCGTCAGGGCCAGCGTGCGAGGCGAGCCGAGACGCTCGCGCACCTCGCCGAGCTGCAGGTAGTCGGGACGGAAGTTGTGGCCCCACTCCGAGATGCAGTGCGCCTCGTCGACCGCCAAGAGCGCGATCCCGGCGCGGCGCAGCCCGGCGACCAGGGCCGCGTTCCGGAACTGCTCGGGCGCCACATAGAGCAGGGGCGATCGCCCCTCCACGAAGTCGCGGTAACGCCTGTTCTTCTCGCCGCGGGAGAGCTGCGAGTTGATGGCGGTCGCGGGCACGCCGGCCGACTGCAGCCCCTCCACCTGATCCTGCATCAGCGCGATCAGCGGCGAGACCACCAGCGTGCGGCCGGTGGCGAGCGACGGGAGGACGTAGCAGAGGCTCTTGCCGCTCCCGGTCGGCATCACCGCCAGCACGTCGGCGTCCCCGAGCAAGGAGAGCACGCGGGCCTGGCCCTCGCGCAGCTCGGGGTAGCCGAAGCGCCGCCGGAGCTCTCGGCGGTAGCCGTCGAGCGGCGGCGCCTCCCGGCCGCCTGCGGCGGCGCCGCCGGGAAGGGCTCCGGGATCCTCGCATCGACCCATCACGTGCTCCCGGCTCGACGCGCTCTGGCGCGGGCCCGAACCCGACCCGAGGCGGAGGGGGGAGGAGGTGATGATACGGGCGCCCGGGTGCGCGTGCCGTGGCGGGATGGGATGATCGCCTCCTCCCCGGGGAGCAGCCGTGCGCCAGACGCCCTCCCGACGGCGGGGCGAGGATCCCTCGTGGCCCGAGCCGCCGGCGCGCGGCGCGCGCCGGATCGCCGCCCTGCTCGCCGTGCTCGCTGTCGCGGCGCTGATCACGCTGCTTGCGGCCGCGATCCCCCGTCCCGCGCCGCCGCCCGAGCCGGCCGGTACGGCCGTGGTCGTCGAACCCGCAGCCACGCCGACCCCCGACGCGCCGCCGCGCTGTCAGGCCGCGGCGCGCCCGGCCTCCGCGACAGCGCCCGATTCGGATGCGACGCCCATCCGGCTGCTGGTCGAGTGCGACTCGCCGGGCCTGCTCTCGGTTCACCCCGCGCTCGGCAATCCCGCGGGGGGCGAGCTCGGCGGCGACGGGACCTTCGAGGGGCTGCTCGGACGCGCCTACCTCTGCGCCGGCTCGCAAGCGAGAGTCTCCCTCACGGTCACGGGGACGGGCGGCGTCTGGGAGGCGACCGTCTCGGTGGCGGCCGCTCCCGGTGCGCCCGCGTGCGACATGCTCATCCGGCCCGGTGTCACCGAGTTCATCTGGGAGCGCGACTCCATCGCGGTCGCCGACGCCTTCGGCGGGGAGGCGCTCGGCCCACCGCGCGGCTTCGGCGCGAACAGCAGCGCGCGGGCGACCGATCACCTGGTCGTCTGGCACCGCGACGAGGGCGGCCGCCCGCTCGCCTGGGGGCTCACCACGAACGCCGCCGAACCACTCGAGCTCCTGGAGCGCGGGAAGCGCTACCTGATCGCCGCGGACGCGGAGCTCGCCTGGCGCTTCCCCGACCCGCCGGCCGCGGCCGAGGAGCCCCCACCCGCCGCGGGCGAGGGCCTCTCCGTGCTCGACGGGGCGCAGGTCGTCTCCTACTACGGCCACCCCAACGTCCCGCAGATGGGGATCCTGGGCGCAGGCGCGCCGGAGGAGGCGGCCGACGGCGTCGCCCTGCTGGCGGCCCGCTACGACGAGCTCAACGGCGACCGCGACGTGATCCCGGCGCTCCACCTCATCACCGGCGTCGCCTCCGCCAACCCCGAGCCCGACGGGCTCTATCTCAGCCGCCTGTCGCACGATCGCGTCCGGGAGTGGGTGCGCCTCGCGGGGGAGCGTCGCCAGCTCATCTTCCTGGACGTCCAGGTCGGCTGGTCCGATGCGCTGACGGAGGTCACGGCGCTCGAGGAGTTTCTCCGCGAACCGCACGTGCACCTGGCGCTCGACCCCGAGTTCGCGACGCGCGGGCTGGGACCGCCCGGGACCGTGATCGGGCGGATCGATGCGGCAACCGTCGACCGCGTGCAGTCGTACCTCGCGGGGCTCGTCACCGAGCACGCGCTCCCTGCGAAGCTCCTGGTGCTGCACCAGTTCCTCGGGAGGATGCTCCCCGGCGCCTCCGCGGGCTACGCCGCGCACCCCGAGGTCGACGTGGTGATCGACATGGACGGCTTCGGCAGCGCAGCGGCCAAGCTCAGGAACTACCGCCTGTACGCGCTCGCGCCCTATGCGGAGCGGCCCGCGCTCAAGCTCTTCTTGCTCCACGACGAACCCGTGATGACGCCGGACGAGGTGCAATCCCTCGACGCCCCGCCCGATCTGATCATCTACCAGTAGCGACGCGCCCCGGCGGGGCGTGTAGGCTCCGCCGCGCGGCGAACGGGGGCGGCATGGGAACGGCGGGGGCGGGCGAGATCAGCGACGTCACGCGAGAGCTCGCGGCGTGGATCGCCGGCGCCCGCGTGCGCCCGCTTCCCGCCGAGGTCGTCGAGAAGGCGAAGCATCACACGCTCGACACGCTCTCGGCGATGGTGTCCGGATCGCGGCTCCGGCCGGGCGAGCTCGGGATCGCCTACGTGCGCCGGCAGGGAGCGCCGCCGGAGGCGAGCATCGCCGGTACCGCGCTCCTCGCCTCGGCCGAGCTCGCCGCGTTCGCCAACGGCATGACCGCGCACGCCGACGAGACCGACGACTCGCACGCCCCCTCCTTCACGCATCCCGGCTGCGCCGTGATCCCCGCCGCCCTCGCGATGGCGGAACGGGAGGGGCGCTCCGGCACCGAGCTGCTGCGGTCGATCGTGCTGGGCTACGAGCTCTGCGCGCGCAGCACGATGTCGCTCGGCCGCGACGAGCTCTATGCGGCGGGGCACTCCACCCACGCCTTCGGCGGCCTCTTCGGCGCCGCCGCCGCGGCGGGCGCCCTGGCAGGCCTCGACGAGACGCGGAGCCGCTGGCTGCTCTCGTACGCGGCGCAGCAGGCCGCCGGCATCACCTGCTGGGCACGCGACGAGGAGCACATCGAGAAAGCCTTCCACTTCGGCGCGATGCCGGCGAGCCGCGGCGTGCTCGCCGCCTCGCTGGTGGCGTTCGGCTTCAGCGGCGTCGACGACGTGCTCTCCGGTCCCCGCAACTTCTTCGAGGCGTTCTCGGAGCAGCCGCAACCGGAGCTGCTCACCCGCGAGCTCGGCGCCCGCCACGAGATCCTCCACGCCAACATCAAGAAGTGGCCGGTCGGTTCCCCCATCCAGGCGGCGCTCGACTCCGCGCAGAGGCTTCGCGCCGAGCACCGGCTGACGCCCGAGCGGATCGCTCGCGTGCGGATACGGCTGCCCGACATCGAGGCCCACGTCGTCGACGACCGCGCGATGCCGGACATCAACGCGCAGCACCTCGTGACCGTGATGCTCCTCGACGGCGATCTCGGCTTCGCCGCGGCGCACGACTACGAGCGCATGCGCGACCCGGCGGTGCGAAGGCTGCGCGAGGTGACGACGCTCATCCACGACCCCGAGCTCGGGGCCGCGCGCCCGAGGCGGCAGGCGATCGTGGAGGTCGACACCACCGACGGGCGGAGCCTGGCCCACCGCACGCGCGCCGTGCGCGGCACGGCCGACGACCCCATGACGCGTGCCGAGGTGGAGGCCAAGTCGCTCGACCTGCTCACGCCGGTGCTGGGCGCCGAGAGGACACGCGAGCTGGTCGCGGCGGTGTGGGACATCGAGGCCCTGGCCGACGCCCGCGAGCTGCGCGCGCTGCTCGCCGGCCGAGGAGATGACTGAGCGCGGCCGCTGCGGGCAGCGCGGGGGGCGGGCTTGACCGCCACCGGCACGTGCGGCCTACGATCCCCGCGTCGAAGGCAATTCTGGGGAGGTGCGAGATGGCGAAGTACTTGCTGCGGGCGGGCTACTCCCGCGACGGCCTGGCCGGGCTCATCAAGGAGGGCGGCAGCGGGCGGCGCGACGCCCTGGAGGAGACCATCGCGGGCGTCGGCGGCACCCTCGATGCCTTCTACTACGCGTTCGGCGAGTGCGACCTCTACATGATCGCCGACCTGCCCGACGACGCCTCGGCGGCCGCGGTCTCGCTCGCCGTCAGCTCGGTCGGCGCGATCGACGTCAACATCACCGTGCTGCTGACGCCCGAGACCGTGGACGAGGCGGTCGCGAAGAGCGTCTCCTACCGGCCGCCCGGGGCGTAGGCACCGCCAGCCCCGGCGCGGGGGCGTCGACGCGGGCCCGCCGGGGATCGGCGGGCGGCACGTCCGCGCGTCGGGGCAGCCGCGCGGGAGGCCGAGCCCCCGCGTCGAGATGATGTTGCGCTGGATCTCGGACGTCCCTCCGGCGATGGTCGTCGGAACCATCGCCACGTAGCGGTACGGGATGCGGCCCTCGAGCGGCGCGCACGCGGAGGTCCTCCAGAGGTTCCCGTAGAGCCCGATCAGCTTCATCGCCGTCCGCGTCAGTCCCTGCGCCGTCTCCGATGTGAAGAGCTTCTTGATCGACGCCTCGTAGTTGGGGAGGTCGCCGCGCTTGAGCATGCTCACCACGCGGTACGCCATCAGCCTCGACACCTGCGCGGCGATCGCCGCGTCGGTGAGCTCGCGGAGGCGCCCCGCGCCCTCGGCCAGGGGCTGCTCGCCCCGCTGCCCGGCGCGCACGTAGGCGACGAGCGACTCCACCTCCTGGATGAGCGCGATCGAGGCCCCGATGCGGCTCCGCTCCAGGTCCAGCAGCGTCGTCGCGTAGTACCAGCCCCGATTCTCCTCGCCCACGCGGTTGGCGGCGGGCACGCGGACGTCCTCGAAGAACACCTCGTTGATGTCCCACTCGACGATGCCCGGGGTCTCCTTCGCCGTGACGATCGGCTGCGTCGTGATGCCGGGCGTGCGCATGTCGAGCAGGAACATGGTGATGCCCCGGTGCTTCGGCGCCTCCGGGTCGGTGCGGGCGAGCAGCAGCATCCAGTCGGCCTTGTGCCCGACCGTGTTCCACACCTTCTGCCCGTTCAGGACGTACTCGTCGCCGTCGCGCACGGCGCGCGTCTGGAGCGAGGCGAGGTCCGAGCCGGCTCCCGGCTCGGAGTAGCCCTGGCACCAGATCGACCGGTTCGAGGTGATGCGCGGGAGGTGCGCCTCCCTCTGCTGCTCGGAGCCGTGGCGAATCAGCGTGGGACCGACCATGTTCATCCCGATGCCGCCGACCTCCGGCGCGCGGGTCTTCGCCATCTCCTCGTTGAAGATGAACTGCTCCATCGCGGTGAGGCCGGCGCCGCCGTACTCGCGCGGCCAGTGCGGAGCGATCCAGCCGCGCGTGCCGAGAGCACCCCGCCAGCCCCCCAGGAGCTCGGCCTCGGTCTCGTCGCGGGGATCGGGGTACTGCTGCCAGCCCGCGGGGACGAGACGCGGATCGAAGCTCTCGCCGACGAAGTCGCGCACCTGCTCCCGGAACGCCGCCTCCTCCGGGGAGTCGCCAAATTCCATCTTCTGCCTCCTCGCACCGCCGCGCCCGGGACCCGGCCGCGGTTGCCGCCCGGGCAACGGTACCATCGCGGCAGTCGGAGGGAGAGACGTGGACGCCACCCCGCTCGCACTCACGTTCCGGGCGGTCACGCCCGAGCGCTGGCCGGACCTGAGGCGCCTCTTCGAGGCGCGCGGCGGGCCGAGCTACTGCTGGTGCATGCTCTGGCGCCGGGGCGGCGGCGGGAGCAACGACTCCAAGCGCGACGCGCTGGGGCGGATCGTCGAGCAGGGAACGCCGGTGGGGCTCCTCGCCTACGAGCGGGGCGAAGCGGTCGCCTGGTGCTCGGTGGCGCCGCGCGAGAGCTACCGCGCCCTCGGCGGGGCGACGGATCCCGAGGGCGTCTCGGTGTGGTCGGTCGCCTGCTTCTTCGCGAAGAGGCCCCTCCGCGGACGCGGCATCAGCGGCCGCCTGCTCGAGGCGGCCGTCGACCTCGCGCGCCGGCACGGGGCCGACGTGGTCGAGGGGTACCCGGTGGATCCCGACTCGCCGAGCTACGGCTTCATGGGCAGGTGCTCCACCTTCCTCGCGGCCGGCTTCGTCGAGACGGGTCGGGCCGGCCGCAGGCGGCACGTGATGCGGCTGGAGCTCGGCCCCGCGCCCCGGGCCGAATCGTGACGGGCGCGCCGAGGCGCGACTCCCTGCTCGCCGGCATCCCGCGCGACCTGCCCGCGGAGCTCACGACCGTGCTCGTGGACGGAACCGCCTCGCGCATCGAGCGCATCGTCTCGCGGGGGCACGCCACGGAGCGCGGCTCGTGGTACGAGCAGGATGAGGACGAGTGGGTGCTGCTCGTGGCGGGGGCGGCCCGGCTCGAGCTCGCGGACGGCGCCGTGGTCGAGCTCGCTCCGGGCGACTGGATCGATCTTCCCGCCGGGCTCCGGCACCGCGTCGCCTGGACCGCGCCCGGCACCGACACGATCTGGCTCGCGGTCTTCCGCCGCGGGCCCGGCGGGGAGGCGGCGGGCGTCAGGGAGGCCGGGACGCGCTAGAGTGCGCCTGCGGGATCGGAGTGCGGCTCCCGGGCGCGCCCGGCGGCCGCGCGGCGGAGGGGGTACACGTGGCGCGGACGCTTCGCGTGGGGATCGACACCGCGCCCCGCGTCTTCGACTGCGAGCAGCCGGCCGGATTCCGCGACTCCGCGGGCGCCGATCTGGTGGGAAGCTTCTACGACCAGCTCACCTCTCCCCGCGCCTACCTGGACGAGCGCGGGGTCTCGCGCGCCGACTGGCACCGGCTCCGCCCGGTCCTGGCCGAGGCGTGGTGGTGGTCGGAGGACGGTCGCACCTGCACGTTCCGCGTGCGGTCGGGCGTCTACTCCGAGGACGGGAACGAGCTAACAGCCGAGGACGTCCGCTGGGGCTGGGAGCGCGCCTTCGGACTGCGGGACGTCGGGAAGTGGGTGGCCCGCGTCTCCTCCGTGCAGGACGGGGCGGACGTCGAGGTCCTCGACCGCTACACGGTCGCCTTCCACCTGAGCGCCCCGAACCCGGCGCTGCCGCGCACCATGGCGCAGAACCCCCCCGGCCTCTATGACAGCGCCGCCGTCCTCCCGCACCTCGGCGAGGACGACCCGTGGGGAAAGGATCTGATCGGGAGCCGCTCGCTGGGCTTCGGGCCCTACCGGCTCGTCGAGCGCACCGACGACGGCGTGACGATCGCCGCGCGCGATCGCTACTGGCGCGGCCGTCCGCCGATCGGCGAGGTGCACCTGGGGCGCTACCCCTCGCGCGAGGAGGCGCTCGCCGGGCTCTTCGCGGGCGAGGTCGACCTCGTCCCCAACGTCCCGTCCGCCGAGCTCCCGCTGCTGGCCCGTCCGCGCGGCGGCCGGGCGCGGCTCCGCGTGCGGCCCGCCTCGTTCTCCGGCATCGCGCTCCACCTCGATCCGGCCGCGGAGCCGCTCGACGACCCGCTGGTCCGCCAGGCGATCGCGCACGCGACGCCCTACGCGGCGGTGCTGGGGTCGGCGTTCGACGGGCGCACCGAGCGCTGGCACAGCTGGGTGCGCAGCGACTCCCCCGGCTACGACCCCGCGAGCTGGCCCTACGAGGAGGACGTGCCGCGGGCGCGCGAGCTGCTCGCCGCCTCCAAGGGCGCGGGAGGCTTCGAGACCACGCTGCGCGTCCTGCCCTCCGACGGATTCGAGGCGGTCGCCGAGGTGGTCGCCGACGGCCTCTCCCGCATCGGCGTCAGGCTCACGCTCGACAGCAGCGACCTGGCCGGCGAGATCCGCGCCGGTAACGCCGCGCCGATCATGCTGCGCGGATTCCCGGACGGGCGCGGGATGCGCGTCTCCGATCCGAACTACGCCTACGTCCACGACTGGGGGCCCGGCCGCATGCGCCTCTTCCCCTTCCACTACGAGAACCAGGAGTTCTTCGAGGCGCTCCGCCACCTGGTCGAGGCCGGCCACGGCCGCCCCTGGGAGGAGGCCGCGCGCCGGCTCCAGCGGCTGCACAACGCCGACGCCGTGCTGATCCCGCTCTGCGACATCCGCTTCTACGTCGCGCACGTCGCGGAGCTCGAGGGATACAGCTGGTATCCGGACAACCGGCTCCCCTTCGCCGAGATGCGATGGGAGGGTGCCTAGGTGTCGTACGCCCCGTCCCGGACCCGGCTCGTGATGCCGCACTCGCTCGGAGCCGTGCGCGACGGCTGGGACACCGACGGCTCGCACGTGGCGCAGAACCACACCATCCACACCGCCTACGAGCCGCTCACCAGCCCGCGCATCGCCCTGGACGCAGACGGCGTGCGGCGGCCGGTGGCCTCCGACGTGCTCCCGCGTCTCGCCGAGCGCTGGGAGGGTTCGGCCGACGCGCGCAGCTGGACGGTCCGCCTGCGCGAGGGCGTGATCAGCCACCACGGCCGGGCGCTCACGGCCGAGGACGTGCGCTGGAGCTGGGAGCGCGCCTACGCCCTGCGGCGCGTGGGTCGGTGGCGCTCGCGGCGGATGGCGGGAGTCGCCGAGGCGAGCGACGTGCGCGTCCTCGACGACCGCACGCTGCGCTTCGACCTCCGGCGCCCGAACCCGGAGTTCCCGCAGTACCTGATCTTCTCCACCAACCAGGTCTTCGATTCGACGGAGGCGCGAGCGCACGCCACCCCCGACGACCCGTGGGCGACCGGCTGGCTCTCGCGCCACCCCGCGGGCTTCGGGGCGTTCGCCTTGGAGAGCCAGCAGGACGACCTGATCGAGATGCGCGGCCGCGAGGAGTACTGGGCCGGCCGGCCCGGGATCGAGTCGCTGCTGCAGGTCGGCGTGGAGACGCGCGAGCAGGCGCTGCGGATGGTCGAGCGCCGCGACGCGAACCTCCTCGTCGGCCTCTACCCGGAGGAGCTGGCCCGCTTCGAGGGGCGGCCCGGGTTCTCGATCCACCGCGTCCGTGCCAACCACTCGACGCTGCAGTTCGACTTCACGGCTCCTCCCTTCGACGACCGGCTCCTGCGGCAGGCGGTCTGCTACGCGCTCCCCTACCGGCTCATCCTCGAGCGCGTCTACCACGGCTACGCGCGGCAGAGCCGCAGCCCGGTGACGAGCGTCTCCGGGCACCATGCTCCCGATCTCTGGAACTACGAGACCGATCTCGCGCGGGCGCGCGAGCTGGTGGCGGCGAGCGCATACCCGGACGGCGTCGAGACCGAGCTCTACATCGATCCGACCTACGAGTCGCTGCGCTTCGCGGAGCTCGCGCTGCCGGCCCTCGCCGCGATCGGGGTGCGCGCCGAGGCGCGGTTGCTGCGCTGGCCCGACCCTATCGCCGCCATCGGCGGCCGGCCGCCGATGTGGTTCCTGCACGACTGCGGCCATGCGCTCACGGAGGCGCGCTACGACCTCGGGCACGACTACGACCCGCCGATGGGGATCCACGGCGGCCTCGTCCTACGCGACGGCGACCTGGCGCGGCGCATCGGGGAGGTCGCCGCCTCGGAGCCGGAGCGGCAGGGCTCCGGCTACCGCGAGCTGCAGCGGACGATCCTCGACCTCGCCTACTCCGCCCACGTCGCCGAGCACGAGACCGGCTGGGTCGTCCGCGGCGAGATCGATCCGTGGGCGCTCTCGGAGGACTGCCTCGTCGTCAAGACGACGGTCTGGAGCACGCACCGCAACCTGCTCAACTCCTGGTAGCGGGCGCCCGGGACGTGGAGGGGTCGATGGCGGGGCTGCGGCTCACTCACTACCTGGTCGCCGTGCGCTCCCTCGCCGACGCGCGCCGGGGCTACGAGCGCCTGCTCGGAATGAGCGAGCTCGCGTCGGGGGAGGATCCGGCGGAGGGGGCGCGGTGGCTGGCGCTCGGCGGAGCGGTCGAGCGGGTCCGGCTCGTCGAACCGGTGCGGCCGGGCGGCGTGCTCGATGCGCTGATGCGCCGGCGGGCGACGGAGCGCAACCCCGGAGGCGAGGGCTTCTACCGCGGCGTCTGGGAGACCCCGGACACGGAGGCGCTCGCGAGTCGCTGGCGCGCGGCGGGCGTCGCCTTCGAGCGGGGCGATGCCGGCGCACTCCGCCCCGATCACCGGCGCACCCACGGCGTGCGCATGGAGATCCGGGAAGCCGCGCCGGGCGGGTCCCCCGCCCCGGGCGACGACGGCTCCCTGCTGCGGCTCTCGCACGTCGGCGTCGCCGTCCGGAGCCACGAGGCGGCCGCCGGGAATCTCGCCGGGCTCTTCGGGATGGAGACCATCGGGCAGCGGCAGGAGATCCCCGCCGCGGCCCTCGCCACGCAGTGGGTCGGCTTCGGCACGCGGCGCATCTTCACGCTGCTGCTCCCGCTCGCCGAGGCGAGTCCCGTCGCCGGCCGCATGCGGGCTCTCGAGCTCGACTCCGGGGCCGGGGGCGAGGGCGTCTACATCGTTGCCTGGGCGACCGCCGATCCGGACCGGCTCGGCGACGAGCTGGAAGCCGCGGGCGTCGCCGTCGCGCGCGCTCCGGGCCCGTCGGGGAGCATCCTGCGCCCGCATCCCCGCCTCACCGGCGGCGCCTACATCGAGGTGCTGCCGCTCTCCATGAACACCGACCAGTGGGCGTAGCGCGCGCTCCCTCCCCGGCGCGACCGCGGCCTGCGCGCATCCCGGAGGTACGCTAGCCTCGGCCCGGCGTGCCGCGTGCGAGGGGGCGGGGCGCCCGGTCGATCCCGCGGGCGGGAGGAGAGAGCGATGCTGGTCGCGATCACCGGTAGCTCCGGTTTCCTCGGAGGCGCGCTGGCGGAGCGGCTCGCCCGTGCCGGGCACGAGGTCCTTCGCGTCAGACGCGGCGAACCGGACGACCCTCGGGCGCACTGGCACCCGGCGAGCGGATGGGTCCGGGACGGCGCACTCCAGGGGACGGACGCCGTCGTCCACCTGAGCGGCGCCTCGATCGCGACGGCGCGCTGGTCGGCCGCTCGTCGCGAGGTTCTCTGGCGGAGCCGCGTCGACTCGACCCGCACGCTGGTCGAGCACCTCGCGACGCTCGATCCGAGGCCCCCCGTCCTGATCAGCGCCTCCGCGACCGGATACTACGGCGACGGGCGCGACCGCGAGCTGCCCGAGGAGGCACCGCGGGGAGCGGGCTTTCTCGCCGACCTCTGCGAGGCGTGGGAAACGGAGGCGAAGAGGGCCGAGGACCTCGGCGTCCGCGTCGTGCGGGCGAGAACGGGCGTGGTCGTGGAGACCCCCGCCTTCCTGAACCGGCTGGTGCGCGTCTTCCGGCTCGGGCTGGGCGCGACGCTCGGGAGCGGACGGCAGTGGATGCCGTGGGTGAGCGTCGCCGACCATCTCGCCGCCTTCGAGCGCGCCCTCACCGACGAGGAGATGGCGGGCGCGCTGAACGTGGTGGCTCCGCCGGTCACCAACGCCGAGTTCACCCGGGCCCTGGCACGTGCCGTGGGGCGGCCCGCCGTGATGCGGCTGCCGGCCTTCGCACTCCGGCTGCAGTTCGGCCGCGGGCTCGCCGACGAGGCGCTGCTGGCGAGCCAGCGGGCGGTGCCCGCGCGCCTGCGGGAGCTCGGCTTCGAGCACCGGCAGCCGGGAATCGAGGGCGCGCTCCGGGCGGCGCTCGGCCGGGCGCCGGCGGCGCGAGCGTAGCCGCTCCACCCCTCCCGCCGGTGACGGCCGCGGGCGGCGGCCGCCCCTACTGCAGCGCGCCCACCTCGCGCAGCAGGCGCAGCGTCGCCTCGAGATCCTCCAGGCGGCTCAGATCGATGTCGAGCGGCCGCAGGTCGGCGATGCTCGGCAGGTCGGCCGAGCTCGGCACGCCGTCCACCAGGGGGTACTCGAGCGTCTCCTCCGCGTAGTAGCGCTGCGCCTCCTCGCCGAGCAGGAAGGCGATCAGCCGCGCGGCGCCCTCGCGGTTCCCGGCGCTCTCGAGGATCGCCGCGCCCGCCACGTTCACGAGCGTCCCGACATCGCCGGGCGCGGTGTAGTGGTTTCGCGCGCCGAACGAGTCGCCCTCCTCGGCCAGGAAGCGATGCAGGTAGTAGTGGTTCACGAACCCGGCGTCGATCTCGCCGCTGGCCACGGCCTGCACGATCGAGGTGTTGTTCGGGTAGGCGGCGGTGCGGTTGGCCCGCATCGCCTCGAGCCATGCCCGGGCGGCCGGCTCGCCCTGGGAGACGCGGAGGGCGGTGACCCAGGCCTGGAACGAACCGTTCTCGGGCGCCCAGCCGACGCGCCCCGCCCAGCCGGGATCGGCGAAGTCGAGGATGGAGCGCGGGAGATCCTCCGGCGCGAGGGTCTCCCGGTTGTAGACGACGACCCGCGCGCGCCCGGAGAGCCCCACCCAGCGCCCGGACCGCGAGCGGAAGGCCGGGGCGACGCGGTCGAGCAGGGCGTCGTCGAGCGGCGCGAGCAGGCCGGCCGCCTCAACCGCGCCCAGGGCGCCCGCGTCCTGGGCGATATAGAGATCGGCGGGACTGCGGTCGCCCTCCTCCAGCAGGAGGGCCGCGAGCTCCGACGTACCGGCGTAGCGCACCCGGACGTCGACTCCCTCCTCCTCCGCGAAGCGCTCGATCAGCGGTCCGATGAGCTCGGCGCTGCGGCCGGAATAGACGGTGACGGACTCACCCGCCCCGTCCCCGCAGGCCCACGCTCCCAGCGTGAGAGCCGCCGCCGCGAGAAGCACGCCCACACGTGCGAGGCGCCGGCCCGGCGACGTCGCCCCGGCGCCACTGCGAGAGATGACCGCGCGAGCCGATATCAGGGTGCACACCATTCCACCATCCGCTCATACGTAATGCTGCATTTCGTGTCGCCACATATTCTACTGCTCTACACACGATGATCTAGTATTAGCTAGTACTATCCTTCGGTCATAGCACTGCCACCCTCGTACGCACGCGCGTGGCGGGAGCGGCCGTGCCCGGCGCCGGGGCGGCGCCGAGAGGCGCGAGCGCGCGATCCGTCGCCCGCGTTCGCTCCCGGGCAACGCCCCCGGGGAAGATCCCACGATCGAGCCTGCCGGGGGCCCTGGCGATCCGGGGATCAGCGTGCCGACCGGGGATCGAGGGCGCGCGCCGGCTGGTGGCGGGAGGCGCTTGCGGGTGCGCGCCGGCGCGGCCGGTCGAGCGCTTCCCCGGATCGCTAGCCGCGCGGGAGGCCGAGACCTCGCGTGGCGATGACGTTGCGCTGGATCTCGGATGTCCCCGAGGCGATCGTCCGCGAGAGGCTCTCGACGTACGCCTGCGCGAAGAAGGCCTCGAGCGGCGAGCGCGCGTCGTCCGGGTCCCAGAGCAGGCTGTAGAGCCCGTATGTGGAGGCGCCCGTGCGCGCGATGGCCTGCGCCAGCTCCGATCCGAACACCTTCGAGACCGAGGCCTCGTGGTTCGGCACGAGGCCTGCCTTCTCGATCGAGATGATCTGGGCGGAGAAGCCGTAGAGGACCTCCGCCTCGACCCAGCGCTGCGCGACCTGCTGACGCACGGAGTCGAGCCGGCCGAGCCGGGCGCGCTCCGCCCCCTGCCCGCTCGCGTCCGCGATCAGGCGCGAGAGGAGCCGGCGCGCCTCGACGGCGCCGGCGACGTTCGAACGCTCGAAGTCGAGCACCGTCATCGCGACGTACCAGCCGCGGTTCTCCTCGCCCACGCGGTTGGTGACGGGAACGCGGGCGCCGTCGAAGAAGGTCTCGTTGAAGGCGTGGCGCCAGTTCAGGTTGATGAGGGGCCGGAGCTCGATGCCCGGCTGCCGCATGTCGGCCAGCAGGAACGAGACGCCGCGGTGGCGGGGGAGATCGGGATCGGTGCGCGCGAGCACGCAGATCCACTCCGCCTCGTGCCCGTCCGAGGTCCAGATCTTCTGCCCGCTCAGGACGTACTCATCCCCGTCCCGGACGGCGCGCGTCGTGAGGCCGGCGAGATCGGAGCCGGCGCCGGGCTCGGAGAAGCCCTGCGCCCAGACCACCGAGCCGTCCAGGATGCGAGGCAGGTGGGTCCGCTTCTGCTCGTCCGTGCCGTGGATGATGAGGGCAGAGCCGAGGAAGCCGACGCCCACCCCCTGCACGGAGGGCGCATCCACGCGCGCCATCTCCTCGTTGAAGACGAACTGCTCCGCCGGGCCGAGGCCGGCGCCTCCGTACTCGCGCGGCCAGTGCGGCGCGAACCACCCCCGGCGAGACAGCGCCTCGGCCCACAGCCGGGCCGTCTCGCGCCGCCCGGGCTCGGAGGAAAGACGGTCCTTCTGCCACACGCGCCGCACGATGCGGTTGTGCGCGGCGAGCCTGCGGTAGCGCTCCGGCAACTCGGTCGCGAGAAAGTCGCGCACCTCCGCGCGGAAGGCCGCTTCCTCGGCGGTGTCTTGCCACTCCATCTGATCCCGCTTCCTCACCGGCGCCTCGCCGGACGGCAGGCGCCCCCACGATCCCGCCGCCGCCAGCTCGCGGTCGCTGCTCTCTCCCGCAGCTCCCCGCGCGGCCGAGAATCGGGCCCGACCTAGTCCTTCGCGTCCCGACCGGACGCGGGAGCCGAGGTCCCTCAGCAGCCGGGCTCACCGCCGCGCCCGCAGCAAAGCGACAGGTTTATGACCTTGTGCCAGGTGTTGCGCGCCGCGAGGCGCAGCTTGACGTGAAACGGCGCCTCGTAGCTGCGCCAGTTCGACACGGGACTGAGGAACCAGCCGCGGTTGCCATGCGTGTCGCACATGGCGCCACCATACAGGAGCGCGGAGCGGCGGAGGCCGCGGCGAGACCGCCACGCCCCCGGCACCACCGGCTCGGCGCGGGGTAGTATGGGCGGGGGCGGATGGGGTGCCGCCGAATCCCCTCCGGTGCCCCATCCGAACCCGCCCACTACATATACGACGGACGGGGACGCCCCGGATTCGTCCTCTTCGCGGGCACCGTCCGCCGGCGCCGCCGCACCGCCCCGTGCGTGCGGCCGCGGCTCCCGCCCCCGGCGGGAGCCGCGTTGTGGGCCCGGCGAGCGGCGCAGTACGATGCGCGCTCACTCGGCAGGGGGGACATCGATGCGAGCCTACGCCTCTGGACAGCTTCGAAACGTGGTCCTGCTCGGACATCACGGCGCCGGCAAGACCACCATCGGCGAGGCGATGCTCCTGCAGTCGGGGGCGATCGACCGGGCGGGATCGGTCGACGCCGGGAACACGGTCGGCGATTTCGATCCGCTCGAGCAGCGGCACCGCTACTCGATCTCGCTCGCCATGCTCCCCGTCGAGTGGGGCGAGACCCGCATCAACGTCATCGACACCCCCGGCTCGCCGGACTTCGAGGGTGACATGGCCTCGGGAGTGCACGCGGCCGACGCCGCGCTCGTCGTGGTCGATGCGGTGGCTGGGATCGAGGGCGGGACCGAGGTCGCCTGGGAATACGCCGAGCGCGCCGGCCTGCCGCGCCTGGTCGTCGTCAACCGCATGGACCGCGAGAACGCCAACTTCCCGCGCGTGCTCGAATCGCTCCGCGAGCGCTTCGGGCAGCGGCTGGTGCCGCTCGCGCTGCCGGTGGGCCAGGCGACGGCGTTCTCGGGGATCGTCGACCTCGTGGCCGGACGCGTCCGCGCCGGAGTGAGCGGCGAGGGCGCCGAGACGCCCGACGAGCTCGCCGACGAGATCGAGGCGGCGCACGAGCAGCTCCTCGAGGCGGTCGCCGAGACCGACGACGACCTCCTGATCAGCTACCTCGAGGGCGAGGAGATCACCCCGCAGACCCTCGCCGCCGCCCTCGCCGCGGCGATGGACAGCGGCCAGGTCATTCCCGTGCTCCCCGCCTCCGCGAAGGAGGGCGTCGGGATCGCGGCGCTGCTCGACGCCCTCGCGGCCTACGCCCCCTCCCCCGTGGGGCGGGAGCACGCCACCGAGGACGGCAGCCTCGCGACCACCGGGGAGGGCCCGCTCGTCGCGCAGGTCTTCAAGACCACCGCCGACGCCTTCGTCGGCCGCCTGACGTTCCTGCGCATTCTCTCCGGCACGCTGCGGGCCGACGCGCACCCGCTGAACGTGCAGCGCGGGCAGACGGAGCGCCTCGGCCACCTCTACATCCAGCGCGGCAAGGAGCAGATCGAGGTGCCCGAGCTCGTCGCCGGCGATATCGGCGTCGCGGCGAAGCTCCAGCACACGCTCACCGGGGACTCGTTCGTCGGATCGGAGGCGGAATCGGTCCGCGTGGCCGCGATCCCGCTCCCCGTGCCGGCCTACCGCACCGCCATCCGGCCGCGCACGAAGTCGGACGTCGACAAGCTCTCGACCGCCCTCGCGCGCATCCGCGAGCAGGACCCCACCATCCGCGTCGAGCGCGATCCCGACACGGCGGAGCTCGTGATGCTCACGCTCGGGGACGCGCAGGTCGCCGACGTCCGGGACCGGCTCGCCCAGAACTTCAGCGTCGACGTCGACATGGCGGTGCCGCGCGTGCCCTACCGGGAGACCATCAGCGCACCGGCGCGGGCCGAGTACAAGCACAAGAAGCAGACCGGCGGCCACGGCCAGTACGGGCACGTCGTCATCCAGCTGGAGCCGCTCACGCGCGGCGACGGCTTCGAGTTCGCGCAGAAGGTCGTCGGGGGCAATGTGCCGCGCCAGTTCATACCCGCGGTCGAGAAGGGGATCGCCGAGACGCTCCCCGACGGCCCGGTCGCCCACTCGCCCGTGGTCGACCTGCGGGTCACCCTGCTCGACGGCTCCTCGCACTCCGTCGACTCCTCGGAGATGGCCTTCAAGATCGCCGCGTCGCAGGCCCTCCGGCAGGGGATCCTCGATGCCCGCCCCCAGCTCCTCGAGCCGCTGGTGCGGCTGGTGATCCGCGCACCGAGCGAGAACCTGGGCGACGTGATGAGCGACCTCAACGGGCGCCGCGCCCAGGTTCACGGCGTCGAGCCCGCGGGCGCCTTCTCCGCCGTGACGGCCGAGGCGCCGCTGGCCGAGGTACAGCGATACGCCGCGGACGTGCGCGCGCTGACCGGCGCGCGCGGCCGCTTCTCGCTGGAGTTCGCGCGCTATGCCGACGTGCCGGCCCACGTCCAGGAGCAGGTTCTGAAGGAGCTCGCCGCGGACGCCGGGTAGCGACCGCCCGGCCCCGTCCGCTACGGGATCGCGCCGTCGTCGGGACCGCTCTCCGCTGCATCGCCGACACCGGGGCGGCCCCACAGAGTGCGGTGCTGCTCGCCGGTGAGCGCGCGGCGCAGCTCGCGCCGCTCGAGCACGCCGAGCTCGTCGAGGCAGGCCTCCGCCCGCCCGGGCGCCGAGCCGTCGCCGGTCGCGGCGAGCCGTTCGAGGAGGCACTCCCAGACCCCGAGACGGCGAAGCGCCCCCACGCGCCGCGTCCAGAGAATCGTCGTGATCGAGTCGGGGCGCGGAAGCTGGGAGCGCAGGCGCCTCAGCGAGCGCAGCCGTTCGCCGGCGCTCGCGGCAATGGGCACCAGCCGCACCAGGGGGGTGACGCCCTCAGAGGTGCGGGCATCGATCAGAAGCGTCGTGCGGAGCAGCGGGAAGTAGAGGCAGACGACCTCCGCCTCGGCGATCGTGCGTGCGATGTGGTCGACGTCGACGTCGAACCCGCCATCGAGCATCTGCGGCCCCCGCCGGCATCCGCCGGATGTGCGCGTACCTTATCACCTCAGCGATCGCGCTCCGTGCCCGCGACGACGCGCAGGAAACGATGCCGGCCGACCCGCAGCTCGTCACCCGGCGCAAGCGGCCGCGTCGTCTCGGCGACGCGCTCCCCGTTCACGGCGACCGCACCCTGCGACACCAGCCGCTTCGCCTCGGCGCTGCTCGCGGCGAGCCCGGATGCGACGAGCACGCGGTGCAGCGCTCGCGCCTGCGGGGGCGCGCCGCCGAGCGCGTGCTCGGGCATCGCGGAGGGAGTCTCGCCGCGCTGGATCGTCGCTTCGAAGTAGCTCTGCGCCTCATCGGCGGCCCGTTCGGGGTGAAGCGAGGCGACGATGGCGTGCGCGAGCCGCTTCTTCGCCTCCATCGCCGGGAGCTCGCCCGCACGCACGCGGCCGAGGATCGCCGCGACCTCCTCCGCCGTGAGCGGCGTCAGCAGCGTGAAGTAGTCGCCGATCGCCGAGTCCGGGATGGACATCACCTTCCCGTAGATGTCGGCCGGAGGCTCATCGACTCCGATGTAGTTCCCGGTCGTCTTCGACATCTTGAGCCGGCCGTCGGTCCCCACCAGGATCGGGACGGTGAGCACGACCTGCGGCCTCTGCCCGAACTCGCGCTGCAGCGTCCGCCCCGCCATCAGGTTGAAGAGTTGCTCCGACCCTCCCACCTGGACGTCGGTCTCGAGCGAGACGGCGTCGTAGGCCTGCAGGATCGCGTAGAGCAGCTCCGAGAGGTGGATCGGATCGCGGCGCTCCCACCGGCGCTGGAAGTTCTCCCGCTCGAGGAACTGCGCGACCGTGAAGTGGGAGCAGAGCCGGAGCACCTCCTCGAAGCGCAGATCGGCGAGCCACTCGACGTTCTCGCGTACCGTCGTGCGCTCGCGGTCGAGGATGCGGAAGGCCTGGTGGAGGTAGGTCTCGGCGTTGGTGCGCACCTGCTCGGCGCTCAGCATCGGCCGGTGCCGGTCCTTGTCGGAGGGGTCGCCCCCGGCGAGGGCGGTGAAGGTCCCGACGAGAAAGGTGACGTCGTGGCCCAGATCCTGGAACTGGCGAAGCTTGCGCATGGTGAGGGTGTGACCGAGCGTCAGGTCGACCGCGGTCGGATCGTAGCCGCAGTAGACGCGGAGCGGGCGATCCTCCTTAAGCCGTTCGCGCAGCTCGGACGCCATCACGCGCCGCGTCTGCGGATCGCCGAATTCCGTCCCGCGCAGCAGCACGGCGAGCTGCTCGTCGACCGCTGCCATCTGCCGGCTCACGCCGGCACCCGCGAGGAGAGATAGCCCCGGCTCTCGGCCACGTCCCGCCCGATCTGCTCGATCAGGGCGTCCGCACCGGAGAAGCGCCGCTCCGCCCGCAGCCGGTGCAGGAGATCGATGGAGGCGTGCTCGCCGTAGAGGTCGCCGGAGAAGTCGAGGAGATGCGTCTCCACCTGCCGGCTGCTTCCATCGAAGGTGGGCCGGACGCCGATGTTCGTGACGGCGTTGTAGCGGGCGCCGCCGACGCCCGCGCGGCAGACGTAGACGCCGTTTGGCGGCAGGGCGCGGTCGGGGCTGACGCCGATGTTCAGGGTCGGGAACCCGATGCGGCGCCCGCGCTCGTCACCGCGCAGGACCGGGCCGCGCAGCGAGTAGGGGCGACCGAGGAGCCGCCCGACCTGCTCCATCTCGCCGGCGGCCAGGGCCTGGCGGATGCGCGTGGAGGAGACCTTGCTCCCCTCCTCGGCCACGAGCCCGACGGAGATGACCTCGACGCCGTGCGGAGCGGCGAGCTCCGCGAGGCGCTCCGGCGTCCCCTCGCGCCCGCGCCCCAGCGCGAAGTCGCCCCCGACGACGAGCAAGCGGGCGCGCGTCTCCTCGGCGAGCAGCCGCACGAAGTCGCCGGCGCTCACCTGGGCGAGCTCCGAGGTGAAGCTCACGACCGTCACGAATCCTGCCCCGAGCTCGCCCAGCAGCTCCACGCGGCGCTCGAGCGACTCGAGATAGGCGAGCGGGATGTCGGGGCGAAAGACCGAGATCGGGCTCGGGTGAAAGGTCACGACGCCGGGAGTCAGGCGCCTGGCTCCGGCCTCCCGGCACAGCCGCCCGACGAGCGCGCCGTGCCCGCGGTGGACGCCGTCGAAGACGCCCAGCGTCACCGCGCTCCCGCCGGGAGGGACCCCGCGGCGCAACTCCTCGCGGACCAGCAGCACGGGCGGTGGGGATCCCTTCGCTGGCGGCCGGGGCCGGTGGACGGAGCGATCGTAGCACCGCGCAGGTGCGGCGGCACGGCTACTGGTCGGGGAGATCGAGGGCGAGCTGCGCGGGCACGGGCGGCAGGGCGCCGGGCCGGCGTTCGAGCTCGATGTCGCCGAAGGGCGTGGTTTGCGTCGCCTCGACGAAGCCTGCCTTGATCAGCTCCAGCACGGCGAGGAAGTCGACGACGACCTGCAGGCGCGAGCGTGCACCTTCCAGCAGGCTGCGGAAGGAGAGGCGGCGCTCCTCTTCCAGCCGCGCGACGAGCACCTCGATCCGGTCTCGCAGGCGGACGCGCTCCCGCTGCACCGGGGTGACGCCGGAGTCCTGCTCCGCGGCGAAGCGCTCGAGCACGCCGCGCAGGATCGCCGCCAGCGTCTCCATCTCCACCCCGTCGAGGCCGCTCCCCGGGGGGCGCTCCGGCGCCGGCGCCTCGCGCCGGTAGGAGCGTCCCGCCTCGCCGCGTGCGCGGAGTTCGCCGGCGAGATCCCGGTAGCGCCGGTATTCGCGGAGGGCGGCGACGAGCGCCTCGGCGTCGTCCTCCTCGGCGCTCTCCTCCCCCTCCTCCGGGGCGCGCGGGAGCAGGGCGCGAGACTTCAGGAGCAGCAGCCGGGCGCCGATCGCGATGAACTCGGCGAGGCGCGCGACATCGATGCGGTCGGCCGCCCGCAGGTGCGCGAGGTACTGCTCGGTGACCTCGAGCAGCGAGACCGCCGTGACGTCGAGCTCGCGGCGCTCAATCAGCTGCAGCAGCAGGTCGAGCGGTCCCTCGAAGGCGGGAAGCCTCAGCGCGAACGGGGCCGCGTCGTCCCCGCTGCGGGCGTCCGGCACGCCCGCGCGGGGCGCCTCCTGTTCCCGGCCTGCCGTCACACGAGATCCGCGCTCATCGGGAGGCCGCCGCCGGGAGCGCGTGGAGCGGCCGCCCGACCGCCTCGGCGACGGCGCGCGCACGCTGCATCAGCACATCGAAGTTGTCGGGGGTCAGCGACTGCGCCCCGTCCGAGAGCGCGTGATCGGGGCTCGGGTGCACCTCGACCATCACGCCGTCCGCCCCTGCGGCGAGGGACGCGAGCGCCATCGGCTGCACCAGGTACCACTTCCCGGTCCCGTGCGAGGGATCGGCGAGGACGGGCAGGTGGGAGAGCCGCTTCACCATGGCGACGGCGTTGAGGTCCAGCGTGTTGCGCGTCGCGACCTCGAACGTCCGTATGCCTCGCTCGCAGAGGATCAGCTGCGAGTTCCCGTGGGAGAGGATGTACTCGGCGGCGAGCAGCCACTCCTCGATGGTGCCCGCGAGGCCTCGCTTGAGCATGACCGGCTTCCCGACGCGACCCACCTCGTCCAGCAGCGAGAAGTTCTGCGAGTTGCGGGCGCCGATCTGCAGCACGTCCGAGTACTCGGCGACGGACTCCACATCTCGCTCGGAGAGAAGCTCCGTGATGACCGGCATCGAGAGCTCGGCGCCGGCCGCCGCGAGCAACCGCAACCCCTCCAGGCCCAGCCCGCGGAAGGCGTAGGGAGACGTACGGGGCTTGAAGGCGCCGCCGCGCAGGATGTGCGCGCCCGAGCGGCGGACCGCACGGGCCGCCTCGAAGAGCTGCTCCTCGCTCTCGATCGAGCAGGGGCCGGCTATCAGCACCGTCTTGCCGCCCCCGACGCGAACCCCGTACGGCAGATCGACGACGGTGTCCTCGGGATGCGTCTCCCGTGAGGCAAGCTTGTACGGCTTGGAGATGCGCACCACGTCGTCGACGCCCTCCATCGTCGCGAACTCGTCACGGAGCTCGGGGTAGACCTGCCCCAGCACGGCGATGACCGTGCGCTCGACGCCGATGATTTCGCGCTCTCGCAACCCGAGCTCGCGGATCCGGCCGACGACGGCGTCTCGCTGCTCCGGCTCGTGTCCCATACTCATCACAACGATCACGATGACTCCTCCGGGGCCCCGGACTCCGGCTCGATCGTGAGATCGGGACGCAGCGCCCGGGCTCCCCTCAGGTAGATGTGCTCCATCTCGTCCGCGGGCCGATCCGTGTTGACGTGAATCAGGATGCGCACGCACTGCGGGAGGCTGCCCGGCACCATCATCTCGTGTGTGCAGAGCAGCGCGACCTCCGTCCAGCCAGCCGTACGCGCGGCGACGGCGGGGAACTCCGCGTTCAGGTCCGGCGTCGTGCTGAAGAGAATCGAGGCAACGTCCTCGCGTCGCACGCCGTTGGCGCGCACGAGGCACTCGAGCAGCTCCGACGTCGCCTCGAGGATCGCCTCGCGCGAGTTCGTCGCCGCCGTTGTGGCGCCCCGGATACCGCGGACCGGCATGGCGCGTGTGCCCCCATCCCGTGTGCACTCACGACGTCTCATCGGACGGCCGGGTGGGGCGGACGTCCCCGCCCTACCGGCTCCCCGCGCCGCTGGCGACGCGGGTCGGCGCCCGGCGCCCAAAGCTGCCGGCCAGAGCCCGGCCGCCCGGGGACGCGGCGGGTCCGGGGCGCGGCGTCGGCGCCACCCCCCGAGAGTCCCGCTCAGTCCGCTCCCGACGCGGCTGGCTCACGGCCGGCGATTCCCCTCACGAACTCCCGGACCTGCTCGGCCCGGCTCTCCCGGGGTGCCTCGCGGATGGCTTCCACGAACGCGCTCCCCACGATCGCGCCGTCTGCGATGCGACCCACTTCCCGCACATGCCGCGCCGCCGAGATGCCGAAACCGACGGCGAGCGGGAGGTGGGTCCGCGCCCGCACGCGCCCGATCAGGTCGGGGAGCGCAGGGGGGAGCTCCGCTCGCGGGCCGGTCACGCCGGCGACGCTCACGCAGTAGATGAACCCGCTTGCGGCCTCCGCCACGCGAGCGATTCGCTCGTCGGTCGACGTGGGCGCCAGCAGGTACACCAGGTGCAGTCCCGCCTCCCGGGCCAGCGACCGGAAATCCTCGTCCTCCTCCGGAGGGAGGTCGACCAGGATCAGCCCGTCGATGCCCGCCTCGGCGGCGTCCCGCACGAACCTGCCCGCCCCGTAGGCGAGCAGCGGATTGAAGTATCCCATGATCAGGAAGGGCACGCGAACGTCCCCCGCGCGCAGATCGCGGCTGATCGCGAGCAGCCGCTCGATCGTCGCGCCGTTCGCGATCGCCTCCTCGTAGGCGCGCTGGTTGGTCACGCCGTCGGCGAGCGGATCGCTGAACGGGAAGCCGAATTCCACCGCATCCGCGCCGCCCTCCACCGCCGCGCGCACGATCTCCTGAGTGGCGTCCGGCTCCGGCCAGCACACCGGGAGAAACGGGATCAGCGCCGGCCGTCCCTCGGAGCGCGCCCGGGAGAAGGCCCGGGCGATCCGGTCGTCGCCGGAGCCCGCGCTCACGAGCCGGCTCCGGCGAGGTGGAGCCCGAAGGCCAGCGAGTTGAACGCGGCGTGCGCGCCGACCGACGTCCACAGGGAGCCCGATCGCTCGACGGCCCAGGCAAAGAGCATCCCGATGGCCGTGAAGGGCACGAGAACGCCGACGTTGAGGTGGAAGAGCCCGAAGAGGAGTCCCGACACGGCGAGCGCCGGCAGCATCCGCGAACGGCTCCGGAGGCCGCGGTAGAGCAGTCCCCGGAAGAAGAGCTCCTCGCCGAGCGGCGCCGCCGCGATCACGGCGAATGCCGCCAGCAGGACGGCGGCCGGCCCGGCCTCGGCGCCGATCGGCGGCGGGTTGCCCTCCCGCAGCATCGAGACATCGAGGCCGAGCGCCTCGGGCACGAGCAGCAGCGCCGCGTAGAGGGCGAGCACGGCGTAGGCGCCCGCCCAGGCGACGGGCAGCAGCCGCCAGCGGGCCGGGCGCCGCAATCCGAGGTCGGCGAGCGAGATCCCGCGCCTCGCCGCGAGGCCGAGCACGATCCCGGCCATCGCGGCGTTGATCCCGATCGCCGCCGCGACGGTCCGCTCCTCGCCGCCCTCCGCCGGGACGCCGAGGGCCACGATCAGGGCGACGGCGAGCGCGAGCGCGAGCAGCAGCCCGCCCGTGCCGAGAACGAGATCGGAGGCCTGCCACGGCGCCCGGGCGATGCCGGGCGCCGGCCCGGCGGCGGGCCGGGCCGGCGGCGGGACGGGTCTCCGGTGGGTGAGCACGGCGCTACAGCGTCAGGCCGAGCGCGTCGGCGACCGTTCCCATGTCCTTGTCGCCCCGTCCCGAGAGATTGAGCAGCACGATGTCCTCGTCCCCCAGTTCCCCGGCCAGGGCCGAGAGGTGCGCGATCGCGTGCGCCGGCTCGAGCGCCGGGATGATCCCCTCGCTGCGGCAGAGCAGCTCGAAGCCGGCCAGAGCCTCGCGATCGGTCACGGAGACGTACTCGGCGCGCGCGGCCCGCTTGAGCCAGGCATGCTCCGGCCCGACCCCCGGGTAGTCGAGCCCGGCCGAGATCGAGTGCGCCTCGGCGATCTGCCCGTGGGCGTCCTGCAGCACGTAGGAGCGAGCGCCGTGGAGCACGCCCGGGGCCCCCGCAGTGAGGGTCGCCGCGTGGCGCCCCTGCAGGCCCTCGCCGGCCGCCTCCACGCCCACGAGTCGCACCGGGTCGTCGCGGAAGGCGTGGAAGAGGCCGATCGCGTTCGAGCCGCCGCCCACGCAGGCCACGGCGACGGTGGGGAGGCGCCCCTCGAGGTCGAGCAGCTGCGCACGCGCCTCGCGCCCGATCACCGCCTGGAAGTCGCGCACCATCTCCGGGTAGGGATGGGGGCCCACCACGCTCCCGATCAGGTAGTGCGTGGTCTCGACGTTGGTCACCCAGTCGCGGATGGCCTCGTTGATGGCGTCCTTGAGCGTGCGCGACCCGGCCGCGACCGGGCGCACCTCGGCGCCGAGCAGCTTCATGCGGAAGACGTTGAGCGACTGCCGGCGCACGTCCTCCGCCCCCATGTAGACGACGCACTCCAGGCCGAGCAGCGCGCAGGCCGTGGCCGCGGCGACGCCGTGCTGACCGGCGCCCGTCTCCGCGACGATGCGGCGCTTCCCCATCCCGCGAGCCAGCAACGCCTGCGCGAGCGCGGCGTTGATCTTGTGCGCGCCGGTGTGCAGCAGATCCTCGCGCTTGAGGTAGATGCGCGGACCCAGCGCCTGCGAGAGGTTCGCGGCGAAGGTCACGGGCGTGGGGCGCCCGACGTAGCTCGCGAGCAGGCCGTCCAGCTCCCGCTGGAAGGCCGCGTCGGTGCGCGAGCGCCGGTATGCCGACTCCAGCTCGGCGATCGCGGGCATCAGCGTCTCGGGGATGTAGCGCCCCCCGAAATCGCCGAAGCGTCCGCGGGCGTCCGGCAGCGTCGCTCCCGCGCCGCTCACGCCGACGCCTCCTCGCTCTTCGCGGCGGTGACGAAGGCACGCACCAGCGCGGGATCCTTGCGCCCGGCGTGCTCCACGCCGGTGGCGACATCCACCGCCCACGGGCGGACGGTCGCGATCGCCTCGTTCATGTTCTCGGGCGTGAGGCCGCCGGCGAGGAACATCGGGAGTCGCGAGGAGACCCGGCGCGCGACCTCCCAGTCGAAGGCCCGGCCGCTGCCGCCGCGATAGGGACCGTACGCGGAGTCGAGCATCAGCCCCACCGCGAAACCCGGCTCGACGAGCCCCATGGGGTCGGAGGAGGGGTCGGCCAGCGGGACGTGCATGACCTGGATCGCCTGGCGGGTGAGAAGCAGGCAGTCCTCCCAGCTCTCCTCGCCGGCGAGCTGGACCAGGTCGACGCCGGCCTCCTCGGCGATCGCGTTCACCTCCTCCGGTTCCTGGTCGGCGAAGACGCCGACGGTGAGCGGTCGCTTCGACTGGAGGTAGGACTCGAGCAGTTGAGCCCCGTGGCGGAACCAGGCCTCCGCCTCCTCGCGCACGTGCGGACGCGCCGGCGGCGGCACGGCGAGGGGGCGCGCGGCCAGCGGATCGCCGAGCGCGCGCACCATCGCGTTGGCCTGCTGGGCGTCGACGCGACGCCCGGAGCGCGCGAAGATCATGCCGACGAAATCGGCCCCCGCCTCCGCCGCCGTGAGCACGTCCTCCGGCGTGCGGTTGCCGCAGATCTTGACGAGGCTCACGGTCGGGCCACGCCCGCGGTGCGGGGCGCGTCGACGAGCATCAGCTCGCGGGCCGCAGCGGCGACCCCGCCCGCGCCCGCGACCACGAGCGCCTCCCCGACCAGGAGCGCCCGCGCCCCCGCCCGGTGCATCCGGCCCGCACCGGCCGCGTCGCGGATCCCGGACTCGGCGACCAGCGTCACACCGGCCGGGACGAGCGGCGCGAGCCTCTCCGTCGTCGCCAGATCCTCGTCGAAGCTCCTCAGATCACGGTTGTTCACGCCGATCGCCCGCGCCCCGGCGTCGAGCGCCGCGGCGAGCTCGGGCTCGTCGTGCACCTCGACCAGGGGCTCCATTCCGAGAGCCCGCGCGCCCCCTACCAGCTCGCCGAGCGCGCCGGGCTCGATCATCATCGCGATCAGCAGGGCGGCGTCGGCTCCGTTGGCGCGGGCCTCGCGCAGCTGGTAGTGGTCGAAGATGAACTCCTTGCGCAGCAGCGCCGGACGTCCCGGATCCGCGCCGAACGCCCCGCGGACGGCTCTCAGATCGGCGATCGAGCCCCGGAAGAAGGCCTCTTCCGTCAGCACCGAGACGCAGGCGGCGCCGGCGGCCTGGTAGGCGAGCGCACGATCGGAGGCATCGAGCGCCTCGTCGAAGACGCCCTTCGACGGCGACGCCCTCTTGATCTCGGCGACGAGCTGCAGGCGCGCCCCCGGGGGGGTGAGCGAGGTGCCGCCACGGAGCCGGGCGCAGAAGTCCACCTGCCGGCCGGGAAGGAGCGAGGCGAGCGCCGATAGCTGCGACTCCGGCTGCTCCCGTCGACGAACGGCGAGGCGCCCGCGGACGCCGGCGACGATCTCGTCGAGCACGGTGCCGGTGCGCCGCAGGGGATCGGGCACGACGTCAGCTCCCGCCGGCAGCGAGGCGGCGGGTCGCCTCGACGAACGAGCCGACCCGCGCCGCAGCGTCGCCGCTCTCGATGGCCTCCCGCGCCTGGTCGGCGCCCTGGCGCAGCGTCGGCGCGAGCCCCGCCACATAGAGGCCGGCCGCGGCATTGGCCACCACGAAGTCGCGCACGGCCTCCGGACCATCGCCGGCGAACACAGACCTCAGTATCGCCGCGTTCTCTTCGGGCGTGCCCCCCCGCGCGTCGTCGAGCCGGTGGGCGGGGAGCCCGAGATCGGCCGGGGTGATGGTGCGGCGCGAGACCTCCTCGCCCCGGACCTCGAAGACCGTCGTCGGTCCGGCGATCGAGATCTCGTCGAGACCCTCCTCGCCCGAAACGACGAGCGCGTGCCGGACCCCGAGCCGCGCGAGGGCGAGCGCGATCCGCTCACCGATCTCCGCGTTCGGGACGCCGAGCACGCGTGCGCCGGCGCCGGCCGGATTGGTGAGCGGGCCGAGTATGTTGAAGACGGTGCGGACGCCCAGCTCGCGCCGGGGCCCGGCCGCGTGCCGCATCGCGGGGTGGTAGGCCTGGGCGAACATGAAGCCGACGCCGGTGCGCTCGATGCAGCGGGCGACGGCGTCGGGCTCGAGAGCCAGCTCCGCGCCGAGCGCCTCCAGCAGGTCCGCCGATCCCGAACGCGACGTCGCCGCGCGGTTTCCGTGCTTGGCCACGACCGCCCCGGCGCCAGCCGCCACGAAGGCAGCGGCGGTGGAGACGTTGAAGCTCTTCATGCCCGAACCGCCGGTTCCGCAGGTGTCGAGCAGGGGGCCGCGGTCGATCTCGACGGGTCGCACGTGCGCCCGCATCACGCGCGCCATCCCGACGATCTCATCGACCGACTCGCCCTTGAGACGGAGGGCGACGAGGAAGGCGCCCAGCTGCGCGGGTGTCGCCTCGCCCTCCATGATCTCGCGCATGGCCGCGCGCGCCTCGGCCTCGCCGAGGTCCCGCCGCTCCTCGACCAGGGCGGCTATCGCGCTGCGGATGTCGGCGCCGTCGGCCATCACGACCCTCCGAGACCGCCCGCCGCAGCGGGCGCGCGGGCCGGCATCTCGAGAAAGTTGCGCAGCAGCGCGTGCCCCGCCTC
>JAPONQ010000021.1 GCA_026713865.1 Chloroflexota bacterium | reverse complement strand
CGAGCTGCGGTCCTCGAGGCCGGGGCCTCCCAGGTCACGGTAGCGGCGCACCCACTTCGCGACCGTCGCGCGGGAGACTCGGAAGCGCCGGGCGACTTCGGCCTGGGACCATCCGGCTTCGACCTCGTGGACCAGCTCCAGCCGCGTGACCGGTGTCAGACGCGCGTTACGATGTGCCATAGGGGGTTCCTCTCTACTGCTCGTGCTTTGACTTCACACGGCAGTAGACGGAGCCCCCTACCTGTAAACAACCTCTATGGGAGCGACATCTAGAGCGCATTCCTGACTCGGGACACTAGCCGCGCTCGACCACGCCGCACGCGATGCGGGCGCCCGCCGACGCCACGTCCAGGTAGTCGTCGGGGTCGGCGTGCACGATGAAGGCCGACCCGTCCTCATCGAACAGCGAGTGCTCCGGCCCGGCATCGAGGGTGACGGCGGCGGTGAAGTAGTCGGCGCGCCCCTTGCCGTCCTCGCCGACGTGGATGTTGGGAAGGTCGCCCGCCTGCGGGCCGTCCTCGTGGAGGAAGCCGTGGGGCTCCCCGCCGGGGGCGAAGTGGCTGCCGGCCGCCGTGAAGTCGGGCGAGCAGGCGCCGGAGCCGTGGATGTGGAAGCCGTGCGCCCCGGGGGCGAGTCCGGTCACCGCGGCGGAGATGAGGACGCCGGACGGCGCCTGCGTCAGCGTCACCTCTCCCATCACCTGGCCATCCGGCGCGGCGAGCGTCGCGCGGGCGGTCGCGCCCACCTCCCCCGGTGCGCCGTCGTCGAGGACGGGTCGGCCTTGATCGTGCACGCCGACCCCGATGCCGCCGCATGCAGCCGCCGCGAGGAGTGCGAGCGGGAGTGCGGCCACGAGTAGCCGAAGCGCGCCTGGCATCCGTGCACCTCACCGTCCTGCCAATACCCGTGGATGACTGAGAGGGAGTATCGCACGGCGGGCGGCGCGAGGCAGCACCTCGCACGCGGATACACGGAACATTGTATGGACGGATGCCTTGTTCCCACGCGCAGTCTACGCAGGGCCGGTTATAGTACCCTCGGGTACAGGCCCGGGACGGCGGCTGCGCGCGCCGTACCGCCGGCGGCATGGCCGCGCCGCTTGTCCCGGGCGACCCGTGTCCGGCCATCTCATCCCGACCAACGGCCAGATCCTTCGCCGATGGGAGCGACGCCCACTGTCCGAGCCGGGCCCAGAGCGGAGCGCGTGCAGGGACCGGTCGGGCAGGCCGGCGCTCAACCCGCATGCCCGCGGCCGGACCCGCAAGCGGGCGGATCATCCCGTGACGGCCCATCCCGCGCCCGCCGACACCGGCCCCGTCCGGGGGTCCGCGCGCATCGTCAGCCTGGACCTGATACGCGGGGTGGCCGTCCTGGGCATCCTGCTGATGAACGCCGTGAGCTTCAGGTTCGGCGAGGCGCCCTACTTCAATCTCAGCGCGGGCGGCTCGGAGACGTGGCTGGACTGGGCCGTGGGCATCCTCGGCGAGATCTTCATCGACCAGAAGTTCATGGGGCTGTTCTCGCTGCTGTTCGGCGCGGGGATGATCCTCTTCATCGATCGTGCCAGCGCGCGGGGCAGGCGGGCGGTCCTGCTCAACCTGTGGCGAAACGCCCTGCTGCTGCTGATCGGCTTCCTCCACGCCCTGCTCTGGGCCGGCGACGTGCTCATGGCCTACGCGCTGTCGTCGGTCTTCCTGCTCGCCCTGCGGAAGCTGCCCAGCCGGGCGCTCATCTCCCTGGGCGTCGCCGTCTTCCTGCTCTCCGTCGGCGCGACGGTCGCCACGCAGCACATCGCAGACAGCACCGGCGCGTCGCTTGCGGGCGTCTGGGGCCCGGGGGAGAGCTCCGGCGAAGGGGCTGCGGAGCTCCTCGTCCTGCTGGGCTTCTTCCTGCGGGCGCTGGGACTGATCCTCGTCGGCGCAGGGCTGTACCGCACCGGCTTCATGAACGGTGCCATGCCCGCGAGGACGTACAGGCTGACCGCCGCCGCCGGACTGGCGGCCGGCTTGCCGCTCGCGGCCGCCGGGGTCATCGTCACCGCTGCGAACGACTACTCGCCCGAGGTCGCATTCATCGGGCAGCTACCCAACACCCTCGGCACCATTCCCGCCTCGATGGGCTACATGGGCCTCATCATCCTCTGGAACAACCGCGAGGACGGCTGGTTCAAGCAGCGCCTGCGGGCGGTCGGGAGGATGGCGCTCACCAACTACCTGGCGCAGACGGTGCTGGGCGTGCTCGTCCTGACCACGCTGCTTCCAGATGCCGATTACGTGAACCGGGCCGCGGTCCTGGTGTTCGTCGCCGCCGTGTGGGTGCTGCAGGTGTGGTGGTCCAAGGCATGGTTGAGCCGCTTCCATTTCGGCCCCGCCGAGTGGCTCTGGCGGGTGGCCACCTACCGGCGCATGCAGCCGCTGCGGCGCCGGGGCGAGGCGCAGACTGCCGGGTAGCGCGGCGCCGCGCCCGGTGCGCCGGGCCGTGTCCCCGCCGGTCGAAGAGCAGGACCGGGTCGCCACGCCGGCGAGCCGGTCGCCAGGCCGACAGCTCCGTCGGCGGAGCGCACGCCGCCCGGCCCGCGCGCGACGATCAGCGCGAGCCCTCGGCGGCGCCGCCGACGCCCCGCCAGGCACCGGCCCGGCCAGCAGCACGTCGTCGCGGCGCGAGGGGAGCTCCAGGTTCTCCGCGACCGGTCCGCGGCGGCGCGGGCGGTCCTCCCGGGGATCCCGCGCGGCGCCGGTCCTTCCCGCCCGCGATCAGGAACGCGGCGCGGCCGCCCGGCGCGAGCAGCAAGGCCGTCGTCGCCCCGCCGGCGATCCGGTAGCGCATCCCGGGCGCCACGCGCTGTTCAGGCCGAGCGCGCCAGGCCGGGGCCCGTTCCGGGCGCTCGCGGCAGGGAGCCGCATGCGGTCGTGCGCGGGCGGGCGCCCCCGCCGGCGATGGCCCCGTCCGGCGGATCCGCGGGCCCCGGCCGGAGCCGCCCGGCGGCGATCACGGCGACCGCCACGGCGGGCTGGTCGCGATCGCGGCGAGATCTCCAGGTCGCTCACCCGTCGCCCATGCAGCTCGAGCAGTCCTCGACCACCGGTTTCGCGTTCCCCACGAACATGCGCCGCGCGGCGTCGCGCGCGATCTCCCGCTCCCCGAAAGACGCCGCCCACCAGCGGTCAGGGGCCAGGCTCGGTCGCCGGTCGCGCACGTGGTGACAGTCCCCGCGGTGCACGCGTGCGGTACCCGCCTTGAGATCGACGAAGACCCAGAAGGGCGGCCTCATCGGCAATCCTCCGGCAGCACCTCCCCGATTGTCAGGGCGAGGGCGAGCACGGTGACGGCGAGCAATCTCATGGCGGACATCATGGCGCTGACCCGTCTCCGGGGCCGGGTCTCACCCGTCGCTCAGGCCGGAGCAGGAGCGACGCGATCGTGCCGGCAGCGGCGGCGGCGGTCGATCGCGCTCGCGCCGATGAAGTCCACCACCGTCCCAGCTCTTCCCCGCACAAGCCGGATCGCGCGTCGCCGCCGCGCCACCTTACTTGCCGGCGACGGTGGTTCGCTTGGGGATGAAGAGCATCGGCCAGAAGCAGTCACCACAGGCTGCGCCGCTTCCGCAGGGTCGTGTACCCGCCCCCCGAGTGCTCCACGCTCCAGCCCTCGCTCACCAGGCTGTCGATCTCGGTCCGCCGTCTCTGCTTCCTTCTCCTCATCCGGCCACCACGAGCACTGTACCCCGCCGCGCCTATTGATGGTGTATCAACGGAGGCATGTCTTGTATCGTTTGTCGTAAAGTCGTGCACACGTCCCGGCGAGCGTACCCGGGGCGTCGGCCCGGAGGGACAGATGGCGTTGCCCGACCCGCGCGACAGCGAGATCGCGGCTCTGCGGGAGCGCCTCTCGCGGCTCTCCGAGGCCAGCCTGTGCATCAACGAGAGCCTCGACTTCGACGCCGTCCTGCAGGGCGTCCTCGACGCAGCCCGCTCCCTGACGGCCGCGCGCTACGGCATCATGACGCTGCTCGACGACGACGGCGCGGTGCAGGACTTCCTCGCGTCGGGGATGACCGCGGATGAGGCCGAGCAGCTCTGGCTCACCCCGGACCGCTGGCGCATCTTCGAGTCCCTGACCGGCGTCTCCGAACCGCTGCGCGTCCCCGACCTCGCGGAGCACGTCCGCTCCCTGGGCTTCAGCGAGTTCACCATCCCGCTGCCGGTGGGGGTTTTCCGCTTCATGGCGGCGCCGCTGTCTCACCGCGGCGGGCGTGTGGGCCACCTCTTCGTGGGCGACAGGGAGGGCGGCGTCGAGTTCAGGCGCGCCGACGAGGAGACGCTCGTGATGTTCGCCTCGCAGGCGTCGCTGGTGATCGCCAACGCCCGCACGCACCGCGAGGAGCGGCGGGCCAGGGCGGACCTGGAGACGCTGGTCGACACCTCGCCGGTGGGGGTCGTCGTCCTCGACGCCCGGGGTGGCGCGCCGCTCTCCCTCAACCGCGAGGCGCTGCGCATCGTGGACGGCCTGCGCGACGGGGACGGACCGGCGGAGGACCTGCTCGAGGTGGCGACCTGCGTGCGCGCGGACGGCACGGAGGTCCCGCTCGCCGGGTTCACCGTGGCCGAGCTGCTGAGTGCCGGCGAGACGGTGCGGGCCGAGGAGATCGTGCTGCGCGTGCCCGACGGGCGGAGCGTGAGCGCGCTGCTCAACGCCACCCCCATCCACGCCGAGGACGGCCGGGTGGCGTCCTGCGTCGTGACGCTGCAGGACCTGACCCCGCTGGTAGAGCAGGAGCGGCTGCGGGCCGAGTTCCTGGCCACGGTCAGCCACGAGCTCAGGACGCCTCTGGCGGCGATCAAGGGCTCGATCACGACGCTCCTGGAGTCGGCCGCCGAGCTGGACCCCGCCGAGACGAGCCAGTTCTTCGGGATCATCCGCGACCAGTCGGACCAGATGCGGCACCTGATCGGCGACCTCCTGGACCTGGCCCGCATCCAGACGGGCGCCCTGCCGGTCGAGCCCGAGCCGGCCGACCTGTGGCCGCTGGTCGACGAGGCGCGGACGCGGATCCTGAGCGGAGGCTCCGCGAACCCCCTGGACGTGGAGCTGGCGGAGGACCTGCCCCTGGTGCTGGCCGACCGGCGCCGCATCGTGCAGGTGCTGGGCACCCTGCTCGCCAACGCCGCCGCCTACTCGCCCGACGGCTCGCCCGTGCTGGTGAGCGCGGCCCGCGAGGGGAGCGCCGTCGCCGTCTCCGTCGCCGACCAGGGCCGGGGCATCGAGGCGGAGCTGCTGCCGGAGCTCTTCCGCAGGTTCCCGCGCACCTCCGCGACCGTCGGCTCGGGCCTCGGGCTCGCCGTCTGCCGGGGAATCGTCGAGGCCCACGGCGGCCGCATCCGGGCCGAGAGCGACGGTCCCGGCCTGGGCGCGCGCTTCACCTTCACGCTGCCGGCCGTGGAGTCGGCCGCCGCCGTCCCCGCGCCCGCACCCCGGCGCGCGCGGTCGGCGACCGCGAAGCAGGTCCGCGTGCTGGCCGTCGACGACGATCCCCAGGCGCTGCGCTACGTCCGCGCGGTCCTCGTGCGCGAGGGTTACGCACCGATCGTGACCGGCGATCCCGCCGCCGTTCCCCGCCTCGTGGCGGAGGAGAGGCCCCACCTCGTGCTGCTCGACCTCGTGCTGCCGGGCACGGACGGCATCGAGCTGATGCACGACATCCGCCGGAGGGCGAACGTGCCGGTAATCTTCCTCTCGGCCTACGGCCAGGACGGGGCCGTCGCCCGCGCCCTGGACCACGGCGCGGCCGACTACGTCGTGAAGCCCTTCTCGCCGACCGAGCTGGCGGCCCGCATGCGCGCCGCCCTCAGGAAGCGGGTGGAACCCTTCCCGGACGAGCCGCCGGCGCCCTACGCCGCCGCTGGGCTGGGCATCGACTACGCGGAGCGCCGCGTGACGATCGACGGCGAGCCGCTGGAGCTGACGGCCACGGAGTACGCCGTGCTCTACGAGCTGGCCGTGCACGCCCCCCGCGTGCTGACCCACGGCGCGCTCGTGCAGCGCGTGTGGGGTCCGGAGCGGGTCGGCGACTCGTGGCTGCTGCGCAACGTGGTGAAGCGGCTGCGACGGAAGCTGGGCGACGACGCCGACGATCCCGGCTACATCTTCACCGAGCCCCGGATCGGATACCGGATGGCCGGTGGGATGGCGCACGCCGCGGGCATCTCTGGCACAGGCGCGCAATGAGCCGGTGATCGCGACCGCGGGCCGCCTGCTGCGGACGCGTGCTGCGGCATCGCACCGTCTCGCGCCTCCGCGGCGGGCTTCCCGGCCTCCCCGGCGAGACGACGTCCCGCGGCCGGCCTGTTATCTGTCCATCCCGAGGGCAGGTCCACCCTGACGGGGACGGGTTTCCCTTCCGTGCGCCGCCCGCTCCCGTCAGTCGCCGGCGGCGGGCCCGTTCGGCCGGGGCGATGTCGTGCGCGCGACGAGGGGGGTGGCGAGGGGGAGGCCGTCGGGGAAGAGCTCCACGAAGCGACGGTTGACACCCTCCGTCGCGTCGACGAGGTAGGAGACCCACCCGGCGCCGCCGATGGCGTAGAGAGCGTCCACGCCGCGGGCCCGGGCGCAGGCCCCGAGGGCCTCGACGCTCCCGCCCTCGAACAGGACGAGGCTGAAGAGGCCGCCCTGCCCCCGCGCGACATCGCCGCGGAGGCAGGCCCGCCACGGCCGCCGCGGAGCGGCGGCGCCGCCGGGGAAGGACCCGGCCGAGGGCGGACCTCCGCTCGCGGCGAGCAGCGGCGTGCCGGCGGGTATGCCGACGGGCCCGGCAGGGGTGGGCAGTCCCCACGCCTCGGCGAAGGGCCCGTTCACGAACTCCGGGGCGCCTGCGATCCAGGCGACCCAGCGGCCCTCGCGACGGGTGTAGAGGGCGGTGACGTTGCGCCCGCGCGTGCAGGCGTCGAGGCCCGGGATCGCGCCGCCCGCGTGGACGACGAGGCTGAAGCCGCGGCTCACCTCGCCGCGCAGGCAGGAGCCGCCGGCGAGCACGCGGTAGGCGCGCGTGCGGCTCCCGTCCGGCGAGGTGACGGTGATGGCGATCTCGACGCCCTCCCCGAGCGCCACCTGGTGGCCGTTGGCGGCGTCCCCGTCGGGGTCGGGCGGCTCGATCGCGACGGAAGCGCCGGGCCGCGCCTCCGTACGCACGGTCGTGACGACGTCCAGGGCCAGCGCGTCGCCCCGGTACTCCGTGCGCAGGGGCGAGAAGTCGCCGATGTCGACATCGGAGAGGGTCAGCGAGGAGAGGCGCGCGTCGAGGGACGCGGGCATGTCGTACGTGTAGACCCCGCGGTCGAGGACGTCGGCCACGTAGAGGAGGGCGCCGTCGGACCAGATGCCGCGGGGGCTGCCGTTGCCGGCCTCGGCGAGCCCGTCGAACTCCTCTCCCCGCGCGCGCTCGAGGGGCCCGTCCGCGGCGGGGTCGGAGGGCAGGCGGTAGGCGAAGACCCGCGGGGCGCCGGGGTCGGAGACCCAGCAGGCCGCGCCGTCGCACCAGAGCCCGCGCGGATCGCCGTTGGCGGGGTCGAGTCCGTGGCGGCCCAGCGGCGCGCCCGTCTCGACGTCGTAGGCGTGGAGCGCAGCGGGAACGCCGTCGAGCACGTAGACGACCCCGGCCCCCGACCAGATGCCGCGCGCATCGCTGTTGCGGGCGTCGAGCCGGATGTCGCGTGCGGGCAGGGGCTCGCCGCCTTCCCGGTCGTAGGCGAAGAGCCTGTCGTGCCCGCTGTCGGCCACCCAGACGACCTCGCCCGCGCCCGCGACGCCTCGCGGGGCGCGGTTGCGTCCCTCCAGCTCCCACTCCGCCTCGGGCGCGCGCTCCCCGTCCTCGACGAGGTTGTAGGCGAAGAGAGCGTCGTCGGCGCCGTCGGCGTCGGGATCGTGGGCGATGAGTAGCACCCAGCCGTCGGACCACATCCCGGTGGGCTGGCCGTGGCCCGGGGCGAGCACCAGATACCCGCTCGCGCTCCGGAGACCCCCCGACGGCGTACGCCCCGGGAGTCGTCGGTCCCAGGTGCTCCGGCGGCACCTCCGTTGCCGCGCCGTCCGCGTCGTCGTCGTTGAGGCGCGGCGTGCTCTCGGCCCGCGCCGTGCCCGCCGCCAGGAGGATGACCATGACCGCGAGTGGCCCCAGCGCGTGCAGCGCGGTGCGGCGAGCCGGCCAGCTCCACATCACGTCAGCCACTCCTCCGCGCGGACGCCGCTCTATCAGGCCAGTACGCCGGCGGGCTGCAAACCGTTCCCGGGTCGGCCCGCAACGCGCCGGACCTCGCCGAGCTGCCGGGCACCGCACCGGGGATACCCGGTGGCGGCGCTACTTCGGGGCGCAGGCCTACCGTGAGGATGTCCTGGGCCGACCGGTCGACCTCGCGACGATCGGCGAAGTGCGGGAGGAGGTTCGCGGCGACGTGGAGAAGGACGCCATCAGTGTGTGAGGAGCCGGGCGAGATCCGGGAGTGGCGTTCCTGCACCGAGGACATGTGGCGATTCGCCGAGTAGGCGCCCGCCGACACGGAGGGGCTCGGTCAGGCTGCCTTCTGTGCCGGCGAGCGGACGTGCGACGCCACGCTCGCAACAGAGAACGGATCGGCGAGGCCGCGAGGGCGCAACGGCCGTCGACCCCTCGCCATCTTCTTCAGGCGGGCTGGTACTCAAGGATCGAAGACCGGCCCGTGATGGCCGCGACGCGCACCAGCAGCTCGCGGCCGTTCGCGTCCGTGAGGCGCAACTGTTCACCGGGCGCGAAGGAGACCGGCTGCTGGCGGCCCCCGTCGATCGCGATGTTCGAGGCATACAGGTATGCCCTGGAACTCGCATCGAGGATCGGGTTGAGGCGCCCCGAGAGTCCGGGGATGTCGCCGGTCCCCTCGGGGAACACCACCGAGCCGCCGCCGTGGAGGGCGACGAGTTCCACCGCGAGCGGCCGTGTGGACGGGATCCAGCCCTCTTCGATGCGGGCGGAGCAGCCCTCCGCCGCGACGTAGACCGTCATCGGCAGGTGCACGGCGTGAAGGTCGAGGCACGCCTCGCCCCCTGCATCGGTCGTGTCGCGCTTCCAGGTGTTGTTCGGGAAAAGCGCCAGGACGTCCGCGCCCGCGAGCGCGAGTCCGTCCCGGCGCACCGTGATGACGACCTTCGCCGGCCCGGAGTCCGGCTCGGCGGCGGGCAGCGTGAGGCACAGCTCCGAGCCGTCGATCAGACGGTATTCGGGCTCGCTGCCGGTCAGTGCGCGCGTTTCGCGGCGGATGATCGGCACGCCGTCGCCGCGGCGCTCCATGAAGTAGCGCCTGCCCGCGGCGCCCTCGACGGTCCCCGCGTCCATGCGTCCGAGCATCGAGGTCAGCACCTCGTTCCGCGTCGACTGCCGCTCACCCATGCTCTCGATCGTGAGGTTGTTCGGGAGCGAGCCCGGGGAGCAGATCTCGAGCCGGTCGGAGAAGATCGAGAGCCGAATGCGGCTCCCGCGGATCGAGTAGTCGCGGTGCACGGCCGCGTTCACGATCGCCTCGAAGAGCGCCTGCGTGCTGTACTCGGGGATGTCCTCGCGGGCGGGCGTCTTGCGCGCCGCGACCTGCATGTTGCGCACGGCGAAGGCGAGCGCCTGCGTGATCTGGCGGGCGATCGGCCCCGTGATCTCCTGTGCGTCGATCTGGCCCGACCCACGGTCCACGCCGCGGTAGCGGACGGCGGTGACGGCGGCGTTCGGGAGGAACTGCTCGGGGTGGGCGCTGCAGATCAGCACGCCGGCCACGGTCGCCCGCGTCACGCCATGGTCGTCCGCCGCGAGCATCCCGAGTTTCTCCAGCGCCACCTCCGGATCGGCGAGGCCCTCGGCGCTGAGGAGCGGCTTCCACAGCTCCTCGTCGAGCGTGGCGAATCCGGTGCCGCCCACGGTCTGCTCGTCGAAGCTGCCGAACCGGACGTGGCCGCGCCGTTGCGCCAGCCACATCCGCTCGTCGGGCGTCATCGGCTGCTTCGAGCTGCCGGCGCGGACATAACTCCCGCCGGGACTGTCATGCTGTGCGTGTCCCCTGGGGACCGCGACGAGCAGGAAGGAGCGCCCGTCCAGCTCGAGACGGTACGCCTCCACCCGGATGGCCGGCTTGATGGAATCCCGCGCGATCTCCCGGACGAGGGACTCCACCGCGTCGAGGCGCCCGCGCGACATGCCCGGCACGTCGCCCGCATCCGTGACGCCGACAAGCAGGACGCCGCCGCTTGCGTTGGCGAGGGCGGCGACCTCGTCGGCCCAGTCGTTCCGGTGATGCCCCGCGGGCCGATCGCCCCGGAAGTCGACCTCCTTGACCTCCCAGCCGCTATCCTCGCCCAGGCGCAGGCGGCTCCGGAGTTCGTCGTCGCTGTAGGGCATCGTCATCGCCGGCTCAGCCTGTCCCGACGCTCGCGGCGGCGTCCATCGCGTCTTCGCGGAGGACTGGGCAACCTCAACCCCCCGAAGCAGGCTCCGCCCGCCCGAGGTCACTCTCTCACTGTACGCCGACGAGCCTCAACCAGCGCCGGGAAGAGCGTCAGGGCCCGCTCAAGCCGGTGTGGACGACAGCTTCGAGCTCGCCCGCGCGCCCGGCGGGACCGTGCACGGTCAGGGGACGGAACGGCCTCGATGGCTGCGTAGCGACGGCTGTCGCACGGCATCCTCCCGGTGGCGTGTCACCCGCTGGAGATCGCACCGGCGCGAGTCGTGCACTCAGACCGCAACCGGGTCCGCCTGCCATCCTCGAGGAGGGCGCATGCGCGGGCGTCCACGCGCACACCTGGCTCATCATCGCCGCCGTGCTCGCGCTCGTCCCGGCCACGACGCGATGGCGGCGCTGGCGCCGGCCAGGCCGAACGGCCCCCCGGACGGGGCCCCGCCGGGGGCGATGCCGCGAGCCCGGACGCCGCCGGTCCCCCGGGAGTCCGCTTCTTCAGCGCACCGGCAGGAAGGGACCGCCGTGGAGCCGCCGGTACGCGTCGAGGAACGCCGCCCGGCGGTCCGGCGGGGTGTGGCCCAGGAAGACCCGATAGACTTGCTCATCGGTCGCGGGGGGCTCGTAGCTCGCGTACGCCTCGTACAGCTCCCGCATCGCCGATGAGAACGCGGCCTCGCCCACGGTATGGAACAGGGTCGTCAGGAAGTACTGGCCGAACAGGTAGCAGCAGGTGCTCTGCGCCACGGGGTCCGGGTGGTCGGGAACCTCGACGGCGTGGATGTCCGGAACGCCGTGGTCCCGGCAGTACGAGACCATGTTCTCGTCGACCTCGAGCGGCCGTCCCCCGGCGAGAAGGTACGCCGCGACCATGTTCGCGCCGCCTTCGTACAGCCAGAAGGGCCCGATCTCGCCGGGCAGCCAGTAGTGCGCGATCTCATGGTAGAGAAGCTCGCCGTAATCGCGCTCGAGCAGTCTCTCGCCCCTCAGGAGGACCACGGAGTCACCCCAGTTCACCCCGCCGTATGCGATGTCGTACCCGTCGACGTCGAGCGAGAGGATGATCAGGTCATCCAGGGGGAACGGGGCTCCCATGATCCCCTCGGCGCCCCGCACCGCTCGCTGCGCCAGGGCAAGCACCTCCCCGGTCGGCGGCGCATCGTTGGAAAAGGCCCAGAGGGTGACCTCGCCGGCCAGGGGCAGCGAGATGGCCCCGGATCGCGAGAAGCGCTCGGCGAGCAGGCCCCGGTACAGCCCGTCCACCCCGGTCGTGTGGCTCACCGCCACGATGAACGCGCGCTCCTCGGCGTCGAGTCCATCCGCGAACCAGGTTTGCCCGATGAGCAACTTGAAGGTGTCCCGGTGCTCGCGGCTCATCCGTCCCAGGGTCGCGGGCAGCAGGGTGTCGCGAGACCGTACCGGCTCGTCCAGCGTGTAGGCGAGCACCCGGCGCGCCAGCGCGGGATCATGGTCGAACAGGTACTGCAATCCGTAGACGGCGTCTTCCTCCCAGTGGTCGAGGCCGTCGGCGATCCAGGGCGCCTGCGCCACGGCGCGGCCGAGCTCCGCGTCCCGGTGCCACAGCTCCCGTATCGGCGCCACGGCCAGGGGATAGGGCGGATCGCCGTACCAGGGGATGTACTCGGCGAGAGCGCTCTCGATGGACTCTTCCGGGGTCGGCGCCGGTGCCAGCCTTGCCGCCGGCCCGGGGGTCGGCGTTGCGGTCGGGGTGGAGGCCGGCGTTGCCGCCGGCCCGGGGGTCGGTGTTGCGGTCGGGGTGGAGGCCGGCCGTGCCGTCTGCGTCGGAGGATCGCTGCAGCCCGCTGCCGCCAGCGAGAGCACCAGCAGGACCAGTGCCGCCACCGGTCCGGATCGAGGCCTCACCGGAGCTCCCCCCGCCGCCGCCTGCCGAGCCGGCCAAGGAAGGAGGTGGATATCTGTACCTCTCCCCCGCGCCCGGCATGGCGCTCGCGGGCGGAGCGGCGATCCGGGCGGGGCGGGTTGCCGCCGGTTCAGCGCGCCGGTCGCCGCTCCGCGAGGTAGGCCGCCACGCGCTCGACGTACCCGTCGGGAAAAGCCGTGTAGGAATCGACGTGTCCGGCGCCCGCCGTCGTCCACAGCACCGTGCCGGCGCGGGCCGCCTTCGCGACGCGCTCGCCGTGGCCCACCGGGATGCGCCTGTCGGCGGCGCTGTGGATGACGAGCAGCGGATAGGCGAGGCGAGCGACCACCCGCTGCGGCTCGAGCGCGCCGACGTCGATCCCGTAGACGAGGTCCGCCAGCAGCTCGGTCGCCGGTATGAACACCGGCGTCAGCCAGCCGGGGAGCGGCGTCTCGCGGGCCGCCTCGCGCGCCAGCAGTTCCGTCGCGGACGCATAGGGGCTGTCCGCCACGATCGCCGCGATGCCCGGCTCGATCGCCGCGGCCAGAATCGCGGAGGCCGCCCCCATGGAGAACCCGATCACCCCGACGTCGCCGGGCGCATGGCCGCGCTCGTCCACGAGGTAGTCGTAGGCGCCCAGGACGTCCCATCGCTCGAAGTAGCCGCCCGAGACCGGCGCATCGCCGGACGAGCCGTGGCCGCGCAGGTCGAAGAGCAGGACAGCGTACCCGAGATCCACGAGGCGAGCCGCGAGTTCCACCGCGCCGTGGGCGGAGCGCACGCTGTTCAGGCCGTGCACGAAGACCACCGCCGGGGGCGCGCGGTCGTCTCCGGGGATCGCCGCGGGATCTCCACCGAGGTACCAGCCGCTCAGCATCACGTCGCCGCCGCGCGAGCGGAACTCGACATCCTCGGCGATCACGCCGTGGCGGGCCGGATGGTCCTCCTGCGGATCGCGGTCGGCGCGGGTGAGTCCCTGCGCGATGAGAAACGAGATCGACGCGTACGTCGCCAGGACCGCGACGCCGAGCGTCCCGGCGGCAATCCAGCGGCGCGTTCTCCCCGCCCACAGGCGGCGCGGCCACGACATGCGGTGCATGGGCGCCCTGCCTTCCGGCCGGGAGCACGGCTTGAGAGGCGAGAATGATACGCGCTGAACACCGCATATGCCCGCGTGAACACGCAGGCGATATTGTCGGCGGCGCAGAGTAGTATCGCCTTATCCGGCCACGAGCAGACAGGAGGGAGCCTCGGTCCCGTGCCAGAGATTCTGCGCCGTGTACTGCTCGCCGTTGCGGCAGCGATCATGCTGGCCGGGTTCGGCTCGTCCGGCGTTGCGGCGCAGGAAGCGGGCGGCGAGGCGGAGGTGCGCATCACGGCGCGCCGCCTCGCCGACGGCCGCACGGAATTCGCTCTGCAGGAGCGTGCTCTGGGCGAATCGTGGGGCGAGCGTCGCCTTCCTCGCTCACGGTTCTTCCCGGCGAGCCCCGGAGTCGGCCGCTGGCTGTCGAGCTCCGTGCTGACCATCGATGTCTCCACGCTGGCGATGCTCTCGGCCGAGGGCGCTGCGAGCGTGGAGGTGCGCATCGCCGCGCGCCGCCTCGCCGACGGCCGCACGGAGTTCGCCCTGCAGGAGCGTGCTCTGGGCGAATCGTGGGGCGAGCGTCGCCTTCCTCGCTCACGGTTCTTCCCGGCGAGCCCCGGGGTGGGCCGGTGGCTGTCGAGTTCGCCGCTGACGGTGGGCAGGACCGGGACGGAACGACGGGTGCCCGAGCCATGCGTCGCCACCGCCAGTGCCGCGCGAGTCGAGGCTGCGACCTTCCAGGTGCAGACGGCGACCGGCAGCATCGGGACAGCGTTCTACATCGGCAGCGGCGAGTGGGTCACGAACCACCACGTCGTTGACGATGTGCCGAGCGCCACACTCGTCAACGGCCCCACCCGTCTCGCGGCGACTGTGGCGGGGAGTCTCCCCGACTACGATCTGGCGCTGCTCCGCGCAGGTCCTCCGGCCTCTGGTCAGAAGCTGACGTTCGTGGCAACCCGACCTGCCCTGGCGTCGGAGCTCATGGTTGTGGGCTTCCCTGCATGGGTAGAGAGCACGCCGTCGGTGACTCGCGGCGTGGTATCGAAACACGCTCCGTTCTCGGCGCACTATCCCGGACGGGCCGGCACTGTCGTCCAGGTTGACGCTCCGGTGAACCCGGGCAACAGCGGCGGGCCGATCGTCGACAACTGCGGCGCCGTCATCGGCGTGGCAACGTTCAAATACGACACCACGCGGGCCGGCCGACCCGTTGAGGGCATCAACTTCGGTGTGGCTGCGGAGACTGTCGTCGACCAGCTTGGCAGCCTGCGTACCTCAACGCACCACGTACGGGGCTCGGTCACGGCGACCACGCCACCATCCGCGGCGCTCGAAGTGACGGCCTTCTGTAATCGGGAGGCAAACTCATCCTTCGACACATGTAGCGTCGCGGGCGCACGCGGTCTCCACAACGGCCCCATCTGGCTCTTCGTGCGCGGCGTTCTGGACTACGACAACGTTCACTACAGCGTCGACGGAGGAGAGGCGAGAGACTACCTGAGCCTGCGCGACGTCGGGCGCGGGCGTCACACCCTCCGCGTGAACGAACTGCGGGTGGGTGGCTGGACGGGCTGGTCGCCGCCCTACACCTTCTCCATCACCGGCGCCGCCCCGCTCGAGATCCGCGCCATCTGCAACGGCGACTGGGCGGACTACGACACGAGCGACGAGTGCTTCGCCGCGGGGTCCGGCGGCATCCTGGCCGAGAGCATCCCCGTGATCTGGACAATCGGCGTTTCCGAGTGGGACAACCTGCAGTACAGCATCGATGACGGTCCACCCATCCCGTACTCCGATCTCGATCTCCGGGGACTCTCGAAGGGCTTCCACACGATCCGTGTCAGCGAGCAGCAAGCGGCCGGTTGGACGGGCTGGTCGGAGCCCTATGCGTTCACGATCACTGGCGCCGCCCCGATCGCGATCACCGCCATCTGCAACTGGGAGGCCGATCAGACGTCCGACGAGTGTCGCGCCGCGGCCGCGAGCGGGATGCTCGCCGACGACTCTCCGGCGATTTGGAGGCTCGGCACTCTTCAAACAGAGCACGTCCGCTATAGCATTGACGGCGGTCCCGCAGTGGCATGGGAGGACTTCACGCTCCGCCACCTCACGCCGGGCCGCTATCACGTACGGCTCAGCGAGCAGCAGCCCGCCGGGTGGACGGGCTGGTCGGAGCCATACTGGTTCACGATCCGCGGTGCTGCGCCACTCGAGATTGTGGCGTTCTGCGACCACCCGGGCGACGGAGCCACGTCCGAGCAGTGCGATGCTGCAGCCGTCACGCGAGGCGGGCGGCACTGGTTGTGGTGGCGCGGTGTCGTCGATTCCGCGAACCTCCAGGTGAGCGTTGATGGTGGTGCGGCGGTCGCGTGGAGTAACCTCAGCCTCTGGGCCCTGCCGAGGGGGCGTCACAACATCCGCATTGCAGAGCAGCAGCCCGCCGGCTGGACCGGCTGGTCGGAACCCTACTGGTTCACGATCCGCGAGTGACGCCACCGTGGACCGGCTACGCAAGATCGCTCCAACGGTAGGCCACGCTGCGCGTGGCGAGGATGTTGCCGTGGTGCCAGAGACGATCGATGAGCGCCGTCGTTAGCTTCTCGTCCCCGCCGAACTGCACTCACTCCCCGAAGGCGAGGTTGGTGGTGACGATGGGCGAGCGCCGCTCGTAGCGGTCGAATGGTCACCGGTCCCGGCGGAGGAGGGCGGTGAACCCCGCCTGCTCGAAGTCGCGGTCGTGGGCGAGCGCCTCGGTGATGCCGCGTTCTTCGCGTCCGCCAACCCGGGGCTGGACGGTCGTCGCATCGCGACGGAGTTCTCCACGGCGGCGTTCCGCTTCGGCCACTCGATGCTGTCGCCCGCCCTGCTGCACATCGACGGGAGAGGGCGAACGCGGGACTTCTCCCTGGCGGAGGTGTTCTTCAACCCCGCGCGGGTCGAGGAGCGCGGGATATCGGGCTTTCTTCGCGGACTCGCCGCGCAGCCTGCGCAGGAGATAAGACCCGCTGCTCGTCGACGAGGTGCGCAACGTGCTCTTCGGCGCGCCGGGAGCGCCGCCGCGCGACCTCGCCGTCCTCAACATCCAGCGCAACCGCGACCACGGGCTGCCGGACTACAACTCCGCCGCATCGCCTACGGGTTGCCGCCGGCCCGGACCTTCGCCGACGTCTCCTCCGACCCCCGGAAACTGGTCTATAGCTGGGATGAAGGTCGGTCCCCTCGTCAGAGGGGATACTTCCCCGAAACGACGGCCTCAGATGGGCCAATGACGGCTCGAACGAGCCTGAGCGACGTAGGGAGACCGACCGTGACACAGAGTACAGCACTCGCAGAGAGCAGGGAGACGGAAGGCGCGGAGCCCGTGACCGTCGGAATCGACGTGAGCGATCGCTACAGCCACCTCTGCCTGCTCGGGGACGACGGGGAGATCCTCGGGGAGGAGCGGGTCCGCACGACAACCGCGGCACTCACCGGGGCGCTCGCGCGGGTGCCGGGCGCGCGGGTGGTGCTGGAGGTGGGGCCGCGCTCCCCGTGGCTGAGCCGAATGCTTTCCCAGCTCGGGCACGAGGTCATCGTCGCCAACCCGAGGCGGGTTGCGCTGATCGCGCGCAGCCAGCGCAAGACCGACCGCTCCGATGCCGAGCAGTTGGCACGGCTCGGGCGATACGACCCGAAGCTTCTCGCCCCCATCCGGCCCCGCGGCGCGACGGGCACGCGGATCTCCAGGCCCTCCGCAGCCGCGACGCGCTGGTGCGGACGCGGACCGCGCTCATCAGCCACGTCCGGAGCGCGGTGAAGGCGTGGGGTGCGGCCCTCCCGGGCTGCGCGGCGCCGTCCTTCCACCGAGTGGCCGCCGAGCACATCCCGGAGGAGCTGCGCCCGGCGCTTGTGCCGCTGCTGCGGCAGATCGAGCATCTCACCGGCGAGATCCTCGGGGCCGACAAGAAGATCGCGCCGATGTGCGAGCGCTACCCGGAGACGGCCACGCTGCAGCAGATCGTGGGCGTCGGCCCCATCACCTCGCTGACCTTCGTCCTCACCATCGAGGACGCGCGGCGCTTCCCGAAGAACCGGGAGATCGGCCCTTACCTCGGGCTGGTGCCACGGAGCCGCGAGTCCGGCGACCGGCAGCCCCAGCTGCGGATCACGAAGGAAGGGGACGTGGCTCTGCGCCGAGTGCTGAACCAGGCTGCGCACTACATCTTGGGCCCCTTCGGCCCCGACAGCGACCTACGCAGATGGGGGCTTGCTTACGCGGAGTCGGGAGCCGGCAATGCGAAGAAGCGTGCCGTCGTCGCGGTCGCGAGGCGACTGGCGGTGCTGATGCTGGCGCTGTGGAAGAGCGGCGAGGTCTACGAGCCGTTGCGACACGCGCATGCGGCGGAGGCGGCGTAGCAGCGGGCAGCGCGCGAGGAGCGAGGCGGCCGGTGGGCTTCCGAGGATGCGAGAGATGCCGACACGCGGGCGACTGCGGCATGGGTTGGAGATTGCATGAAGGTCGGTCCCCTCCTCAGAGGGGATACGTTTCCCCGACACAACGGCCTCAAGTGGGCCAATAGCGGCTCAGACGAGCCTTTGCGAGGTAGGAGACCGACCATGGCGCAGCGTACAGCAGTAGCAGAGAGCAGGG
>JAPONQ010000020.1 GCA_026713865.1 Chloroflexota bacterium | reverse complement strand
CTCGTAGCCGCGCAGAGCCTCGGGCACCGTCACCGCCGCCTGGGCCTGCGCCGCGGCGAGCAGGCGCTGCACGGCGAGCTCGTCGAAGGACTCGCCGGCGAGCGCCTGCTCCAGCACCTCGCGCACCCGCTGCTCGCCGTACTCGTCCACGGACCGCAGCAGCCGCGCGAGGGTGCGCGCCCCCTCCGGGGCCCCCTGCTCGCGCTCCAGCCGCGTCCAGAGCCGCCCGAAGGGCTCGCCCAGCGCCGCGACCAACTCCGGCGCCACCTGCCGCACCGCCTGCGGCTTGCGCGCCAGCTCGCCGAGGTAGTGCCGGTAGTCCACGCGGCGGCCGCCGAAGCGCTGCCGCGGGTGTACGACCCTCCTCGCCGCGGCAGCGCAGCGTCAACTCGTCGGTGCCGAGCAGCGCCGTCGCGCGCAGGCCCGCCCAGCGGCTCGGCGCCGAGTACCAGGCCCCCTCGACGCGCACCAGCGCACTGCGGCTCACCGCGACATCCCGTACCCGCCGCGCCTCGAACGCGACGCCGGGCACGGCGCGCAGCAGTGGCCGTTCCTCGGCGAAGCGCTCACGCACCCGCGGCGCGGCGTGGCGGTCGACCTCTCCCTGGAGCCAGTCCGAGAGCGCAGCCAGCGAGTCGCCGCGCGGGATCGGCGTGAGGTGCTGCAGCCGCACGCCCCTGCCGCGCGACTCCACGCCACCCTTGTCATGGCCCTCGCCGGGCCGGGCGAAGCAGGGCTCGTACAGGTAGTGGCTGACCAGCGCCTCAAAACGCTCGGTGAGCCGGCGCCGGGGGAACTGCACCCGCTGCACCGCCGCCGCGAGGTTGTCGTAGACGATGCGCCGGGGCACCCTGCCGAAGTGGGCGAAGGCCCGCACGTGGCCGTCGAGGAAGGCGATCTGGTCCTGGCGGTCGTAGAGCCGGACGAAGTCGCGGCCCGAGTACATCAGCCGCATCAGGAACTTCCAGGCCTTGCGGCGCTCACCGTCCACCTCGACGGTGACCTCGAAGAAGTCGACCTGGGCCTCGTCGCCCGGGCGGTGCACCAGCGGCACGTAGACCTCGGCGCGCTTCCGCCGCCACTCGCGCAGGTAGCCGCGCACCAGCGTCACCCCGACCTCGTAGCCCTCCTCGCGCAACTGGCGGTGCAGCCGCGTCGCCGTCACACGCTGCTTCGCCGTCGTGCGCCCCGACCACTCCTCGAGCAGCGCGTCGAGGCGCGGCTGCACCCGTTCGAGGACGGGCTTCCTGCGTGGCTCGCGCTCTACCCGCACCGGCTCGGCCAGCGTCAGGTAGCGCCGCACGGTGTTGCGGCTGACGCCCAGCTCCCGGGCGACCTGCCGCCGGCTCAGCCCCTCGACCAGCACCTTGTGCCGCAGCACGTGCACGTCTTGCACTCGGAGCATCCCTCCCCCCAGCCCTCCGCGGCCCCGCCGCTGGAGATGCTGGGACACGCCCCGAAGTGGATCACCATCCGAGCGCTGTTTGTGTCGATGGTCAGCGATTCCGTCCGCGCTAACTGGTCAGCGATTCTGTCCTTCCATGAAGACACCCCATGAGTGCTGGAGAACAACCCGGAATACCAGTCGGGGCTCGGTCTTCATTTAGCGGTCCAGAGGCCGCGGGAAGTAAGAGAGCTCACCGGCTAGCAGGGTCCAGGACCAGTCTGCCAGAGAACCTCCGGCGACTGATCGGACCCCATTAGGAAGTGACATTGCACCAGCACGAACAGGCACGGCTCCACGTCCTCAACAGCGTCATCGCCGGGGAGATCGAGATCAGCGAGGCGGCGGCGTTGATGAACCTCAGCAAACGCCAGGCCCGGCGGCTGCTCGCCGCCTACCGGAAGCGTGGCGCGCGGGCGCTCACCCACGGCAACCGCGGCCGCCGGCCCCACAACGCCGTCCCCGAAGCCGTGGCGGCTGCCGTTGCGCGCCTCGCCGCCACGCGCTACCCGGGCGCCAACCACACCCACCTCAGTGAGCTGCTCGAGGAGCACGAGGGCCTCGTCCTCAGCCGCCCCACGGTGCGGCGCATCCTGACGCGGGCCGGCATGCCCAGCCCGCGGCGGCGCCGCCCGCCACGGCACCGTGTGCGGCGCGAGCGCATGCCGCGCGCAGGGATGCTGCTCCAACTCGACGGCAGCCACCACGCCTGGCTCGAGCAGCGCGGCCCGCGCTGCGCCCTGCTGCTCGCCGTCGACGACGCCACGGGCGCCGTCGTGCACGCACTATTCGGCGCCGTCGAGGACGCACGCGGCTACTTCCTGCTCATGGAGGGGGTGCTGCGCCGCTCGGGCATCCCGCTCGCCCTCTACAACGACCGCCACGCCGTCTTCCGGGCCTCCGCCCAGCAGCGCGCGGGGCGTGGCGGCTCCACGCAGTTCGCGCGGGCGATGGCGGAGCTGGGGGTCCGCCTGATCTTCGCCCGCTCACCACAGGCGAAGGGCCGCGTGGAACGTATGCGGGCACGTTTCAGGACGGCCTCGTGACCGAACTGCGGCTCGCCTCGGCCACCACCATCGGCGAGGCGCAGGCCGTGCTCGAGCGCTTCCTGCCGCGCTTCAACGCCCGCTTCGCCGTCGCCGCCCGCCAGCCCGAGCCGGCCTGGCGGTCGCTCGACCCCACGCTCGACCTGGACGCCGTTCTCGCCTTCCGGCCCACCCGCACTGTCGCCCGTGACAACACTGTGAAGTATCGCTGGCGCACGCTGCAGTTGCTGCCCTCCCCGCCGCGGCCCAGCTACGCTGGCGCGCGCGTCGAGGTGACCGAACGCCCCGGCGGCGAACTGGCCGTGCGCCACCAGGGCGAGACCGTCCCCAGCCAGAGCGCCCCTCCCCGAGCCGGTGTGCTGCGCGAGCACCGCTCCCAGCTGGCG
>JAPONQ010000019.1 GCA_026713865.1 Chloroflexota bacterium | reverse complement strand
GAGCAGCTCTGCCGCCTCGAGGACGTCGACTGGTCCGCCGCCATACGCCTCGACCGCCGCCTGCTCGACGCCGCCTTCTCCCTGCAGTTCCTCGACCGCCGCGAGCACGTCCTGCTCGTCGGCCCCGTCGGTGTCGGCAAGAGCTTCCTGGCCCAGGCGCTCGGCTACTCGGCCGTCCGCTCCGGACGCAGCGTCCGCTTCGCCCCGGCCGACCACTACTTCCGCGAGATGGCGCAGGCCCGCGTCGACCACTCGGCCGAGAGGGTCTTCCGCAGCTTCCTGGCGCCCGACCTGCTCGTCCTCGACGACCTCGGGCTCCATCGCCTCACCGCGCAGCAGTCCATCGACCTCTACGAACTGGTCATCGGGCGCCACCGCAGCTCCAGCTTCGTCATCACCTCGAACCGCGCCGTCGAGGAGTGGCTGGGTCTCTTCGACGACCCGATCCTCGGCAACAGCGCCCTCGACCGGCTCGCCAACGCCAGCTACCAGATCGTGATCGAGGGCGAGAGCTACCGGCAGCGGCTCTCGCCGCACCGCGCCCTGCTCGAAGCACAGACGGGGGGTGATTGACGGGCTAGACGCTCGCTGATATCAAGCCGCCTACCGGCGTCCCGGGTGGTCCAATGACCGTGGCGACGCGTGGCTCAATGACCCTGGCGATCGACAGCGCGCCTGACGCTGCGCTCTTGAGGGATATCCGGAGTTGGCCGTACGACTTTCACTACAGGGCACCCGGTCTTGAGCACGGGACGATCGAGACGATCCGCCCCCAGCTACCGCCAGCCTTTGAGAACGTCTCTGGAGCTTTCGGTTGGTGCGCGGGAGAGGCGAGCGGCCTTCCTGGTCGACTGCTCACACCAGAGACGCTCGTAGCCAAGCTCGCCACGACTGTGCTGCAAGCCGCAAGCGGCACGGCTCCGTACGAGACACACGAATTCACGCTGGCAGCGTTGCCGGATCTCTTCGAACAGGTGACGCTCGAGCTTCATGCCCTTCCCACGCCGCCGTCGCCGTACCGGCCACATGAGGATGAGCCGACTATCGAACCAGAAGTGCCGGTACAGCTCGTTGTTGGAATCTCGGGAAGCGGCAAAACGTCATGGGCCGCACAGCCGGCCGTCCACCAAGAAGGAACGCTCGCCTACTTCGATGCAGCGGGCTCTGCGCCCGATTCATACGCTGGAGCGTTGGCCCGCGAGATCGCGCCCCGCCTCTTCGCCAGCGACAGGGCGTCGCTGGCTACCGTCCTCCTGCCGGGTCGGGGCGGGACTGAATCGCTGCGAGCACTCAGCACGCTCGCGGAGCGTAGCGGCCGTGCAGTCTTGGTTATCGTCGACAATGCACAGGAGATTCCCGTCGACCAGCAGGTGGCCGCTGTCCGTGCCGCCCCGGGTGTTCGATTCCTCTTGCTCGCTCAGCCATCAGCATCCACCGACGCCCTAGCGGCGCGGCTCGAAGTCGAGCCGATGGAATTGCGTGGCTGGTCCCTGTCAGCAATCGCCGCTGAGTGCTCACTCCAGGGTGAGCCCATCGACGCAAGAACGGCGGAGCGGTTGCGGAGACTGACCGGAGGTTTACCACTATACGTCCGTGGCGCAGCATCGATCGCCGCCAAAGAGTACGGAGGCAAGGTCTCTGCCTTCTGCACGGCTTGTGAGCAGAACGAGCATGTGGGGATGACGCCTCAGCGCGCGATCCTGGCAGGCACGTTTGAGTCCGTCGCTGGACTAAGTCGGCGGACGGCCGCTGTTCTGAGCCTCACTACAGTGCCGTTGGCACACGAGGAGGCATTGCGCCTCATCTCCGACAGCCTCGGCATTCCGCGCGCGGCCGCTGCCGGCCAACTAAACGCCCTCCTCGGTCTTGGGATCGTCAGCCAACTGCAAGCGGGCCACGTGCAACTGCACGATGCCTTCCGAATGCTTGCAACCGACGCGCGAGAGGAATTGACGCCTGAGGTTCTCCGCGATTCGGCTCAACGGCTGAGAGCAACGTTGCTCGACTCGATTCGTGAGGCGCCCGACGCCAAGCGTGCTCTGCTGACGTACCGGCTATTGCCGCTAACCGGCGATGTCGAAGAACTCGTTGGACTCTCCACCGATGAATTCTTCATCGAGTATGGCCTCGATGAGGAGTTCAGGAGCCTCCTCGAAGCGTTTGCCGCGGACCAAGCACAATCCGCCGAGGACCGATTTTGGGCGTACGACGGGCTAGCTTTCGCATGCCTCACAGGGCTTGAGGCCGCGGCGGCCGAGCAGCACCTTTCGAAGATGGTAGTCCTCGCGAAGTGTGTGCCGGCGAGCGTCGAGGCGCACACGCGAATCGCCATTAAGCGCATGGCGATTGTAGCGGTCCGTAAGGACCCCGCCGAAGTCACGCGCGTCTACCAGTCCATCCATGCAGGCGGGACCACTCGCCTGATCCTCGACTACACCTACGCATGGGCGCTCCATAACTCCGACCGTGATGCACAAGCACTCCCCGTTGCACAGCGAGTCCTCGACCGATACCTGAAACAGCTCGGCTTCACGTTTAGCTGGCTGGTTGGCAAGAGCCCACAGACAATCGTCGACCGCCTAGGTACGCGCGCGTCCGACAACCAGACGCTCAAGCGTGTCGCGGATAGCCTGCACCTGGTTGGTGTGATCAGCCAGAAGCTGGATGGCAGGGGAGCGCTCCACTGGCTCCTCGCCTTCAAGTTCTACCAAGTCGCCCACGCACCCACGTCCCTATTGAAGGTTGGCCAAGACATCGTCGACGAACTGATCGGCCTGCTGGGTGACGCTCCTGCAGCTCGGCACTTCATGGAAGAGGCACTCCTCCCCGCAGTTAGGGAGTACAACCTTCTCGGGCACCTCGTGCCGGTCAGTGCACAGCACGCCGTCATCCTCGCATACTGCGGTGATTTCGAGAAGGCCAGAGCTGTCTTCTCGGACACCGAAGGATTCCGTGACTCACTCTCGCCTGATGCGCAGCGAGAACTCGCGAACCAATTTCGTCTCATTGAGGAGATTGAGGCGGGCACCGTTTCACTCGAGACTCGCACACTGCCCGCTCCAATGCAGCGGGAGCCGCTCATCATCCCGAAGGTGCCACGCAACGCACCTTGCCCGTGCGGGTCAGGCCAGAAATACAAGCGGTGTCATGGACCGGTGCCATGATTCGGTCGCCTTGTGCCGGCTCGCTCCAGGCCCGTGCCCCGCGTCGCTTCTCTCATGGGTTCATGCAATGGGCTCAGAAACAGGATTGGTGGGGCCGAGGTGGTCGCCGTCGCGAATCCCACCCCCCGCACGCGATGGGAGGTTGCAGCGGAGTGTCGGTCGTCCCGGGCCACCGCGTTACGCGGCCTTCCGGGTGTGGTTCCTGGCATCGCGGAGTGTTTGGGGGACATTTTGGGGACATGTTTGGTGGGACTGCGTGGGACGGAGGGCCACGAGCCGCAACACGACTTGTCATAAGCGCATCCTGTTAGGTACGAAACCAGCTCGCGAAGGGACCAGAAGCGACGGGCCGGGACCGGCCTGAGTACCCTTTCAAGGTGGAAACGGGGGTTCGAGTCCCCCTGGGGGCACCACTCCCGCTGGCCGAGCGCCACGATGTCGGCGGGCGTCCGGACCGGGCGGTGAGCCGGTGCGGGCAGTGCCGGGAGAGCCGCGCGGGCGGAGTCGGTGACCGCCAGGCGGCAGCGGCACGTCCCCCGCGCCGCTCCAATCGGCGGTGACGTCGATGGCGTCGGGAAGTACGGCGAGCCCGAGCCGAACGCACGCCGCCACGTCCCCGCCGCGGCTGCCCGGCGGCGCTGCAGTGCCGGGCCGCTCGCTAGTCAGCCCCCGGGGTGCGGTGCCGCAGCCGCCGCGCCCAGCCCAGCGCGAGGCTCGCGGCGATCGCCATGATGGCGGCGAGCGTGTTGAAGACGATGTCCTGCACGTCGAAGACGCGCGTGGGGATGACAGCCTGGATGCCCTCGTCGACGGCGCCGAGGAGCGCCGTGGCAACGATGGCGAGGACGGCGGGGAGCGGGACGCGGCGGCCGCGGTCGACGCGCTCTGCGAGCGCCTCGAGAATGAGCACGGCCACCACGCCGTACTCGATGAGATGTGTGCGCTCTTCGAGCGCCATGCGCACGATCACCATCAGGTAGACAACCGTGACGCCCAGCGCGACGGCGATCTCGATGCCGCGCGGGCGCGTCCTCAGCCCCTGCGTCAGCACGGTCGCGCCGACCAGGACCATGGCAGTGGCGAATCCGCCCGCCAGCAGACCCCGATCGCGCAACTCCTCGGCCAGCACTCCCGTGACGCCGAGCGTCGCGTAGATCGCGACCACCACGACGAGCGTCCACAGCCAGAGGCGACGCTCGCGGTCGGAGGCGAAGATGGACACGCCGGCCGTGCCGCGCGGGCGGAGACCGCGCCCGATCACTCGCGGGCGCGCTCGTAGACGGAGATGTGCGCGCCGCTGGCCGACGTGAAGGGAGCGCCCCGCCAGTCGCTCCACCGCTCGCGGAGGCGCAGCCCGGCGAGTCGCGCCATCAGATCGAGCTCCGACGGCCAGGCGTAGCGGATCTCGACCGGGTACTGGGCCAGCTGCCCGTCGTCGATCACGAGCAGCTTCGTGGAGATCCGCTGCGCGACGGCATCGAGGTGCGAGAGGTGGAAGCGCAACTGCTCCGCGCGGTGTGCGGCCCGCAGGGCCTCTCGGCGCTCGTTGTAGCGCCCGAGGTCCGGCACGAAGGCCTCGACGACGAACACCCCGCCGCGGTCGAGACGTGCCGCGACGTTGCGGAAGCAGCGCACCTGCTCTTCTTGCGAGAGCAGTCCGAAGAAGGTGGTGAAGACGACGAAGACGAGCGCGAACTCCCCTTCGGCGCCGACATCGGCGAAGTCACCCACGGTGAGCGCGATGGCGTCACCGCCCGGCTTGGTGCGGAGCCGGGCGATCATGCCCTCGGACGCGTCGATGCCGTGCACCTCGAGCCCGCGCTCGGCGAGGGGCAGCGCCACCCGCCCGGTGCCGACCCCCAGCTCCAGCACGCGACCGCCGGAGGCGAGCGCCGCCAGCGCCTCGACGGCGAGCGCCGGCTCCATGTGCGCGTGCAGCTCGTCGTACGCGGCCGCGATCCGGTCGCCGTAGGCCCCGGCTGCCGCGACGCGGTCGGCCTCCATCGAATCCGGCTCTCTCACGGCGCCGCGCCGCCGGTGCGCCGGACGCTATTGCGTCGGCAGGGGCGGCTGCCACCACGCGGGGAGCGAGCTGATCTCAACCGCCTCCACCCACTTCACCCAATGGTAGCCCCGGCGCCCCGGCGCAACCAGCCGCACGGGGAAGCCGTGCCCGGCGCTGAGCGGCTCCCCTCCCACGTGTGTGGCGAGAAGGAGGGGGCCAGCCTCGCCCAGCGCGAAGCGGCGCGAGTAGCCGGTGACGGACCGGACCACGACGCTGCGGGCCTCGGGCGCGGCGCGCGCGCGCGCGATCACGGCCTCCAGCGGGACGCCGGCCCAGTCCTGCCAGGTGTACCAGCCGCCGGTGCAGTCCAGGATCTCGCGCTGCTCGCGCATCGGCATGGCCGACAGCTCGGCGTGGTCGATCTCGGCCGGACGGGCGACCTCGCCGCGGACGCTCAGGCGCCAGCCCGCCACTTCGATCCGCTGCCGCCGATCCGCGAGCCAGTTGGTGACGGGGTGCGCGTTTCCGGTGAAGCTCGCCTCCTCACGCGAACCGGTGAAGCGACGATCGGGGCCGATCAGTACCGATGAGGCGACGAGGCCGCGCGAGAGCACGAGCCCGCCGGCGCCGACCCCGAGCAGGCGGAGCGCGGCGCGCCTGCTCGCGAAATCGGCGACGCGTGCGCGAGGCCAGCGGACGGCGACGTGGACGATGAACGGCGGAATGAGAACGAGCGCGAGCACCGTGTGCAGCACGAGCGGCCTCATCGACCCGTAGATCGGCAGCGGCAGGCTCCCGCGGCCGACCGCCGCCCACCACAGCCCGGTCGCGAGGGTGGCCACGAAGATCGTTCCCAGCAGGACCGGCGCTACCGCCCACGCCCCCGCGCGCCGGCGCGCGAAGGAGCGCGCGACGATCCGCCACTTCCACGTGACGAGCACGACCAGGCTGAGCCCGCCGGCTCCGTGCAGCCAGAAGACCCAGCTTCCGCCCGGGCTGCCCACGAGCAGGCTGCCGAGCCCGGACCCGAGCTCGATCAGCAGCAATGCGAGGATCGTGAGGTTGGTTACGCGCGCGCTCACGCATCGTCTCCAGACGCCCTGGGATCACGAGCATACCGCTCGCTCGCGGGCTCGCGGCGCGGGCGGGCCGGCAGCCCGCGATCCCGGATCGGAGCCACCCCTCCCGCGTTCGGATAGTCTCCGGCGTGGCGGGGGGAGGGATCGATGCCAGGCGGCTATCTGACGACGCGCGAGGAGATCGAGGCGTTCGCCCGGAGAACGGGCCTGACCAGGTTCACGCCCGAGCAGATGGAGGAGTTCTCCCGGGCTGCTCTGTACATGGGAGACCTGATAGCGGGGCTCCCCCGCGACTTCGCTCCGGCCGAGGAGCCGGCGCACGTCTTCCGCGCCCGCGAGGAGGCGTGAGGGTGACCGACCTCGCGTGGATGGGGATCACCGAGGCGTCATCGCTGATGCGCGGGCGAGAGCTCTCGCCGGTCGAGTACGTCGAAGCGCTCTTCCGGCGCGCCGACGCTCTCGACGACCGGCTCCACGCGTACATCCATCCCACCCGTGAGATCGCCCTGCGCTCGGCGAGAGAGGCGGAGGCGGAGATCGCAGCCGGCCGGTACCGCGGAACGCTCCACGGCATCCCGTACGGCCTGAAGGACATCATCGACTACGCGGGCGTCCCCACCACGGCGCACTCGACGCTCCTCGAGGGAAACGTGCCCGACCGGGACGCGGCGGTCACCGAGAGGCTCACGGCGGCGGGCTGCGTCTTGATGGGAAAGATGGCGACGCACGAGTTCGCGCTCGGGGGGCCCTCCTGGGACCTCCCCTGGCCGCCGCCCCGCAACCCCTGGAACACCGACCACTTCACCGGTGGCTCCTCCAGCGGCTCGGCGGCGGCGGTGGCGGCCGGGCTCCTGCCGGCGGCGCTCGGCACAGACACGGGCGGCTCGGTTCGCGGCCCGGCATCGCTGTGCGGGATCGTGGGGATGAAGCCGACCTACGGGCGCGTCAGCCGGCGCGGTGTCTTCCCGCTCGCGTTCACCCTCGACACCGTCGGTCCACTGACGCGGACGGTTGAGGACAACGCCCTCCTGCTCACGGCGATCGCCGGACATGACCCGCTCGATCCCGCCAGCGCGCGGGTGCCGGTCCCCGACTTTGCGGCTGACCCTGGTGCCGGCGTGAGGGGGCTCCGGGTGGGGCTGATCCGTCACTTCTACGCGAAGGACATGGTGGCCGATCCGGAGGTGTCGGGCGCCGTCGAGGAGGCCGTCGAGGTCCTGGCAGGGCTCGGTGCGGAGGTCCGGGAACTGCAACTCGAACCGCTGGAGCTATACGCCGCCTGCAGCCGCACGCTCATCACGTCCGAGGCGTACGCCGTCCACGAGAAGTGGCTGCGTGAGCGGCCGGACGACTACGGCGCATCGCTGAGGCAGCGCCTTCTCCCGGGTGCCTTCGTCCGGGCCGTCGATTACGTGCACGCCACGCGGCTCCGACGCCGTCTCGTCGAGCAGTTCGAGCATGCGATGGAAGGGTTCGACGTCGCGGTCACGGTCTCCTCCATGGATCCGCCGCCGCGCATCGAGGACGCGGACGAGATCGCCAGAACCTACCCGCGGCAGGCGCGCCAGCCCTTCAACGTGATCGGAGTTCCAGCGCTGGCGCTGCCCGTCGGATACACGCGGAGCGGACTGCCGCTCTCCATGCAGATCGCCGGGCGCGCGTTCGAGGAGGCGGCGGTGTATCGGGCTGCGGCCGCCTACGAGCAGGCGACCGACTGGATCTCGAGGCGTCCGCCGCTGGACTGAGCACACGGGGGCCGGCCGTCGCGGCGGCCGAGTGGCGGGGCGGTGACGCTCCCGGGAAGGGGCGATAAGCTAGGCGCCGGTTCTGTTGTCGGGGAGCGGAGCCGCGCCCCCATCGTCTAGCGGCCCAGGACGCCACCCTCTCAAGGTGGAAACGGGGGTTCGAGTCCCCCTGGGGGCACCAAGCATTCTAGGTTCGAATGCGGGTGTGGGAGCGGCTTGGAATGGTCGTTTCCGTCGCCACTGGGGCCATTTCGGAGACATTTGTCGGTCGATTCGGCGAACCGGAGGTGCTCCCGCCACTCTGGCGCTGCCGTCGACATCCATGGTGAGTGCCCCCGAAGCAGGGGTGCGCCCCTTAGCGGTTCGTCCGCGTCTTCCCGACACGGGCACCAAGCTCGCCGACAGCGCCCCACCCCGAGCCAAAGCGCCGGAGTACCACGCCGAGGTGGTCGCGCGCGATCCCGTGCCCCTTCGCGGAACGCCGCCTTCTTCGAACTCTTCCTGCATGAGGTCTTCCGACGGCTGGACCTAGCTCCCGAAGTGCACCCGGCACCACGAAGCGGCCAGGGCCACCCTCACGCCCATGAGCCATTCCAGCTTGCGAGGGCGAGGTCTGCGCAGGTTCCGAACTCATGGCGCAAGGCGATCTTCGCCCCTTGGTGTCCCCAAAATCGTTGGCCTGCGATCTCGGTGCGGCGTCCTCGACTCGGCGAATGCCGTGCGGGAGTCGACGGAGGGGTTGCAGGCAGCGCTGGCCGGAGGGCAGCGGTGCCTACAGGGGCTTGCGGGCGAGAAAGCAGTACAGCGGCGTAAAGACGCCCGCCCGGCCCCCGGCGACGTAGGCGTCGGCGGTGCGATCGAGGAGTCGGACGACTTCCGCGGAGCCCTTCGGGAACAGTCGCAGCGCTTGGGCAGCCTTCATTCCCGCGAAGAACGCTTTGCGGCCCAGCGGGAGCCTGCGAAGGGCCTTCCCCAACGTCCCGTGGCGCCCGTCCATGGGCTGATACCACGGCGTGGACGGGCCTTGCTGGATATCCCGGTCCGCCCCTTCGATCACCGAGAATCCTGCGGCTTCGAGCGCTCGGTCCACTTCTCCGAAGGTGGCGATGTCGTTCAGCGCAATACCGCGCATCAAGTCCCGCTTGATGGCCTGATGCCTGTGGTCGTTCGGATCGAACGCGTCCGTGAGGCACATTTCCTGCCCCCAGAACAGGGCTCCGGGCTTCAACACGCGGAATATCTCCTCGAACGCACGTTGCTTGTCCGGCGCATGGCACGTGGACTCGATGGCGTACCCGCGATCGAACGTGTCGTCCGCGATGTTGGTCATGTCCATGAAGTCGCAAACTTCGTAGTCGATCATGTGGTCGAGCCCGGCCTCGGCAGTCAACCGTCTCGCCTTCTCCAACTGGATCACACTGTTGTTGATGCCGACGACGTGGACGCCGGCCTCGCCAGCGCAGCGACGCATGGGGCCGCCGATCCCACAACCGACATCGACCACCGCCATGCCTCGCTGCAACTCCAGCCGGGAGAACATCAACCGCTGATGGCGGACCTGGGACTCCTCGAGGCTCTCGTTTGGGCGGAGGGGCGCGAAGTGCAGGGACTCGCTCCAGCCCCACACCATGAGCGCGCTGCACAGGTCGTAGTAGTCCATCACCGTCTCCGCGTGGTCGTAACCGCCTGCGCTAGCGGCTCGCGGCGACGCTCGATCAATCCAGCTGTCGAAGGTCTGCACGCGGCGCCTGACGTCCGAATCCCCAAAGGCATCGCGCAACTCCCGTGAGAGTCTGCCCAACTGCATGTGGCGCATCCCCTTCTCGGGCCGACCCTAGTCCGAGATGCGTCAGTCCCCAGCCGGTGCAGTGGGGATCTCGCGCCTCTTCTCAGCGATCACGAACTTTACCTTCTTGCTGATGGACAGCGAGGGGAACGGACTAATCCGAAGCGGCCGGTTTTCCGGCGACACCTTGATCGTGAAGTAGTGCGCCAGCATCAGCAGGTTGACGCCGAGTTGCAGCTCCATCCACCGCGAGCCGAGGCAGGTGTGCGTGCCCAGCCCGTACGGGGCATAGCCGGGACTGCGATGCTCGTCACGCGGAGGCAGGTAGCGGTCGATATCGAAGGTCTCGGGATCGGGAAAGACATCGCTCATGTAGTGTGAAGCCGTCTGGGCGATATAGATCTCCGATCCCTCGGGGAGCTCGTAACCCTCCACGACGCAGGTGTTCATCACGGTTCGCATCGACACCGGGACGATCGGGTAGACGCGCATCGCCTCCATGATGAAGCGATGGGTGACATCGATGGCCTCCATGGTGAAGTCCTCAGGGGAGGGATCACCACCGGAGAACAGGGCATCCGCTTCAGCGCGGATCCGCTCATAGAGTTCCGGCTGTGTCGCCATGGCATAGAGCGCGAAGCTGAGCCCGTCGCCGAGGTACACGCTCGCAATCAGCGGCGCCGAGAGCGCGAAACGCAGATTCGACTCGGGGAGGAACTGCGGATCGCTGGCGTGCAGGCTGAGCAGGTCGTCGGCGATATCCCGAGGACAGCCAGCCCGTTGGGCGGCTGTATGGACGCCCTGGACCCGATCCAGCAGTGTCTCGATGCCCTTCGCCTTCCGCCTCATGGACGGCGTCTTCAGCAAGAACTTGGGCAGAACCTTCACGACTCGCGTGGTGAGCGCTCGTTCCTTGTAGGTGCTCAAATCGGCGATGAGATCCTGCGACTGCACGCTGAGCATGAGCTGCGAAAGCTGGGCGTTGATCAATTCCCGGGACATGGGGCTTGCGGGCATGGCATCCCCGACCGACCAGGTCGCCATGTGAGCGCGGGCGTAATCGAAGACGGTATCCAGCTGCCCTTCCAGCCGCGCGCGCGAGTAGGCCGGCGCCAGGTACTTGCGGAAGCGGAAGTGGTCGGCGCCATCAAGGGCCGGGAGAATCCCTGACGCACCGTACACCTTCTCAAACTCCTGAAGATAGTCCTTTGCCCTCAGGTACATGCGTCCGTGCCGGTGCGCCCAGCGATTGGTCTCGGGCCCGGCGAGGAAGAGCATGGAATCCTGGAGCGGTGGGTTGAACCTGAAGACCGGGCCGTACTCTTCCGCGAGATCGGCGAAGAGCGCGGGCAGGTTTCCCCGCCAGAGGCGTCGGTTGAACAGCAGCTTGCGCATCGGAACCGTCGGGATCTTCTTGGTCAGCGTGGGACGCCGGAGCAGCGGGCCGGCTAGGTTGTTGGCGACCGCGTCGGCGATCGCCCGGCCGATCAGTTCAAGCTTGCAGAGCAGCTCGATGCGCTCCTCGAGTTCTTCCTCGATAGGGAAGATGAAGCGCAGAACATCGCACGTGTTCGCGAGCGCGATGATGATGGCATCCCTCGGATCGGGGATCCTGTTGTTGAAGATCACGTTGCTGATGCGCGTCGTGACGAACTCAGCTCTGTCCCCGGTCGAGCCGTTTGTCGTCGGCATCTGCCAGGTAGTCCGGGACAGCGTCCAGAAGTCCCCATCGTGATGCTGGAGGATGTTCGACGCGACCAGGCGGTCGAGGGTGAAGTCAACGATCGTCTCTGCTCGGGGCGCGAGGCGCTCGATCCAGTACTGGGCACTCTGCTGGCCCGGTTCGTCCGCGATTTCCCGAAGAACGTCGTCCAGGACCGGATCCCCTGTCGGGGTATCGTCCAGGACGATCAGCGAGTCCATGTCGGTGTCAATGCGGGAGATAAGGGACAGTTCCGCAAGCGCTGCCCCCACGACCGCGCAATTCAGGCTCCAACCAGGCACCTGGTGGAAGTATCCGCTTTCCTCGCTGAGGAGCATTAGCAGGAGTTCATCGGGCAGGGTCAGGGTCCGCGCTGCAGTGCCTTCTGTCGTGAGTGTCATGAACCCCGCCCCGGGACAGGCTCGCTCTGCGCTGGATGCTCCAGAGCGAGCATACCTCGTCACGGAAGGCTTTGATGACCCCCCTGAGTTGGGTGGCAGTCAGCGCTATGGAGCATCTGCCGCTCCTCCACCCCTACCAAGCCTTCAGATCGACCAGCGCCCACTGGCTCGGTGATGTGCCAGGGCACCGACAGGCCGGGTCGCGAGCCCCTGTTCTGTCTCGACTCCCAGCTTGTCCTGGATCCAGTAGAGGCATCACGCACGGTCAAGACGCTGTTGCCCTTCGCCTCGGCGATCTCAGGGTTGGACCCGCCGCTGGCGAACTGCGTCACGGCCTCCTGCTCGAGTTCCGCCAGCCCGCTCACAGCTCGTTCGGAGGCGAGACTGCGTTCGCTCCAACGGGCACTGGTCAAAACGACTGCCCAGAAGTGAGCGCAAGAACCAGTCAGATCTTCCTCTTCGCACCTTTGCAGCGCCAGCTGGGAAGGGAACACTTCCGGAAGAAAGGCTGGAGGGGACTGGACTGCATGGCAGACGGCGCGTTTTTCACCAAGAGAGCCGACAGCAGTAAGTTGTCCAACTCTCGCACCGTCACCATCCGCGGGCCGGGCCGGTAGGGGCCAGCACCACGCGAATCAAGACACACCGGCTTCCCGCCCGCTGGATCGCCATCGTGGGGACGCTGGTCATCGCCCTGACCCTGAGCGCCTGTAGCAACGGCGAGACCAAGGTACCACCGGACCCGGCCGCCACGCCGACGGCGTCTCCGGTAGCGACTGCCCCACAGGAGCCTGCGCCCACCGGCACGGCAGAAGAGGAAGAGACGTCCGCGCCGGAGAGGCCGGCGACACCGGCCACGCCGGAGCCAGAGGGGACTGCTACGCCCGCACCAACCCCGGGGGAAGCGAGGCCGCCGGAATCAGGGCCATCAGAGCCGGACACGGCTCCGCGGCTGCAGGAAACGTACAACGCCTTGAGCGGCCCTGAACAGGAGTGCATACAGGACCAGCTCGGCGAGGAAGACCTGGAGATATTCCTGCGGACCCCGGAAGGCGGGCTCTATGACCACCCGGAGCACTGGCAGCCAGCCGCGATATTCGATTGTCTGAAACGGGAGACCGCCAACGACGTCTTCATGGCCTTCTACGAAGCAGCCGCGCAGGACTCGGAAGCAGTACTCGCATGCGTGAGGAATCTTCTTGAAGAGATAGACATCGCCAAAGCCGCATGGGGCTTCCACGAAATCGCCACCGATGAGCAAGTATTCCTGGCATCGAAGCTTCTGACAGGAGAGATCGCTTGCCTTGAGAATCACGGGCCGTCGGCAGACTCACCGGAGCCTCCTGGGCCGCCACCGCCGGAGCATGCCCTTCTGTGGGAATTCAGCACCGGCGAGCAGCCAAGGGACTCTGGCGACTTCCTCATGCTGGCCTCGGCCGTAACACAAGGAACGGTCTACGCTGCCTCCGGCTCGGGACAGGTCTATGCCCTGGACGCGAGGACCGGACACGTCCGGTGGCACACCGAGCTGGACGCCCAGCTCGACCCGCCGCCCGTTATCAGGGACTCAAGGGTCTACCTGAGAAGCATACGCGTCTACTACACCCTCGATGCGACCACCGGAGAGGTGCTGGGAACCAACGAAGGGCGAGGACCGCAGCACACCGACCCGCCGCGCCCCGAAGCCGGACGCACCGTCCGGCTGGAAGGAGATCTCCCCCCCGGAACCGCGGTACACGCCGTGGACGCAGCGACCGGAACCCGGGTCTGGACCTACGATGTCGGCTCCATCATCCCGGTGGCCCCAACGCAGTCCGGCGGAACCGTGTTCGTCCGGTCGTACGAGGGCATCCACGCGCTGGATGAATCAACAGGAAGACTCCTGTGGGAGACCGAGTGGGAATACGTCGGAGACTACCCGCCGCACATCGTTGACGGGATATGGCCGCTGGCAGGCGATGGAACCGTGATCGCCCTGGACGCGAGAACAGGAAGACCCCGCTGGTTCTTTGACGAGGACCACATCAATCGGATAGCCGGCGTCGCGGACGGAATGGTCCTGGCCGAAGGCGCACTAGGTTTCTACGGGATCGAGGCCGCAACCGGGCAGAGGAAATGGAGCCTGAACAATGACTGGCGAGTGTTCTATGTCACGGTGGCCGATGGCGTCGTATACGCCAACACCGTGACGGGCGACCTGCACACCCTGGACCTCCAGACCGGAGAATCTCTCTGGACCCAGAGAATCGGCTACTATCTCGCGCCCGAATACGGGCTCTACCGGGTGGTCGACGGAGTGGTCTACGTAACCCACGGCGAGGGCGTCCGCGCCTACAGGGCGCCTGCAACCACGGACACCCGCCCACCAGCGGAATAGCGCAGGAGTCCCACCGCCTCGCGGTAGTCGTCTCCCTCCGCGCAGGCGAGCCCGCTCCTCCGCCGCCTCGAGTGCGCGCAGGTAGCCGTCGAAGGTCGCCTGCGCCGCCGGGTGGTCGAAGCTGACCTGCGCAGCCAGGCGGGATGCTCCAGGGTCCAGTTCCCGTGCCGTCGCTGAGCCCACGGCGCAGCCGCTTCGCGAGCCGGTGCTGCGCCCGCTTGCGGTCCGCGACCGCGTCCTCGCGCGCCCGGGAGAGGTCGCGCACCGCCTCCTGCTCGGGGGTCGGAGCATGGACCTCGGTGAGAAGCGCCGCCCGCAGCAGCTCTGCCAGGTTCTGCGCGTCGCGCCGGTCGGTCTTGGAGTGAGTCGCTCCATAGCGTCTAGACTGGGCCTCAAGTTGCCAGGCTGCCCGTCGACGGTGGGTGATGCGCGGCGCGCTGCCTGGCACCATCGGCTACGCGAAGCGGCTGACGGTGGACCGTGATGAGCGACTCTCCCGCGATTCGCCTCGAGGGACTCGCGAAATCGTATGGCGACGTCCGCGCGCTCGACGGCGTCGACCTTGAGGTACAGCGCGGCGAGATCTTCGGCTTCGTCGGTCCCAACGGCGCGGGCAAGACCACCGGCCTCCGCATCCTGATGGACCTGATCCGTCCGACCGCCGGCCGTGCCGAGGTGCTGGGCCTCGATGCGCAGCGCGACACGATCGAGGTGCGTCGCCGATGCGGCTACCTCCCCGGCGACCTCGCCCTGTACGACTCACTCAGCGTCGACGCGTGCCTCGACTTCGTCGCCGCGCTGCGCGGCGGGGTCGACCGGCGCTACCGTGACGAACTCACCGACCGCCTTCGCCTTGATCGCACGCGCCGCATCGGCTCGCTCTCGCGCGGCAACTACCAGAAGGTCGGTCTCGTGGCCGCACTCATGTCGAAGCCCGACGTGCTCCTCCTCGACGAACCTACCAATGCCCTCGACCCGCTCGTGCAGGAGGAGGGGGAGGCGATCCTGCGCGAGGCGGCCAACGAGGGGCGCACGGTGTTCTTCTCCTCGCACGTCCTCGCCGAGGTGGAGCAGCTCGCCGGGCGGGTGGCGATGCTTCGCGACGGCCGCATCATCGCCGTCAACGACCTCGCCGAGCAGCGCCGCCTGGCGCCGCAGCGCGTGGCCGTGACGTTCGAGGAGGCCCCGCCTGCCGCGCCGTTCGAGCAGTTGCCCGACGTACGACTCGTCTCGCTGGAGGGTCGCGACGCCGTCTTCGAGACGCACGACGGCATGCACGCGCTGATCCAGGCGCTCGCCGAGCACCGCGTGCGGACCCTCGAGACTCACGAGATCACGTTGGAGGAGCTGTTCCTGTCCTACTACGAGGGGCCGGAGCGGGCCGAGTGAGCGCCAGCACAGTCCGTGCCTACCGATCGATCGTCCGCAAGACGCTGCGCGACCTGCGCTGGCAGGTCGTCGGCTGGGGGGTCGGTCTCGCCGGCCTCGCCGCGATGCTCGTGCTGCTCTACCCGCTCATCGCCGAGCAGTTCGAGGGTATCGAGATCGAGAACATCGGCTTCGGAGAGATCGGAGATCTCTCGAATCCCCGTGAGTTCTTCGAGATCGAGTTCTTCACGTGGTCCCCCGTCCTGATGACGGTGTTCGCGATCATCGCGGGCGGCGCGTTACTCGCCGGTGAGGAGGGTGCAGGCACTCTCGAACTGCTGCTCTCGCAGCCGCTGTCCCGACGTGCGCTCCTCCTCGGCAAGGCCACCGGCGTTGCGCTCGCCGCCGTTGGGATCCTCGTGCTCGCCGGTGTCGGCTTCTTGCTGACGGCGCCCTGGATCGACCTCAGGGGAGAGATCGCCGTCGGAGAGCTCGTGGTCGCACCTCTCTCGCTGCTCACGTTCACATGGTTCGCGCTCGCCGCCACGATGCTCGCCGCGACGCTTGGGCGAACTCGCGGACAGGCTGCGGCACTGATGACGGCCGCGGCCTTCGTCGCGTATGTGCTGCTCATCGCCGCCGACCTCGCACCGTCGCTCGACTGGCTGCGCTACCTCACTCCGTACCACTACTCCGACGCCCAGCGCGTGCTGACTGAGGGCACGGTGTGGTGGCACCAGGGTGGACTGCTCGCCGCTGCGCTGGTTTGTGTCTGGATCGCCCTCGTGAGGTTCCAGCGGCGCGAGATCGGCGTCGGCCACTCCCTCCTCTCGATTCCCCTCGGCCGCAAGTCACGTCCCGAAGGGACGACGGACTCGGGAGCCCACGCGGGCTAATGGGGGCCGAACCGGAGGAGCCGAGCGATCTGGGAGGATGGCTCCGGACCCACCAGTCGGAGGGCACTAGTACGGCCTGAGGCGCTTGCGACCTCCGCCCGGCCCGTGGCGATCGAGCCGGCGCTGCAGCCCTCGGCGCTCGGGTGCGTCCGCCAGGCGCCGGAGCTCGAGCGCCGCAACGACACGCCCGGGCGGGATCGGCAGCACCATCTGGCAGGCTATGTCCGCGGTACGCTGGCGGCTGTCGCACGGATCGGCTTTGCGGCATGATCCGCCCGTCCTGGATGCCGGGAAGGCAGGAGGCGCTCGCATGAGGTCAATCGGGGTTCTGCTGATCGCCATCGCCGCGTTCGCGGCGATGGCCTGCGGCGGGAGCGAGCCGGAGCCCATCGGCGACATGCCCGTCGAGATCGTGGAGGACGGCGGCGCATGGCATGACGTGCGTGCCCTGGGACCCGGCGGCCAGCAGCACCGCGTGCTCGTGGTGCTGGACGCGCAGCACGCCGAAGCGCTCCTCGCCCTGGGCGAGGCATGCCATGTGAAAGCCAACGACGACGGCGCCATCGGCGCGTTCTGCGATGAGCCTGAACCGGAGTAGCGGCGGGGAGTCTCGACGGGACGGCTGCCCGGGGACTGGCGACCGCTCGCGCCCTGACCCGGGCCGCTCTCGGTGCGGCACATGGCCGTCGGGCGACGCTGCCGGTGGGTGCGTGCCGCGTCCCGCCGCCGACGCTGCGAGGAGCGACGCCGTGTCCGAGCTCTCCAGCGCCGTCGACCGCGATTTCGACCGCATCCGTCAGGCGCTTGAGCGGCTCGTCCGGGTTCCCTCGGTGAGCGCCGCGGACTCCGATCCCGCACCGCTGCGCGATGCCGCCGAGCTGACGGCGGCGCTGCTGGCAGAGGCCGGACTGCAGCGCGTCGAGCTCTGGGAGATCGCGGGCGCGCCGCCCTACGTCTTCGGAGAGCGTGCGGGACCCGCCGGCGCACCGGTGGTCCTGCTCTACGCCCACTACGACGTCCAGCCAGCTGGTGACGAGGCCTCGTGGACGAGCCCCCCGTTCAGCCCGCAGCAGCGGGGCGATCGTCTCTACGGGCGCGGTGCCTCGGACGATAAGGCCGGTATCGCGACGCACCTCGGGGCGATACGGGCGCTCGGAGCGCGCCCCCCGGTCAGCCTGAAGGTTCTGGTCGAGGGCGAGGAGGAGATCGGCTCGCCCCACCTCGACGACTTTCTTGCCGCATACCGGGATCGCCTCGAGGCAGATGCGGTGGTCGTGGCGGACTCCCAGAACTGGCGGGTCGGAGAGCCGGCCCTGACCACCTCGCTGCGCGGCATCATCGACTGCACCGTCGAGGTGAGAATGCTCGCTGCCGGAGTCCACAGCGGCCTCTTCGGCGGGCCGGTGCCGGATGCGCTCACCGCCCTCGCACGCCTGCTGGCCACGTTGCACGAGCGCGACGGCTCGACGGCGGTGGAAGGGCTGACCACGGGCCCGGCGCCGCGGGTCGAGGTCACAGAGGCGGCGATCCGCCGTCAGGCGGGAGTGGGAACGGGCGTCGAACTCCTCGGGACGGGCAGCATGGCGCAGCGGCTCTGGATGAGTCCCGCCATCTCCGTGCTGGGGGTCGATGCCCCGCGCACGGCCGACGCCGTCAATCAGCTCGTCCCGTCGGCGGCGGCGAAGATCAGTGTGCGACTCGCGCCGGGAGATGATCCGGCGAGGGCGATGGGAGCCCTCAGGCGGCACCTGGAGTCCCGGGCGCCCTGGGGTGCCGAGGTGATGATCACGGAGGGGGCGCGCGCTGCGCCCTTCCTCCTCGAGACGACCGGACCGGCGTACGCCGCGTTCCGGCGGGGGCTCGCCGGCGCCTGGGGCCGGACGCCGGTCGAGGTCGGGATCGGCGGCTCGATACCGCTCGTCGCCGAGCTCGCGGCCTCCTACCCGGAGGCCGAGCTCCTGCTCACGGGCGTCGGGGATCCGGGAAGCGCTGTGCACGGGCCCGACGAGAGCCAGGATCTCGGGGAGCTGAGGCGAGCGATCGTCGCGGAGGCGACGGCCCTGAGCCTCCTGGGAGCCGGCTGAACGGGCGATCTGGAGGCGGCGGTGCAACTGGGCCTCGGTCTCGACTTCACGCTCGGGCTCGGCTTCTCCGAGCAGGAGCTGCTCGCCCGCGAGGCGGCGGAGCTCGGCTACGCCGAGATCTGGACTCCCGAGGGGACCGGCCTCGACTCCTTCCAGCTCTGCGCGATGCGCTGGCGCGCAAGCTCGGAGGTCGTGGCCGGGGGCCTCGCGACCGGGATCGCCGTCTCGCCGGTCGCCTACCGGACGCCGATGGCGTTCGCGATGAGCGCCGGTACGATCGGGGCCCGCACGGGCGGCCGCTTCGTGCTGGGGATCGGGAGCGGGGCGCTTCACCGACCGGAGTTCCGGCGGTCGATGGGCCTTCGCTCCGGCTCGACTCTCGCGATCATGCGCGACTACCTGACGACCATCCGCGCCCTCCTCGCCGGGGAGACGGTCGACTACGAGGGCGCGGCACTCTCGGTCCACGGCCAGAGTCTGGCGATTCACCCGGCGCCGCGAACCGCCGTCTATCTCGGAGCGCTCGGTCCGCAGATGCTCGGGCTCGGTGGTGCGCTCGCCGACGGCATCTGCCTCAACTGGTGCTCGGCCGAGCAGGTGGCGCAGGCGCGCCGCATCGTGGACCGCGCGGCCGGCCGGGCCGGCCGGCCTCCGGGCAGCGTGCCGCTCGTCGAGTACATCCGCGTCTCGGTCGATGACGACGTGGAGGCGGCGCGGCGCGCGCTGGCCCGCGCCACGCTGGGCTACGCCCTCGGGCCACGGAACGCCGTGCGCGATCGCCGCTTCGCGTATCGGCCGCACTTCGAGCGCATGGGCTTTCGCGACGAACTCGCCGAGCTCGACGCGCGCCGCGACGCGGGTGCCTCCGACGGGGAGCTCGCGGACGCGGTCTCGGACGCGCTGCTGCTCGCGGTCGGCTACTTCGGCGCGGCGGAGGGTGCCGCCGATCACGTTGCGGCCCTGGCCTCCGGGCTCGACGTGGCGCTTGTCCGCGTCGTGGCGTCGCGCGGCGGCCTCGGTGCCGTGCGGGCGGTGATGGAGGCCTGTGCGCCGCGGTGAGGAGAGCGGCCGCCGCCGGCGCGAGCCGCCGCTCAGAGCTCCGGCAGCACCTCCGCGGCGAGCAGCTCCAGCGCCTGCAGGTCCCCGCCGGTGTGGTGCTCGAGCATCATCCGATCCTGACCCGCCTCGGCGCGGCGCCCGAGCTCGTCGACGATCTCGCGGGGCGTGCCGACGAGCCAGCCGCGGCGCCTCAGGGACGCCATCGCGCGCTCCGGCTCACGACCGGCGAGCGCGGGGATACGGTCGGCGACCCGCTCGAGGTGAGCGCGCAGGCCGCGCTCGTCGCGGCCGACGAGGACCCCCGAGACCTGGGAGCGGCGGACCGAGCGCGGGTCCCGCCCCACCTCCTCGCAGGCCCGGCGGAAGTCCGCGTCCTGCTCGGTCCAGCTCTCGAGCGTGAGCGCGACGACGTTCCACTCCTCGGCGTGCCGTGCCGCGATGCGCATCGTGCGCCGTCCGGATCCGCCCACGAGCAGCGGCAGGTCGCCGTTACGGGGGCGCGGGTGGCAGTAGGCCTGCTCGAGGCGGTAGTGCTCGCCCTCGAAGTCGACCGGCCCGCCCCTCCACAGCGCGCGCAGCAGGCGCACCGCTTCATCGAGCCGGGACACTCGCTCGCGGGCCGGTGGGAACGGCAGGCCGTAGGCGCGGTGCTCACCCTCGCCCCAGCCGGCGCCGATCCCGAGCGTGAAGCGCCCGCCGGAGAGGGCGTCGAGGTGGGCGGCCATCCGGCCGACGATCGACGGCGGCCGGAAGCAGACCGCCGTCACCAGCGTTCCGAGCTCGATCCGCGTCGTCTCCGCCGCCAGCACGGCAAGCAGCAGGAAGGGGTCCACGGAGGCGCGGTCGGGATCGGCGCGCTGCGAGTAGACGTGGTCCGAGCACCAGAGCGAGTCGTACCCGAGCTCGTCGGCGGCGCGGGCGACGCGCCGCGCCGTCTCCCAGTCGATCGCCTCCTGGCACTCGAGCTGGATCCCGATGCGCATGCCGCGTCCGCCTCTCCCGGTGCTGCTAGCGATCGGCGGTGATCTCGTCGAGAGCGGAGAGGTCCTCGCTCGAGAGCGTGACCTCCGCGCTCGCGGCGTTCTGGGCGACCTGCTCGGGCGAGGTGGCCCCCACGATCACCGTCGAGACCACCGGCTGTGCCGCGAGCCAGCCGAGCGCCAGCGCGAGCAGCGAGAGGCTCCGTTCGGAGGCGAAGCGTTCGAGCGCGCCGAGGCGCGCGAAGTTCTTCTCGCTCAGGACCCGCGACGCGAAGCGAGCGACGGCCGGATCCCCGTACCTCGTGCCGGCCGGAGGATCCTCTCCCGGGCGGTACTTGCCGGTCAGGAAGCCGCCGGCGAGCGGCGAGTACGGGATCAGCCCGAGACCGTAGTGCAGGCAGGCGGGAATGTGATCGCGCTCGACATCGCGGTTGAGCAGGCTGTAGGGCGGTTGCGAGGCGACGAACTCCGCCCCGCCCCGGTTCCGCGCCTGCCACTGCGATTCCGCGACCTGCCAGGAGGAGTAGTTGGAGCACCCGATGTAGCGCACGAGGCCTTCCCGCACGAGGTCGTCGAGCGCGGCCATGGTCTCGCCGAGCGGCGTGCGGCGGTCGGCGAAATGCACTTGGTAGACGTCGATGTAGTCCGTCCTCAACCGGGCGAGCGACGCCGTCACCTGCTGGCGGATGTAGCGGCGCGATGAACCGGATCCGTTCGGCCCCTCCTGCGTGCGTCCCCCGAACTTGGTCATCACGACCCACTGGTCGCGCTTGGCGCCGTCGAGAGCGCGGCCGATGTACTCCTCGGAGGTGCCCCCGCCGCCGTAGATGTCGGCCGTGTCGACGGTCTGTATTCCGGCATCCAGCGCTGCGTCGAGGATGCTCGCCGTGAGCGCTGCGTCGCAGCGGCGGCCGAAGGTGTTGCCGCCGAGCCCGATCACGGAGACGTCGAGCCCCGAGTGGCCCAGCTTCCGATACTCCATCGTTCGCCTCATTCCCGTCGCCGGCCCGGTCTGCTGGTCGTGTGCGCGCCCCGAAGGCTACCCCGCCTGCGGTCGGCGCGCGACGCCGAAAGCGACCTCCGCGGCCCCAGGCGCTAGGATCGTTGCATGGCGGATGAGGCGAGCGCCGACCCCCGGATCTCCTACCGCGCCGCCTTTCAGGAGTGGCAGGCGCAGCTCACGCGGCTCCACGCGGTTCTCCTTGACGGCGAGCGGCGGCCTCCGGACCAGCTGAAGGGGCTGCTCAACCGCGAGGCGCGCGCCAAGGAGCGCTACGAGCGCGCGCGCAGGCGCCTGCTCGGTCTCGGTGAGTCGTGAACGGGGCGAACGGGAGGGGCGAATGAGCGTCGAACCGTCGGTCGGATCGCCCGCGGTGGCGGGGCCGTCGGCCCCGAGCACCGGGTACCGGCGATCCATCCTGATCGGCTCCGCGTTCGCGGTGGCATGGTCGCCGTGCATCGGGCCGATCCTGGGCGTGGTGCTCACGCTCGCCGCGACCAGCGGCACGGCGGCGCAGGGGGCGATCCTGCTCGCCTGCTACTCGCTCGGTCTCGGCGTGTGGTTCCTCGCCTTCGGCCTGCTCTTCGGCTGGATTGCGCCGCGCATCCGCGCGCTCTACCCCTACCTGGGACGGATCATGATCGTCTCCGGCGTGCTCTTCGTCGTCGTCGGTGCGCTGATGGTGCTGGGCGAGTTCTCCCGCGTGAACATCTACTTCCAGAAGTTCGGCTTCCTGTTCGGCACGACGGAGAGCGCCGAGCGCGATCTCTCCACCGGGGTCGACGGCGTCGCCGGACCGGTGATCGCCTTCTTCGGCGGCATCGTCTCCTTCCTCTCGCCGTGCGTCCTCCCGCTGGTGCCGGCCTACCTCGCGAACCTGGCAGGGGAGGCCGTCTTCGGCACCGGTCACACGCGCACCGACCGCCGCCGGGTGGTCGGGCATGCGATCGCCTTCGTGGTCGGTTTCTCGGCCGTCTTCACCGTGGTCGGGGCCTCCCTGGGCTTCGTGGGGACGCTCGTCCAGGACTCGCTGGACACCTTCACGCGCGTCGGCGGCGTCGTGCTGATCGCCCTCGGCCTGCAGATGACCGGGCTCGTGCGCATCCCCTTCCTCGACCGCACCTACCAGCTCCCGGCCGAGCCCGCGTAGGCGCCGCGGCGCCGGGCCGCCGTTGCGGCGCCGGAGACCGGGGTCCTACAATCCGGTGGGAGTCGCCGGGGATCAGAGCGCCGGCATCGGCGCGGGACGGTGAGCCGGATGGACCGCGAGTTCGGCATCGATCTGGACGCGATCGTCGGCGTGATCCGCGACGCCGATGTCTTCATCATCCGCTTCGGCCTGATCGATCAGAGGCTCCTCGTCGATGCGCGGCCGGGCTCGACCGATCGCCCGATCATCCGCCTCGTCCCGCGCGTGCACTCCGCGGAGGAGCGCTACCGCTACCTGCGTCGCGAGCGCCCCTCCCTCGGGCTCCCCGAGCAGATCACCGTCTTCGAATGGCCCCGCCGCATACAGGTCATGCGCGACATGGGGCTCTGGGAGCACATCGAACAGCGGCTCGTGACCGAGGGCGGCCCCGAGCTGGCGGAGGAGTGCGAGCGGGCCTTCCAGAGCGCGCTGCGCGCCGAGCGTCTCGATCTCGTCGCCGCGATCCGCGGCGGCGAGGGCTACGAGACGATCTGGGAGCGGGCCGCCGACTCCTAGCTCTCCCGGCCCACCTGCCCCTCGACGGGCGCGCCGGCGCGCGGGCGATCGTGCGGGAAGGCTCTGCTACGCTCGGCGGCGCCGCCACACGCTCGGGAGGACCGCCGGTGCGGGTGATCGATCTTCGCTCCGATACCGTCACGCGCCCCACCTCCGAGATGCGCCGCGCCATGGCGGAGGCGCAGGTCGGCGACGACGTGCTGGGCGACGACCCCACGGTGAAGGAGCTCGAGCGCGCCGCCGCGGCTCGCGTCGGCAAGGAGGCCGCCCTCTACGTTCCCAGTGGAACGATGGCGAACCTGCTTGCGCTCCTGCTCGCGTGCGGGCGCGGGGAGCAGGCGGTCGTCGGATCCGAATCGCACATCCTTCACCATGAGGCGCTCGGGGCGCCCGCGCTGGGCGGAATCCACCTCGCGGTGGTTCCCAACGACGAGCGCGGCCGTCTCCTGCCGGATCCCCTGGAGGCGGCCCTGCGCGCGGGGCCCGCGCTGGTCTGCCTCGAGAACACCCACAATCGCTGCGGCGGCGCGGCGGTGAGCCTGAGCCACACGCGCGAGGTCGCCGGGAGGGCGCACGCGGCCGGTTCGGCCGTGCACGTCGACGGCGCGCGCCTGTTCAACGCTGCGCTCGCGCTCGAGACCGATGCCGCCGCCCTCGTCGCCGACGCGGACACCGCCTCGTTCTGCTTCTCGAAGGGCCTCGGTGCCCCGATCGGCTCCGTGCTGTGCGGGCCGGGCGAGCTGATCGGGCGCGCGCGCGGCCTGCGCCGCCAGCTCGGCGGCGGGATGCGGCAGGCGGGGGTGATCGCCGCCGGCGCGCTCTACGCGCTCGAGCATCACATCGAACGGCTGGCGGAGGATCATCAGAACGCCCGCCTGCTGGCACGGGGACTCGCCCGGGTGCCCGGCATCCGGATCGATCCGGACGCCGTCGAGAGCAACCTCGTCTTCTTCGAGGTCGATGGACCGGATCCGCGTGCGTTCCGGGCGGCGCTCTCGGAGGCAGGCGTGCTCGCCTCCGGCACCGCGCCGCACCGCGTCCGCATGGCGACGCACCTCGGCGTCTCGGCCTCCGACGTGGAGGAAGCGCTCCTCCGCACGCGGCGGGCCGTGGAGAGCCTGCCGGCGGCCGTCGCCCGATGAGCCCGGCGCGCCGCCTCCTTCTCGGCGGCGCGCTGTTGCTGCTCGGCACGGTCGCGGCGGCCTGCCAGGCGACCGGCGGTGGCGGGGAGGCGACGATCGCGCCGGTCCGCATCCCGTTCGGTTGCGGGGAGCGCGCGAGCTACGAGCTGCGGGAGCTCGACGGGACACGTGTCGCCGGAGCGCTGTTTGAGGTGCGCTGCGAGAGCGACCGCCTGCTGCTCGAGCAGAGCTTCCGGGGACCGGGCCCGACGGGCGACGGCGGTGCTGGCCCCCGCGACCGTTCGCTGGCCGTCGTCGAGTCGGGGACGTTGCATCCCGTCGCGAGCAGCCGCGAGGCGACGCGCGACGGTGAGACGACGACCTGGTCGGCCGTCTACACCGCGGATCTGACCTCGGTCGGCTTTCGGCAGGAGGAGAGCGGTGACGCGGAGGAGCGCGAGCTGCGGCTGCGCCGGGGCGCCTACGACAACGAGAGCGCCCTGTGGCTCTGGCGCGCGCTCGAGCTCGCCGAGGGCTACGACGGGCAGTACGTCTCGGTGAGCGCCGTGGGCCAGAGCCAGATCACCGTGCGGCTGACCGTCGCACGCGAAGAGCGCGTCGAGGTGCCGGGCGGCGACTTCGAGACGTGGCGGATCCACGTGCGCAGCGGTCGCGCGACCCGCGTCGCCTGGATCGCGGTCGACGCGCCGCACCAGCTCGTGCAATGGGACAACGGCTCCGAGATCTTCCGCCTCGTGGAATACGAGGCCGGCTCGCCGCCGTAGGCACGGCGGGCGGGACGTTCGGCGGCAGGCGGATCTAGGCGGCGCCCGGCGGCACGACGACCCGGACGAGGGCCTGCTCGATCCCGGAGGCGAAGGCCGGCCAGGCGCGCCGCGCGTCGCGCAGCGCGGCGTCGAAGCGCTCCGCCTCCCCCGCTCGCAGGAGGATCACCGCGCCCGCGCGGAATCGATCGCGTTCCTCCACGGTCGGCCCGGAGAACGCGACGCCGGGGAGCGCGGCCACGGCCTCGAGCAGGGCCCGCACCTCCCACTCGAAGGTGCCGGCGCTCTCGGGGACCGCCATCGCCCACATGGCGACCGTGTCGTCGGCTGCGGGAGGAGGCGCCTCCGTCTCGACGGAGGCGCTCCACATGCCGCTCACCAGCGGGGCGAGGCCGCGCACCACGAAGGACATGTGCGGCGCCGAGGCGGCGAAGGGCTCGAGGGCGGCGCGCTCGTCGAGCCAGCAGGCGGAGACGATGTGCCGCTCGGAGCTCCCGAGCAGCGCCGCGCGCACGCCGGGCGCGCGCGCGAGGGCGCCGCCGAGATCGATGGCGGTCCCGAGCCGCGGATCTCCTCCGGCGCCGGCCGGGAGCCGCGCCGCGATGAGGTGCAGCACGCGGCTCACGGACACGGCGTCGCCGTCTCGCGGCCGCCGCGGCGCGCGGGTGGCGCGGGCGGAGCGATCACCGGGGCGGGCCGGCGCGAACCGCGAGCCGGCGCCGTCGATATACTGGCCCCCGTGCCTGAGCCCATCGCCCGTCCGCCTCTACTCGTCATCCTCGACTCGCACGGGATCATTTTCCGCTCCTACTTCGCCATGCGCGACACGCTCACGGTCGGCCACACGGGCGAGCCGGTGTGGGCCGTCTACGGCTACGCCAACTCGCTGCTGACGGTCCTCAGCGAGCTGCGCCCGACACACGTCATCGCCGCCTGGGATGCCTCGGAGGAGACCTTCCGCAAGCAGGAGGACGAGCGCTACAAGGCGCACCGCGAACCGATGCCCGAGGACCTGCGCCCGCAGGTCGGGCGCGTACAGGAGCTGCTGGAGGCGATTGCCGTCCCGCGCATCGAGGCGCTCGGCTACGAGGCGGACGACGTGCTCGGCACGCTCGCCGCCCAGGCCGTCGACGCCGGGATCGAGACCGTGCTCGTCACCCTCGACAACGACCTGCTGCAGCTGGTCCGCCCCGGTGTGCGCGTCTACATGTACCGGCCGTACCAGCGCGACTACGTGCTCTACGACGAGGCCGGGGTCCGCGAGCGCTTCGGCTTCGCCCCCCGGCGGGTCGTCGACTACAAGGCGCTCGTCGGCGACAGCTCCGACAACATCCCCGGCGTTCGCGGGATCGGCGAGAAGGGCGCCAAGGCCCTGATCGCGCAGTGGGGCACGGTGGAGGAGATCTACCGGCACCTGGGCGAGGTCACGCCGCCGCGCGCCAGGAAGGCGCTCGAGGCCGGCCGCGACGAGGCAGAGCTCTCGCGGCGGCTGGCGACCATCGTCGAGGACGTCCCCGGCGTCATCCTGGACTGGGAAGAGGCCCGCTGGGGCGGGTATGACCGCACGCGGGTGATCGAGCTCTTCCGCGAGCTCGAGTTCCGCTCGCTGCTCCCGCGCCTCCCCGACCCCGGCGACGCGGCCGGCGGGGCGTCCGCCACGCGCGTCGACGGGGACTACCGCCTCGTGACGACGCCGGCCGAGCTTGCGGACCTGGTCGCAGAGGTCCGGGCCGCCGGCCGCGTCGCGGTGGAGATCGTCTCCGACGAGGAGCACCCGATGCGCGCCGCCGAGGCGCTGGCGGGCATCGCCCTCTCCACCGCGAAGGAGAGCGGCTGGTACGTCCCCCTCGGGCGCGGGCCGGGCACCGGCGCCGCCGCGGCGGACCCGGCGGCGGGCGGTCAGGGCGAGCTCGCGCTCGGTCCCGGGCGGGGCCACGGCCCGGAGGAGGGCGCGGCCCCGGCGGCGCTCCCCGCGGCCGACGTGCTCGGGGCGCTCGGGCCCCTGCTCGCCGACCCCGCCATCACCCGCGTCGCGCACAACGGGAAGGCGTGGCTCGTCGCGCTCGCCGAGTCGGAGGAGCATGTCGAGGCCCGGGGCATAGACGTCGACACGATGCTGTACGCCTACGTGCTCGGCGACGCCAACATGACGCTGCCCCGTCTCACCTTCGATCGGCTCGGACTTGAGCTGATGGACGCGAAGGAGCTCCTGGGGAGCGGCCGCGCGGCGCTCCCCTTCTCGGAGATCGCCCCGGAGGAGGTCTGCCGCTACGCGGCGCCGCGCGCGGACGCCGTCCTGCGGCTGGCGGCCGTGCTCGAGCCGGAGCTCGGGGCGAGCGGACTCGAGGAGATATACCGCGATCTGGACCGCCCGCATATCTCGGTGCTGGCGCGGATGGAGCGGGCGGGCATGGCGCTCGACACCGAGGTCCTCGGCGAGCTCGCGGAGCAGCTCGACTCGGAGATCGCCGAGGCCGAGGCCGAGGTCTACGCCTCGGTCGGGCACGAGTTCCAGATCGGATCGCCGCAGCAGCTCTCGCAGATCCTCTTCGAGGACCTCGGGCTGCCCAAGACGCGGCGGACGCGCACCGGCTGGACCACGGACGCGAACGCGCTGGAGGCGCTCCGCGCCGTCCACCCGGTCGTTCCGGCGGTGCTGCGGTGGCGCGAGCTGACGAAGCTCAAGTCCACCTACGTGGCGACACTCCCCTCGCAGGTCAACGCCCGCACCGGTCGCGTGCACACCGTCTACTCGCAGGTGACGGCGGCGACGGGGCGGCTCTCCTCCAACGACCCCAACCTGCAGAACATCCCCGTGCGCACCGAGATGGGCAACGACATCCGCCGCGCCTTCGTGGCGCGCGACTGCGGGGAGGATCCGCTCCTCCTCTCCGTCGACTACTCGCAGATCGAGCTGCGCATCCTGGCGCATCTCTCGGGCGACGAGGCGCTCCGCCGGGGCTTCCGGGAGGGGCTCGACGTGCACGCGGCGACGGCGGCGCGCGTCTTCGGCGTCGACCCCGGCGCGGTCGACCGCGAGCAGCGGCGGCGGGCGAAGGTCTTCAACTTCGGCGTGCTCTACGGCCTCACGGCCTTCGGTCTCACGCAGCGGGAGGGCATCGCGCGCGATGAGGCGGAGGAGTTCATCCGGGCCTACTTCGAGGCCTACCCGCAGGTGGCGGAGTGGCGCGAGCGGGTCGTGGCGGAGGCGCGCGAGAGGGGATATGCGGAGACGCTGACGGGGCGGCGGCGTCCGGTGCCGGCGCTGCGTGCGCGCGATCGCAACCAGCGCCTCGCGGCCGAGCGAATCGCAATCAACATGCCGGCGCAGGGGACGGCGGCCGACATCATCAAGATCGCGATGAACCGCATCGATCACGAGCTGGAGCAGCAGCGCGCCGGGGGAGCCCGGGCCCGGCTCGTGCTGCAGGTGCACGACGAGCTCATCTTCGAGCTGCCGGCGGCGGAGCTCGGCCGGGTGCGGGAGACGGCGGCGCGGCTGATGCCCTCCGTCGAGCTCGCCGTCCCGCTCGTGCTCGAGGAGAAGTGGGGTCGCTCCTGGGGCGATCTTCACGGGCCCGATGCCGCCCGGCCCTCCGACCGCCGGTGAGCTCGCGGGGAGGCACAGAACGCCGGCAGGGGTGCGGCGCCGGGAGGCGCGGTGCCTGAGCTGCCCGAGGTCGAGACGATCCGGCGCGATCTGGCGCCGCTGGTGGTGGGGCGCAGGGTCGAGCGGGTCCGGATCCACCCGGGCGCCGAGCGACTCGCCGTGACCGATCCGCCGCGGGAGATGGAGCGTGCCCTGGCGGGCCGGTCCGTCCGCGAGGTCGGCCGGCACGGCAAGTACCTGGTGCTCGGCCTAGACGACGGCCGCCACTGGGTGATCCACCTGCGGATGACCGGCTCGCTCGTGCACGAGCCCGCGGGAGCGCGCGGCGCGGCGGAGGCGGCGGGCGCGCGCCACGAGCGGGCCCGCTGCGAGCTCGACGACGGCGCGCTGCTGTCGCTGCGGGACGTGCGCAAGTTTGCCACGTGGCACCTCGTCGACGAGCCGCGGGAGGCATTCCCGCGGGCGGGGCCCGACGCGCTCTCGGAGGCGTTCTCGGCGGGCTGGCTGGGGCGGGCGCTCGCGAGACGCTCGGCGGCGGTGAAGTCGGCGCTGCTCGATCAGGCGGTCGCCGCCGGCGTCGGCAACATCTACGCCGACGAGGCCTGCTGGCGCGCCGGGATCGATCCGCGCACGCCGGCGAACCGGCTCGGACGGAGGCGGGTGGCGCGTCTCCACGCCGCCGTCGGCGCCGCGCTCCGCGCCTCGCTCGCCGACCGCGGGTCGAGCTTCAGCGACTACCGGGACGGCCTGGGCGGGGAGGGCCTGCACACGGTGCGGGTTCAGGTCTTTCGCCGCGAGGGGCAGCCGTGCCGCCGCTGCGGTGCAATCATCGTCAAGCGCCGCGTCGGCGGCCGTGGCACCCACCTCTGCCCCGGCTGCCAGAGGCGCTAGCGCCGTGGGCACGCTCGCCTCGAGCTTCGCCCTCATCTTCCTCGCCGAGCTCGGCGACAAGTCGATGCTGCTCGTTCTGGCGGTGGCGACCCGCACGCGCGTGGCCGTCCTGCTCTCCGCGGTCGCGCTCGCGGCCGCGGCGATCATGGGGGCGGCCGTCCTGCTCGGGGCCACGGCCGGGGAGATCCTGCCCCGCCGCCTCGCCGAGGCGGCGTCGGCGCTGCTCTTCGTGGCGGTCGGGGTCTGGACACTGCGCGCCTCGCTCACGGGCGGGGAGGACGACGAGTCGCACGGGCACGGCCTGCCGGGCTTCTTCCAGAGGGCGCGCCAGATCGACTCCCGCTGGGCGCCACTGCTGCTGGGAGCGGCGCTCGTGGCGGCTCTGACGGTCGCCGAGCTGGGGGACAAGACGCAGCTCGCGACGATCTCCCTCGCCGGCGTCGATCCCGGGCGGGGGCTTCTCATCTGGGCGGGCGCGGCCGCGGGGATGACGGCGGCCGACGCCATCGCCATCCTCGCCGGCGTGCGGCTCGCGCGCCTGTTGCCCGGACCTCTCGTCGAGCGCGCAGCGGGCGTGCTCTTCATCGTCGCCGGGCTGGTGCTCGCCGCGCTCGCCGCGCGCTGAGGCGCCGCTCCGCGCCGGAGCCGCACCGGCGCTTGAGCGGGTGGCCCGGTCGGTAGTAGTGTTCGCGGCGCTTGGCGGTGCGCATCCGGGCCGTCCGGGCGGGGTGGATGTTCATGACGATGCTGGCCTGGGTCAGTGTCCTACTCGTGATCGCCGTGCTCGCGCACGGCGCCGCCGCCCTCTACCTCGCGAACGAGCTGACGCGCTCGCCGCGCCGCCGTGTCCGTGGCACGCCCGCCGACCGCGGCCTGCGCTACGAGGAAGTGCGCTTCCACACCGCCGACCGCGTGCCGCTGAGCGGCTGGTTCATCGAGTCGCCCGGCGCGCGCGCGACGGTGGCGGTCGTGCACGACGGGGGCGGAACGCGCGCCGACGAGACGCAGGGTCTCCTGCAGCTCCAGCATGAGTACGTGCGTCGCGGCTTCCACGTGCTCGCCTTCGACCTCCGCGGGCGAGGGGAGTCGCCCGGGAACCGGGACCGGCTCGGCGGTTCCGAGCTCGTGGACGTGATCGCGGCGATCACGTGCGCGACGCGCCGGGCGCCGGAGCTCCCCGTTCTGCTGCACGGCTTCGGGCTTGGCGCCACCCTTGCCGTCGAGGCCGCGGCGGTCGCCGGGAACCCGGTCGCGGCGGTGATCGCGGACTCCCCGATCGCCTCCATGCGCGAGCAGAAGAGGTGGCAGCATCACCGCGTCCCGGGCTATCTCTTCGCGCTCGCCTGCGTGCTGGCGCGCCGGGTCTTCTCCGCCGACATCGACGCCCTCGATCCGATCGCCGCCGTGGCCGACGCCGGCGACGTTCCCATCTACTTCGTGTGCGGCGAGCTGGACGAACACATCTCGCCGCGCCAGACCCTGAACATCGCGGCAGCCTCGCTCAGCTCGCAGCACGAGGTGTGGGTAGCGCCGGAGGCGGGGCATTGCGGCGCCTATCTCCTGCACCCCGAGGAGTACCTGCAGAAGGTGACCGCCTTCGTCGATCTCGCCGTACCGGCGAGGCTGCCCATCGCCTTCGCGGGCTAGGGGTGATGTCGGCCGATCGCGCCTCCCCGGCGGACCCTCCGCAGCGCGGCGGAGCGACGCCTCCGGGGGAAGGCCGCATCACCGACGTCGCGGGGCTCCGTGTCGGCCACTGGAGCAGCCGGCGACGCGCCACCGGCGTGACGGTCGTGCTCACGCCCCCCGACACCGTCGGCGGCGTCGACGTGCGCGGGGGCGCCCCCGGCACGCGCGAGACCGATCTGCTGCGTCCGGCCGCGCACGTGCAGGAGGTGCACGCCGTGCTCCTCGCCGGCGGGTCCGCCCCCGGTCTCGCCGCCGCCGACGGCGTCGTGGGGCTGCTCCGGGAGCGGGGTGTCGGCTTCGCGGTCGGTCCGCCCGGCGATCCGCAGCGGATACCGATCGTTCCCGCCGCGATCCTCTACGACCTCTCGCTCGGCCGCCCCTGGTCGCCGGGAGCGCCGGAGGGCTACCGGGCCGCGCGCGCGGCGAGCGGCGGTCGCGTCGCCGAGGGCTCGGTCGGTGCCGGAACGGGCGCGACGGTGGCCAAGCTGGCCGGCGCCGCGCGCCGAGTGAAGGGGGGCCTCGGGACGGCGAGCGAGCGCCTGCGGGCGGGACCGGGCGGGGGAGAGGTCGTGGTCGGGGCCCTCGTCGCGGTGAACGCGCTCGGTGCGATCGTCGACCCGGCCACGGGAGACCGCGTCGCTCCGCCGCAGGCAGCGGACGACGAGGTCTCCGATCCCATCGAGATCCTGCGCGCCGGGACCGGCGACCCGGATCCCTCGCCACCGGGCGAGAACACGACGCTCGCCGTGGTGGCGACCGACGCGCGGCTCACCAAGGCGCAGGCGGGGGTGCTCGCGAGCGCGGCGCACGCCGGTCTCGCGCGGACGATCGTGCCGGTGAGTACCCGCGGGGACGGCGACACTGCCTTCGGCCTCGCAACCGGCGCGGTGGAGCTGGATCCGCGCCGCATCGTCGCGCTGGAGGCGCTCGCGGCGCGCGCCGTGGAGCGCGCCGTGCTGCGCGCCGTGCGCCTGGCAACCTCGCTTCACGGGGTGCCCGGGGTCTCCGGCTAGCGGAGCGCAGCCGGCCGGCACGTTGGGGATTATAAGTCTAACTAGACAGCGCGGGCGGCTTGCCGTAGAGTCCGCGCATGCCTGCGCCGAACTTCGCCAACCGCACGATCTGGACCGGGGACAACCTCGACATCCTGCGCGGCCTCAACTCCGATACCGTCGACCTGATCTATCTCGACCCTCCCTTCAACTCGAACAAGAGCTACGCGGCCCCGGTCGGTAGCAAGGCCGCGGGCGCGGCATTCAAGGACTCGTGGACGCTCTCCGATCTCGACGTGGCGTGGAGCGGCCTCATAGCGGACGAGCAGCCCGCGATCGCGGCGCTGCTGGCCACGGCGGGCGAGGTCCACGGGAAGGGGATGCAGTCCTACCTGACGATGATGGCGGTGCGCCTGTTGGAGATGCGGCGCGTGCTCAAGCCGACCGGATCGATCTACCTCCACTGCGACCCGACCGCCTCCCACTATCTGAAGCTGCTGATGGACAGCACATTTGTTCGGGGGGGGGCGGGAGCTTCAGGAATGAGATCGTCTGGTCGTATCGCCGCTGGCCGTCGAAGCACGCGAACTTCCAGCGGATGCACGACGTCATCCTGCGCTACTCGCGCGGTCCCGAGGTGGTCTGGCACCAGCTCTACGAGCCGGTGTCCGATTCGTTCGCGCGACGATTCAAGGGCAAGGCCAACCATCTCGCACCGGGCGCGACACGGAAACGCGTGGCCGACCACGACACGCCCGGTCTCCCGATGCGCGACGTGTGGGATATCTCGATCATCGCCGGAGCGTCCCGTGAGCGCGTCGGCTATCCGACGCAGAAACCGCTCGCGCTCCTCGACCGCATCATCCGCGCCTCCAGCAATCCCGGCGATGTCGTGCTGGACCCGTTCGCAGGGTGCGCCACGGCGTGCGTTGCGGCCGAGATGCTGGACCGCCAGTGGGTGGGGATTGACCTATCCGCGAAGGCCGTGGAGCTGGTCAACGTGCGGCTGCGCGGGGAGATGGGCGCGCTCTTTCATCACGGCTTCGTCACGGCGCGCACGGACACGCCCCAGCGGACGGACGTGGACGCGCCCAGGAACTACCGCCAGAACAAGCACGTCCTCTACGGCCAGCAGGAGGGCCGCTGCGCCGGGTGCCGGATGGACTTCCCGTTCAAGGTGTTCGAGGTCGATCACGTGCTCCCGCGCTCGCGCGGCGGGACGGACCACATCGAGAACCTGCAGCTTCTGTGCGGGCACTGCAACCGCGTCAAGGGCGGCCGCGATCAGGCGTACCTCGTGGCGCGACTGGCGGAGACGACGGGATGACCTACGACCCTGCCGAGCCAGCGCGGGACGACGTGCTCACGGACGCAGCGTTTGCTGGTTTCGTGACTGCGCTAGGGCAAGCGTTTGCGCGAAATGATCCGCAAGATCGCCTGCGCGGCGAAGTGAGATCGTGGATGGAACTACTGATCGCCGAGGAACCGAGCCTGACGCTGGAGGACGAAGCGGCGCTCCGCAAGTGCTGCAACAACCTCGATCGGGCTGTCCGTCACGCTCGGAATCTGATGGGTCTGCCATAACGTGGAGGATAGCATGACCGGCGAGAAGCGGGAGCCCCCGACCGAGAATCCACGCTACGCGGGAGCGACGCCCGCCGACGTGGCGCGCGCGCTCCTACGCGCTCCGCGCGCCGGACGGGAGTCCGTTGTCGGCGGTGAGGTCGCTGTAGAGCAGCCGACGCCCGACCAGTCCGCAGACGACAGCCGACATCTGCGCTAGCGTGTCCGCCTCGCGGAGGTTGTGCTTCCCCGCGAACTGGTGCACGTAGCGATCCAGGTGCTTCTCGCTCATCTTGTGGTACGTCCCCAGGTAGGCCCGCTTGAGCATCGACCAGAACGACTCGATCCCGTTGGTGTGCGCCTGCTCGATGACATACGTCCCGGCGGAGTGCTGGACGGCCGCGTGCTTGTACTCGCCCTCCAGCCGCGTGTAGGCCGCGTGGCCGTCGCTGTAGACCTGAGCGCCGGGGGCCGTGTGGTCGCGGACGAAATCGCGGAGCGTGGAGCCGCTGGTGTCGGCGATCGCCTCGGCGCGGACCTCGCCCGTGGCGCGGTCCTTGATGCCGACGACCGGAGCCTTCTCGGGTGTCCCGCCGCGCTTGCGGACGCGATCGCGGTGGGATGCGTGCTTGTTGGCCTCGAGCCCGCCGAAGTAGGACTCGTCCACCTCGACCGGCCCGGTGAGCTGGCCGTCGCTGGGGCCGGCCCACGCCTCGCGGATGCGGTGGAGCATGAACCAGGCCGTCGGCTGGCTGACCTTGATGTCGCGGTGGAGCTTCATCGAGCTAACGCCCTTGAGGCTCGTCATTTCGAGGTAGATCGCGACGGCCCACTTGCGGAGCGGCACCTTCGAATGGCTGATCGCGGTCCCGGTGCGGACGCTGAAGTAGTGGCGGCAGTCGGTGCACCAGTAGGGCATCGGCTTCGCGTTGGGAACCTCGCGCGTCGTCACGCTTCCGCAGTGACCGCAGGCGCGCACGTCGGGCCAGACGAGGGACTCGAACCAGTCCACCGCCGCGGGCTCGTCGGGGAACATCTCCCACAGGTCCAGCAGGGAGATCCCCTCGCGGTGCGCCTTCCCGGGTCCGTTGTAGCTCATATCCGGAGTCTACTGGGTGGCGCGCCCGTTGTCAAGCTATCCTTATAATCCCCGGCACGTTGACAGTCGGGCCTCCGCTTTCGATACTCGGCGCGCCGACGGGGGAATCCGCGCCCGCCGACCGCAGCGCGCGGCGGCGAGGGAGAGCGGGCGGGGCGCCGCAAGGCGCCGCGTGCGACGGGGGAGGACCGCGCCGGCAATCTGGCCCATCCGCTTGGATCGCCGAGACCGAGACGGAGCCGCACTGATGAGACCTTCCAACCACAGTGGTACCCCGGGCCGCTCGGTGGGGGGTGCACGATGAGGCGCACCACCACCAGCGACCTCCAGCGCATGCGCGATCGCGGCGAGCCGATCGCCATGCTGACGGCCTACGACTACCCGACGGCGAAGCTCGCCGACGAGGCGGGGATCCCGGCGCTCCTGGTGGGGGACAGCCTGGGGATGGTCGTGCTCGGCTACGACTCGACCCTGCCGGTCACGCTCGACGACATGATCCATCACGCCCGCGCGGTGCTGCGCGGTGCGGACCGTGCCCACGTCATCGTCGACCTCCCCTTCGGCACCTACCAGACCGGCTGGCAGGATGCGATGCGCGCCGCCACGCGCGTGCTGCGCGAGACGGGCGCCAGCGCCGTGAAGCTCGAGGGGGGCGCGCGCGTCGCCGAGACCGTGCGGCGCCTCGTCGAGGCCGGCATTCCGGTCATGGGGCACATCGGCCTCACGCCCCAGTCGGTCCACCAGCTCGGCGGGTTCCGCGTCCAGGGAAAGACGCCGCGCGACGGGGTGCGCCTGATCTCGGATGCGAAGGCGCTCGAGGAGGCCGGCGCCTACGCCGTCGTGCTCGAGACGATTCCCACGGCACTCGCCCACATGATCACCGAGCGGGTGCGCGTCCCGACCATCGGCATCGGCGCCGGCCCCTTCTGCAGCGGCCAGGTCCAGGTCGTGCACGACCTGCTCGGCCTCTACGAGGACTTCCAGCCGAAGCACGCCCGCCGCTTCCTCGAGGGGGCGCGGCTCGCCCGCGAGGCGCTCGTCTCGTACCGCGAGACCGTCGCCAGCGGCTCCTTCCCCGCCGCCGAGGAGTCTTTCTACATGGATGAGCGCGCCCTCGCCCTGATCGAGCGCATGACGCAGCAGGGCACCGGGTCCGCGCCGCGGGAGACGCCGCCCGCCGCCGCCGAGGGGCCGGAGGCGGAGCGCGCCGAGCTCTACGGCCCGCGGGGATCGGAGACGGGGCCCGGCGGACCGGCCGACCGGGGCTAGCCGTGCCCGGGGCCATGCGCGTGCTGCGAACCGCCGCCGCGGTGCGCGCGGCGCGGGCGGAGCTCGCCCCGCCGGTGGGGCTGGTCCCGACGATGGGTGCGCTGCACGAGGGGCACCTCTCGCTGCTGCTGAGGGCGCGGGGTGAGTGCGGCTCCCTCGTCGCCTCGCTCTTCGTCAACCCCGCGCAGTTCGGCCCCGGCGAGGACTTCGCCCGCTATCCGCGCGACGAGGAGCGCGACTGCCGGCTCTTCGCTGAGGCGGGGGTGGATCTTCTCTTCGCGCCCGCGCTCGAGGAGATCTACCCCTCCGGGCACGCGACGACGGTGGCGGTGACCGGCGCCGAGGAGCGGCCGGAGGGCCGCTCCCGCCCGGGTCACTTCGCCGGCGTGGCGACGGTCGTGACCGTGCTGCTCTCGCTCCTTGCGCCGGATCGCGCCTACTTCGGGGAGAAGGATGCGCAGCAGCTCGCCGTGATCGGCCGGCTGGTTCGCGACCTGGCGCTCCCGGTCGAGGTCGTCGCATGCGCGACGGTGCGCGAACCGGACGGCCTCGCCCTCTCCTCGCGCAACGTCTACCTCTCGGTGGAGGGGCGCCGGCAGGCGCTCTCGCTCTCGGCCGGGCTGCGCGCCGCGGAGGCGGCCTTCGCCGGGGGCATGCGGGACGCGGAGCAGCTTCGCGGCCTGGTCTCCGAGCGCGTCTCCTCGCAGCCGCTCGCCGTCCTCGACTACGTCTCGCTCGCCGATGGCGAGATGCGGGGAGAGATCGAGGGCGCGGTCTCCGCCGAGGCGGTGCTCTCGGTCGCCGCCCGCGTCGGCGGTACGCGCCTGATCGACAACGTGAGGCTCAGGCCCTAGCGCCGCCGGAGGCGGCGGGACTCCGGTCGTCGTCGGCCGCGGGCCTTGCTAGCATAGGCAGACGTCCGCGATCTGCCTGCCCGCGTCCGGGAGGGAAACGGTGTCGGGTCACTCCAAGTGGTCCTCGATCAAGCACAAGAAGGGCGCGCTCGACGCGAAGCGCGGCCAGCTCTTCACCAAGCTCGCGCGCGAGATCACGGTCGCGGCGAGCAAGGGATCGAGCCCCGATCCGGCGATGAACTCGGCGTTGCGGCTCGCCGTGCAGCGCGCCAAGGACGCGAACATGCCCAACGCCAACATCGATCGCGCGATCCAGCGCGCCGTCGGCGGCGGTGACGGTGCCCACCTCGTGGAGGCCACGTACGAGGGCTACGGCCCGGGCGGCACGGCGGTGCTGGTGGAGGCCGTCACCGACAACCGCAACCGGACGGTGGCGGACGTGCGCCTCGCTTTCACGCGCGGCGGCGGCAACCTCGCCGAGGCGGGCGCCGTCGCGTGGCAGTTCGACCTGCGCGGGCTGCTCGCCGTGTCGGCGGATGTCGCCGATCCGGACGAGCTGCAGCTCGCCGCGATCGAGGCGGGGGCCGAGGACGTCTCGCTCGACGACGGGGAGGTCGAGGTGGTGACCGGCTCCGGCCAGCTGGAGGGCATCCGGGAACGGCTGGTGGAGGCCGGCTTCGAGGTGCTGCGCGCCGAGATCGCGCGCGTCCCCCAGAGCACGGTGGCGCTCGACGAGAAGACCGCGGAGCAGATGCTGCGCCTGCTCGAGCGGCTCGACGAGCTCGACGACGTCTCGCGCGTCTACTCGAACGCCGACTTCCCCTCCGGCGTGCTGGAGGCGGCGGGCTGAGCCCGGGCGCCGCGCGCGCGGCGGGCGGACCGGACGGGACGTCGCCGGCACCGCCGCGGGGAAGAAGCAGGGCGGGGTGAGCGAGGGCACCCCCATCGGAGCAGGGCCGGGCTCCCCAGCCCGCGTCCTCGGCGTCGATCCCGGGCTGGCCGTGACCGGATGGGCCGTGATCGAGGCCGGGACGCCGCGACCGCGGCTGGTCGCCTCCGGCGTGCTCCGCACGCGCGCCCGCGAGGAGCGCTCGGTGCGCCTGCACGCTATCACCGAGGGGATCGCCGCCCGGATCGCGACGCACGCGCCCCGCGAGGTGGCGATCGAGCAGCAGTTCGTCGCAGAGAACGTCCGCTCGGCGATGGCGATCGGGGAGGCAAGGGCGGCCGCCATGATCGCGGCCGCGGCGGCCGGTCTGCCCGTCCACACCTATGCGCCGACCGTGGTGAAGGAGTCGGTCGCCGGCTACGGCGGCGCTCCCAAGGAGCAGGTGCGGGAGATGGTCGTGCTGGAGCTGGCGCTCGCGGAGGCTCCCTCGCCGCTCGACGTCTCGGATGCGATCGCGATCGCGCTGACGCGGCTCGCGGAGGCGCGGTTCGACGCCCGCCTGCGGGCGAGCGGCCGGCCGTGATCGCGGGGCTGCGCGGCGCCCTCGCGCGCTGGGACGAGCCGGCCGCGACCGCCTGGGTGGACGTCGCGGGCGTCATCTACGAGGTGGTGGTGCCGGCCTTCGCCTGGGAGTGGGTCGCCGCCCACGACGAGGGTGCGGAGATCCGCTTCCACACCTACTACCACGTCTCGGAGCGAAACCCGCAGCCGCTGCTGGTCGGCTTCCCGCGCGTCGCCGACCGCGACTTCTTCCGGATCTTCATCGAGGTGCCCGACGTCGGACCGGTGAAGGCGGTGCGCGCACTCACCCACCCGGTCTCGGAGATCGCGCGCTGGGTGGAGGCGGAGGACGTGCACGCGCTGCAGCGGCTGCCCGGGATCGGGCCGCGGCTGGCGCAGACCATCGTCGCACGGCTGCGGGGCCGGCTGGTCGAGGCGGCGCTGGCCCCCGGCGAGCCCTCCCCGTCCGATCGCGAGCGAGCGGGCGGGGCGGACGGGCTGCGCCGGGACGCCGTGGATGCGCTGATCGCCCTCCAGTACGGCCGCCGCGAGGCGGAGCGCCTGGTCGATCAGGTGCTGCGCGCCAGCCCGGGCCTCTCCGATCTCGAGGCGCTGCTGCGCTCGGCGCTCGAGCAGCAGGCGTCGCGGGGCGGTGGCGCGGGCTCCGGCTGAGCGGTGCCGGGACCGCGCTACACTGGGCCCTGACGGCCGCCTCGCCGGCCGCGGCGCGGGCGGGGCGAGGCGGGTGCGGACGGGGGACGATCGGTGACCGCTCCTCCCCCCGGCACGGATGCCGCCCTCCCTCTCGCCGGCGATGAGGGACGCCCCTTCGAGCTCGTCTCCGACTTCCGTCCGACGGGCGACCAGCCGGAGGCGATCGCGCGGCTGCTCTCCGGCCTGAGGCGCGGCGACCGCGCCCAGACGCTGCTCGGCGTCACCGGCTCCGGCAAGACCTTCACCATGGCGAACGTGATCGCGCAGCGGCAGCAGCCGACGCTGGTGCTCGCCCCCAACCGCACGCTCGCCGCCCAGCTCGCGGCCGAGTTCCGCGACTTCTTCCCCCACAACGCCGTGGAGTACTTCGTCTCCTACTACGACTACTACCAGCCGGAGGCCTACATCCCGCGCAGCGACACGTACATCGCGAAGGACGCCGACATCAACGAGGAGATCGACAAGATGCGGCACGCCGCGACGCGCTCGCTGTTCGAGCGGCGCGACGTGATCATCGTCGCCTCGGTCTCGTGCATCTACGGCCTGGGGGAGCCCGGCGAGTACCAGTCGTTCGTGATGCGCCTCTACCGCGGGCGGCGGGTGAACCGCACCTCGCTCGTGCGCCAGCTGGTCGCGATGCAGTACGAGCGCAACGACGTGAGCCCGGAGCGCGGCCGGTTCCGCGTGCGCGGCGACACGCTGACCATCTTCCCCGCCTACGACGACACGGCCCTGCGCGTCGACTTCTGGGGGGATGAGATCGAGCGCATCTCGCAGCTCGATCCGCTCACCGGCGAGATCCTCGCCGAGATCGAGCGCGCCGCCGTCTACCCGGCGAAGCACTTCGTCACCTCCGAGGAGCGCCTGGTGCAGGCGATCGGGACGATCCAGGCGGAGCTCGGGAAGAGGCTCGGCGAGCTGAGGTCCGGCGGGAAGCTGCTCGAGGCGCAGCGGCTCGAGGAGCGCACCCGCTACGATCTCGAGACGCTGCAGGAGATCGGATACTGCGCCGGGATCGAGAACTACTCCCGGCACCTGCAGGCGCGCGAGGCGGGCTCGACGCCGTGGACGCTCCTGCACTACTTCCCCGACGACTGGCTGCTCTTCGTCGATGAGTCGCACGTGGCGGTGCCGCAGCTCGGGGGCATGTACAACGGTGACATCTCGCGCAAGTCGACGCTGGTCGAGTTCGGCTTCCGCCTCCCCTCGGCGCTCGACAACCGCCCGCTCTCGTTCGAGGAGTTCGAGGGACACCTGAACCAGGTGGTCTTCGTCTCGGCGACCCCCGGCAGCTACGAGCTCGCGGGGTCCACCCAGGTGGTCGAGCAGCTGATCCGCCCGACCGGGCTGCCCGATCCGGAGCTCGAGGTGCGCCCCACGCGCGCGCAGATCGACGATCTCCACGCGGAGATCACCGCGCGCACCGAGCGCGGCGAGCGCACCCTGGTCACGACGCTCACCAAGAAGATGGCGGAGGATCTCACCGACTACCTCCAGGAGATGGGGGTGCGCGCGATGTACCTCCACTCCGAGATCGACACGCTGGAGCGAGTCGACATCCTGCGCGAGCTGCGGGCCGGCTCCTACGACGTCGTCGTCGGCATCAACCTGCTGCGCGAGGGCCTCGATCTCCCGGAGGTCTCACTGGTCTGCGTGCTCGACGCCGACAAGGAGGGCTACCTGCGCTCCGCGGGCTCCCTGATCCAGACGATCGGGCGCGCCGCGCGGCACCCGCGCGGGAAGGCGATCCTCTACGCCGACGTGATCACCACCTCGATGCGGCGGGCGCTCGAGGAGACGGAGCGCCGGCGGGCACTGCAGCGGCGCTACAACGAGGAGCACGGCATCACGCCGCAGGGGATCGAGAAGACGATCCGCGACATCACCGACCGCCTGCGCGCCGCCGGCCCGGGGGAGGCGCCCTATACCGCCGCCTCGGAGCTGCCGCGCGAGGAGCTGGAGCGGCTGATCGGCGAACTGGAGCACCAGATGCGCGACGCTGCCCGCGATCTGGAGTTCGAGCGCGCCGCGCTGCTCCGGGATCAGGTCATGGAACTCCGGGGCGAGCTCCTGGGCGAGTCCCCGGCCGGGCTGCGCCGGCTGGCGCCGGAGCGGCCGGCGTCGGGAACGGGCGGCGTGCGCCGCGGCCGCAGCCGGCGCCGGCGCTAGGCGGCTCCGCTGACCCGCCCCGCCCCGGACGCCGACGGGCCCCGGAGGTCCGGGGCCCGTCTCTCTCTTCTTGTCGCCGCCCGCCACGGCCAGCGAGCTGATCGCCACGACCTGTGCGAGGGGGATTCGCCGCGGTGACCCCGGTTCGGTCCCGCCGGCGGATGCCCGATGGTGTCTCGCTACGCCGTTCTCAGGAGGGCGGGGGGCGACACCGTTGCCGGATCCTCTTTGTCCAAGGGCAGGGCACCTCCTCCTCGTGGATTCGCGGCGTTCATCTCCGCGTACCTCCACTATCGGCGCGGGCGCCGCGCGCGGCAACCTCGGGGAGGGGAGATGGCGGCCGCGCACGCGCACGGGGAGCGCCGTCCCTCTCCCGCTCGCATCCCGTCGCAGTGGTGCTCGCCGATGTGCACCGGCTCACGAGCCGCGCCCGCGCCCGGTGTCCCGAGCGGCGTCCTCAGTCCTCGTCGAAGGGGCGCGGGAAGGCGGGGTAGGCGCCGGGCGCGCGCCGCTGACCCGCATCGACCGGCCCCTCGCCGGCGGAGGGCGGGGATGCCGGCACGGAGGCGGCCGGCGACGGAGCCGGCGGACGCGCGGATTCGTCGTCCTCGTGCAGGAGGACGGCGCGCGAGCTGCCGCCCGCGTCGGCGGCGGAGACGAGGCCGCGCTGCTCGAGCTCGTCCATCAGGCGGGCGGCTCGCGGGTAGCCGATACGGAGCTTGCGCTGCAGCAGGCTGGTGGAGACGCGCTGCAGATCGCCCAGGAGCTCGGTGGCGCGCCCGAGCATCGGATCGTCCTCCTCGCCGGCGCTGGAGGCCGCCGCGGCCTCCGTGTCCTCGGCCAGCTGGCGCTCCGCCTCCTTGAGCAGCGCGTCGTGCTTCTCGGGGGCGAGGTCGGCGAAGCGATCCGACGTCCAGAAACCCGCCACGGCCTCGATTTCGGTGTCGGCGACGTAGACGCCCTGCAGCCGGATCGGCTTCTGCGCGTCGGGGGCCTGGAAGAGCATGTCGCCGCGGCCGAGCAGCTTCTCGGCACCGCCGTGGTCGAGCACGGTGCGCGAGTCGACCTGCGAGGCGACGGCGAAGGCGATGCGGGTGGGGAAGTTCGCCTTGATCAGCCCGGTGATCACGTCCACGGAGGGGCGCTGGGTGGCGACCACCAGGTGGATGCCGGTCGCGCGAGCGAGCTGCGCCAGACGCACGAGCTGCGCCTCGACCTGGAAGGGCGCCGCCATCATCAGGTCGGCGAGCTCATCGACGACGACGACCCAGTAGGGCAGGGCGCGCGCGGCGTGCTGCTCGTTGTAGCGCGCGATGTTGCGCACGCCGGCCTGCGCGAAGCGGCGGTAGCGGGACTCCATCTCGTTGATCACGGCCTGCAGCGTCCCCACCACACGCTCCATGTCGACCACGATCTCGGAGAAGGCGAGGTGCGGGACCTCGGCGAAGGGCGTGAGCTCGACTCGCTTCGGGTCGATCAGGACCAGGCGCAGCTCCTGCGGCGAGTAGTTCATGAGCAGGCTCGTGATGATCCCGGAGAGGCACACCGACTTGCCGGAGCCGGTGGCGCCGGCGATCAGGAGATGCGGCATGGTGGCGAGATCGGCGAGCGCGGGCTCGCCGGAGACGCCCACGCCGAGTGCGACGGGAAGGGCGGCGCGGTGGCGCTCCTTCTCGAATGCCGGCGACTCCAGCACGGAGCGCAGGGCGACGACCCCCGCCGCGTGGTTCGGCACCTCGATGCCGACGATCGGCTTCCCCGGCACCGGCGCCTCGATGCGGAGCGAGGGCGCGGCGAGCGCCAGCGCGAGGTCGTTCTGGAGGGCCGTGATGCGCGAGACGCGGATACGCGTGCGCGCCGTCTCCACGGAGCGCGTCCGGGGCGCTCCGGACTCGTCGAGCACCGGCTGTCCCTGGGCGTCGCGCTCCGGCACCGAGCGGGTGCGAACGTCCCATCCGGGCTCCACGCCGAACTGCGTCACGGTCGGGCCCTCGTTGACCTGCACCACCGAGGCGTCGACTCCGAACGAGGCGAGCGTCTCGACGATGAGCTCGGCGCGCCGCGAGTTGTCGCTCGCCGAGTTCTCGGAAACCGCCGCGTCCTCGAGCAGGGAGAGCGGAGGGAGCTGCCAGCCGTCGCCGGAGTGCCGCCACTCCCCGGCCGGCCGCTCGAGATCCATCACGATCTGCGTCGCCGCGGACTCGCGCCTCTCCTCCTCTGGCGGCGCCAGATCCTCGACCGCCGGCGCCCCGGCCCGCGGCGTGGAGAGCAGCGTCGGCTCCGGCGGCCCGGCGAGCTCGCTGATCGAGGAGGGCTGGCTCACCGGCGCGCGCTCCTCGGCCGGCGGCCCGGGCTGGACCGAGGCGACGAGCGCCCGGAGCAACGACGGGAAGCGGCCGACGGCGCCCCCGAGCGCCCGCACGCCCCGCCAGGCGCGCCGGTCGAGTCTCCACCGCCAGAGCGAGCGTGCGGCGGCGGCGGCGGCGCGCGGCGCGCGCCGGGCGAGCCGGGTGGCCGTCCGCGGCCAGAGCAGCGCGAACCCCGCCGGCAGACAGAGGAGCCAGGGGAGCAGGCGCGGCCAGGTCGTGAGCGAGCGGCCGAGTGCGCCACCGGCCGAGGCCGCCTCGAGGTCGACGCCGTCGACCGTGAAAAGGGGCCGCCACATCCCGAGCAGCCCCCAGCTGAAGAGGAGCATCAGGAGCGCTCCCAGCACGTGACGGCGACGGCGCCAGAGCGGGCCGCCGAGCCCCGGCCCGCGCCCCCCGAGCAGGAGCACGATGCCGGCGATGCCTGCGAGCAGCGCGAGGGTCGCCTGGTGCACGCCGAGGACGCCGAGCGCCTCGGCGCGGAGATCGACGAGGCGGGCGGGGAGCGCGATCACGCCGGGGAGCGCGGCCGCCGCGAGGATCAGGATCACCGCGCCGGCGACCGCCGGCCGCGCCACGAGCCGGCCGACGGTCAAGATGTCGGGCGGGGTGCTCTGACGCGGTCGGCGCGGCGCGCCGCTGCGGGGCTTGCGCGTGTCGGCCATCTCGACATCTCCGGCCGCCGCACTCCCCCGCCAGGGCGCGGCGACCTCTGCGGTAGGTTACACCTCCAGCATCACCGGCAACACCAGCGGGCGGCGGTGCGTCCGCTTCTGCATCAGCATCAGCACGTCGTCCTTCAGCGACTCGTGCAGGTCGGCCCAGTCGCGGCGGCCGGCGGGCCCGCTGCCGACGATGTCGGTGACCAGCTTGGCGCCCGCCTCCAGCAGCGCGGGCTCCTCCTCCGGGCCGACGAAGCCGTGGGACATGACCTCCGGGGGACGCGTGAGCCTGCCGGTGTGACGGTCGACGGCGGCGATCACCACCAGCACGCCGTCGGTGGCGAGGTGCTGGCGGTCGCGCAGCACGAACTCGTCGACGTCGCCGACGCCGAGGCCGTCGACGAAGACGTAGTCGGAGGAGACCCGCTCCGCGATGCGCGCGCCGCCCTCGTCGATCTCCAGCACGTCGCCGTCGGAGAGGATGATCGCGTCGTCGGGCTCCATCCCGAGCTCGATCGCGAGCTCGCGGTGCAGCACCAGGTGCCGGTACTCGCCGTGGATCGGGACGAAGTAGCGGGGCTGCACGATGCGGTGCACGATCTTGAGTTCCTCGCGCGCCGCGTGACCGCGGACGTGGACGGAGTCGATCCGGTTGTAGATGACGTTGGCGCCCCGCTCGAAGAGCGCGTCGATGTTGCGGTAGACCTGCTTCTCGTTCCCGGGCACCGGATTGGACGAGAGGATCACCGTGTCGCCCTCGCCGATGGCGACGACCGGGTGGGTGCCGCGGGCCATGCGCGTGAGCGCCGCGGTCGGCTCCCCCTGCGAGCCGGTGCAGACGATGATCGTCCCGGAGTCGGGGTGGGAGGCGACCTGGCGCTGGCTCAGGAACGTCTCGGGCGCGGACTGCAGGTAGCCGAGATCGCGCGCCATCGTCACGTTGTTGACCATCGAGCGCCCGGTCACGAAGACGCGCCGGCCGTGTCGCTCGGCCGCGTCCAGCACCATCTGCACGCGCGAGATCAGCGAGGCGAAGGTGGTCACGATCACGCGCCCCTCGGCGGCGCCGATCGCCCGGTCCAGCGCGTCGGCGACGATCTGCTCGGAGGGCGTGTAGCCCTCGATCTCGGCGTAGGTCGAGTCGGCGGCGAGCAGCAGCACGCCCTCGGCGCCGGCCTCGGCGAGGCGCGGCAGGTCGGTGTGCTGCCCCATGACCGGCGTGTGATCGATCTTGAAGTCGCCGGTGTGCACGACGTCGCCGAGCGGCGTGTGTATGTGGAACCCGCCGGCGTCCGGGATCGAGTGCGAGACCAGGAAGAACTCGACGGTGAAGGGGCCGACGCTCACCCTCTGCCCGGGCTCGAGCACGGTGATCTGCACCCGGTCGAGCAGGCGGTGCTCCCGCAGCTTGACCTCGATCAGCCCGCGCGTGAGCTCGGAGCAGAAGACCGGCACGTTCATCTCGCGCAGGAGGAACGGCAGCGCACCGATGTGGTCCTCATGGCCGTGGGTGAGGAAGACGGCCTGAAGCAGCGACGGATCGCGCCGGAGATAGCTGATCTCGGGGATGATGATGTCGACGCCGAGGTGCTCGGCGTCCGGGAAGAGCAACCCGACGTCGACGGCGATCGCCTCGCCCCCGTACTCGTAGATCATCATGTTGCGCCCGATCTCGCCCAGTCCGCCGAGAGGGATCACGCGCAGCGCGTCGCTCATCGCCCCGCCTTCCGTCGGCCCCTCACAGCAGCGGCGCCTGCGGCGGCGCGGGAGACGCCGCCGCCCCCGCCGGCGCCGCTGCGGGCCCGGCCTCCCCGGAGTGCTCCGGGGGCGGGCCGCCGCCGGGCGCCTGGGCGAGCAGCTCCGCGAGTTTCTGGAAGTCGGCGACCAGCGCCGGCCGGAGGTCGCCGCGGTGAAGCGCGGCCGCCGGGTGGTACATCGGCATCACCAGGCGGCCGTCCACCCGCCGCGCCCGGCCGTGGATGCGGCCGATGCTCTCGCCGGGGAACCACGCCGCCATCGAGAAGCGTCCGAGCGTGACGATCACCTTCGGGTCGACGAGCGCGATCTGCCGCTCCAGGTAGCCGCGGCAGGCCGCTATCTCCTCCGGACCGGGATCGCGGTTGCCGGGGGGCCGGCACTTCACGATGTTCGCGATATAGACGCTCTCCCGGCTGAGCCCGGCGGCGCCCAGCAGCTCGTCGAGCAGGCGGCCGGCCGGGCCGACGAAGGGCTGTCCGAGCTCGTCCTCGCGCGCGCCGGGCGCCTCCCCGATGCACATGACGTCGGCCGGGGCCGGACCGGTGCCCGGCACCGTCTGCGTGCGCGTGCGGGCGAGTGCGCAGTTGGGGCAATCGGCGATCTCCTCGTAGAGCGCGGTGAGCTCGCGATCGGACATGGACTCCTCGGCCCGCGGGGGACGTGGCGCCGCCCTATGCTACCGCGCCGCACGTCGCGCGGGCAATCAACCGCGTAGGCGTCTGAGCAGAATCCGCGGCGGTGCCGCCTCTCAGCGGCGTACCAGCCAGGCGAGGCCGATGCCGACGAAGTAGAGAAGGACCATCGGGCCCGCGACCAGCGACTGCGTGACCGGATCGATGGTGGGGGTCACGATCGCCGAGATCAGGAAGGCGCCGACCACCGCGATGCGCCAGCGCCGCAGCAGCTGGCCGGCGCTGACGGCGCCCAGCTTCGCGAGACCCATCACCACGAGCGGCGTCTCGAAGACGAGCCCGAGCACCAGCAGCAGGCGCGTGACGAAGTTGATGTAGTTGCCGATCCTCAGCTCGGGCTCGGCGAACTCGTCCCCGAAGGTGAGGAGGAAGTTGAGAGTGAGCGGCAGCACCACCCAGTAGGCGAAGGCGAGGCCGAGCAGGAAGGAGATCGAGGCGCCGATGGCGATCGGCAGCACCCAGAGGCGCTCGCTGCGGGTGAGCGCGGGGCTCACGAAGCGCAGCGCGTGGTAGACGATGACCGGCATCGCCACCGAGACGCCGCCGAGCAGACCGACCTGGAAGAAGGTGACGATGTTCTCGAGCGGCTCGATGAAGATCGGGGTCCAGTCGGGGTCGTCGACGGCGACGCGCGCCGGCTCGAGGAGCACGGCTATCAGCCGGAAGCCGATGGGCGGGAGGAAGAAGACGAAGGACGCGGCCGCGACGGCCCCCGCCATCCAGGTGACGCGCGTGCGGAGCTCCAGCAGGTGCTCCAGCAGCGTCATGTTGCCGCCGTCGGCCGGCTCCCGCCAGCCCGCCGACCCGCCCCAGTCGGCCGGATCCCCCTGGTCGGTCAGCTCCCCTTGGTCGGTCGTCACCGCTGCGGGCCGCTCTCATCCGCGGCCCGCCCCGAGCCCGGCCGGGCCGCCGCCGTGCCGGCGTCCTCCGCCGGAGGTGCGTCGCCGCGGAGGTCCCCCTCCACCTCCTCGCCGAGGTCGCGGATGGAGCGCAGCTCCTCGGCCTCCTCCTCGATCTCGCTCTGGATCTCCTCCATGGCGCCGCGCACGTCCCGCGTGACCTCGGTCGCGTAGCGGCGCGCGACGCGGAACCAGCGCCCGCCCTGGCGTGCGATCTCGGGGAAGCGGTTCGGCCCGACGACGATCAGCGCGACGACGAGGACCAGCAACGCCTCCATGGCGCCGACGCCGAGGAGTTCCATTCAGCGATGATACGCCGCGCCGGGCGGCCGGTCCTCGCCGCGCGCGTGCCCGAGCGGGGGCGGCCCCGAGCTACTCGTCCTCGATGCCCTGATCGTGGAGGTAGTCGACGGCGTCCTGCACGGTCTGGATCTTCTCGGCGTCCTCGTCGGAGATCTCGAGATCGGCGTCGTCTCCGCCAAACTCCTCCTCGATCGACATGATGAGCTCCACCAGATCGAGCGAGTCGGCGTTCAGGTCGTCGACGAACGACGCGTTCGACGCGACCTGAGACTCCTCCACCCCCAACTGCTCGACGATGAGCGAGCGCACACGTTCAAAAACGGTTGCCACGAGTCGAGTCCCTCTCCGTGCCTATTGCGTTTCGTCCGCCGCCCGCAGGGCGACGGAGCCGAGCACTCCGTTCACGAAGCGGCCGGAGGAATCCGACCCGTACCCCTTCGCGATCTCGACGGCCTCATTGATCGCGACCCGGAGCGGAGCGTGGCGATTATCAAAGAGCACCTCATAGATGGCAAGGCGCAGCACGCTGCGGTCGACCGGCGCCATCTCCGAGAGCGGGAACGCGGGGGCGTGCGTCGTGATCACGGCGTCGATCTCATCCTGCCGCTCCGCGACGCCGACCACGAGCGCGCGAGCGAAGGCCGCGGCCTCCTCGCTAAGGCGAGCGCGCGGGAGCCCGACCTCGAGTACCCGCTCGGCGTGGCGCCCGGAGAGATCCGCCTCGAAGAGGGCCTGGAACGCCGCGATCCGCGAGCGGCGGCGGGAGCGCGTGGGCACGGGCGCCTCCCGCTACTGCATCACCAGTCCGCCGTCGACGTCGAAGGTCTGCCCGGTGATGTAGGAGGCCTCATCGGAGGCGAGGAAGGCGACGACGGCCGCCACCTCGGCGGGCTCGGCGTAGCGCCCCATCGGGATCTGCTGGCGGATCGACTCCTTCACGTCGTCGGAGAGGCCGGAGGTCATGTCGGTGTCGACGAAGCCGGGCGCCACGGCGTTCACCGTCACGTTGCGCGAGGCGACCTCGCGAGCAACCGCGTGCGTGAATCCGATGATCCCCGCCTTCGCCGCCGCGTAGTTCGCCTGACCGGCGTTGCCGATCTGCCCGACGACCGAGGTGATGTTGATGATGCGGCCGCGGCGCTGGCGCACCATCCCGCGCAGGGCGAGACGCGTCGCGAGGAAGGTGCCGGTGAGGTTCGTCTCGACGACCGTGTCCCAGTCGTCGCGCGACATCCGGAGCAGCAGCCCGTCGACCGTGACTCCGGCGTTGTTGACGAGCACGTCGATCTCGCCGTGGCGCGCCCGCGCCGCCTCGAACATGCGCCGGATGGAGTTGTCGTCGCGCACATCCATCTCGCTCGTCGTGCAGTCGACGTGGAGCTGGCGGATCTCGTTCGCCGCCGCCTCGGCGAGTGCCGAGTTCGTGCGGTAGGTGATGAGCACGTGGGCGCCCTGCCGCGCGAGCTCGAGCGCGATGGCGCGCCCGATCCCGCGGGAGCCGCCCGTCACCACGGCCATGCGGCCCACCAGCGATCCCTCCGCGGTCATCGCCGTCTCCTCTCGGGGGGCATCAGCCGGCCGCGGCGTCCGCCGCGGCGCGTGCGTCGGCCGCCGTCTCGACGTTCTGGAGCCCGATGCCCGGGACGGTACGTCGCGCCGCGCCGGTGAGGGTCTTGCCCGGTCCGAACTCGACGAGGCGGGAGACCCCGGCCTCGGCCATCGCGCGCACGGAGTCGGCCCATCGAACGGGGCTCGTGATCTGCGCGACGAGCTCCTCCGGGAGCTCGTCGGCGCGCGTGAGCGGCCGGGCGGTCACGTTGGAGACGACCGGCTGCCGGGGATCGGCGAAGCGCACGCCGCCCAGCGCCGAGCGCATGCCCTCGGCGGCGCTCGCCATCAGCGGCGTGTGGAAGGCGCCGGCGACCGCCAGGGGGAAGACGCGTCCCCCCTCCGAGCGGGCCTGCTCGCACGCCGCCTCGACCGCCTCCGGCGCGCCGCCGATCGTGACGTTGCCGGGGGCGTTCTCGTTGCAGATGGTGGAGCCGTGGGCGCGGCAGAGCTGCTCGACCCGGTCGCGATCGAGCGCGACCACCGCCGCCATCGAGCCCGGCTCCCGGTCGCAGGCCTCCTGCATCAGCCGGCCGCGCTCGCGGACCAGGCGCAGCCCCGCCGACACCGACAGCGAGCCGGCGGCGACCAGCGCCGCGTACTCGCCGAGGGAGTGCCCGGCGAGGAAACCGGGCCGCGCCGTGACGCCGCCCCCCTCGATCGCGGCCGCGAGCGCCGCCAGCCCGTGCGCGACGAGCGCCGGCTGCGCGTTCACGGTGCGCGTGAGCTCCTCCGCCGGCCCCTCGAAGCAGAGGCGGGAGAGCCCGATGCCGAGGGCGTCGTCCGCCTCGTCGAAGACGGCGCGCGCCGCGGCGCTCTCCGCGTAGAGATCGCGACCCATGCCGGGGTGCTGTGCTCCCTGCCCGGGAAAGAGCCACGCCGCGGCGGGATCGCGCGGGAGGTCGCCGAGCGCGTCCTGGAGCATCGATCACACCTCCGGGGGCGGAGGGCGCGACGCCGGCCCCCCGGCCGGACCGCCCTCGCTGCCCGGCGCCGGTCTCCCGCCTGCCGCGCCGGCTCGGCCGGCGCTACTCGCCGTCCGGCTCGGATCCCAGGACCTGGCGGCCGTTGTAGGTGCCGCAAACGGCGCAGGCACGGTGGTTGATGTGGCGCGAGCCGCACTGCGTGCAGGTGACGAGCTGCGGCACCGTGACGCGGTGATGGCTGCGGCGATGATTGCGCTTCGCGCTGGGCGTCTTACGCTTGGGGACTGCCACGACGCCTCTCCTCCCGTCTCCACGCGCTGGCGATCGCGGCGAGCGGTCCCCAGCGCGGATCCTCGTCCTCGCCCGTGCAGCCGCAGGGGCTCTCGTTGCGGTCGGCGCCGCAGCGCGGGCAGAGCCCGGCGCACCCCTCGCGGCAGAGCGGGGAGATCGGGAGCGCCGCCTGCTCATACTGCCGGATAGCCTCGCTGAGGTCGAGGTGTTGCCGGTGGTCGATGCGGAAGGCATCGGGATCCGCGCCCGACGGCGGCAGGCCGGTCACCGGGTCGCGCTCGGGCACGAACTCCTCGTCGAAGACGATCTCGAAGAGCCGCCGGAAGGGGGCCAGGCAGCGCCCGCACGCGAGATCGGTCTCGACGGTCAGCCGCGCCGAGACGAGGATGCCCGAGTGGGTCCGCGTCAGCCGGGCGGTCCCCGCAGCCGGCTCCGCCGGCGTCTCGGCGAGGGTGTGGCGGCGCGATGCCCCTACCGGCTCGCCGAGGAGCGTCGAGACGTTGAAGATCACGGGGGACCAACCTCCCGGCCGGAGTGCGATCGTAGCACCGCTGGCGGCTTGCGGCCGCGGCCCGCTGCTATCGTTGCGGCCGGGCCGCGGCCAGCCGGAGGGAAGGATGCGTGTCCCGGGAGGTCCGGCTCGTCGCCCCTGGCGGGATGCCTGCTGGCTCGCGGCGCTCGCCGCGGCGGCGGTGCTCGCCGCCTGCGGCGCCGGCCGCGGCGGCGAGGGCGAGCAGACGCTGCGGGTCTTCGCCGCCTCGTCGCTCGACGAGGTGCTGCCCGGCGTGGTCGAGCTCTACGCGGCCGAGCGGCCCGGCGTCGCGGTCGAGGTCGTCTTCGGCGGCTCGCAGCTGCTCGCCACGCAGGTCGAGGAGGGGGCCCCCGCCGACGTGCTGCTCTCCGCCGACCGCGCGCAGGCCGAGCGCCTCACCGCCTCGGGGGACGCGGGGCGATCGCTCCCGTTCGCGGCCAACGCGCTCGCGCTGGTGGTGCCGGTGGGTTCCCCCGCCGCCTCGGTGGAGGCGCTGGCGGAGCCCGGCCGCCGCATCGCCGCGGGCGCGCCCGCGGTGCCGGTGGGGGCGCTGACGCGCGCCGCCCTGGCCCGGCTCGACGGCGACGTCGCCCGCGGCATCCGCGCCAACATCGTGACCGAGGATCCCAGCGTCCGCGTCGTGCTCTCGCGCGTCGAGAGCGGGGAGGCCGACGGCGCCTTCGTCTACCAGACCGACGCCCGGCGTGGCCGCGGCCCCGGCGGGGGAGCGCTGCGGGCGCTGCCGCTCCCGGCCGACCTCCCCGCCAACGAGTACGTCGCCGTGCTCCTGGCCGGCGCCGGCCCCGGGGCGGAGGCCTTCGTGGACTTCCTGGACTCCGAGGATGCCCGCCGGCTGCTGCGAGCCGCCGGCTTCCTGGCCCCCGTCGGGGCGGCGGCCAGGTGAGCGCGCTCGCGAGCCGGAGCTGGCTTGCGGCGGCGGCGCTGTTCGCGCTCTTCTTCCTGCTGCCCGTGGCCGGTCTCGGCCTGCGCGCCCTCACCGACGGCGACGTCGCCTCCGAGCTGCGCTCGGGCGACAGCTGGCGCGCGCTGCGCCTCTCGCTCGTGACGGCGACGCTCGCGACGGCGCTCGCGGCGCTCCTGGGGACGCCGCTCGCCTACGCGCTGGCGCGGTCGGGGCGCGCGGGCTCGCGGCTCGCGGCGGCGCTCATCGACCTCCCGATCGTGCTGCCCCCGGCCGCCGCCGGGATCGCGCTGCTCACGGTCTTCGGCCGGCGCGGCTACCTGGGCGGCCCGCTGGAGGAGCTCGGCGTCTCGCTCTCGTTCACGACGGCGGCCGTGGTGTTGGCGCAGCTCTTCGTGGCGGGGCCCTACTTCGTCCGCTCCGCCTACGCCGGATTCCGCGCGGCCGACCCCCGCTTCGAGGGCGTCGCCTACACGCTCGGGCTCTCGCGCTGGCGCACCTTCCGCAGCGTGACGCTGCCCCTGGTGCGGCCGGCGCTGGCGGCCGGCGCCGTGCTCTGCTGGGCCCGCGCCCTGGGTGAACTCGGGGCGACGCTGCTCTTCGCGGGATCGCTCCCCGGGAGCACGCGGACGGCGCCCCTCGCCGTGCTCAACGCCTTCGAGTCGGCGGCGGGGCTCGCCGGCGCCGTCTCGATCTCGCTCCTGCTGGTGGCCGTCGCGCTCGCCGTGATGGTGGCGCTGAGCCGCGTGACGGCCCCGGGAGGACCCTACCGGTGACGCTGCGGGCGGACTTCGGGAGCCGCGTCGGCGATTTCGGCCTCGAGGTCGGTATCGAGGCCGCCGACGAGCTGGTGGTGCTCTACGGCCCCTCCGGCTCCGGCAAGACGGTGACGCTCCGCGCCCTCGCGGGTCTGCAGCGGGTCGATCGCGGGCGCATCGAGATCGGCGGCCGCGTCGTGGTGGACGTTGCCGCCGGCGTGGAGCGTCCGCCGCAGGAGCGGCGCGTCGGCTACGTCGTGCAGGAGCCGGCCCTCTTCCCGCACCTCGACGTGCGCGCGAACGTCCTCGTCGGCGTCGAGCGCTCGCCCGAGGCACACGCCCGCTACGAGCGCCTGCGGGCGATGCTCCACATCGGGGGGCTGGACGGGAGGCGCCCGCACCAGCTCTCGGGCGGCCAGAGCCAGCGCGTCGCGCTCGCGCGCGCGCTGGTGCGCCCGACCGAGGCGCTCTTGCTCGACGAGCCGTTCTCGGCCCTCGACGAGGCGCTGCGCGAGGAGATGCGGGGCGAGCTGCTGCGGCTGAGGCGCGAGCTCCGGCTCCCCATCCTCTTCGTGACCCACGATCTGCGCGAGGCGCACCTGCTCGGTGATCGCATCGCGGTCCTGGACGAGGGCCGCGTGTTGCAGTTCGACAGCCGCGACGAGGTCTTCCGGCGCCCCCGCAGCCGCCGCGTCGCGGAGCTGACGGGCGTCCGCAACATCCTCGCCGGCCGCGTGGAGGGGAGCCGCGTCGTCGTTCGCGGGCTCGCGCTGGCGCTTCCCGCCGACCGCCGGCCGCCGCCCGGGACCGGGCGCGTCGACGTCGGCGTGCGCGCCGAGCGCTGCGTCCTGCGCCGCCTCGATCCCGACGGGGCGCTCCCCGAGAACTGCTTCGTGGCGCAGGTCGTGGAGGACCTCGCCTTCGGCAACGCCCACCTGCTGCGGCTGGAGCCGGAGGCGGCGGGCCCGTCCGTGCTGGTGGAGGTGGCCTCGCGCCCCTACGAGGTGCTCGGCGTCGCCTCCGCGCGCCGCTGGGTGGTCGAGCTCCCGCCCGCCGACATCCAGGTCATGCCGCCCGCCGGGCCGGAGGCCGTGCCATAATCGGGCGGGACAGGGGACCGGACGGTCGCCGGCGGAGGGCCCACGCGTGGGCTCCCCCGCGGGAGGAAAGTCGGGACTCCACCGGACAGGGTGCCGGCTAACGGCCGGGCGGCGCGAGCCGACGGAAAGTGCCACAGAAACATACCGCCACCCCGCGCCGGCTCCTGCCGGGGCGGGAGGGTAAGGGTGAAATGGTGCGGTCAGAGCGCACCGGCGTTCCCGGAGACGGGGCGGCCGGGCAAACCCCACCCGGAGCAAGGCCGCATAGGGGGGCGATGGGAGGTCCGGTCCCGCCCCCGGGTAGGCCGCTGGAGGCGGCGGGCAACCGCCGTCCTAGATGGATGGCCGTCCCCGCCCTTCGCGGGCGGGACAGAATCCCGCTTACAGGTCCCCTGTCCCGTCTCCCGCGCCGGCGCCTCCCGGAGCGCGGCTCGCCACCGGGCGGGCAGGGGGCCGGGGCTAGTCGCGCTCCATGATCACGGCCCCGCGCTGGATCACCCGGTCGAGCTCGACCACGATCGCCACGCCCCCGCGCTCGGGATCCCGCGCCCGCTCCGGCTCGGGCGATTGCTCGTAGATCGCGGTCGTGAGCGCCGGGTCCCCGGTCACGTGCGCCCGGCCGTGGAAGAGCAGCGCGAGCCCGCGCTGCGGGTGGCGGTAGAGCAGGGCGACCCGCGGGTTGCCCCGGATCGAGCGCACGAGGCCGCCCTCGGGGTGCCGCGCCCAGAGGGCGAGCCGCTCCGGGTCGAGCACCTGCGTGCTGCCGCGGAAGGTGATGCTCGGCTGGCCGTCCGAGTCGACGGCGGCGATCGCCATCGGCACGCCGTCGGCGAGGGCGCCGTTGACGGCGCTCTCGATCTCCTCCGTCAGGCGGATCATCGCATCTCCTCCCCCGCGCCCGCGGCCCGGCCGCCGCCCCCCGGGGAGTGTACGCCGGGCTCCCCCAGGGGAGCCTCCGCTACGATGGCGGCGCAGCGGGCGGGGGCCGGGTGGCGTCACCATCACGGGGCGATTGGCGGGAGGGGCTCCCGGCCGCGGCGCGCCTCCTCGGCGGGCCGGCGCTCCCCCCGCGCGTGGGCGCCGTGCGCCACGATTCCCGGCTGGTCGAGCCGGGCGATCTCTTCGTCTGCCTCCGCGGGGAGCGCTCCGACGGGCACGACCACGCGGAGCAGGCGACGCGCTCGGGGGCGGCGGCGATCGTCGCCGAGGGCGGCCGCGGCGAGGCGCTGCTCGAAACGGGCGCCGCGGTCGTCGAGGTCCCGGACGGGCGCGCTGCGCTCTCAGCGATCGCCGCCGCGCACGAGGGCCATCCCGCGCGCCGCCTCACCGTCGTCGGCGTGACCGGAACCGACGGCAAGTCGACGACGGCCTTCTTCTCGCTCGCCGCACTGGAGGGGGCCGGGCTCTCGTGCGGATTGCTCTCGACGGTCGAGTCGCGCGTCGGCGGCGACGCGCGGCCGCCCCTCTCGCGCCTCACCACGCCGGAAGCGCCCGACGTCCAGCGGCTGCTCGCCGAGATGGTCGAGGCGGGCTGCACGCACGCCGTCGTGGAGGCGAGCAGCCACGGGCTGGAGCAGCACCGCCTCGACGGGGCCGGCTTCGATGTCGGCGTGATCACCACGCTCGGCGTCGACCACCTCGACTTCCACGGCACCCGGGAGGCCTACCACCGGGCGAAGGCGAGGCTCTTCGAGGCGCTGCCGCCCGGGGGATGGGCGGTGCTCAACGCCGACGAGCCGGAGGCGGCGGCGTACCTCGCCGCGAGCACGGAGGCGCGCCCCGTGCGCTACGCGCTGGAAGGCGGCCCCGGGGCTGCGGGCGCCTCGGTGCGGGCCGAGGGGATCGAGTGGGGGCGGCGCGGCACGCGCTTCCGCCTCGCCCCCGGCGGCGGCGGGGCGCGGATCGAGGCCCGCGCCCCGCTTCCCGGTCGCGCCAACCTGCAGAACGCCGTCGCGGCGCTCTCCGTCGCGCACGCGCTCGATCTCGATGCCGTGCGGGCCGCCTCGGGGCTCGCCCGGGCGCCCGGCGTGCCGGGCCGGATGGAGCTCGTCGCCGACTCGCCGGTCGAGGTGATCGTGGACTACGCGCATACGGAGGCGGGGCTCCGCCAGCTGCTCGCGACGCTCCGCGCGGGAGCCGCGAGGCGGTTGATCGTGGTCTTCGGCTGCGCCGGGGAGCGCGCGCGGGAGCGGCGGGCCGGGATGGGGCGCGCGGCCGCCGAGCTCGCCGACTACGCGGTGCTCACGGAGGAGGATCCGCGCTCGGAGGAGCCCGCGGCGATACTCGAGGCGATAGCATCGGCGATGCGCGAGGCCGGCGGCGTCGAGGGGGCGAGCTTCGAGCTCGTCCCGGACCGCCGGGAGGCGATCGCGCGGGCGCTCGATCTCGCCCGTCCGGGCGACGCGGTCGTGCTCGCCGGCAAGGGACACGAGCGCACGATCGAGCGCTCCGACGGTGCGCACCCGTGGGACGAGCGCGCGGTGGCGGCGGAGCTGGTCGCCGAGCGGCACGGTCGCCGCGCGGGGAGGGAGATGCCGTGAGCACGACGGGGATGGGGACGCGGCTGGACGAGGCGGCGATCGCGCGCCTCGTCGAAGACGACCTGGGTCACCTGCTGCACCCGCAGTACTACGCGCCCGATCACGCCGATCCGGTGATCTTCGCCTCCGGCGAAGGCGTCTGGCTGACCGACGTCCGCGGCCGGCGCTACATCGACGCGCTCTCCTCGCTCTGGAACGTGGCGGTCGGCCACGGCCGGACGGAGCTCGCCGAGGCGGCCGCGGAGCAGATGCGCCGCGTCGCCTTCACCAACGGCTACACGGGTTTCTCCAACGTGCCCGCCATCGAGCTCGCACGGACCGTGGCCGGGCTCGCCTACGAGGGGATGGAGGGCGTCTACTTCACGAACTCGGGTTCCGAGTCGAACGAGGCGGCCTTCAAGACGGCGCGCTTCTACTGGAACCTGATGGGGCGCCCCGGGAAGGTGCAGGTGGTGGCGCGCGAGCGCGCCTACCACGGCGGGACGCTCGCCACCTCGGCGATGACCGGAATCCCGGCTTTCTGGAAGTACTTCGGTCCCCTCCCCGACGACGTGATCCGCGCGACCCGCCCCGAGAACCAGGAGTGCGACTGCCGGCCGAATGCGGACGGGGAGTGCGCGCACTGGGTGGAGGCCGCCATCGAGCGGGCCGGCCCGGACACCGTCGCCTGCGTGATCGCCGAGCCGGTGAAGGGCGCGGGGGGCGTCTGGACGCCGTCGGACGACTACTTCCCGCGGCTGCGCGAGATCTGCGACCGCCACGAGGTGCTCCTCATCTCCGACGAGGTGATCACCGGATTCGGCCGCACCGGGCACTGGTTCGCGCTCGAGCGCTGGGGCGTCGTCCCGGACATCCTCTCCGTGGCGAAGGCGATCACCTCCGGCTACGTGCCGATGGGCGCGATCGTGCTCTCCGCCCCGATCACCGAGGCCCTGCACGACCTCCCCCCGGATGCCCGCTTCATGCACGCCTACACCAACAGCGCGCACCCCACGGCGGCCGCCGTGGCGCTCCGCAACCTGCGCCTGATCCGGGAGGAGCGCCTGGTCGAGAACGGGCGCGCGATGGGGGAGCGGCTGGGCGAGGGGCTGCGCTCCGCGCTCGGCGAGCACCCGCACGTCGCCAACATCCGCCAGCTCGGGCTGATCGCCGGGCTCTCGCTGGTGCGCGATCGGGCGGGCGGCGAGCGCTTCGAGGCCTCCGCCGGCGTCGGCGGCCGGGTCGCGCGCCACATGCGCGAGGAGGGGTCGGTGATCACGCGCTTCGTCGGCGACGAGATCGTGCTGGCGCCGCCGCTCGTCGTCGACTCCGGCGAGGTGGATCACGTCGTCGGCGCCGTCGAGGCCGCCGTGCGCGCCACGCTCGGGTAGCCCCTGCACGCCCCGCCGGGCGGCACGACCGGCACCCCGGGCCGGCGCCCGTGGAAATGCGCAGGGGGCTGCACCGTTGGATTGACGGCTCCCCCGGTGCGCCGCTATCGTCCCCGGCAGGAGAGGAGGTGATGCCCTGTATGAGTGATAGACAATGTCGCCCGGACCACGGGCACTTTCCCGGCGTCTCTGAGGAGGTGCATCCGGGCTAGGCCCGGGTCCGGTGCGAAACACGCGAGGCGCGTCGGCCCCTGGTCGGCGCGCCTCACTCTTTTCCCGACGCTGATGCCCTGACCGACCGCCCGGCGCCCTCCTGCCCCACCCTCGAGGCGCCGCCGGGTATCGCCGGTGCCCGCGTCCGGGCGGGGGCCGGGGAGGATCGCCTTGCCGCCGTTTGACGAGGCCCGCTACCTCCGCCTGCTCGCAGCGCGCCCGGGCGGCGCCGTCGGGGCGCGGGTCCGCTACCGCGAGCGCACCGGCTCCACGATGGACGATGCGCGCTCGGCCGCGGCGAGCGAGGGCCTCGCCTCCTGCGGCGGCGCCTACGTCGCCGGCGAGCAGGAGGCGGGCCGCGGGCGGCACGGGCGCCGCTGGGACTCGCCGCCCGGAGCGGGGCTGCTCGTCACCTACCACCTCTGCGGCTCGGCGCCTGCGGTGGCGCGCGCCACCATCGCGGGCGCGCTCGCGGTCGGCGACGCGCTGCGCGAGGCGGCGGCGCTCGAGGTGCGCTACACGTGGCCGAACGACGTCGTGGTGGAGTCTCCCGCCGCGGCGGGGACCGCGGCGCGCAAGATCGCCGGGATCCTGGCCGAGTCGGTGCCGGCGGCGGGGGGCCGCGTCGACGCGCTGCTCGGCATCGGCGTCAACCTGACCTCCGCCTCGGCGCTTCCCACCTCGCTCTCAGGCTCAGCGGCGGGCGTGGTCGAGGCGGGCGGGCGCCCCCTCGCACCGGAGGAGATGCTCGCGGCGCTCTCGGCGGCGCTCGGGGCGCGGTGGCGCCAGGCCGCCGACGAGCCGGCCGCGCTCACCGCCGCGTGGCGGAGGCAGCTCCTGACGCTGGGGCGACGCGTACGGCTCGCGGTTCCCCGCTCCGGCCCCGAAGCGCGGGTGGTGGAGGGGCTGGCGTTCGATGTCTCGCCGGAAGGCGAGCTGCTGGTGCGCTCGGGCGACGGCTCGATCGCCTCCTTCGCCGCAGCCGACGTCACCACCGGCGCCGTGCCGGTTGCCCCCGGCGAGGGGGAGACGTAGCCTCGATGGCGATGAGACGACCACAGCGCGCGATCCCGACTGCCGTGCACGTGCATCCCTGCGCGTCGGCGCCGTGCGTTCCCCTCCCGCGCTAGCAACCACCGGCCCGGGCGAGAGAGCGAGCGGCGCCGGCGCGCCGGCGGCGCCGTCGTGCGCGCCGCCGAAGTCCATCCATCTGGCCGGTCGCGACGCTGGTCCGGCCGGCCACAGGCGGAGGGGGACGCGATGACGCCGAACGGTGGCGAGAGCGGGCGGGCGACGGAGGCAGGCGCAGCGGCCGAGATGCTGCGCAGCCGCGGGATGCGCGAGCTCGGTCCGGAGGAGATGCGCCGCTTCCGGCGCGTGGAGCGCATCTTCCTCGAGGTGACGGCCGAGCGCGGGCACCGGGAGATCCGCACGCCGACGCTGGAGCCGCTGCACCTCTTCACGGCGGCCGGCACCCTCTCCCCGCAGCTCCTGGAGCGCGTCTACTCCTTCCTCGACTGGGACGGCTGGAGCGGCGAGCGGGTGGTGCTGCGCCCGGACGGGACGGTGCCCGCGGCGCGCTGGCTGCTGGAGCAGGGAGACCTCCCTCCCGCCGGCGACGGGGATCCGGCCGTCCGTCTCTCCTACGTGGAGCCGGTCTACCGCTTCGTCCCGGGCGACGGCGACCGCGAGCAGTGGCAGGCCGGGGTCGAGATCTTCGGGCTCGGCGCCCCGGAGGGTGACGGCGACCTGCTCGAGCTCGGGGCCGCGCTGCTGCGGGCGCTCGGTCTCGCTCCGCGGGTGGAGCTGGCGCACGCCGGGATCCTGCGCTCGGCCCTTCGCGCCGCGGCGCTCGACTCGCGGCAGCAGCTCGCCGCCTACGACCGCGTGCTCGACGGGGACGGCGAGATCACCGAGGAGCTCGCCGCGGCCCACCCGGCCGCGGCCACAGCCCTGCGCCTGCTGCTCGAGGTGACCGGCGAGGGCACCGGCTACGTCGCGAACCTGCGCGCGGCGCTGCTCCCGGTGCTCCCGGACTCGGAGCCGGCGCTCGCGGAGCTTGCGGCGGCCGCAGCGGTGCTCGATCGCGAGGGGATCCCGTACCGCGTGCTGCCGGCGACGGCCCGCAACTTCGAGTACTACACCGGCCTCACCTTCCGCGCGCTCGCCGGGGAGGCCGAGTGCCTCGCCGGCGGCCGCTACGACGGACTCACCGAGGCTCTCGGCGGGCCGGCGGTCCCGGCCTCGGGCTTCGGTGCCGACCTGCTGCGCCTCGCCGACCTGGCGCCCGCGGTTTCCGCCGCCGGCGGGGGGTCGGGGCGATGAGCGGCGCGGGGGAGATCCGGATCGCGCTGCCGCGCGGGGAGCTGCGGGCGGAGCTCGCGACGAGGCTGCGCGCGGCCGGCTTCGGCGTGCCGGGCTACGGGGAGGGTTCGCGATCCTATCGCTTCGAGGTGGAGGGGAGGCCGCGCGTGCGCGTGCGCGTCTTCTCGGAGGCCGACATCCCGATCCAGGTCGCGCTCGGCCACTACGACCTGGGCATCACCGGCCGCGCGCACATCGACGAGCTGCTCGTGCGCTACCCGCACGACTCCGCCGTCCCGCTCAAGGCGCTCGACATCGGCGAGAGCAGGCTGGTGCTGGCGGGCGCGGCGGGGAGCTCGCTCAAGCGACTCGCCGACGAGGGCGTGCTGCGGGTGGCGACCGAGCTCCCGAACCTGGCGTCGCGCTTCCTGGCGCGCGCGCGCGTCCCCGACTACCGCCTGATCGAGGTATGGGCGAACGCCGAGGCGTGGCCTCCGGAGGATGCCGACGCCGCCGTCGTCGCCTCCGAGCGCGCCCACTCCGAGGGGCTCGCCGAGCTGGCGACCCTCCACCGCGGCAGCGCGTGGCTGCTCGGCAACCGCGAGGCGCTGACCGGGCGCGACCTGGCGGAGGCGCTGGCCCCGCTGCTCGCGCTCCCCGCCGGCGACGGCGCCGCGGCCGGGCCGAGCGACCCGCTCCCGCTCGCGCTCCGGCCCGGGCTCAGGCGATCGCCGGCCACGCTCCCGGAGCGCGAGACGCTGCGCGTCGCCGTCCCGGACGGGCACGCGCAGCGCCACACCGTCGCCGCGCTCGCGGCCGCCGGAATCGCCTTCAAGGGCTACGAGGAGGATCGCGCCGTGCGCTACCCGGAGTCGGCGATGGAGGGCGTCTCGGTGAAGGTGATGCGGCCGCAGGACATGCCCCGCGCCGTCGCGCTCGGGCTCTTCGACCTGGCGCTCACCGGCCGCGACTGGCTCGCCGTCTACGCCGCGATGTTCCCCGCATCGCCGGTCGTCGAGCTCTGCGATCTGAGGCGCAGCGCCTACCGGCTCGGCGCCGTCGTCCCGGAGTCCCTCCCGGCGGAGAGCATCGAGCAGGCGATCGCCTACTGGCGCCGCGACCGGCCGGCGCGCGTGATACGGATCGCCTCGGAGTACGCGGCCCTCGCCGACCAGTACGCGCGCGACCGGCACCTCGGCCGCTACCGCGTGATCCCGATCGCCGGCGCCTCCGAGGGCTTCGTGCCGGAGGACGCCGAGATCCTGCTGGAGGGGACGGAGACGGGAACGACCCTGCGCGCGAACAGGCTGCGTATGATCGACGTCGTGATGGAGTCGACCAACTGCGCGATCGGACACCGGCGGCCCCCGCCGGGGAGGCGCGGGGAGCTCCGCTCCGAGCTCGTGCGGCGGCTGGCGGACGCCGCCTCCGGGCGGCGCTAGCGCCGTGCCGTCGCTCGGCTCGCACCTGGCGGTGGCGCGGCGCGTCGCGCGGCGGCTCGGCCGCGAGGCGATAGACGCCGATCGCGGCTCCTACTACCTGGGGGCGACGGCGCCGGACATCCGCGTCATCACCCGCCGCGCGCGCGAGGAGACGCACTTCTACGATCTCGGCAACTTCACGCCGCAGGACTCGCTCGGCCGCATGACCCGGGCCTACCCGGAGCTGGCGAGGCCGGACGAGCTGCCGCGCCCGACGCCGGCCTTCCTCGCCGGCTACGTGACGCACCTGGTGATGGACGAGCGCTACATCGAGCAGATCTACCGCAGCGAGTTCGGCGAACGCTCGCGCCGGGCCGGCGATCCGCGCCGCGACGTGCTGGACCGCGCGCTCCAGTACGAGATGGACCGGCGCGAGCGCGAGGATGCGGAGGCGATGACCGAGATCCGCGAGGCGCTCGCGGCGGCGGCGGGGGAGCTGCGGGTGCCCTTCCTGCGCGCGGCGGAGATCGCCCGCTGGCGCGAGGTCGTCGCCGAGATCGCGGCCCAGCCGCCGACCTACGATCGCTTTCCCCGCATGATCCGCCTGCACCTCGGGCGGACCGGGCTCGACGAGACCGCCGTCGAGGAGCAGCTCGCGCGCGGGCCGGAGCTCGCCGAGGAGGCGCTGCGCGAGGTGACGGAGGAGAGGGTGCGCGCGTTCTGGGAGGAGACGGCGGAGGCGTGCGCGCGGCGCATCGCCGGGTATTTCTCGTGGGAGAGGGAGCCGTGAGCGGGCAGGCGGCGTCCGGGGGCGGGGCGGAGGAGCGCGCGCTCGCCGTCGTGGAGGGCGCCGAGGCGGCGCGCGCAGGCGTGCTCCGGCGCCGGCCGCTGGCGAGCCCCGAGCTGCCCGCGCCGGTCAGGGAGCGCATCCGCGAGGTGCTGGGCGAGGAGCTCGACGCCGCCTCCTGCGTCGCGCGCATCATCGCCGACGTCGAGCGCGAGGGCGACGCCGCCGTGGTGCGCTACTCGCGCGCCTTCGACGGATCCGCCGAGGCGCCCCTCGAGGTGACACGCGCGGAGATCGCGACCGCCCTGGAGGAGACGCCGCCCGATCTGCTGGAGGCGCTCCGCTTCATGACCGAGCGCGTGCGCCGCTTCCACGAGCTGCAGCTCGACCACGGGCCGAAGCCCTTCACGCGGCACGGGCTGGGGATGCGGGTGACACCGCTCGCCTCCGCCGGCATCTACATGGCGGGGAGCGTCGCCGTGCTGCCCTCCTCCGTGATCCACACCGCGGTCCCTGCCGCCGTCGCCGGCGTCGGGGAGCTCGTCGGCGCGACGGCGGCGCTCCCCGACGGATCGGTACACCCGCTGAAGCTCGCGGCGGCGGAGCTCGCCGGCGTGAGCAGGGTCGTGCGCGCCTCCGGCGCGCAGGCGATCGCGGCGCTCGCGCTCGGGACGGAGAGCATCCCGCGCGTCGACATCGTGGTCGGCCCGGGCAACCTCTTCGTCACGCTCGCCAAGCAGCAGCTCTACGGCCGCGTGGGAATCGACTCGCTCTACGGGCCGACCGAGACGCTCGTGCTCTCGGACGGGAGCGCCGCGGCGGACCTGGTCGCGGCCGATCTGCTGGCGCAGGCGGAGCACGATGCGCTGGCGACGCCGATCCTGATCACGACCGACCGCGAGCAGGCCCGGGCGGTGGCGGAGGAGGTCGACCGCCAGCTCCCCTCCCTCGAGCGCGAGGCGATCGCCCGCGCGGCCATCGGACGCGGAGGCGCCGTGGTCGCCGCAGATCTCGAGCAGGCGCTGGCGCTCGCCAACGAGTTCGCGCCGGAGCACCTCTGCCTGCTGACCCGCGAGCCGGAGCGGCTCGCGCCGCTCGTCACCTCCGCCGGCGGCCTCTTCCTGGGCGAGACGACGCCCGAGGTGATAGGCGACTACACGGCCGGCCCCAGCCACGTGATGCCGACCGGGGGATCGGCGCGCTTCGCCTCGCCGCTCACCGTCCTCGACTTCCTCCGCGTCACCTCGACGGTCGCCCTCTCCGAGTCCGATGTCTACCGTCTCGGCACGTACGCGGCGACGCTCGCGCGGGCCGAGGGGCTGACCGCGCACGCGCGCGCCGTCGAGCTGCGGCTGGAGGGCCGGTGATGGGCGGGACCGCGGGCCCAACGCCCGACGACGTGCGGCGCCTGCTGCGCCCGCAGCTGCGCGCCGTCGAGCCCTACGCGGCGATCGAGTCGGTGCGGCAGGTCGCGGCGCGCTACGGCCTCGACCCGGAGCGCCTGGTGAAGCTCGACGGCAACGAGAACCCCGAAGGAGCCTCGCCCGCCGCGCGGCGGGCGCTGGGCGCGGTGACCCCCCACCGCTATCCCGACCCCGAGCAGCGGCGCCTGCGCGAGGCGCTGGCGGCGCACCTCGGCGTCGCGCCCGAGTCGGTCGTGGCCGGCGCCGGCTCCGACGAGCTCATCGACCTCGTCATCCGCTGCGTGGTGGGGCCGGGCGACCGCGTCGTGATCGCGCCGCCCACCTTCGGCATGTACGCCTTCGACGCCGGGCAGGTCGGCGCCGAGGTGGTGGAAGTGCCGCGGCTCCCGGACTGGTCGCTTGACCCGGAGGCGCTGCTCGCCGAGGCGAGGCGGGCGAAGCTCGTCGCGCTCGCCTCCCCCAACAACCCGACCGGCGGGTCGGCGCCCCGGGAGCTGCTGGAGTCGCTGCTGGAGAGCGGGGCGCTGCTGCTGCTCGACGAGGCCTACATCGAGTTCACGAAGGAGCGCTCGATGGCGGAGGAGGCGGCCGCGGGCGCCCCGCTCGTCGTGCTGCGGACCTTCAGCAAGTGGGGCGGCCTCGCCGGGATGCGCGTCGGCTACGCGGCGATGCCGGCGCCGCTCGCCGAGACGCTGATGGTGGTGAAGCAGCCGTACTCGGTGAGCGTCGCGGCGGAGGCGGCCGCGCTCGCGAGCCTGGAGGATCGGGCCCTGCTCGACGAGCGGGCCTGCGCGCTCGTCGCCGAGCGCGAGCGGATGGCCGCGGCGCTCGCGGAGACGGGGTGGCTCCACCCCCACCCGTCTGCCGCGAACTTCGTGCTGGTCGAGGCCACGGCCGCGCCGGCAGGAGGGCCGCCGCCCGCGGATGCCGGGCGCCGGCTCTACGAGGCGCTCCGCCGCCGCGGCGTGCTGGTGCGGCACTTCGCGTCGCCGCGCCTCGGGCGCTGTGTGCGCATCTCGGCGGGGCGGGCCGGGGAGACCGACGCGCTGCTCGCCGCAATCGACGAGGCGGCCGCCTCGGGCGAGCTGGGAGGGACGGAGGGCGGGCGATGACGCAGCAGGATCAGGCGGAGGGGCAGGGACGCCGGGCTTCGCTCGAGCGGGAGACGGCCGAGACGCGGGTCCGGGTCGAGCTCGACGTGGACGGCTCGGGGTCGGCGTCGGCGGAGACGGGCGTGGGCTTCCTCGATCACATGCTCGAGGCCTTCGCGCGGCACGGCCGCTTCGATCTCGATCTCCGCGCCGAGGGCGATCTCGAGGTCGATGCGCACCACACCATGGAGGACGCCGCGCTCGCGCTCGGGCAGGCCTTCGACCGCGCGCTCGGGGAGCGCGCGGGGATCGTGCGCATGGGCGACGCCACCGTGCCCCTGGACGAGGCTCTCGTGCAGGTGGTGGTGGATCTCTCCGGGCGCCCCTACGCCGCCGTCGATCTCGAGTTCACGGGCGAGCGGATCGGGGAGGCGCCGACCGAGCTCGTGCCGCACGTGCTCGGCTCCTTCGCCGTGGGGGCGCGCGCGACCCTGCACGTGCGACAGCTCGCCGGCGCGAACGACCACCACGTCGCCGAGGCGGCGATGAAGGCGCTCGGGCGCGCCCTCGACGCCGCCACGCGCGTCGACGAGCGCCTCGCCGGCCAGGTCCCGTCCACGAAGGGAACCCTCACCGCGTGAGCGAGCCGTCGACCCGCGAGCTGCTCTCGTTCGCGCTCGAGCTGGCCGACGCCGCCGACGCCCTGACGCTCGGGGCCTTCCGGGGCGGCGCGGCGGTGCGCCGCAAGCCGGACGGGACGCTGGTGACGGAGGCCGACGAGGCGGCCGAGCGCGAGCTCCGGACGCGCATCGCGAGGCGCTTCCCCGATCACGCCGTGCTCGGCGAGGAGGAGGGACTGGGCGGAGCGCCGGAGGCGCCGGCCCGCTGGATCCTCGACCCCATCGACGGGACGCACTCGTTCGCGCGGGGCGTCCCGGTGTGGGGCACGCTCATCGCCTGCGAGCGCGGCGGCGCCATGGAGCTCGGCGTGGCGTCGGCGCCCGCGCTCGGCGGGCGCTGGTGGGCGGGACGGGGGCTCGGGGCCTACCGCAGCCGCTCCTTCGAGGGACGCGGCGCAGCGCGCGGCGGGGAGCGGATCGGCGTCTCGGCGGTCGACCGCCTCGAGGACGCGCAGGTGATCTTCGGCTCCTACCGGCTGGCGATGCGGGCGTGGGAGGGCCGCGCCCCGCTGCTGCTCGAGGCGAGCTGGCGCCAGCGCGGCTACGGCGATTTCTGGGGTCACCTGCTCGTCGCGGAGGGCTCGGCCGAGCTGATGCTCGACCCGGCGATCGCCGCGTGGGACATCGCCGCGCTGGTGCCGATCCTGGAGGAGGCCGGAGGGCGGCTCAGCGACGTCGACGGGCGCGCGGATCTCGGGATCGGCCACGCCATCAGCTCGAACGGCGCCCTGCACGAGGCGGCGCTGCGCGTGCTCCGGGGCGAGGAGCGGCCTCCTCGCCGCCCGGCGGATCTCGGCGCCACGCCGTGAGCGCGGCCGGGCGCCCCGGCGGCCCCGGGGCGCCCGACCTGCTCTCGGAGTTCTGGGCTCCGCTCTGCGCCGTGGGGAGCCACGACGCGTCCGGCCGGCTCAACGCGCAGATCTGCGTCTCCGTCTTCGGGGCATCGATCGTCCCCGAGCGGCCGCGGCTGCTCGTCGTCCTGAGCCGCACCACCTTCACCCACGACCTGATCGCCCGCTCGGGCACGCTCGCCGTGACGCTCCTGGCGGAGGAGCAGCTGGAGCTGCTCGAGCCGCTCGGACTGCGATCCGGACGGGACGGCGAGAAGCTCGCCGGACTGGCGGTGGGGACGACTCAGCAGGGCGACCCGCTCTTTCCGGGCGGCGTGGGCTACCTCGCCTGCGAGGTGCTGGAGAGCGCCGGCCTGGGGGACTCGACGGCCTACCTGGTCGCCGTGCGCGGGCGCGAGCGGCTGGGGGAGGGGGGCGAGCGGCGCCTCCCGATGCGCTGGGCCGACGCCCGGACGCGGGTCGGGGCCGGCTTCCTCGAGCGCTGGGCGGAGCGGAGCGCCGGCGAGCAGCAGGCCGCGCGCCGGGCGATGATCTGGCGCTGAGGCCGCTCCGCTCCTCGCCCCGGGGGCGCGCTGGCCCGGACCGCCGCCACTCGCTACATTCAGCGCTACGCCGAGGTAGCTCAGTCGGTAGAGCACACGACTGAAAATCGTGGTGTCGCCGGTTCGATTCCGGCCCTCGGCACCACCCCTCTCTCGTTCGCGACGTCGGCGCGCCCGCGGGCCGCCGGCGCTTCACGCCGGGGCGCCCTCAGGGCGGAGCGACCGCCAAGAAGCGCCGGTATCGGGTCTCGAGGAACCCCTGCTCCGGCCGGTCGCCGGCGCGGCGCGGCAGCGCCATCGGCTTCCCGTCGAGCCCCTGGATGGCGTAGCGGAGCGTCGGACCGTCCTCCTCGTCCATCACGTCGCGCCGCACGGTGATGACGTGATCGCGCGGCCGCACGCCGACGACGTGCCGATCGAAGGTGGCGTGGTGAAGGCGGCAGAGCGCGATGCCGTTCCGCACCTCCGCGACGCCGCCGGGCTCGCTGTCGGGGATGATGTGGGCGGCGTCGAGCAGCTCCCGGCGGCGGAGGCTGCAGAAGGCGCAGCGCTCGCGGTAGGCGTCGAGCACGCGCTCGCGGAAGCGGCCCTGGTGCAGGCGCTGGAGCGCCTGCGTGGTGGCGTAGGCGCGGATGTCGGGCGCGTCCCGGAAGGCGAAGGCGGAGCCGGCTCCTGTGGGGTCGATCCAGAAGCAGAGGTCACGGCGCGACTCCCTCGCCACGTGCGCCGGGCGCAGCGCCTGGTAACGGCCCTTCGCGATGGCGACGAAGTAGACGAGCGGGAGGCCTTGCTCCATCGCGAGTCGCAGTCCCTTGTTGTCGCGGTGCGCGGGATCTTCGCCGCGGTGCATGTAGCGGACGAGGCCGGATGGCCCGAGCTCGTCGTCGTAGGGACCGTCGTGGCTCGTGCGGATGGAGAGCGGCGCCTGGAGGATCCGCGGCGTGAAGATTCCCTGCGGGCTCACCACGTGGACGCGCTCGCCGCGGAACGGGAAGCCGCCCCGGAGCGCGCTCCACGGCAGGACGTCGCCGTGCACCGCTTCGAGCTGGTCGAGCCAGGCGAAGGCCGCGGCGCGAACCAGTGCGTCGTGCTCGCGGTCGAAGTCCACCGGCCCGGCCTCCTTTCCCGCCCGCGCGGCCCCGGGTCCGGCGGATCGGAGCCAGGATGCGGCCGCAGGCCGGCGCGCGGCAACCGCCGCCCCCCGCGCCGGCTTCCGCGGTCGAGCAGCGAGGGGCCGGCTGCCGGTCAGCCGATCGCCGGCAGGTCGGCCCACTCCTCCTGCTGCTCGAAGAGGAGGTCGTGCATCTCCCAGAAGCGATCCTGGGCTCCCGCGCACTCGGCGGCGACGTGAGCGCCGGCCGCGTTGGGATGGATCTGCGTAAGCGGGAAGTGGGCGAAGGCGAGCGCGACGTCGTCGCCCACGAGCGAGCGCACCTCCGGCAGCGTGTCGTAGTACCAGCGCTGGCAGAAGGGACACTGGAAATCGCTGAACTCGACGATCACGACCGCGGCGTCGGGGTTGCCCTCGATGAAGGCGCCGGTCAGGTCGGGCCGCTCGGCGTGGATCACGAAGCTCGGGGGATCCCGCTCGGCCAGCTGCCGGATCGCCGGGGAGTACTCGTCGATGCTGGTCGGGGAGCCCGCGAGCTCGGCCGCTATCACCTCGGCGAAGACGGAGGCCGGCTGCGCGCCGGCTACCAGCTTGTTGTTGATGAAGAAGGTGGGCGTGGCGCTGATACCGAGTGCGACGCCGATCTGGAGCTGCGCGCTGATCGCCTCATAGGGCGCCGCCTGCTGCAGGCACTGATCGAAGAGGCCGACGTCGAGACCGAGCAGCGCCGCATAGCCGGTCACCGCGTCGCGCAGCGTGGCCGGCGTGCCCGGGGCCGTGAGGCTCGCCTGGGTGCCGGCGGCGAGGGCGTCCGCGGCCTCGGCGAGCGATCGGGCCGTGCTTGAGAGCGAGCCGGCTGTGGCGGAGAGCGACTCGAGAGCGGGAGCGAGGGAGTCCGCGGAATCGGGTTCGCCGCCACGATCGGTGAGGACGACGGCGGCGATGATGGCGGCCGCCCCCAGCAGCACCGCGGCGGGCGTGAGGAAGTAGGACCAGGCGGGGCGCGCCGGCGCCGGGGCGGACTCTCCAGAAGCCGGCTCCGGCGGTGTCCCCGTGTCCGACTCCGGCTCGGGGCGCGGGGCCGGGCTCTGCTCCGCAGCCGGCTGCTGCCCTTCCTCGCTCACGGCGATCTCACGTCACGGTCGCGGCTTCGCAGGGCGGGCCCCGGCGTCCCGCGGCCGGGCGTGGCCCCTTCGCCGACTCCGCGCCCAGCCGCCGCGCGGCAGCGGCGGCGAGCATGACTCATCTACGCCCCGAGCCGGAACGGCGGGTAGCGGTCGGTCACGAGCAGGAAGCTGTAGGCCCACGCGCGGAGCCCCCACCGTGAGACCCCGACGACGAAGTCGAAGAGTCGGCGCGGGTAGCGCCCCGTGAACAGGATCGCGAACCAGGCGATCACGACCGCGAACATCGCGAGCACAGACAGGACGCCGAGGATGATCCAGTGCGGGAGGGCCAGCAGCCACTTGACGAGCGGCAGCCAGCGGTTGAGGTCGCGCCCCGCGTCCGGATAGTCGATGTCGAGGTGCACGGACTGCTCGTCGGTCGTGGAGGGGTATCGATCCGTCAGCAGGCCGGCGTAGGCGGAGATCCTCGCGCTGAAGCGCGTGAGCTCGACGTGGAAGTCGAACCACCACCGGGGATAGCGTCGGCGGAAGAGGATCATCAGGAGCGTCGCGAGGAAGAGTCCGCCGCCGATGCCGACGGCCGATCCCTGGACCCACTCACCCGAGTTCGTCACCACCCACTGGCTGCCGCTACCGGCCAGCACCCCGGCCACAACGAAGATCGGAATCAGCCAGATCAGCCGGAACACGGAGGTCAGCCGATCCAGCCGTTCCGGGTAGTCGATCTCCAGGCGCGCCGCGTACGGGGCAGCTCCCTCGCTTATGGTCACGGTCGTCTCCTTCCCACGCGCCTCTCAGGCGGGCCGGTTGTCAGATCACCCCGTCGTCGCGCAGCTGCCCGATCCCGTCGTCACTGTAGCCAACCTCGGCGAGCAACGCGTCGGTGTCGGCGCCGGGCCTCGGCGGCGGCGGCGGCGAGACCGGGTCGCGCTCGAAGAGGATGGGGAGGCCGGCGACGTCGATCTCGCCGAAGTCGGGGTGCCGCGTGCGGCCGACGTAGCCGTTGGCGCGGGCCTGCGGGTCGGCGAGCACCTCGGCGAAGCTCTGCACGCGGCCCGCCGGCACGTCCCGGGCCCGGAGCGCCCGGAGCCACTCCTCCACGGAACGCGCCGCGAACGCGCCGGCGAGGCGGGCCTCGATCGCCTCCAGGTGCGAGGCGCGGGCCTCGTCGTCCGGGTAGCTCCCCGCGAGATCCGGTGCGCCCGCCACGTCGCACAGCCGGGTGAAGGTCGGGGCGTCCTCGCAGGCGACCGTGAGCCAGCCGTCCGACGCCTCGAACGCCCGCCAGACGGCGCCGCGCGGGCGGAGGACGGTGTGCCCGTCGCCCGATCGGACGGTCCGGCCCGCGAGCGAGGAGGCGTTCATCTCCCACGCCTGGAGGGCGGTCCCGCCTCCGTAGAGCGAGGTGTCCACCTGGACGGCCTCGCCGCTGCGATCGGCGCGGACCAGGGCCGCGAGGGCGGCCGTGCAGAGCGTGAGGGCGCCCACCTGGTCGGCGATCGCGCAGCTCGCCGGCTGCGGCGGCCGGTCCTCGTAGCCGGAGAGCCAGACCATCCCCCCGGCCGCCTGCGCCGCCATGTCGAGGGAGCTGCGCTGCGGATAGGGTCCCAGCCGGCCCCAGCCGCTGCCGGTCACGTAGGCGATGCGGGGATTCGCGGCGCGCATCTCATCGAAGCCGAGCCCGAGCTTCTCCATCACGCCCGGCCGGAAGTTGCTGGTGACGACATCCGCGGTCGCCGCCAGCCGGAGCACGATCTCCCGACCCTCGGGTCGGCGCACGTCGACGGCGATGCTGCGCTTGCCGAGCGCGTGCGCGAAGGAGAAGCCGACCATGTGGTGATCGCGCGCCGGCGTCCGGGGCGGCGGCGCGCCGGGGCCGCTCCTGTCGACGCGGATGACCTCGGCCCCCATCTGCGCGAGCATCATCATCGAGTGGGGGCCCTGCTGGGCGATCGTGAAGTCGAGGACACGGACGCCTGCCAGCGGTCGGCTCATCCGAGTACCCCCTTCGCACGCAGTGCCGCGATCTCGTCGGCGCTCACGCCGACTTCCTGCAGGCGGCGCTCCGTATCGGCGCCGGGCGGCGGCGGTGCAGGCGGCGTCGTCGTCGGCTCGCCGCCGAAGACGTACGGCGAGCCGACGACGGTGATCGCCCCCAGTGTGGGGTGCGCCATCTCGGTCACGTAGCCGTTGGTACGGGCCTGGGCTTCGCCGAGGATCTCCGCGTGCGTCTGCGCCGAGCCGGCGGTCACGCCCACGCGCTCGAACGCCTCCAGCCACTCCGCGCGGGTGCGCAGCAGGAAATGCTCGCCGAGGATCTCGAGCACGTCCCCCATCGTCACGACCCACTTCGAGCGATCGCCGTAGGGCATGAACTGTCCCTTGAGCTCCGCCAAGCCCAGAAGGTCGCAGAGCGCCTCCCAGCGCGGGGAGCCCATCCCGGCCAGGGTGATCCAGCCGTCCTTCGCCTCGAAGACGTGACAGAGCGTGTAGTCGCTGATGTCGGGATGGCCGCGCCCGATACGGGGGCTGACGACGCCGCGCACCGACTGCGAGTCGAGTTCCCAGGACTGGATGCCGATCTGTGCGCCGTAGAGTGAGACGTCGACGCGTCCCCCGACGCCGCTTCGGCCGGCGCGGACGAGGCCTGCGAGGATGCCCGAGCAGAGGTACATCGCGCCGGTCGAGCTCGCGATCGCGGCGCCGGCGGGAAGCGGCGGATCGCCCTCGAAGCCGGAGCGCGCCATGTAGCCGCCGGCTGCCTGCGCCGCGAGGTCGGCGCCCGGCGCCTCCGCCAGGGGGCCCCGCGGACCGAAGCCGGAGCAGACCGCGTAGACGAGGGGGCCGTTGACCGCCCGCAGCCTCTCCTCGTCGATGCCGAGGCGCTCCGCGAGCTCCTCGCCGACGCTCCGCACGACGACGTCGGCCTCCGCCGCGAGCCGCTCGAGCGCTCCGAGCGCTCCGAGCGCCTCCTCGCGCTCGATGTCGAGCACGACGCTCTCCTTGCGGGAGTGGTAGGTGATGCGGTCGAGCTCGTGCTCGAATCGCGCCTGCGCGAGCGCGGAGGACGCGGGGGGCTCCACGACCGTCACCCGCGCTCCCATGTCGGCGAGCATGCGGGTCGCGTAGGCGCCGTGGCGCGTCGGCAAGAGCTCCAGCACGCGCACGCCGTCGAGTGCGGCCGCCATCCGCTGCCACCTCCCGGAGCGCCGGCGCCGCTCCCTCCCGGAGGGGCGGCAGAGCCTACGATTACCACATCCGTGGGCGGAACGGTTGTCGCGCGGTCCCGGCAGCGAGCGCGGTCGCGTGGCATGGTCCCAGGAGGCGGCCCCGGAGCGGAAGGCACCCCGGTGGTGAGAGGACGCTCGTGACGACACCGGGGCCGACGCAGCACTTCATCGAGTCGCAGCGGCTGCGCCTCTCCTACTGGAGCTGGGGCGAGCGCTCCCGTCCGCCCCTGGTGCTGCTCCACGGGAAGCGCGACCAGGCGCGCTCGTGGGACCGGCTCGCGGCAGAGCTCTCCGGCGAGTGGCACGTCGTCGCGGCCGATCTGCGCGGGCACGGGGATTCGCAGTGGGCGGTGGGATCGCACTACGTCTTCGCCGACTACATCGCCGACCTGGTCGCGCTGATCGAGGCGATCGGCGCGCCGGCCTCCGTGGTCGGGCACTCCGGAGGCGGTCTCGTCGCCACGCTCACCGCCGGCCTCTACCCCGAGCACGTGGAGCGCGTCGTCGCGATCGAGGGCACCGGCGCGCACCTCGAGCGGCTGCCGCGCGCCGAGCCCGACGCGATGCGCGCGTGGGTCGACCACACCCGTCGCCTCGAGCAGCGACCGGGCCGGCTCCTGGACACCCGGGCGGAGGCGGCGGAGAGGATGCGCCGGGGGAATCCTCGGCTCTCCCGGGAGCGCGCTCTCGAGCTCGCGGAGCACGCGGTGCGACCGGCCGACGGGGGCTACCGCTGGAAGTTCGATCCCTGGGTGGACTCCAGCGATCCGGTCGAGCTTCGCCCGGAGGAGGCGTCGCCGATCTGGGGGCGGGTGCGGTGCCCGGTGCTGCTGCTGATCGGGGAGGAGGCGGCCGCTCGCGGCGTCCAGAGCCCCGATCACGCCCGCCATTTCCCCGATGCACGGGCGGTGGTCGTCCCGGGCGCGGGGCACTGGGTGCACCACGACCGGCCGGTGGACGTGGTGGAGGCGATCCGCCGCTTCCGGAGCGGCGATCTCGAGGCCGAGCCGTGAAGCCGCAGCGGCCCCCGGGGATTGTTGACAGCCCCGTGGGAGGGGCCTAGCGTCCCGGCCACATCGAAGGGAGCCGGCGTGATGACCCGATCTGCGGCCTGGCGGGGCACGCGGTCGCCAGACCGCTTGCTGGCGCGGGCCCTGGCGCGATGACGGGCGCGTTCACGCTCGAGCAGGGGCTCTACATTCCGGGCGAGAGCGCCCGCGGGCCGTGGGGCGAGAACGAGCTCGGCGGCGGGCTCATCACCGGGCTTCTCGCGCACGAGGTCGAGCGCCACGACGACGGCACGCTGCACCCCGCGCGCCTGACGTTCGACATGTACCGCCCGGTGCCGCGCGGGCCGCTTCGCATGACCTCGCGCGTGGTGCGGGACGGCCGGCGGATCCGGGTCGTCGACGTCTCGCTCACCCACGAGGACATCGAGGTGAGCCGCGCCTCGGCGCTGCTGATCCGCCGTACCGAGGAACCGCCGGGCGAGGTCGCCCGCCCGCCTGTGAGCACGGTCGCCGGCCCCGAGGGCATCGCTCCCGATCAGTGGCCCGGGCGGGTGAACGTGGAGCGATTCCTGGAGAACCGATCGCTCCGCCCGACGGGCGGCTCCGAGCCCGCGGCGCGCTGGACTCGCGTGAGCAGACCGGTCGTGGACGGCGCGCCGATCACGCCCCTGGTGCGCGCCGCGACGGCCGGCGAGGCGGCGAGCCCCGTCAGCAATCGCAGCCCTGTGGGGCTCTACTTCAAGAACGCCGACACGACGCTCTACATGCACCGGCTCCCGATCGGCGAGTGGATCTGCCTCGAGGTCGTGGCGCGCGGCAGCGCCGAGGGCGTCGCGGTCGCGGAGTGCGCGCTCCACGACGAGCACGGCATCTTCGGACGATCGCTCGTCGCCTGCGTCGCGACCGCCCGCAACGAGATGATCGGCGGCCGCGCCTCCGAAGCCCCTGCGGCGGGCGCGAGCGGCGCGCCGTGAGCGGACCGCTCACCGGCTGGCGCGTGCTCGATCTCGCCGAGACGCAGCAGGGCCTGCTCGCCGCCAAGTTGCTCGCGGAGATGGGCGCCGACGTCGTCAAGGTGGAGCGCGCCGGCGAGGAACGCCGTGGAGCCCCGGTCGACCTCGAGGAGTCCGCCCCCTCCTCCTGGGAGATCGCCTTCGATGCCGGCAAGCGCAGCATCGCGATCGATCCGGGAAGTGCCCGGGCCACCGATCTCGTGCTCGATCTCGTGCGCCGCGCCGACGTCGTCGTCGCACCGCTCGGGCTCGGTCTCCTCTCCGAGCTCGGCCTCGACAAGGAGCGCCTGCGCGCCGAGGCACCCCGCGCGGTGCTCGCTGTCACCTCGCCCTACGGTGCGCTGGGGCCTCTCGCCGGCGCCCCGGGCGCCGACATCACGGCGCAGGCGCTCGGCGGCGTGATGTGGAAGACCGGCGATCCCGACGACCCGCCGATGCCGGCGGGCGTCGCGCTCGCCGAGGGGGTCGGGGCGCTCTACCTGCTGATCGGCACCCTGGCCGCGGCCATCGGCGCCGAGCGGGAGGGGCGCGGCCGCCGCGTCGACGTCTCGCTCTACGGGTCGCAGATCGGGATGCAGTCCTGGGAGATCGACAGCGAGTGGCTGCTCGGTCGCGTCACCGAGAGGCTGGCCGTCGGCCATCCCGACGTGAGCGACCGCCGCATCTGCCACGCCTTCGAGACGGCCGAGGGCTGGCTCCAGCTCGCGGGCGTGCTGCGCGCGCGGTGGCCGCAGCTGTGCGAGATGATCGGCGAACCGGAGATGTCGGAGCGCTGGTCCGACGAGGCCGCCCAGGCGGAGCACATCGACGAGATCATCGCGACCTTCGGCGAGAACCTGCGCCGGCGTCCCGTCGCGGACTGGCTCGAGGAGATCGAGCGGCGCGACATCCTCGGCGTGCGCGTGCAGGACGACGCCGACATCGCATCCGACCCGCAGGCGCGAGAGAACGGCTACGTCGTCGAGATGGAGCACCCGCAGCGAGGTGCCGTCTCCGTCGCCGGATCCCCCTTCATCTACGACCGCGAGCCGCGGATGGCGCTCGCACCACCGCCGGTCCCCGGCGCCGATGCCGACGCCCTGCTCCGCGAGATCGGCTACACGCCCGGCGCCATCTCGGCGCTGCGCGCGGAGGGTGTGGTCGCATGACGGGTCCCCTGGACGGCATCCGCGTGGTCGACTTCACGATCGCGCAGCAGGGGCCGCACGCCACCAAGCTGCTCGCCGACATGGGCGCCGAGGTCATCAAGATCGAGAGGCGCCAGGGCCGCACCGGCGGCGGCGAGCCGTGGATGCGCGGCTTCGTGCTCGCCCACAACCGCAACAAGCGCGCGATCAGCCTCGACCTCAAGCACCCGGAGGGGAACGAGATCGCCCGGCGCCTGGCGGCGACGGCCGACGTCGTGGCCAGCAACTTCCGGCAGGGCGTGATGGAGAAGCTCGGCCTCGGCTTCGAGGACCTCCGGCGGGCGAATCCGCGGGTCGTCGTGGTCCAGGGCTCGGGCTGGGGCCCGCTCGGGCCGCGCGTCACCGAGGGCGCCGTCGACATGGTCGGCCACGCCCGCGGCGGGCTGATGTGGCGGACCGGCTTCGAGGGCCGGGGACCGATGACGGTCGGCTGCGCCGTCACGGATCAGGTCGGGGCCCTCGTGCTCGGCGCGGCGCTGCTCGGCGCCCTGGCGCGAGCCGCACGGACCGGCCACGGCGAGAAGGTCGACACCTCGCTCTACGGCGGCCAGGTGGCGCTGCAGGCCTGGGAATTCGCGGAGCGGTCGCTGCGCGGCGGGGGCGCCCAGCCCCGCGCGGGCACCGGGCACCCGCTGATCAAAGGACGCGGCGTCTGGCAGGCGTTCGAGGCCTCGGATGGATGGCTCGCCATCGGGTGCACGGACCCCTCGCGGCTGGGCGCTCTGTGCGAGGTGGCGGGAGTCGAGCCAGCGGCGGCCGGGTCCCCGGCGGAGGCGATCGCGGCGGTCGTCGCCGGGCTCGCCGGGCGGCTGCGCGGGCGCCCCGCGGCCGAGTGGGTGGAGCTGTTGCGGGCCGCGGGGATCGCGGCGGCGCCGGTGCAGCGCTACGGCGACATCCGGCGCGATGAGCAGGCTCGCGCGAACGGCTACCTGCTCGAGATGGATCACCCCGAGTACGGCGAGATCACCGTGGCCGGGATGCCGATCACCTTCGACCTCGAGCCGATGGCGCGCGCAACGCCGCCGCCGAGCTTCGGGGAGCACACGGAACGCTACCTCGAGGAGCTCGGCTACGGCTGGGACGAGATCACGCGGCTGCGCGACGAGAGCGTCTGCTAGGCGCAGGCGGGCGGACGGAGAAGCACGCTGCGCGCGAGCTACTACCTGAACCCGCAGACGCCAGGGCCCGCGGACGATCGCCGCGTGCTGGCGGAGGTGCTGGGGCAGGTCGACCTGGCCGAGCGCAGCGGATTCTCCGACGTCTGGATCACCGAGCACCACTTCACCGGCTACAACGTCTACTCGGACCCGATCACACTGGCGGCGGCGCTCAGCCAGCGGAACCCCTCGCTCCGGATCGGCTTCGCCGTCAACGTCGTCCCACTTCTGAACCCGGTCCGCTTCGTGACCCGCTGCAACCTCCTCGACCAGCTCACCTCCGGGAAGCTCGTGGTCGGCATCGGGCCCGGCAACGCCCCCGACGAGTTCGCCGGCTTCGGCGTCGACATCGATCTGCGCCACGAGCGCATGGCCGAGTTCATCTCGGTCTGCGAGCGCGCCTGGTCGGCCGGGCCGGCCGGGTTCGCCTACGACGGGCCCCACTACCGGGGAGAGGTCCGCGGCCGCATCATCCCGGCGCCGGTCCAGACGCCGCAGCCGCACATCGCCTTCGCCTCCTCCGATCCGGGACGCCTCGAGGCGGCCGGACGGCGCGGCTGGTCGCTGCTGCTCGGACCGGTCGCACCGAAGGTGATCGCGCCGCGGCTCGCGGACTACCTGCGCGGGCTCGACGCTGCGCCGGAGAGCGTCCGCGAGCGGGCCCTCGGCGACATGAGCGTGCTCCGCCAGATCTATGTCGCCGAGGAGGGGGAGGACTGGCGGCGCACCATCGCGGACCCGATCGACGTCTACGTCCGCAAGAGCGCCGTCGCGAACGCCGGCGAGGCCGGCGAGGGGCTCTCGCCGTCTCGCTTCAGCGACTGGCGCGATCGCTACCTGAGCGGCGGCTGGCTCGTCGCGGGTTCGGCCCGGGAGGTCGCCGAGCGCCTCGCGCCGCTCGCCGGGCTCGGGATCGCGAACCTGCTCTGCTGGATGAACTTCGGCCACATGGAGGACGAACTCATCCGCGCGAGCCTCGGGCGCTTCGTCGAGCGCGTGCTCCCGCTCATCCGGGAGCTGGAGCCCGATCCGGAGCTGCTCCCGTCCCTGCTTGAGGACGCCGGCGCCGGCGACACGGACTTCGCGCGGATGTGGCGTGGCGGCGCGTAGCCGCCGCGCCGGGCCGCACAGGCGCCGTCCCTACAGCTCGAAGGGACGCCTGAGGCCGATCACGTGTCCCTCGGGATCGGCGAAGTAAGCGAGCTGCACGCCGTGCCCGGTGCGCCGGGCGCTCTCGTAGATCTCCTGGCTCGTGAAGGCGCTGCGCTGCGTGCTGCTCCACGGGTCGTTCACGACGGTGCCGCCGGCGGCGACCACGCGCCGCATCGACTCCTCGATGTCGTCGACCTGGAAGACCGGCGTGGTCGGCGAGTGGATGCGGTCGTCGGGCACCGGCTGCGGCGTGCCGCCGCCGATGATCTCGAGCGTCCCGCTGAAGGTCGAGCTCCCCTCGTAGCCGATGCCGGGGAGGCCGAGGTGCGCGAGCCGTCCCTCGACGCGCGGAAGGTCGAGCAGCGGCAGGTCGAAGGCGTCCTGGTAGAACTGTCTCTCTCGCTCCACGTCCTCGACCCGAAGCAGGATCACGTGCAGGCCGACGATCATCGCCTCGCCTCCTCTCTCTGCGTCTCGCTCACCGTTTCGCTCACGGCGACCACGCGCCCCTCCGCCGCCGAGAGCCGGGCGGCATCCAGGACCTCCTGGCAGCGGAGTCCGTCCTCGAAGGTGGGCCCCTCGCTCCGGCCGCTCTCGATGAAGTCGAGCAGCGTGTGGATCATCGCGCCGAAGATGGGGACGGCGCTTTCGCGGACCGTATCGGGGAGGCTCGACGGGGGAAGCTCGACCTCGCGGGGTGCCCGCTCCCCGCGCCGGGAGCGGTAGACGCGCGCCTCGCCGCGCACCTCGTCGCCGTCGATGACGACGGCCCCCTCGCTCCCGTAGAGCTCGATGCGCCGCCCGCGTCCGGGCGGGACGTTCCGCGAGAACTGGATGGAGACCAGAGCGCCCTGCCGCATCGAACCCGCGAGCAGGAAGGCGTCGTCGGCATCGACCGGCCGCCTCAGTCCCTCGGCGTCGCCCGCCTCGCCGACCCAGGTGCGCAGCTGGGCCGAGACGGTTGCGAACTCGCCGAGCCAGTCGCGCGCGAGATCGATGTAGTGCGAGCCGACGGCGCCCAGGTAGCCGCCGCCCTCGGCCGACGAGTCGAGCCAGCTCCAGGCGCCGCGCTGCCAGCCGGGGAAGTGCGTGACCGAGAGCTGGCGGGGCTCGCCCAGGTCGCCGGAGGCGACGAGCTCCTTCACGTAGCGGTGGCTCTCGAAGGGGCGCACGAAGAACGAGGTGACGTGGGCGACGCCGGCGTCGCGCGCGGCTCCGAGCATCTCACAGGCCTCGGCGGCGTCGAGCGCGAGCGGCTTCTCGCAGAGGATGTGCTTACCGGCCGCCGCTGCGGCGAGCGCCATCTCGCGGTGACGGGCGACCGGCGCCCCGATGTAGACGATGTCGACCTCGGGCGACTCGATGAGCGCACGGTAGTCGTCGCCAGCGAGGCGGGCGCCGAAGCGCCGCGCCGCCTCGCTGGCGCGCTCGGCCCGGGCGCTGCAGATGGCGGTGACCTCGGTGCCCTCGAAGGAGGCGAAGGTGGGGAGTGGAACGCGGGCGGCCCACGACGTCCCGATCACGCCCACGCGGTAGGGACGGGTGTGCGTCACGACGGGAGGCAGGGCGGCCGGCGGCGGTGGCCGGCCGCAGCCGGGTGGGCGGGGGACCGGCCGGTGGCCGGCCCCCCGCCGCACGCGGCGGCTTCGATCACACGACCGCGATCTGGTCGAAGAAGACCGCCGGCCGCTCCCAGAGGGAGAGGTCGTACTGGTCGCTGCGCCACACCACGACAGAGGGACGCGTGGTCGACCAGACGGCGGGCGGGTCGTCGTGCATGACCTGCACGGCCTCCCAGAACTTCTTCTCCCGCGCGTCCGTGTCCATCGTCTGGATGGCCTCGTTGAACGCCCGATCGAAGTCGGCATTGGCGTAGAACTTCGACGGCTGGCTACCCTCCGACCAGCTGAGCGCGAAGGCGGCGTCGTGCTGCCCGATGCCGCTGAAGGCCCAGCGCTCGATCATGATCCGGGGCGTCCGGCCGTAGATGTGATCGCGCCAAGTGCTGACATCGATGTTCACGATGCTGGCCTGCAGGCCGATCTCATCGAAAGCGTCCTTCACGGCGAGCGTGTGCGCGTCGACCACCGGATCGTTGCCCGTCAGCTGCCCGATGGGAGCATCGAAGCCGTTCCCGAAGCCGGCGTCCCGCAGCAGCGTCCGCGACATGTCCGGGTCGTAGCCGTAGGGGCCGACGTTCGGGTTGAATCCGAAGTCGGTGCGCGTGAGCTGCTGCCCCTGCATCTCCTCGGCGAAGCCCTCGTAGAGGCCAGCGTAGGTCACGTTGTCGAGCGCGTGGGCGAGCGCCAGGCGCACGCGCAGGTCCGAGGTCGGCCCCTCGTGGTACTCCACCGAGAAGTTGGTGTGCGCGTTGCTGACGTTGACGGCGGCGCTCACGCCGCCGTTGTGCAGGCCCTGCAGACGCGCCACCTCGAGCAGGGGGGCGTTGATCGCCGCGACGTCGCCGGCCTCGAACGCCGACGCCCGCGTCGATCCCTCGGTGATGTTCGCCCCGGTCGCCTCGATGATTCCCTTGTTGCCGCGCCACGAGCTCGCGCTCGCGACCAGGTCAGTCCGCTCGGCCTGGATCCACCGGTCCACGACGTAGGATCCGGTTCCGACGGGCTTCCCGCTGAGAGCCTGCCACTCGGCTCCCCGGTCGGGGTCCTCGTAGATGTGCTTCGGGAGAACCCAGCTCGAGATCATCCGCCGGTCGAGGATCGGGTCCGGCGCCTTCGTCACGACCACGGCCGTGCGGGGGTCGAGGACCTCCACGCTGTCCACGGTGTTGAGGCGCGAGATGAGCCGCGACTTGTTGTCCGGGTTCGTGATGTACTCGAGTGTGAACTTGACGTCCTCGGCGGTGAACGGCGTGCCGTCGTTCCAGTCCGCCTCGCGAAGGTTGAAGACCCATCGCGTCTGGTTGTTCGTGTCGAACTCCCATGAGGTGGCGAGACCCTCGGGGACGTACTGGTTCGTTCGCGGGTCGCGCCTCAGCAGCTGATCGAAGATCCCCGCGTAGTCCGAGGCGATGGCGGCCGTGGAGTTCGGGTCCAGCGTCTCGCCGACGCTGCTCTGGACGGCGACGGTGATGCTCCCGGTCTTGACGGTCTCCGCGGCGGCGGCCGTCGGCGTCGCCGTCGCTGCTCCGGTGGAGGCCGTCGGCGTCGCGGTGGCCGTCAGCGGCGCCGTCGTGGCGGCGGGCCCAGCGCCGTCGTCGTCATCGTCGTCGCCGCAGCCGATCACCGCCGCCGCGGCGAGCCCGACGCCGCCGAGCGCGGCACCGCGCAGGAACGTCCGCCTCGCGAGCAGGGTTGTCCTCAGATCTTCCATACAGTTCGTCCTTCCCCTCTGAACTACCGAGCGATCGAATGCTCATGGCCAGCGCGCGCAGTCTAACGCTTTCGTCAGGATCATGGCGACAGCGCCGGGCCGCCGGCCGCGCACCTCGCTCAGCGGCGGCGGATGCGGGGGTCGATATACCCGTAGGCGATATCCGCCAGCAGGCTGCCCGTCAGCACGAGGAAGCCGATGGTCAGCCCCGCCCCCTGGATCACCGGGTAGTCCTTGCGCAGGACCGCGTCGAGCGTGAGCGTGCCGAACCCGGGCCAGCTGAAGACGTTCTCGATGATGATGGTGCCGCCGATCAGCGTGCCGAAGTCGAGCCCGATCAGCGTGACGATCGGGAGCAGGGCGTTCCGCATCACGTGCCGCCGCACCATCACGACCTCGGCCAGACCCTTGGCGCGAGCCGTGCGGACGTAGTCGGAGTGCATGGCGTCTGAGACCTGGGCGCGCATCAGCCGCGTGTAGCGGGCGATCGGGTAGGAGGCGAGCACCGCCACCGGCAGGATGTGGTGATCGAGCCCTCCGCTACCGAACGTGGGCAGCCAGTGGAGCTTCACGCCGAAGAGCAAGATCAGCAGGATCGCGACGAAGAAGTTGGGGACCGACTGGAAGAGCAGGGACATCCACACGGCGAAGGTATCGAGCCAGCCCCGCCTGACGGCGGCGATGGTCCCGAGCGGGATCGCCACGACCAGCGCCAGGATCTTGGCGGGGATGACGAGCGGCAGCGTGCGCTGGATGCGCTGGATGATGAGATCGGAGACCTCCTGGCTGGTCTTGATGGAGGTGCCGAAGTCACCGGTGGCGAGCCCGCCCAGGTAGTCCAGGTACTGGACGGTGACCGGCCGGTCGAGCCCGTACGCCACGCGGAGCTTCTCTATCTCCGCGGGCTCGATGTCGCCCTCGGTCAGCAGCAGGATCGGGTCGCCCTGGAGCCGCGGGATGATGAAGAGAATGGTGACGAGGAGCCACAACACCACGGCGAACTGCAGGGCGCGACGCGCGATATACCCGGTGTCCACTAGGCCTCCCTCGCCAGCGGGGGCCGCGGGCGTCGAGCGCGTGGCGGGGTGACCGTACATGCCGCCCGGTAGGCTGTCGAGAACCGCAGGCCGGGCCGGGGCCCGGAGCGAGCCGGGCGGGGGCAGGTGTCACGCTGCCCGAGCGAGGGGGCGTGGCGCCCTGCGCGTCGCCATCTCTCGACGGACGCGGCGTGCGGGAGGATCTGTACCGCCGGACTCCGTTCGCGAGCGGCGACCCGGGTGTTCCGGACGTCGCGCCGCGTCGCCGCTATCCCCTCGGCAGCCCCAGCCCGCGCGTGGCGATCACGTTCCGCTGGATCTCGGACGTTCCGCCGCCGATGGTCGCCGAGATGTAGTAGAGGAAGTGGTAGGGAACCGCGGCAAAGAGCGGAGCGCGCGGCTCGTCGGGATCCCAGAGCTGGCAGTAGAGGCCCAGGAGGCGCATCGTCGTCTCGGTGGTGCGCTGCAGCGTGTGCGAGCCGTGAAGCTTCGCCACCGACGGAACGTAGCCGAGCGCCTCCCCGCGCGCATGAAGCGAGGCGATGCGCAGCGTGAACTGGGCGCCCACCTCGATCTCGATCGCCCGGTCGGCGACGGCATCTCGGAGGGCGGCTCCCATCGGCGCCTGTCGGCGGCCCTGCTCGCTGAGTGCGAAGACGAGCGGTTCGCGCAGACGCCTCCGGGAGACGTCCGCGTTGTACTCGGTCGAGCGCTCCGCCTCGAAGCCCGACATCGCCACTCGCCAGCCCTCGTTCTCGGCGCCGAGCAGGTTGTCCGCGGGCACGCGCACCCCGTCGAAGTAGGTCTCGTTGAAGCTGTGCCCGTACGTGATGTTCGGGAGCGGGACGATCTCGACGCCCGGCGAGTGCAGGTCGACGAGCAGCATCGAGATGCCGCGATGCTTCGGAGCATCGGGGTCGGTGCGCACCAGCACCATCATCCAGTCGGCTTCGTGAGCGCCCGAGCTCCAGATCTTCTGGCCGTCGACGATGAAGTCGTCTCCGTCTCTCACGGCACGCGTCGACAGCGACGCGAGATCAGAGCCGGAACCCGGCTCCGAGTACCCCCCGGCGAAGAGGGCCGTGCCGGCGAGGATGCGCGGGATGTGCTCCCGCTGGTGCCGCTCGCTCGCGTACCGCTCGAACGTTTCGACACTCGCCACGCCGAGTCCGGGCGCGTCGGCCGAGGCGAGCTCCTCCCCGAGGATGCGCCGCTCAACGGTTGTCATCCCCGCCCCGCCCCGCTCGCGGGGCAAGCCCGGAGCCGTCCAGCCGAGCTCCGAGAGCGTATCGCGCCAGGCCACCGCGGCGGCCCGCCTCGCGGGATCGTCGGAGAAGTAGTCCTCGCGCCACACGCGCACGGTGCGCCGGCGCAGGCGTGCTTCGGCGTCCGAGTAGACGGGGGGCAGCCGCTCCGCGATCGTCGCCCGAACGCGGGCCCGGAATGCAGCCTCCTCGGGCGTCTCCGACCAGTCCATCGGCTTCCCCCATCGGCGCCGGCGCCCATGCGATCGGGGCGAGCGTACTACACGGGAGCGCCCTGAGATGCGGCGCGGAGGCGCGCTCCGGCGTCAGATCACCGATGACTCCCGCAGCGCCGTGATCTCGTCCCAGCCGTAGCCGAGCTCTTCGAGCAGCAGCTCCGTCGACTCGCCGACCTCAGGGACGCGCCCCGGTTCCGCGAGCGGCATCTCGTCGAAGACGATCGGCGAGCCGACGACGGGCCGGCGACCCCACGCCGGGTGATCCAGATCGACGACGTAGCCGTTGGCGCGCGACCGGGGATCGGCGAGGATCTCCGCGTAGCGCCGGACGGGCCCGGCGGCGACGCCGTCGAGCGGCGCGAGCCGCTCACACCACGCAGCCGTCGTCCTCTCCCGGAGCCGCTCGCGAACCCACGCATCGAGCGAGGCGTGATCGCCGGACGCGCCGGCGCGGGGCGGCCCTTCGCCGGCATCGGCGAGCGCTGCCAGCAGATGGTCCAGCGCCGGCCCGTCCGCGGCCAGGGCGATCCATCCGTCGGAGGTGGGAAAGGCGCCCGAGACGCCGCCCGTCCGGCGCAGGCCCTCGCCCGCCCCGGCGCGCGCGCCCGCGCCACGGCCCAGGGAGTGCGCCGCGATCTCGGGCCCCTGCAAGGCGATCTGGCTCCCGAAGAGCGAGACGTCGACCTCGCTGCCCTCCCCGCTGCGGGCCGCACGCACGATCCCCGCCGCGATCCCGGCGCAGAGATGAATGGCGCCGAGCTGATCCGCCACCGCCGCACCGAGGGGAAGCGGGGGATCGCCCTCGAAACCGGTGCGGGACATGAGCCCGCCCGCGGCCTGAGCGATCAGGTCGACGCTCGCCTGCCGGGCGCGCGGACCACGCGCCCCCCAGCCGGAGGCGCGGGCGTAGACGATGGTCGGGTTCGCCCCGCGCACGTCGCCGTAGCCCAGCCCGAGGCGCTCCATGACTCCCGGTCGGAAGTTGTGGACCAGGGCGTGCGAGCGCGCCGCGAGGCGGAGCACGATCTCGCGCCCTCCGGGCGTTCGCGCGTCGAGCGCGATGCTCCGCTTGCGGCGGTTGTTGGTGTAGAAGGCGACACCCGTCCAGCTCTGATACGCCCGCGTCCGCTCCCCCTCGCGGCGCTCGACCTTCACGACGTCGGCGCCCATGTCGGCGAGCATCACGGTCGCGTAGGGACCCTGCTGGTAGAGGGTGAAGTCGACGATGCGCACGCCCGCGAGCGGCCCGGCCATCAGTGCCCTCCCCCTAACACGCCGGCCGCCTCCAGCATCGCGACCTGCTGCGGCCCGTACCCGAGCTCCCGAAGGAGCGATGCGGGATCGTCCGCGTCCCCGGACGAGCCCACGCCCGGCGGGGCGGCGGCGGAACCGTCGAACTGGATCGGGGAGCCCGCGACGGTCACGCCGCCGGAACCCGGGAGCGTGCGCAGGTAGTCGTTCGCCCACGCCTGCTCGTCCGCCAGCACGTCGTCGTAGTCGCTCACGCGCGCCCCCATGACGTCGTTCGCGCTGAAGAGGCGGAGCCAGTGCGAGCGGTCGTGCGCTGCGAAGCGGGCGCGCAGCACCCGGTCGATGTCCGGAATCCCGGCGGACCGGCTCCGGTCGTCCGGGTAGCGGGCGGCGAGCTCCGGCAGATCCATCAACGCGCAGAGCCGCTGGAAACGGGCGGCGTCGACCGAGCCGAGCACCAGCCACCCGTCGCGGGCCTCGAACGTGCCCCAGATCGCCCCCGGTGACACCTCGGGATGGCCGAGCCCCGCACGTCCGCTGTCGCGTCCGAGCACGGACTCCGCGGCGATCTCCCACGACTGGAGGGCGACCTGGGAGCCTGCGAGCGAGACCTCCACGGCGCATCCGCGCCCGGTCAGGGCCGCCTGCGCCAGGCCGCCGAGGACGGCCGCCAGCAGGTAGGCACCCGCGCCGTGCTCGCCGAGCGCAGCGCCGGCGGCCGTCGGCGCCGCGCCGTCCCGGCCCGTCTTCCACATCAGCCCGCCGGCCGCCTGGGCCACGATGTCGGCCATCGGCTCCTCCGCGCTCCCGCCGAGCGAGCCCGAGGCGGTGGCCTGCGCGTAGACGATCGCGGGACTCGCCTCGCACGCGGCCGACGGATCGAGACCGAACTCCCGGGCACGGCGCGGGGCGAGGCTGCTGACGAGCGCGTCCGAGCGGCTCGCGACGCGCAGCGCGATGTCGCGAGCCTCCGCGCGGGAGACATCGAGCGCGAGCCGGCGCTTGCCGGCATGGAGCGCGACTCGACCGGCGTCCTCGCTGCCGGCGCGAGCGGCGCCGTCGCCCGGATCCCGGCGCTCGAGCACGATCACCCGGGCTCCCAGCTCCGCCAGGACCCAGCACGCGTAGGCGCCGGGCTGCCCCCCTCCGAGCTCGAGCACGCGTATCCCGGCGAGCGGCCCGGGCGGCGAGCCGTGGGCCTGCGGCGGCGCGGCGCTCACCCGGCGGATCCGGCGGCCGCAGTCACGGAAGGGCGCACGACGGCCCCGTTCCCCCTCCCGCCGCGTACTGGACGGCGGACCGGCGGTGCTAGAGTAGCCCCGCCACGAGACGCGCCCGGGATCCGTCCCCCCGCGCGCCACGTCGGGAGCCGCGATGCTGTTCGATACACTTCACCTACCGTACTCGCCGTCTCCGGACGACGACCACCGCGTCATGACGGAGCAGATCGAGCAGATCGTCGAGGCCGAGCGGCTCGGCTTCGACACGTCGTGGCTGACGGAGCACAACTTCACCGGCGAGTGCGCCTTCGGCGACCCGCTGATCTTCGGTGCGGCGCTCTCGCAGCACACGACGCGCATCCGGGTCGGCTTCGCCGTGCTGCAGATGGCCCTCCACCATCCGACGCGAGTCCTGATCCAGGCCTCTGCACTGGACAACCTGCTGGGCGGCCGGCTCACCATCGGGATCGGGCGGGGCTCCTCCTTCAACCAGTTCGAGTACGCGGGCTTCGGCGCCAGCACGGAGGGCCAGCGCGAGCGAATGTTCGAGGCCATCGAGCTGATGGAGCGCACCTGGGGCGGTGACTTCAGCCCCTTCGATGGCGAGCACTTCCAGGTGCACATCCACGGCGTGCGGCCCGCGCCGATCCAGCGGCCGCACCCGCCGATCGTGCTCTCCTCGCTCTCGGACGAATCGCTGCTGTGGGCGGCGGCGCGGGGCTACCCGATCCTCCTGCCCCGCCTGGAGCTGGGACGGGCGGGTGAGCGCATCGCCTTCTTCACGAACGCGATGCGGGAGGCAGGCCAGGGCGAGGAGACCATCGACCGGATCCTCGACCACTGCGCCGTGACGAGGTCGATCTACCTCGCCGACAGCGAGCAGCAGGCGCGCGCGATCGCCGATCCGGCGACCGCGCGCGCCAACGCGGGACGCGCGCATGCCAAGACGCTCAACACGGCCCAGATGGCGGTGCCGATGGAGGCGTGGCGGGCGCCGGGGACGACTGCGGACGCGGCGGAGGCCGCGGAGGGCGTCTCGAGCGTGATCCAGCGCACCTTCATCATCGGCACCCCCGAGATGGCGCACGAGAAGCTGGCCGAGCTCGGCGAGGCGGGCGGGCGCCGCGTGATGCTCGCCTTCAGCTGGGGCGACCTCGCGCACGACCGGGTTCTCGAGTCGATGGCGCGCTTCTCAGCGGAGGTGATCCCGCGCCTTCAGGCGCGGGATGCCGGATCGCCGGTGCGCAGCGCCGTCGCCTCCTAGGCGGCGCTCACGAAGGCCGCGATCTCGCTCGCGAAGCGCTCCGGCACGCACCACGGGAGCGGATGCGAGCGTCCGTCGACGACCGTCAGGCGGCCGTCCGGAATGGCCCGGAGCGCCCGCTCGTCGGCGCGCAGCAGCAGGTCGGATGCGGCCGTGAGGAAGAGCGTCGGGCAGCGAACCGACGGGAGGTCGGGCGCCGGGTCGTAGCGGAAGGCGGCGTTGTAGGCCCAGTTGTAGCGCTCCCAGACCGAGAACAGCGAGCAGGCGAGCGTGGTGATGAAGTCGGGGGGCGGGTCGCCCTGAGCGACGTAGCGCTCCCACACCTCGGTGAAGTGCGAGCCGTCGGGCCGCGGGGGCGTCTCCGGCGCCCAGGTGGCGAGCAGCATGGCGCGGGTCTCTGGGCGCATCAGCGGGATCCCGGAGAGAACCAGGTGCGTGACGCGCCCGGGACGTGCCTGCACCGCCATCTGGACGGCGATCGAGGCGCCGGTGTGCGTGCCGACGACGGCGAAGTCGTCGAGCCCCAGCGCGTCCGCCGCCTCGAGCAGCGCGGCCGCGTAGTCCGGGATTTCCTGCGGGCCGGGGGGCGGGTCGGACTGCCCGTAGCCCGGCGTGTCGAAGGCGACGGCCCGCACGCTCCGGCCGAGCTCCGGCAGCGCGTGCACGTACTCCTCGGAGGAGAGCGGCGACTCGTGGACCAGGACCACGGTCGGGCCGTCCTCGCCCGCGGCGCGGTAGTGCACCTGTCCCCAGCGGCCGGTGACATAACCCTTTGGCATGATCGTCCTCCCCGCGGGCGCCCCACCCGCACGGCACCATGCCCGAGCCGCGCGCGCGCGTCCACACCTGCGCGCCGCCGGGCGCGCGACCGCACGCTACGATGCGCGGGTCGCGAGCTGCACGTGAGGGGGAGGCGGCCATGACTCGAGCGGCGCGGGGACCGCGGCGGGGCTACATCGACCTCGACGGCGGGCAGCTGCACTACCGCGAAATCGGGGAGGGGGATCCCCTCCTCTTGCTGCACCAGACGCCGAGCTCCAGCCTGCAGTGGGAGGCCGCCTACCCGCTGCTCGAGGCGGCGGGGGTTCGCGTGATCGCGCCCGACACGCCGGGCTACGGGATGTCGGACCCCCTCGACGGACGTCCGAGCGCCGGAGCCTACGCCTCGGCCGCGATCGCGCTGCTCGACGCGCTCGGCGTTCGGCGCGCCACCGTGCTCGGGCACCACACCGGGGCGGTCACCGCCCTGGAGCTGGGGCGCTCGCATCCCGGGCGCGTCTCGCGGCTCATCCTCAACGGCGTTCCCTACTTCGATGCCGACCAGCGCGCCCGTTACCTCGGCCGGCTCCCGGAGCACGCGCCCGAGATCCGCGAGGACGGGAGCCACCTGCTCGAGCCGTGGGAGCGCCGGCTGCGGGTGACCAGGGGCTACACCGACCTGCGCGCGATGACGCGCTGCGTGATCGAGATGCTGCAGGTCAGGGAGACGGAATGGTACGGCTACATCGCGGTCTTCGAGTACGACCTGGAGGCGGCGCTTCGGGCGCTCGCCGTGCCCACGCTCCTGCTCACCAACACGGGAGAGGACCTCTACCGCGCGACCGTGCGGGCGCGGGAGGCCCACGCCGATCTCTCCTACGTCGAGCTCGAGGGGGGCACGCACGACATCGTCGACGAGGAGCCCGAGGCATGGGTCGGCACCGTGCTCGACTTCATGCGCGGGTGAGAAGCGAGAGCCGGAGCCGCACAGGAGGGTCGTGATGGACATCATCTGCACGCGAACCGTGATCCGTACCGCGCGCTTCGACGAGTGCTACCGCTACTACGGCGAGGTGCTCGGCTGGCCGATCTTCGTCGAGTACGCCGGCCGCGAGCGCCGCGGCGCCTGCTTCGGCACGCGCGAGTGGGGCATCGAGATCATCGACGACCCGGAGGCCGGCTCCGACGACGAGCGCAGCCGCGGCGCGATGGAGGTGGCCGACGTACACGCCCTGCGGGAGGAGCTCGCCGGGCGCCTGCCGGCGCTGCCCCCGGTCGCCGAGGAGACGTGGGCGTACTCCCTGACGCTGGCCGCACCCGACGGCTACCGGATCAAGTTCTTCTCGCGCCGCGTCCCGGCCGGGAGCGGGAACGCCGCGGCGCGCTGAGGGAGCGCCGCGGCTCCCGGCGGCCCGCTTGCTCCCCGCGGCGCCCCTCGTCAGACTCGCCTGCGGCCGGCACCCGGGAAGAGCCCGTGAACCGATGGGGCGGCCCGGCGGTTGGGGCCGTGCGGAGGGGTGATGGCGATCCTGCTCGTAGGCGGCGTCGGAGCGGGCGCGGGCGCGAGCACCGTCGCGGTCGGCCTGGCGAGCCGCATCGCGCGGGCGGACCGCTCCGTCCGCCTGGAGCGGATCGCCGGCGACGACCGCGCGGGCGCCGACGCGGATCTCTTCGCCTCGCTCGATTTCGCCGAGGGCAGCGGCCGGCCGTTCGACGCCGGGGCGCTCGAGGGGCAACGTCCCGCCGAGGGCGGCGTTCTGATCGTGGAGGCCTCCCCCGGCGCCGCCGTCGCCGAGCTCGCCGCGCGCCTGGAAGCCCGACCGCTGCTGGTGGCGCCGGAGGGGGCGGAGGCCGGCGCTCCCGAGAACGGGACGCTCGTCAGGACGCGGAGCAGCAGGGCCGTCCCCGGGGCGCTGCACGTCCCGGAAGACCGGTTGCTGGCCGCTCCCACGGTCGGCCGCCTGATCGAGGCGAGCGGCGCCCGCGTGCTGGCGCGCTCGATAGAGGGCGATGCCGCGATCATCGAGCACATCCTGGTCGGCGCCATCTCGCATGATGCGACCGACGTCTCCTACTTCGAGCGGCGCCCCCGCACGGCCGTCATCACGCGCGCCGAGAAGGTCGACATCGCGCTCGGCGCGCTCCGCAGCGGCGTGAGCTGCCTGGTGCTCTCCGGCGGCACCGAGCCGAGCCCCTACCTGCTCGATCGCGCCTCCGCCGGACGCGACACGACGCTGCTGCTGGCTCCCGACGGCACCGTCGAGACGGTCCGGGCCGTCGAGGGCATCTTCGGCAGCGCGCCCTTCGCCGGGGAGGCGAAGATCGAGCGGATCGGCGAGCTGATGGCAGCGAGCCTGGGCGGCGAGGAGCTGGCGCGGCTGCTCGCGGAGTGAGCCGGCGGCTGCGCCCGCCGCGGCGCTAGAGGCGCGAGAGCGGGGCGTAGGAGACGAGCAGCCTCTTCACCCCCCGGCCGGCGAACGCGACCGTGACCTGCTGATCGCCGGGCAGCGCCTCGCAGGTGACGACGACTCCCTCGCCGAAAACCGTGTGCGCGACCCGATCGCCGGGCGCGAAGGCCACCGGCTCCGCGGTGTCGGCGGCGCCGGCGCGCGCCGGCGCGCGGCGCTCCGGCACCCGCGCGACCCTCGCGGCCCAGGCCGGCTCGCCGGAACCGGCTCCGCGACGGCTCCGGGACGATCGCGCGAGATCGGCTCCCGGGATCTTCTCCAGGAATCGACAGAGGGGGGACGCGCTGTAGTAGCCGTTGCGGAACCGCCGCCGTGCTCGCGTCAGGTAGAGACGCTCCCTGGCGCGGGTCACCCCCACGTAGAGCAGGCGTCGCTCCTCCGCCAGCTCCGCCGGATCGTCGAGGGCGCGGTGGTGGGGGAGCACGCCCTCCTCCAGCCCCGCCAGGAAGACGACGGCGTACTCCAGTCCCTTCGCGGCGTGGAGCGTGGTGAGCGTCACCGCGTCGGGGACATCGGCGGACGGGTCGTCGACGTCGGCCACGAGCGAGACGTCCTCCAGGAACGAGGCGAGCGACGGATCCTGCTCCACCTCCTCGTAGCGGGCCGCGACGGCGACGAGCTCCTGCACGTTCTCCCAGCGCGCCTCGACCAGCTCCGGCTCCCCCTCCTCCAGGCGCTCGAGCTCGTCGCGGTAGCGCGTGAGCGAGAGGATCGTCTCGATCAGCGCGCTGACCGGGAGGGCCTCGCTCTCGCCGCGCAGCCGCTCCATCGTCTGCACGAAGCCTCCGAGTGCACGGCGGATGTTCGCCCGCACCGGCGGCAGAGAGGTGCCGGCCCGGCCGTCGGCCACGCGGGATGCCGCCTCGAGCACGGAGACGCCCGGCGCGGCGGCCGCCGCGATCACCGCGTCGACGGTCCGCTCGCCGATCCCGCGCGCGGGGACGTTGACGATGCGGCGGAACGCCATCACGTCCGACTCGTTGTGAGCGAAGCGCAGGTAGGCCAGCAGGTCCCGCACCTCGCGCCGGTCGTAGAACCGGGTGCCTCCGACGATGCGGTAGGGGATCCCGCCATCGAGGAAGGCCTCCTCGATGGCCCGGGACTGGGCGTTGGTCCGGTACATGACCGCGACCTCGGCGGGAGAGCGGCCCTCCTCGCGGAGCAGCCGGCGGGTCTCGGAGCCGATGGCCTGCCCCTCCTCCTCGCCGTCCTGGTACTCCCACAGCGCGACGCGATCGCCCTGGGGGTTTTCCGTCCAGAGCCCCTTCTCCGCTCGCTCCCGGTCGCCGGCGAGCACGGCGCGCGCCACGCGGAGGATGCGTCCGGTCGATCGGTAGTTCTGCTCCAGGAGAACGCGCCGGGCACCCGGGAAGTCGCGCAGGAAGTACTGCAGGTTGCGCGCATCGGCGGCGCGCCAGGAGTAGATCGCCTGATCGGGGTCGCCGACCACGGTGATGTTGCCGTTGACCGAGGCGAGCTGCCGCGCGAGCCGGTACTGCACCAGGTTCGTGTCCTGGAACTCGTCGACCAGGACGTGCAGGTAGCGCTCCGCGTAGTCGCCGAGAGCCTCCGGCTGCTCGTCGAAGAGCTTCACGACGAGCAGCAGCAGGTCGTCGAAGTCGACGGCGCCGGCGCCGCGCAGGGCCTGCTCGTAGCGGGGGTAGACGCGGGCCACGATCTCCTCGAAGTAGCTGCCGACGTCGCGCGCGTAGGCCTCGGGACCAATCGAGCTGTTCTTGGCGCCTGAGATCGTGCCCAGCACGGCGCCGGGCGCGAACTGCCGCGGGTTGATCTGGAGCTCGCCCTCGATGCGCCGCACCAGCGAGCGCTGGTCGTCGGTGTCGTAGATCTGGAATTCCGGCGGCACGCCGACGGCGGTACCGCGGCGTCGCAGGATGCGCGCGCAGACCGCGTGGAAGGTGCCGAGTGTCAGCGAGTGCGCCCGGGCGCCGATCAGCGACTCGACGCGCTCGCGCATCTCGCCGGCGGCCTTGTTGGTGAAGGTGACCGCGAGGATCCGGCCCGGCGGGACGCGCCGCCTCCCCACGAGATCGGCGATGCGGTACGCGATGACGCGCGTCTTCCCCGATCCCGGCCCGGCGAGGATGAGCAGCGCGCCGTCTCCCGCCTCGACGGCTTCGCGCTGCTCCGGGTTCAGCGGCGCCCGGGCGAGCGCATCCTCGCCCGCGGCGGCCGGCGGTCCGGCCTTCCCGTCGACTCCCTCGCTCATCGGGCTCCGCTCACGGGGACTGGGCCGATTGTAACGCCTCACCCGCACCGTTCCCGCCCCGGCGAAACCCCCGCCTGGCGCCCGCGGCCCGGCCCGGGCCCCGGACACAGAGCCTCGCCCCGCCCCGTGGTAGCCTGATCACGCCGGGGTGAGGACGGAGGCCCTCGAGGGTGGATATCGGCATCGGGTGGCCCGGCGGCGACATCGCATCGACCCTCCGCATCGCGGGCTTCATCGTCGGCGGATACGGCGCCCTGATCTGGGCCGTCACCGTGATCTGGGTGTACCGCGACATCCGCGCGCGCACGCGCGACATCATCTCGCAACTCACGGCGCTCGCCCTGGCGCTCGCCCTCCCGATCGTGGGGCTGCCGCTCTACTTCGTGCTGCGGCCGCGCCAGACGCTCGACGACATCTACAGCCGCCAGCTCGAGCAGGAGGCGATGCTCTCCGAGCTCCACGCCGCCTCGGCCTGCCCGCGGTGCCGGCGCCCAGTGGACGACGACTTCATGGTCTGCGCGCACTGCCGGACGCAGCTGCGCGTGCCCTGCGAGGCGTGCGGCCGCCTCCTCTCGTACCAGTGGCGGCACTGCCCCTACTGCGCGACGGCACGGCCGCGACCGCCGGCGCCGGAGCGAGATGCCACACCCGCACGCGACGGGGAGCGGGCGCCCTCCTCGCCCCGGGGAGCTCCCGAGGAGGCAGGGCGCCGGCGTCCGGCTCCTGAGCGGTCAGGCGCCGGCGGTCCGCCGGCGACGAGCGAGGCCACCCGCTCCGACGCAGCGGCGAAGCCTGCCGACCGCGATCTCCCGGGCCAGACACCCCAATAGCCGTCACCGCGAGCAGGCACGACGCGCAACGAGGGGCGCGCCTCCTGGCGCGCCCCTCTGTGTACCCCGCGTCGGGGTGCCCGGCGGGGGTCCTTAGCCGAGAGCGCCCTCGAGGAGCTCGCGGACCTCGGTGACCTGCGCGTGGCGCCAGGGGCCGGCGCGCTCGGTCGTCGCGGCCCGGTAGCGGGCCATCGCCCGATCGCGCTCCGGGCCCTCGGGCGGGACGCCGGCCATGACCTCGTTCCGGATCTCGGCGATCTCCTCGTTCGCGAGCTCGGCGCGCTCGATCCAGTGGCCCAGGTAGCGGTGGTCGCGGTCGTAGAAGACGATCGTCGGGATCGACTCGAACTCCCCCTGATTGAGGAACTCGGACATGATGTCCTTGTTCTCGTCGCGCTTGAAGAGCCGGAGCTCCATGCCGCTGCGCTCGGCGATCTTGGCGATGACCGGAACGCCGCGCCAGACGTCCGGACACCAGTCCTCACCCAGCACCAGCGCCTTCACGCCGTGCTGCTCGACGAGTGCGGCGATCGCGGCCACCTCGTCCGCGTCCGGCGTGAACTCGTCGTAGTGCTGCTGGAACTCCTTCTGCCGCTGCTCGATCGCGTCCATCCACGCGCCGAAGTCGGGGAAACCGGTCGCGAATCGCTCGGGTGTGACGACGGAGGCCTGACTGGTCATTCGCTCCTCTGCTCCTAGCCGGGGCGCCCCTGCGGCGTGCCCGTGCCAACCTGCGCGGCGAGTGTAGCACCAGCCCCGGCGCCCTCGGCGGAAGGCGCGGCGCGGTCTCCCGCGGAGGGACCGGACACCTGCTCGACGAAGGACGCGGCGTGCGCTCGGAGCGCCGACTCGGCATCGACGTCGCGCTCCCTCGCGAGCGCGACCACCGCCCACAGCAGATCGCCGAGACGGGCCTCGGCGTCGCGCGGGCCGGCCGACTCGACCTCGCGCAGCGCCTCGCGCACGCGCCCGGCCGCCGGCCCGTCGGGGCGTGGCGCGCCGGCGCGCTCGGCCCGCCCCTGGAGCGCCGCCGCGCGGAGCAGCGCAGGCGCGGCGCGGGGAACCGCGTCGAGCGCCGCGCCCGGGCCGCCCTCGCCCCGCGCGGAGCGTTCGGCGGCCTTAATCTGGTCCCAGCGCTCAACGAGCGCCGCCGCGTCGTCCGCGCTCTCGTCGCCGAAGACGTGGGGATGGCGGCGCAGCATCTTGTGCGAGGCCTCGCCGACGACCTCCTCCAGCGTGAACTCCGCCGCTTCCTGCGCCATCGCGCAGTGCATCAGGATCTGCACGAGCAGATCGCCGAGCTCCTCGCGCAGCGAGCGGAGGTCGCCCGCGTCGATCGCCTCGGCGACCTCGTAGCTCTCCTCCAGCAGGTAGGGGCGGAGCGAGTGGTGCGTCTGCTCGCGATCCCACGGGCATCCGCCGGGGGCGTAGAGACGCTCGACGATCGCGCGCAGGCCCGCGAGGGCACGGTGGTCCTGTTCCGGAGCGAGCGGGGCGATTAGCCAGGCCCTCGCATCGCCGGGGAGGAGCCCGACCGTGACGTCCCGCCCCCCGTCTCCCGTCACCACGCGGGCGGGGTGATCGGAGGGGTAGCGCTCGTCAAGACGGGGACGAGCCTCGGCGTAGGCGGAGGGGAGGACGAGCAGCGGTCTCGCCGCGTCGAAGCGGGGCGCCAGCGGATCGAAGGACTGTACGCGCTCGGGGGCGAGGCCGAGCGGCACCAGCACCGCGTCGAGGCCGGGAGCAGGGTGAGGGCGCGGGCCGTCGGCCGCCATGGGCGCAGTATACGAGCGGCCGCCACGGCGCGCGGCGCAGCGGCGATAGAATAAACGCCATGGTGCTCGCCCGCTGGGGAGCGACGGCCGTCTTCCTGGTCGCGCTTCCGCTCTTCCTGGTGCTGTCCAACGTGCGCATCGCCGCAAGCGAGCTCGCCGTCTACGGCTACGCCTTCGACCGCTACGACGCCGAGGAGGTGACGGGGGTCGGTCGGGCCGATCTCGACCGCGCGGCGCGCGACATCGTCCTCTACTTCCGGGACGACCGTGATCTGCTCGACATCCGCGTGGCCATCGAGGGGCGTGAGCAGGCGCTCTTCAACCCGCGTGAGGTGCTCCACATGCGCGACGTGAAGGAGCTCATGGGTCGGGCCTTCTCCGTGCAGGAGCTCTCGCTGCTCTACGTCGTCGGCTATATCTCCGTCGTCTACCTCTGGGCGCGGGAGCGCTCGATGCGGCACCTCGCGCGGCTCGTTGCACTCGGCGGCGGCCTCACCGTCGCCGTGCTCGGGCTCGCCTCGGCGGCGGTGCTGGCCGGCTTCGACGATCTCTTCCGTCAGTTCCACGTGGTCTCGTTCTCCAACGACCTCTGGAAGCTCGATCCCGACCGCGACCGCCTGATCCAGATGTTCCCCCGCGGCTTCTGGTACGACGCAACGCTCGGCGTGGGGATGCTCACGATCGCGGAGGCGGCGCTGCTCGTCGCCGCCGGATTGGGCTACGCCTTCTACGCCGACCGCCGGCGACGATCGCCCGCGCCCGCCGCCGCGGTGGCGGCGCCCCCGCTCGTGGCCGCACGCCAACCCGTCGGCGACGCACCGGAAGAAGATGCAGCCGGCGCGCCCGCAACGAGCGGCGAGGCGGCTCAGGGCGCAGCCGCGGGGCAAGGCGTCGGCGACGGGCCGGGCGGAGATGCGGCCGGCGCGCCCGCGACGAGCGGCGAGGCGGCTCAGGGCGGAGCCGCGGGGCAACCCGTCGGCGACGCACCGGACGAAGATGCGGCCGGCGCGCCCGTCAGCGGCGACGAGCCGGACGGAGATGCAGGCGGCCACCCCTCAGGGAGCGACGAGGGGGCGCCGTGAGCCGCTCGGAGGGAGACACGAGCGCCGCCCGGATCGCCGGCGCAGGGGGCTAGCGAGGACCGCCCGACGGGTTCGCACCGACGGGGGGAGAGCGTCGCCGCCCGCTACCAGTCGTCGTCGAAGTCGCCGAAGTCGTCGTCGCCCATGTCGAGGTCGTCGCCGCCGCCCGCGTCATCGCCCGCGCCGACAACGGCGAAGCGGGAGAGCTGGCGCCTCACCGCAGTCGAACTGCAGCTCGTGCAGCGCGTGCGGGCGTCGGCCTTCGAGACGGGCCGCATCAGCGCGAAGAGCTCCCCGCACTTCTTGCACCTGTACTCGTAGATCGGCACCACTCCTCCTCCTCCCAGGCGGCGTCTTCCGGTCAACTACTCGAGGTAGTCGCGCAGCTTCTTCGAGCGCGTCGGGTGGCGCAACTTTCGGAGCGCCTTCGCCTCGATCTGGCGAATGCGCTCCCGCGTCACGTTGAACTCCCGCCCCACCTCCTCAAGCGTCCGGGAGCGACCGTCCTCGAGCCCGAAGCGCAGCTCCAGCACCTTGCGCTCGCGCGGAGTCAGGCTGGAGAGCACCTCCATCACCTGCTCCTTGAGGAGCTGGTGCGAGGCGGCCTCGGCCGGCTCGAGCGCCGACTCGTCGGGGAGGAAGTCGCCGAGGTGGGAATCCTCCTCCTCGCCTATGGGCGTCTCCAGCGAGACCGGCTCCTGCGAAACCTTGAGGATCTCGCGCACGCGCTCCGACGGGAGCTCGAGCTCCCGCCCGATCTCCTCCGAGGTCGGCTCACGGCCGAACTCCTGCACCAGCCGGCGCGAGATGCGCACCAGCTTGTTGATGGTCTCGACCATGTGCACGGGGATGCGGATCGTGCGAGCCTGGTCGGCAATGGCGCGGGTGATCGCCTGGCGGATCCACCACGTGGCGTAGGTGGAGAACTTGAAGCCCTTGCGGTAGTCGAACTTCTCGACGGCGCGGATCAGGCCGATATTGCCCTCCTGGATGAGGTCGAGCAGCGACATCCCGCGGCCGATGTACTTCTTCGCGACGGAGACCACCAGGCGGAGGTTCGCCTCCGTCAGCTGCCGCTCGGAGCGCCGCCCGTCGAAGATCAGCTTCTCGAAGTAGTACTGGAGCGCCCCGCCGTGTGCCGCCTCGAGCTCGATGCCCATGCCCTGCGGCGGCGGCAGCGTCCGCGACTCGCGGCCGGCGATCGCCCCCGCCCAGCGCACGTGCTGGGGGTGGAGGATGTGGGTGATGATGGAGAGCCGCACCAGCGCGAGCTTCGCGCGCTCCTCGTCCCACGAGAACTCCTGCATCAGCTTCTGCTGCATCTCCTCGTCGAGGTTGCCGTCGAGCGAGGAGCGGAACGAGGGCTCGGCGATGCGCTCGGAGATCGCCTGCCGCGGGAGGCCCAGGTTGCGCGCGACCGCCTGGTAGATGCGGCGCTCCTGATAGAGCTGGCGCAGGAGCTCGGCGAGGATCTCGCCGTAGCGGGGCGGGCGCGCGTGCTTCTCCTCGAAGGCGTCGACGATCTCCTCGACGTGGCGCCACTCCTCGATGTGCCGGGAGAGGCGCTTCTCGTCGGCGGCCGTGAGCAGCGCGACCTTGCCGATCTCGCGCAGGTACATCCGCACCGGGTCGTCGATCCCGGCCGCGTCCTCCACGATGCGTCGCGCCGCGTCGACGACGCTCGATGCCTCGCGGCCGGCGCTCGAGTCGATGCGCACGCTGATGCCGTTCTCGGAGAGCTGCGCGATCACCGAGGAGAGCCGCTCCCGGCTCGTCTCGGCCTGCGGGAAGGCCACCAGCACGTCCTCGGCCGTGACCTGTCCGCTGCGCCGCCCCTTCTCGAGCAGCTCCTCCATGCCGGCCGGCTCGTAGGTCTGCGTCACTCTCGTGCTCCCCCGTCCCCCATGGCTCCCGCCTCCGCCATCTCCACCCCGGCGCCCTGCGCCAGGCGGCGCTGACTCGCGACGAGCTCCTCGAGCTCGGCGGCGAGCTCCTCGACCGGCGCCGCCGGCGCGGAGCCGTCCTGTTCGCCGCCGGTCGCAGGATCGCCGTTGTCGGCCGTTCGCTCCAGCCCGTCCCCCTCCGGCTCACCGGCACCGCCGTCCCCGCCGGCCCGGCGTGCGGCGACGAGTTCCTCGGCCACCTCCGTCGTGCGTGCCCGCAGGCGCGCCTGCCGGCGCCGCTCCCGCAGCCGCGAGGCGATCTCGCCGACCATCGCCTGGAGCTCCTCCTGCGGGATCGGCGGCAGCGCCCGCGCGAGCAGCGCGTCGGCCCTCTGCCGGGTCTCCTCCTCGAGCTCCCCCGGCTCCGACGCCAGCCCGGGATGCTCGCGCCACGCCTCGTAGAGGGCGCGGTTCCCGGAATCCTCGAAGAGGTCGGCGTCGAGCGCCTCCCCGGCCTCGCGGCACGCCTCGTTCGCGAGCAGCAGCCGGAGCAGCTGCGCCTCGCCGTCAAGGCCCGGTGCCCGGGCCGCCGCCGCCCGCCGGCCGCCGCCGGCCCGCGGCGCGAGCGGCGAACGCTCCCCGCTCTCCACCAGACGCACGCGGCCGCGACGGGCCTGCGCGACGAGCTGCGCCGCTTGGCGCTCATCGACGCGGCCGATGCGCGCCAGCCTCTGTACATAATGCGCCCTCACGACGGGATCCGCCATCGCCGCGACCGTGGGTGCCAGCGCGCTGAGGGCGCGCGAGCGCACGCGCGGGTCGGCCATGTCTCCCGCCCCCGGGATCGCCTCGAAGAGATAGTCGGCGACCGGGAGCGCCCCGGCCACCAGCGAGCGGAAGCGCTCCGGGTCGGCCCGCAGCAGCGAGTCGGGATCCTCGCCCGGGGGGAGGGAGGCGACGCGGATGTCGGCGTCGAGCACCTCCTGCGCCGAGACCAGGCCGCGCCAGTCGACACCGACGACGAGCTGGCGGTCGGCGGCGCCGGCTGCGACCTCGATCCCGCGCAGCGCGGCCTCGGAGCCGGCCACGTCGGCGTCGAGCGCGAGCACGACGTTCGGCGTGTAGCGCTTCACCAGGCGCATCTGGCGCTCGGTGATGGAGGTGCCGTTGGAGGCGACGACGTTCTTCATGCCGAACTGGTGGGCGGCGATCACGTCCATGTAGCCCTCGACGACGATCGCCTCGCCGCTCCGGCGGGCGGCCTCATGGGCGCGATCGAGGCCGTAGAGCGTCCCGCTCTTGTCAAAGAGCGGCGTCTGCGGCGTGTTCAGGTACTTCGGTTCGTCCTCGGCGCGGAGCGCGCGCGCCCCGAAGCCCACCAGCCGTCCGCGCTCGTCGCGCGTCGGGAAGATCAACCGGTCGCGGAAGCGATCGTGCGCGCCGCGACCGCCGCGCGCCGGATCCTCGTTCTCGACGGCGAGGCCGGCCCGGACCAGCTCCTCCTCGGTGTAGCCGCGGGCGACCAGGTGCTCCAGCAGGGCGCTCCAGCTCGCCGGCGCGTAGCCGAGCTGCCACTCCCGACGCGTCTCGGCGTCGATCCCACGGCCTTCGGCGTAGGCGCTCGCCGGGGAGCCCGACGGCCCATCGAGCTGCGCCTGAAAGAAGAGCGTCGCCGCCTCGTTCGCCGAGAGCAGCCTCCCGCTCTCCTCGCGCTCGCGGCGCTCCCGCGCGGAGGGGGGTCGCAGCTCGATGCCGGCGAGATCGGCGCAGCGCGACAGGGCCTCCCGGAACTCGAGCCCCTCGATGCGTCGCACGAACTCGATGACGTCGCCGCCGGTCGAGCAGGCGCCGAAGCAGTGCCAGCTGCCGCGGCCCGGGTCGACGATGAACGAGGGCGTGCGCTCGGTGTGGAAGGGGCACGCCGCCTTGAACGTGCGACCGCTGCGCTTCAGCTCCGGGACATAGCGACCCACGGTCTCGACAATGTCGAGACGCGCCTTGACGTCGTCGATCGCGCTCATCGGGCTCCCGTGTTCACGGCCTCACAGGTATAGACACCGCCGCCGCCGATCCGTTACGCGGCCGTGAGCGGCCGGGCGCTCCCGGGCCGCCGGGCTCAGGGGCCTCCCCCCAGCAGCGAGGCCACGCGCTCCTCGCGCTCGGCCACCGCATCGAGCAGTGCGAGCGCGCGCGAGTGCTCGTCCCCCGGCGACGCCCCGGAGGCCGCGAGCTCGTCGAGCAGGCGCAGCGATCGGTGGCGCGCTCCGGCGAGGGCGTGGATCACCTGCGGGGGCAGCGCCGCCGGTCGCTCCGGGGCCGGCAGCGCCGGCACCGGCTGACCGGCTCCCGCCAGCAGCGCGCTCGCGCTTGCGACCGCGTCGCGCTCCCGGCGCGCCAGCTCCGCCAGCCGCTCGACGAGCAACTCGCCGTCCACCTGGCGCCGAAAATCGGCCTCGGTCACGCCGGCGAGCGCCCGCAGCAGACTCGCGCGCGAGCGCACGAGTCGGGCATGCGTCCCCGCGGCGCCGCCCCTCCCGGCCTCGCTCACGCGCCCGCTCCCCCCGCCCGCTCGCTCACGCGCCCACTCCCCCCGCCCGCTCGCTCACGCTCATCCGCCGCCGCCCTCACCCGCCGCCTGGGGGGCGACGAAGAGCCGGCTGAAGCGGTTGTTGAACTCGCTCGCCTCGGCGATCGTGTCGAGGCGGTCGAGCTCGAGGATATAGACGCCGGTGCGGCTCACGGTGACCGGCGTGATCGCCGTCGCCACGGCGCCGGGATCGAGCGAGGTGGGGCCGATCTCGAGGACTCCGAGGATCTCCCCCTCCGCGCTCGAGACCCGCAGCGAGATCCGCTGCTCCACGAGCGGCGCCTCGCCGCTGTTGCTCACCGAGACCGTGAGCCGGCCGTCGGGGAGCAGGAAGGCGTTCGCGATGGCGAGATCGGGGAGCGCGTCCGGGCCCGGCGTCGCGGGCGCCGGCGTGGGCTCGGCGACGGGCGGCGTGACCGGTCCCGCCTCGGAGGCGCGCACCGGCGCGGCGGCGATGTCGCGCTCCGAGAGGGCGAAGGAGGCGAGGCGCGCCCAGCCCTCGACGCCTCCCGGGGGGTAGGCCAGCTGCGCCCAGGCTCCATCCTCGCTCCGGCCCAGGAGCTCCGCCTCGCGGCCTCCCGGAATCACCGCCACGACATCCGCCGCGGGGTGCGGGGAGCGGCGCAGGTTGGTCGTGACGTGCGCCGCCGCGCGGGGGCTGGGGGTCGCCGGCGTCGCGCGCGGCGCCCCGGCCCCGGCGCCGGAGACGGCGACAGGCGCCTCCTCCCCCGCATCGAGGAACGCGATCGCCGCGAGCACGGCGGCGGCGGCGATCACGACCAGGATGCCGGCGAGCGTGGGCGTTCTGACGGTTCGTTGCGTGGTCGGTTACCTCTCGGGCCCCGCCCCCATGCCGCGATTGTAGCGATCGGCGGGGCGGGGGGGTGCGCCCTCCCGGGCGCCGCGGCGGCGGCGGCGGCGTGGCTCGCCCGCACGCCATCGCTGCCTACCCACTCTCCGTCTCCGCAACGAGCCCCGCCGCCGGCTCGAGCCCGAGCTCCCCGGCACGCCTGAGGGCGTAGAGATCCGTCATTCCCGAGACGTAGTCGGCGGCGCGCCGCCAGGGCGGGTCGCCGGGCAGGGCGTAGCCCGGGATTTCATCGGGACGGCGCTCGTAGTGGCGGAAGAGGGCCTCCACCACGCGCTGGCCCTGCCGCGCCCGCGCGAGCTGGTCGTCGACGAGGTAGACGCGCTCGAACATGAAGTCGCGCAGCACGTCCGTCGCCTCAAGCACGTCCCGGGAGAGGACGATGCGCCCCGACGGGCCGTCGCCGCCGTGCGGTGTCTGCGCCGCCTCCCAGGAGTGGGTGATGCAGTCGCGGACGAGACGGTCGAGGCGGTGCGAGCGCGTCTCGCCGAGGATCTCGACCGCGCGCTCGGGAAGCTCGCCCGGCGTGATCAGACCGGCCCGGATCGCGTCCTCGATATCGTGGTTGAGATAGGCGATCGAGTCCGACAGCTTGACGATCTGCCCCTCGAGCGTCGAGGCGGTGCCCCACGCCTCGGCCGCCACCGACTCGCGCACCTTCGAGTGCATCAGGATCCCCTCGCGCGTCTCGGCCGAGAGGTTCAGGCCGCGGCCGGCGTTCTCGAGGTGATCGACGATGCGCAGGGACTGCTCGTTGTGGCGGAAACCTTCCGGCACGAGCGAGGAGAGCACCTCCTCCCCCGCGTGCCCGAAGGGTGTGTGCCCGAGATCGTGCCCGAGCGCGATCGCCTCGGCGAGATCCTCGTTGAGGCCGAGCGCCCGCGCGATCGTGCGGGCTATCTGCTGGACCTCGATCGTGTGCGTCATGCGCGTCACGACGTGATCGGAGTCGGGCGCGATGAAGACCTGCGTCTTGTGCTTGAGCCGGCGGAAGGCGCGGGTGTGGATGATCCGATCGCGGTCGAGCTGGTAGGCGATCCGGAGCGGCGAGGGCGGCTCCGGCCGCTCGCGCCCGCGCGAGGTCGCCTCGCAGGCGGCGCCGGGGGCGAGCGCCGCCTCGCGCGCCTCGAGCCGCGCACGCACGCGCGCCTCCACCGGTCGCTGCGCCGCCATCGCCACGAGTGTGCAAAGCGCCGCCGGCTCCGGCAAGCGAGCGGCGGCTAGGACGGGCGCCCCGTATACTCGGGTCCGCACGGCGCGGCGTTGCGGGTGCAGCCCGCCGGCAGCACGCATCCCCGTCACTCCCCCGGGGCGCCGATGCGGGAGGGTGACCGATGACCACGACCTCCGAGAGTCCGGCCGCACCTCCCCGGCCGGCCGCGTCCCCCGATGGCCGGCCGCCGGATCACACGCTCGTCTACCGCTTCGGAGCGGGCGCGGCCGACGGATCGGCGGGGATGGGGGACCTGCTCGGGGGCAAGGGCGCCGGGCTCGCCGAGATGAGCGCGCTCGGGATCCCGGTGCCGCCGGGCTTCACCATCACGACGGAGGTCTGCGCCGACTACTACGCGCGCGGCCTGAGCTACCCGCCGGGACTCGAGGAGCAGGTCGCCGCCGGCATCGAGCACATCGAGTCGATAGCCGGCACCCGCTTCGGCGACGAGGCGGGCCCGCTCCTGCTCTCCGTGCGCTCCGGCGCGCGGGTCTCGATGCCGGGGATGATGGACACCGTGCTCAACCTCGGGCTCAACGACGAGACCGTGGAGGGGCTCGCCCGCGCCTCCGGCGACGAGCGCTTCGCCTTCGACTCCTACCGCCGCTTCGTGCAGATGTACGCCAGCGTGGTGCTCGGGGTCAGGCGCGCCTCCGAGGAGGCGCCGGAGCCCTTCGAGGCGCTGCTCGCGGCGATGAAGCGACGGCGCGGCGTCGAGCTCGACACCGCGCTCACCGCCGGCGACCTGCGCGACCTCGTCGCCCAGTACAAGGCGGCCGTCCACGAGCAGAGCGGGCGCGCCTTCCCCGACGACCCCGCCGAGCAGCTGTGGGGCGCGATCGCCGCCGTCTTCGCCTCCTGGAACTCGCCCCGGGCCCGCGTCTACCGCGACCTCCACGGCTACCCCTCCGAGTGGGGAACGGCCGTCACCGTACAGGCGATGGTCTTCGGCAACCTCGGCGACGACTGCGCGACCGGCGTCTGCTTCACGCGCGATCCGGCGACGGGAGTACGCGGCCTCGTCGGCGAGTTCCTGGCGAACGCACAGGGCGAGGACGTCGTCGCCGGCGTGAGGACGCCCCAGAAGATCGGTGCGGCCGAACGCGCGCCGCTGGGGGGCCCGACGCTCGAGGAGACGATGCCGGAGGCTCTCTCGGAGCTCGCCGCCGCCGCCGGCCGCCTCGAGGACCACTTCCGCGACATGCAGGACATCGAGTTCACGATCCAGCAGGGCCGCCTCTGGATCCTGCAGACGCGGAACGCGAAGCGCAGCGGCTACGCGATGGTCGCGAGCGCCGTCGAGATGGTCGACGAGGGCCTCATCGACGAGCAGGAGGCGATCCGCCGCCAGGATCCGGAACGGCTCGGCGAGCTGCTGCACCAGGTCTTCCGCCCCGGGGCGCCGCGCGAGGTGATCGCGCGCGGGCTCGCCGCCTCCCCGGGAGCCGCCGTCGGCCGCGCCGTCTTCACGCCGGCCGCGGCGGTGGAGGCGCACGCCCGCGGCGAGGCCGCAATCCTAGTGCGCGACGAGACGAGCCCGGAGGACATCGAGGGGATGTCGAGCGCCGCCGGCATCCTGACGGCGCGCGGCGGCACGACCTCGCACGCCGCCGTCGTGGCGCGGGGCATGGGGACGCCGTGCGTCTCCGGCTGCTCGGCGCTGCAGATCGACTTCCGCCGCGACCGCTTCGCGGTTCCCGACGGGGACGGCTCCCTGCTGGAGGTGCGCGCGGGCGACGTGATCTCCCTCGACGGCTCGACCGGGGAGGTGATGCGGGGCGCCGTGGCGCTCGCGGACGCCTCCTTCCCGCCCGAGTACGAGCGGCTGATGTCCTGGGTCAACGAGCGGCGCCGGCTGGGCGTGCGCGCGAACGCCGACACGCCGGAGGACGCCTCGCGCGCCCGGGCCTTCGGCGCCGAGGGGATCGGGCTCTGCCGCACCGAGCACATGTTCTTCGGGGAGGACCGGATCCTCGCCGTGCGCGAGATGATCCTCGCCGAGGACGAAGAGGCGCGCCGCGCCGCGCTCGATCGCATCCTCCCGATGCAGCGGGGCGACTTCGTGGGAATCCTGCGCGCGATGGACGGATACCCCGTCACGATCCGGCTGCTCGACCCGCCGCTCCACGAGTTCCTGCCGCGCGCGGGAAGGGAGCAGGAGGAGCTCGCGCGGGCGCTCGGGCGCCCGCCGGAGGCGATCGCCCGCCGCGTCGACGCGCTGCGGGAGTTCAACCCGATGCTCGGGCACCGGGGCGTCCGGCTCGCCATCACCTATCCCGAGATCTACGAGACCCAGGTGAGGGCGATCATCGAGGCGGCGTGCGAGCTCGACGCCGAGGGGGTAGACGTCCACCCCGAGATCATGATCCCGCTGGTCAGCACGGAGGCGGAGCTCGCCGTGCTCCGCGAGCGCGTGGTCAGGGTGGCGGAGCAGACGATGGAGCGGGCCGGGCGGCGCGTCGACGTCACGGTCGGCACCATGATCGAGCTGCCGCGCGCCTGCCTGGTCGCCGACCTGATCGCCGAGCACGCGGACTTCTTCTCCTTCGGGACCAACGACCTCACGCAGACGGCCTTCGGCCTCTCCCGCGACGACGCCGGGCGCTTCCTGCCGACCTATCTCGAGGCGGGCGTCCTCTCCCGCGACCCCTTCGTGGAGATCGACACGGTCGGGGTCGGCGGGCTGGTGAAGCTCGGGATCGAGCGGGGCCGCAGCGCGAAGCCCGACCTCAAGGTCGGGATCTGCGGCGAGCACGGCGGAAACCCGCCCTCGGTGGCCTTCTGCCACGACGCCGGGCTCGACTACGTCTCCTGCTCCCCCTACCGCGTCCCGATCGCGCTGCTGGCGGCGGCGCAGGCGGCCGTCGCCTCCGCCCCGGCGTAGGCGCCCCCGCCCGCACCGGGCACGGGGGCTGGCCCCCTACTCGACGGTGACCGTCTTCGCGAGGTTCCGCGGCTGGTCGACGTCCGCGCCGCGCTCGAGCGCGATGTGGTACGCGAGCAGCTGCATCGGCACGACCGAGACCACCGGCGAGAGCAGGGGGTCGACGGCGGGGAGCTCGATGCACTCCTCGACGTGGCCGTCGAGCGAGCGATCGCCCGCCGACACGATCGCGATCACCGGCCCGCGCCTCGCCCGCAGCTGCTCGATGTTGGAGCGCATCTTCTCGAAGACCTCATCGCGGAGCGCGATCGCCACCGTGGGGACGGACTCGTCGACGAGCGCGATCGGGCCGTGCTTCATCTCGCCGGCCGGGTAGCCCTCGGCGTGGATGTAGGAGAGCTCCTTGAGCTTGAGCGCCCCCTCCATCGCCATCGGATAGGAGAGCCCGCGGCCCAGGAAGAGGAAGTTCTGGTAGCGGGCGTAGCGCTCGGCGATGCCCGCGACCTGCGCCTCGAGCTCAAGCGCCTCGCCCACGGCCGCCGGGAGGTGCAGCGCGGCCCGCACCTGCTGCGCCTCCAGCTCCGGCTCCAGCTGCCCGGTCAGTCGGCCGAGGTGGAGCGCGATGGCGTGGAGCGCCGCTATCGAGGTCGTCAGGCACTTCGTGCTCGCCACCGAGATCTCCGGCCCGGCGCGGAGGTAGACGGTGCCGTCGGCGACGCGCGTCGCCTGCGCGCCCGGCGTGTTGCAGACGGTGATCTGCGGGCAGCCGGCCGCGCGCGCCTCCTCCATCGCCGCGAGCGTGTCGGCCGTCTCGCCGGACTGCGAGACCGAGATGACGAGGGTCTGGGGGTCGAGCACCGGGCGCCGGTAGCGGAACTCGGAGGCGTTGTCGACCTCGGCCGGGAGCCGGGCGAAGCGCTCGATGTAGTGGCGACCGACGGAGCAGGCGAGGAGTGAGGTCCCCATGCCGACCAGCACCACGCGACGGAGGGCGCGGGCGCCCTCTTCGTCGAAGGGGATCCCCGCGAGCTCGACGCGGGGCGGGTCGGAGAGGTAGCGGCCGCGCAGCACGTCCAGGACCGCGTCGGGCTGCTCGTGGAGCTCCTTGGCCAGGAAGTGCCGGTGCCGGCCCTTCACCAGCGCGACCGCTCCCACGGACTGCTCCTCCACCGCCTTCGTGAGCTCCGCGCCCCCGGCGTCGACGTAGCGGACCCCCTCCGGCCGCACGTCGGCGAGCTCGCCCGGCTCGAGGAAGGCGACGCGCCGGGTGTGCGGAAGCAGCGCGCCCAGGTCGGAGGCGAGGAGGTGTTCCCCCTCCCCGTGGCCGACCACGACGCCGCCCGCGTGTCCGACCCGGGCGGCGATCAGCCGCCCGGGCTCATCTCTCGGCATCGCCACCAGCGAGAAGGCGCCGCTCGTCCGACCCAGGGCGAGCCGCACCGCCTCGAGCGCGTCGGCTCCCTGCGCCAGCTCCCGCGCAACCAGGTGCGCCAGCACCTCGGTGTCGGTATCGGAGGAGAAGCACGCGCCGTCGCCGAGCGAGGCGCGGAGCTCCTCGTGGTTCTCGACGATCCCGTTGTGCACGATCGCGACGCGCCGCTCGGGATCGGTGAGGGGGTGCGCGTTGCGCTCGGAGGGCTCGCCGTGGGTCGCCCAGCGCGTGTGGCCGACCCCGGCGGTCGCCTCGGGCAGGCGCCCCTCCACCCGCCGGACGAGCCCCGCGATCTTTCCGGTCACGCGCTCGACATAAAGCTCCGGTCCCTCCAGCGCCAGTGCGATCCCGGACGAGTCGTAGCCCCGGTACTCGAGGTGGCGCAGGCCGTCGAGGAGGATCGGTCCGGCCGGGCGGGCGCCGGTGTAGGCGATGATCCCGCACACCGGCGCCTACTCCTCTCCCGGGGGGCCCGCGGAGACGTCGGAGCCGGCGGGGCGCGGCGGGGACGAGCGGGCGACGACGGGTGCGGCGCCGTCGCGGGGCTGCGCGTAGGCGCCGCGCGCCTCCTCCTCGAGCAGCGACGCCAGGGCGCGCATGACGCCGTCGGTCGCCTCCGCGACGGCGCCGCCCTTGACCGTGGAGCGGCTGCCCGGCGCCCCCCGCTCGGCGTCCCTCGGGTCGAGCGGCTCGCCGAACTCGATCCGGATCCGCGGACGCCGGCGGCGCAGCCACCCCATGAGCAGCCGTCGCGCCGAGACATCGCGCGTCCCGCTCACGGCGACCGGGAGCATCGGGGCGCCCGCGAGCAGGGCGACCATCGCGGCGCCGGGCAGCGCGGGCCGGAGCCGGCCGTCCCGGGAGCGTGTGCCCTCCGGGAAGACGAGCACGGCCTCGCCCCGCTTCAGGTAGCCGCTCGCGGTGCGCAGGGCCCCGGTGTCGGCGGCGTAGCGGCGCACCGGGATCGCCCCGTAGAGCCAGAAGTACCACCCGACCAGCGGGATCTCGAACAGCTCCCGCTTCGCCATCGGGCGCGACCGCCGGGGGGCGTAGGCGAGCACGATGAGCGGGTCGCTCTGGTTGACGTGGTTCGCGATCAACACCAGCGGCCCCTGCTGGGGCACCCGCTCCCCGTGGCGGACATCGACGCGGGCGAAGGCGCCGAAGACGGCGCGGGTGAGGAGGGTCGCCGCCACGAAGGCCCAGCGCGAGAGCCGGCCGGCGGCGATGCGGGGGAGCAGGGCGTGGAAGGGCGTGCTCACGGCGCGGCCCTCCGGCCCGCTCCCGCCGCGCCCTCGCCGTTCGCCTCGCGGTAGGCGCGGATGCAGCGCGCGACGACCTCGTCGATGCCGAGCGCGTCGGTCTCGATCACGAGCACGTCGGCGGCGACCTGCTCGCGGCGGATCGTGCGCTGCCCGGTCTGGTCGAGCTCGTCGCGACGCCGCGTCTGGTCGAGGACCCGCTCGAAGAAGCTGGCGCGTCCGGCCTCGCGCTCCTCGCCGAGGCGCCGGCGCGCGCGCACCTCGGCGGAGGCGTCGAGGAAGAATTTCGCCCGCGCCTCGCGCAGGACGCGCGAGCCGATGTCGCGGCCGGCCATCACCACCGGCGAGCGCGCGGCGAAAGCGCGCTGGCGCTTCACCATCTCGTCGCGCACCTCGGGGATGCGGGAGACCAGGGAGACCGCGGCCTCGACGCCCGGCTCCCTGAGCAGCGGCGTGACGTTCTCGCCCGCGATCAGGATCTCGGGCGTCGCCGGATCGGGCCACCGCATGTCGAGGATAAGAGCGCGCACCAGCGAGGTGACCGCCTCCGGCTCCTCCGCGTCGACCGAGGCGCGCCCGACGGCGAGCGTGCACGCGCGGTACATGAGCCCGGTGTCGAAGAAGCCGATGCCGAGCGCCTCGGCGAGGGCGCGCCCGACGACGCTCTTGCCCGAGGCGAGCGGTCCGTCGATCGCGATGCTGCGCCTCAGGGACTCGGTCGCGGCGGCGTCGGCCGGAATGGAACACTCCGATCGGTGGGCGCTCCCGCGAGCGACCGATCGATGATATGGGCGCCCGTCGCGAAGCGTCCACAGCGGGCGCCCCCGGGCAGCCCGCGCGCTCAGGGGGTCAGGCCGACCGCGCGGTAGAGCGCGTCGATCTCTGCGGGTGTGAGCTCGCGCGCCGAGCCGGGCGGGAGCGTCCCCAGCTCCAGCGGACCGAGGCGCGTGCGCACGAGCCGCGCGACGGGGTGCCCGACCGCCTCGAGCATGCGCCGCACCTGGCGCTTGCGCCCCTCGTGGAGGACGAGGCGCACGCGGGAGCGCCGGGCCCCGGCCGCCCCGCGGGGGCGCCCCAGCAGGCGCGCGCGCGCCGGCGCCGTCGTCCCGTCCTCGAGCGCGACCCCGCGCCGCAGCGTCGCCAGCGCACCCGGCTGCGGCTCTCCCTCGACCGTCGCCTCGTACACCTTCTCGACGCCGTAGCGCGGGTGCGTCAGGCGGAAGGCGAGGCGCCCGTCGGTGGTGAGCAGCAGCAGCCCCTCGCTGTCGCGGTCGAGGCGCCCGGCGTAGCGCAGCTCCGGGGGTGCCCCGGGGAGGAGATCGTAGACGGTGGGTCGCCCGCGCTCGTCGCGCCGGCTGACCAGGATGCCGGGGGGCTTGTGGAGCATCAGGCTGCGGCGGGGCGGGGCCTCCCGGGGCAGCGCTCGGCCGTCGACGGCGATTCGCTGCCGCCGGGGATCGGCGCGCTCGCCGGGCCGGGCGGGGCGGCCGTCGACGCTCACGCGCCCGGCCGCCACCAGCGCCTCCGCGGCGCGGCGGCTCGCCACGCCGCGGGCGGCGAGGATCTTCTGGATGCGCTCGGCGCCGGGTTCCTCGCGGCCGGCGGGCGTCGCGGCGGGGGAGGGGCGCCGGCGGCTCACAGGCGGCTCGCAGGCGCCTCAGCGCCGGAAGCGGCGCTCGAGGATCGTGAGCTCGGTGACGACCGTGCGCCGGCGCGCGGCGCGGCGCGCGGGGACCTCGGGCCGCGGCGCGGTCGAGACCACGGAGAGGACGACGCTCCCCGCCGCTCGCAGCACCCGCTCGGCGGCGAGCGTCAGCGCCACGGCGGCGAGAGCCCCCTGAACGGCCGGCGTCGTCCGCGACAGGACGAGCGCGAGCGCCCGGCGCCGGCGTGCCGCCGCCGCCCGCCGGGGCAGCGCCTCGAGTGTCCGCTCGACGCGGACTTCGGCGGGGAGCAGTCGACGTTCGCTCACGGCCGGGATCCCTTCACCGCACGCACGGGGCGCCCACGCCGGACAGCCTACCCAATCGCGCCGCCCGCCGGGGCCGGGCCGCCTACGGTGGGGGCGGGGCCGGGAGCTCGAGCGGCGCGCCCTCGAGGCGCCGCCCGCCCGCGAGGCGCAGCCGCCCGTCGGCGACGGCCGCGAGGGTGGCGACGAGGAGCGGCGCCTCGTGCCGGAGACCGCGACGCCGGATCGCCGCGAAGAGCGGGCTCGCCTCGAGCTCGCGGTCGGTCGCCCCGTCGAGCGCGGGCTCGAGCTCCCGCCACAGCGGCAGGAGCTCGGCGTCGCGCAGCGGGTAGCGGCAGAAGCTGGCGACGGGGCCGGCGTCGACCTCCGCGATCGCGAGATGCATCATCACGCCGCTCTCCGTCGCCCGGGTGCGGATCAGCTCGCAAATCACCTCGCGCCAGGTGCCGGCGGGACCGGTCGGGAGGGCGGGGGGGAAGTTGAGCAGCGCGTGCCGCCCGACGAAGCCGCCCGTGAGGATCAGCATGTAGCCGGCGAGCACGCCGATCTCGAAGGGGTACGCGGCGAGCGCCTCCGCGACCGCGAGGTCGTAGTCGGCGCGCCACGACGGGAGCGGCTCGCCGGGCCGCGAGCGCTCGCCGGAGCGGGCGCGGCGGAAGGCCACCGAGGAGCGCGTCACGACGGGAACGCCGTCGGCCCGCGCCTCCTCGAGCAGCTCGTCCGTGGCCGCCGCCTCGCCGGGGTCGCGGTTGCAGAAGAACACGGCCATCTCGGCGGCGAGCTCGCCGGCGCCGATCGCATCGCGGGTCGCCCGGTAGAGCCGGCGCGAGCCCTCCCCGCGGCCCGTGGTGAGCCAGCCGATGCGGAGCGTCACGCGCGCCTCACAGGAGCCTTCCGTCGGCGGGCGGCTCCGGGCCGGCGGCCGGCCCCTCGACCCGCGCCTGGCGCAGCATCTCGATCTTCTGCTCGACGCCGTCGAGGAGGGCCTCGCAGCGCGCCGCGAGGCGCATCCCCTCCTCGTAGAGGGCGACGGAGCGATCGAGCGGGAGCCCGCCCGCGTCCAGCGCCTGCGCGACCTGCTCGAGCCGCTCGTAGAGCTCCTCGAAGGAGGGCGTGTCGCCGTCCTCGTCCGGGGCCGGGTCGGAGCCGGCGCCGTGCGAGGCCGGCGGCGGAGATTCCCGCGGGTCGCTGCTCACGGGGGAGACTCTACACGCGCGCCGCGGGCGCCGTCGCGCAGCCGCAGCAGCACGCGCTCTCCCTCGGAGAGCGCGGCCGCCGAGACGACGGCGCTCCCATCCGCCCGCGAGACGAGCGCGTAGCCCCGGGCGAGCGTGCCGCTCGGGGAGAGCGCGGCGATCCGCTCCGCGAGCCGGCCGAGGCCGCCGCGGCGACCGGCGATCCCGGCCTCGGCGGCGCGGACCATCACCTCCCTCGCCGCCCGCAGCCGGAGGCGGCCCTCACCGCAGTCGGGCAGGGCGCGCCCGAGCGCCGCCTCCCGCTCGCGGAGGCGCGCGCGCAGCGCGTCGAGCGCGCCCGCGAGCGCCGCATCCAGCCGCGCCCGGTCGCGGGCGATGCGCGCGCCGAGCGCGTCGCGATCGGGGGCGACGAGCTCGGCCGCCGCCGAGGGCGTCGGCGCGCGCACGTCGGCGACGAGGTCGGCGAGCGTGACGTCGGTCTCGTGCCCGACCGCCGAGACCACCGGCACCGGGCAGCCGAAGATCGCGCGCACGACCGCCTCCTCGTTGAAGGCCCAGAGATCCTCGGCCGCCCCCCCGCCGCGCGCGACGATGACGACCTCGGGCGGGGTGAGCGGCTGGCCCGAGGCGCTGCGTGGCGAGGCGACGGCGCGGATCGCCGAGGCGATCTCGCCGGCGGCCTCCGCGCCCTGCACCGCGGTCGGTTGCACCAGCAGCGTCGCGAGCGGCCAGCGCCTCGCGAGCACGGTCCGCACGTCGTGGAGCACGGCACCCTGTGGCGAGGTCACGACGCCGACCCGGCGCGGGAAGCGCGGGAGCGCGCGCTTGCGCGCGGGATCGAAGAGCCCCTCCTGCTCGAAGCGGGCGCGCCGGCGCTCGAACTCGGCGGCGGCGGCGCCGGCGCCGGCCGGCTGGACGAAGTCGACGATGAGCTGGAGCTCGCCGCGCTCCTCGTAGAGCGAGAGCGAGCCGTAGGCGAGCACCGCCTCCCCGTCCCCGAGCCGCCGCGCCTGGCCGGCGTTGCGGTTGCGGAAGAAGGCGCAGCGCAGGGCGCCGCCGGCGTCGGCCAGCGTGAAGTAGATGTGGCCCGAGCGGGCGCGGACGAGGTTGACGACCTCCCCCGCGACCCAGATCTCGCGGAAGCGCTGATCGGCCTCGAGCACGCCGCGCAGCCGTCGCAGGAGCCGGGTGACGGGCACCGCCTCCGGCTGGCCGGAGGACGTGGAGGGCGCTCCGCTCATCGCGCCGGCCCCCCGCCTGCTCAGGCGCTCTGGATGCGCTCGAGGTAGTGGCCGCTCTCCGTCGAGACCTTCACGCGGTCGCCGGGGTTGATGAAGAGCGGCACCTGCACGACGAGGCCCGTCTCCATGGTGGCGGGCTTGGTGGCGCCGGTCGCCGTGTCGCCCCGGATGCCGGGGTCGGATTCGGTGATCGTGAGCTCGACGGCGGCCGGCAGCTCGAGCGCGAGCGGCTCGTCGCCGAAGAGCAGCAGCTGGACGATCGCCCCCTCCTTCAGATAGGGGAGCTCCCGCGCGATCACGCGCGCCTCGACGGCGACCTGATCGTAGGTCTCGGTGTTCATGAAGGTGTGGAGATCGTCCTGGCCGTAGAGGTACTGCATCTGGCGGCGCTCGACGCGGGCGGGAGCGACCTTCTCGCCGGCGTTGAAGGTGCGCTCGGTGATGTGCCCGGCCCGGAGGTCGCGGAGCTTCGTGCGGTAGACGGCGGACTTCTTCGTCTTGATGTGGTTGACCTCGACGACCTGGTAGAGGGAGCCGTCGATCTCCAGCGTCGTGCCGCGCCTGAGTTCCCCGGACCCGATCACCTGCCGCCTCCCGTCCTCACCCCGCCGAGCTTCGCCGCCCGCGAGAGCGGCCGCAAGCGACCGCCCTCCATCACGCACAGGTCCTCGATGCGGACCCCGCCCCAGCCCGGGAGGTAAATCCCGGGCTCCACCGTCATCACCTGCCCGTCGGCGAGCACGTGTGAGGAGGCCGGCCTCAGCCGCGGCGACTCGTGCACCTGCACGCCCACCCCGTGCCCGAGGCCGTGGCCGAAGCTCTCCCCGTAGCCCGCCTCCGCAATGGCGGAGGCGGCGATCTCGTGCGCCTCCGCCCCCGTCATCCCCGCCTCGATGCGCTGAAGCGCCCGGCGCTGGGCCGCCAGCACGGCCGAGTAGACGCGGTGGAAGGTCTCGTCGGCGGCGTCGGGGCCGCCGACGACGACGGTGCGCGTGAGATCGGAGCAGTAGCCCGCGACCGAGGCGCCGAGGTCGAGCACGAGCGGCTGGCCGCGCTCCAGCGGCACGTCGCGGGGACGGGCGTGCGGACGGGCGGCGTGCGGCCCCGCCGCCACGATCGAGTCGAAGGAGAGTCCGTCGGCCCCGTGATCCAGCGCGTAGTCCTGGATCGCGCGGGCGATCGCGCGCTCGGTCGTGCCGGGCAGCGCCAGGGCGACGGCGTGCTCGAGGCAGGCGTCGGTGAGCGCGGCGGCGCGCTGGAGCGCCTCCACCTCGCCCGGCTCCTTCACGAGCCGGAGCTCCTCGACGAGGCCCGGCGCCGGCAGCAGGAGCGGCCGCTCGGAGGCCGCGAGGCCGGCGATCGCGCGCCGCCACTCGTCGTGCTCGGCGACGGTGATCCCTCCCGGCTCGAAGCCGACGCGGAGCCCGCCGAGCCCCCGGAGCAGCTCGAGCGGGAGAGCCGTCCCGCGGTCCCCCTCGCGCACAAGCTCAAAGCACGGCGCCTCCGCCCGCGCCTGCTCCCAGTAGCGGAAGTCGGTGCTGAGCAGGGCGGAGCCCGCCGAAACCACGAGCGTGCCGGCGGAGCCCGAGAAGCCGGAGAGCCAGCGGCGGTTGACCGCAGCCGTCACCAGCAGCGCGTCGAACCCCTCGCGCTCGAGCAGCGCCCGCAGCCGCCCGACGCGCGCGCCCGCGGGCGCGGGCGCCCCGGGCGCGCTCACGCGCCGCTCTCTGAGCCGCCCTCCGCCTGCCTCTCCGTCCACCGCTGGTGGAGGAGATGCAGGGCGGCCCGGTAGCCGCGGAAGCCGAATCCCGCGATCTGCCCCCACACGACCGGGGAGATGTAGGAGTGGCGCCGGAACGGCTCGCGCGCGTGCACGTTCGAGAGGGGCACCTCGATGGCCGGGAGCCCGGTCGCGGAGAGGGCGTCGGCGAGCGCGATCGAGGTGTGGGTGAGCGCGCCGGGATTGAGGATCACGCCGTCCCAGTCGCCGTGCTCGTGGATGGCGTCTATCAGCGCGCCCTCGTGGTTGGACTGCAGGAAGTCCAGCTCGATGCCGAGCTGCTCCGCGCGGTCGCGGAGGACCGCCTCGATGTCGTCGAGGCTCTCGGAGCCGTAGATCTCCGGCTCGCGGCTGCCGAGCAGGTTCAGGTTCGGTCCGTTCAGCACGAGGACGCGCATCCGTTCCACCTCTCTTCGCCGACCGACCGCCGCGGTTCCGGGGGCGGATCACGGATTCTACCGGCCCCGGGCCCGGGCGTCGGGTCCGCCGGAGCGGCCGCCGGCCGGGCGACGGCTTCCGCGTCAGCCGGCCGCTCCCGTCCCCGGCCGGTCGCCGCCCGCGGCCGGCGGGCCGGGGGTACGCCGCGACGAGCGTTCGCGCGCACGCGCGAGCGCGGCCGTCACGAGCGATGCCTGCCCGCGCGTCGAGACCGCCGTGTAGACCTGCGTGGTGTCGGGCGAGGAGTGCCCGAGCAGGTGCTGGACGACGCGCAGATCGGCCGCGTTGTCGAGCATGTGCGTCGCGAAGCTGTGGCGCAGCAGGTGCGGGTGCACGCGCCCGGCGAGCCCGGCGTTGAGCCCGGCCCGCCGCACGATGCGCTGCACGGAGCGCACCGAGAGCCGCCGGCCGGAGCGCGAGAGGAAGAGGGCCGGCTCCGCGCCGGCGGCGAGGTCGGGACGGCCGCGCTCCAGGTAGTCGGCGAGCGCGGCGCGGGCCGGAGCGCCGTAGAGCGCGACGCGCGGGCGGTCTCCCTTGCCCCTCACCCGCACCTGCTGCTCCGCGAGGTCGACGTCCGAGGCGTCGCAGCCCACGACCTCCGCCACCCGCAGCCCGGCGCCGTAGAGCAGCTCCAGGATCGCGCGATCGCGCAGCGCCTCGGCGTCGCGCGCGGAGCCGGCGGCGGCGCTCCCTGCGGCGGCCGGGTCGGCGGGCGCCCCCGCGAGCAGGGCGGCCGTCTCCTCCTCGGTCAGGAAGCGGGGAAGCCGGGCGGGGGCCTTCGGATGGCGCAGCCGCAGGATCGAGTCGCCCGGCCGCGCGCCGAGCGGCACCCCGTGCGTGTCGAGCCAGCCGTAGAAGCCGCGGATCGTCGAGGCGCAGCGCTTGACCGAGGCGGGCACGACCTCGCGCTCCCTGAGCAGCGCGAGGTAGCCGCGGCCGTGGCTGCGCCCGGCGTCGAGGAAGAAGACGTCCGCGCGCTCCAGGTAGTCGAGAAAGCCCCGGAGGTCGGCGCGGTAGTTGCGGAGGGTGTGCGGCGAGCGCCGGCGGACGGTGCGCAGGTCGTCGAGGTAGCGCTCGAGCGCCTGGTGCGGATCGCGGAGACCGGATCGGGCGGCAGACGGCATGGACGGAAGGACCCCGGCGTCACCACCCCGCTGATGCCTAGCGTAGCATCGCGGCCGCTGGAGCGGGCGCGGCGCTCGGGGGGGAGGCGGGGGGCGCGCCCGGGGGGGGCGGGGGGGGGGGGGGGGGGGGGCCCGCCCGTGGGGCCCGTTCGCCGCTCCGCCCTCCGCGGGCGCGCCGCCGGCCGCCCGAGCGCCGGGGCCGGCGGCCGGGCTCTCCCCCCTCCGCGCGGATGCGCTGCTCGCGGGCGGCCAGCAGCGCCACCGCCATCTCGAGGTCGACCGCGGAGGGTTCGGTGCCGCGCGGGATCGAGGCGTTGACGGTGCCGTCGGTGACGTAGGGGCCGAAGCGACCGTCGCGCAGCACGACCGCCGCGCCGCTCTGCGGGTGGGGGCCGAGCTCGGCGAGCGGCGCCTGGGCCCCGCGGCGGGCGCCGCCGCGGGGCCGGCTGAGGATGGCGAGCGCCTCCTCGAGCGTGACCCGGCGCAGCTGGTCGTGGTCCTGGAGGCTGCGGCTCTCGTCCCCGGCCCGGAGGTAGGGACCCCGCGGACCGTCCTGGGCGACGACCGGCTCGCCGCTCTCCGGGTGATGCCCGAGCGTCTTCGGGAAGGAGAGGACCTCCCTCGCCTCGGCGAGCGTCACCGTCTCCGGGCTCATCCCCTCCCACAGGCTCGCGCGGCGCGGCTTGCGGGCGTTGCGCGGGATCTTCCCCTTGCCGTCGCGCTCGGGATCCTCGCCCAGCTGGACGTAGGGCCCGTAGCGACCGCTCCGCAGGTAGATCGGCTCGCCGCTCTCGGGATCGAGACCGAGCGCCGACGCGGCGGCGGGCCGGGCGGCGAGGAGCTCGCTCGCGCGCTCCACCGTCAGCTCGTCCGGCGCGAGGCTCTCCGGGACGTCGGCGCGGAGATCCTCGCCGCCCGCCTCGACAAAGGGGCCGTAGCGGCCGACGCGCACCGCGAGCGGGCGTCCCTCCCCGTCCTCGCCGAGGGCGATCGTGGAGACGGCCCGCGCGTCGATGGCCTCGAGCCCGCGCTCGATCGCCTCCCTGAGCCCGATCTCGCTGAACGAGGGTTCCTCGGCGCCGGCGCGGTCGCCGGGGGGCGCCGCCGCATCGGGGGCACGCCCGAAGTAGAGGGCCCTGAGCCAGGGGCCGCTGTCGAGCCGGCCGTCGGCGACGGCGTCGAGATCGTCCTCCATGCGCGCCGTGAACTCGAGGTCGACGAGCTCCGAGAAGTGGCGCTCGAGCAGCTGCACCACCGCGAACGCGGTGAAGGTCGGGACCAGCTGCGTCCCGCGCCTGTTGACGTAGCCCCGCTCCTGGATGGTCTGCAGGATCGAGGCGTAGGTCGAGGGCCGGCCGATGCCGCGCTCCTCGAGCTCGCGCACCAGGCTCGCCTCGGTGTAGCGGGCCGGCGGCTGCGTCTCATGCTGCTCCGCCGTCGCCTCGACCACGTCGAGCATCTGCCCCACCTCGAGCGGCGGCAGCAACCGCTCCTGGTCCTCGAGCTCGGCGTCGGGGTCGTCGGAGCCCTCCACGTAGGCGCGCAGGAAGCCCGGGAAGCGGATCACCTTGCCGGAGGCGGCGAAGAGCAGGCTCTCGCCGCCTGAGGCGGCGGGCGCCTCCGCCTCCAGCCGCACCTGCGTCCTCACGCCGCTCGCGTCCTTCATCTGCGAGGCGACGGCGCGCTTCCACACCAGCTCGTAGAGCCCCCGCGCGTCCCGTCCGAGCGTCGAGAGCTCTGCGGCGAGGCTCTCCGGCGTGCGCAGGATCTCGCCGGCGGGCCGGATCGCCTCGTGGGCCTCCTGCGCGCGGCGGGCGCCGCCGCTGTAGCGCCGCGGGCGATCGGGGAGGTACTCCGCTCCGTAGAGCGAGCCGATCTGGCGCCGGAGCGCCGTGGTCGCCTCCCCCGAGAGCTGCGTCGAGTCCGTGCGCATGTAGGTGATGTAGCCGTTCTCGTAGAGCTGCTGCGCGGCGAGCATCGTGCGCTGGGCCGTGAAGCGGAGCTTGCGCGAGGCCTCCTGCTGGAGCGTCGAGGTGACGAAGGGGGCGGGCGGGCGCTGCGTGTAGGGCCGCTCCGAGACCGAGGAGACGCGCAGCGCGGCGCCGCGGCGGGGCCGCGAGGCGTCGACGACGCGGAGGCGGGCCGGCTCCGGGCTGCCGGCGCCGGAGCCCTCCCGCAGCCACTCCGCCAGCGCGCCGGCGCGCCCCTCGTCGAGGAGCGTCACCGACTCGGAGCGGGCGAGGCGGCCGGTCGCGGCGTCGAAGTCGCGGCCCACCGCGACGCGGCGCCCCTCGATCTCCGCCAGCCGCGAGTGCACGGTGCCCGGCGTGCCCGACTGCTGCTCCCCGCGCGTCGCGAGCGCCGCCTGCACGCCCCAGTAGCCGCCGCGGACGAAGCGCATCCGCTCCCGCTCGCGGTCGACGATGATGCGCGTCGCGACGGACTGGACGCGCCCGGCGGAGAGTCCGGAGCGCACCTTCCTCCAGAGCAGCGGCGAGATCTCCCAGCCGACGAGCCGGTCCAGGATGCGGCGCGCCTCCTGCGCCTCGACCAGCTCCTCGTCGACCTCGCGCGGGGAGCCCAGCGCCTGCTCGATGGCCGGGCGCGTGATCTCGTGGAAGACCATCCGCCGCACCGGCACGCGCGGCTTCAGCACCTCGCGCAGGTGCCACGCGATGGACTCGCCCTCGCGGTCCTCGTCGGTCGCGAGGTAGAGCTCGTCGGCCTCGCGCAGCAGCCGCCTGAGCTTCGCGACCTGCTGCCGCTTGCCCGGGGGGATGACGTAGACCGGGGCGAACTCGTTCTCGACGTCGACGCCGAGCCGCCTCGCCTCGCCGGTCACCCCCTCCGGCACCTGGGCCGCCTCCGAGGGGAGATCGCGGATGTGCCCGATCGAGGACTCGACGACGTAGCCCGAGCCCAGGAAACCCCCGACCGTGCGCGCCTTGGCCGGCGACTCCACGATCACCAGGCGCTTGCCCGGACCGGCGGGCCGCGCGGCGGCCGAGCGGCGGCGTGCGCCGGCCCGGGGCCCCGGCTGCTCTTTGCTCGCTCCCTCGGCCACGGTGCCCATCGCCTCTCCCGCGCGGCCCCGGTGGGGACGCTCCTACACTTGCCCCCGCCGCCCGAACGCGCAACGTACCGGCCGGGGAGAGCCGGCCGCGCGTGAGCCGGGGAGGGCGCGCAACCACCGCTCCGGGCGTTCCCGCGCGGCGCGGGGATCAGCGCTCGGCGGGCCCGGGCTCGGCGGCGACGGCGTGCTCGCCCGCGCGCGGCGCACGCGTCACGCGCACCTGCTTGATGCGGCGGCCCAGTATCGAGAGCACCTGCAGCGTCAGGGCGTCGTCGTCCGTGGCGACCTCGTCCCCGGGTACCGCGAGGCGTCCCAGGCTGGAGACGACGAGGCCTCCGACGGAGTCGACGTCCTCGAGATCGATCTCGGTGCCGAAGAGCTCGTTGAGATCGTCGATGGAGAGGCGGGCGTCGATCACCGCCTCGTCGTCGGAGACGCGCTCGATCTCGATCTCGTCGGTGTCGTGCTCGTCCGAGATCTCGCCGACGATCTCCTCCACGAGATCCTCGACCGTGACCACGCCGGCCGTGCCGCCGTACTCGTCGACGGCGATCGCCATGTGCACCTGCTCGCGCCGGAGGTCGGCGAGCAGCTCGTTGGCGCGCTTGGTCTCCGGCACGAAGTACGGCGGGCGGGCGACGTCGCGCAGGGCCGGCGCCACGTCGCCGCGCTGCAGGTAGGCGATCAGGTCCTTCGCGTAGACGACGCCGACGATGTGGTCGATGTCCTCCTCGTAGAGCGGGATGCGGCTGAAGCCGGTATCGGAGACCAGCCGCATCGCGTCCCCGATCGAGGCCTCGGTGGAGACGGCGGTGACGTCGGTCCGCGCCGACATGATCTCGCGCACGCTCTGATCTCCCATCTCCAGGATGCCGCGCATCATGCGGCGCTCCTCGGCGAGCAGATCGGAGTCCTCCTCGAGATCGAGCAGGCCCAGGAGTTCCTGCGCCGGCGTCGGATCGCCCCGCTCGGGATCGCGGCCCACCAGGCGCAGCACGAGCCGGGCGGGCAGGGAGCCGCCCCACGCGACGGCGGCGAAGCCCAGGTCGATGAGGCGGATCAGGCGGGCGAGCCGCAGGCCGGCGGCCTCCGGTCCCTGCAGCGCGAGCATCCGCGCGCTCTGGCGCAGGATCACGGCGCCGGAGCCGGCGAGGAGCGCCACGACGAGCATCTCGGCGCCGTCGAGCCGGGAGCCACCGAGCACGAGCACGCCGGTGGAGACGGTCGCGACGACGATCGCCACGCTGCTCGCCGCGGAGAGCGAACGCAGGATCCGGTGGCGCTGGCGCACGTAGCTGCGCAGGTGCGCGTGCAGGCCGTCGCCGTCGGAGGGACGCAGGCGCAGGCGCCCGGGCGTCGAGACGGATGCCTCGGCGGCGGCGACCACGACCAGCACCACGCCGGCGAGCACGAGGAGGAGAAGCGCCAGAAGCGATCGCGTATCCAAAACCGCTCGCCGCCCCGGTGCGCCGGGGCGGCCTCAGACCTCCTCGTCCACGGCGGAGCGCTCACCGCGTCCGCCGTCCCCGCTGCGCCTCAGCACGCGCGCCGGCACGCCGGCCACCCGCTCGCCCGGCGCGACGTCGCGGACGACGACCGCGCCGGCGGCGGTGTAGGCGCCGGCCCCGACGGTAACAGGCGCAACCAGCGTCGTGTCACTCCCGATGAAGGCGCCGTCGCCGATCCGCGTCGCGTGCTTGCGCTCACCATCGTAGTTCGCCGTGACGACGCCGGCGCCGATGTTCACCTCGGCGCCGACCTCGCTGTCCCCGACGTAGGAGAAATGGCCGATCCGGGAGCCGGCGCCGACCTGCGTGTTCTTGAGCTCGGCGTAGCTCCCGAGGTGGACGCGCTCGCCCAGCACGCAGCCGGGCCGCACCACGCAGTAGGGGCCGACCTCGACGTCGTCGCGAAGCGTGGAGGAGCGCAGCGTCGCTCCCTCGATGCGGCAGCGCTCGCCCACCTCCATGTCGAGCAGCACCGCGTTGGGCCCGATCTCGCAACCCGCGCCGACGCGCGTGCGCCCCGAGAGGTGCACCCCCGGCCGCAGCCGGGTGTCGGGCCCGACCTCGACGCCGACGTCGACGAAGGTGGTGGCGGGGTCGACCAGCGTCACGCCCGACTCCATCAGCTCGCGCCGTACGCGCGCGCGCAGCGCCTGCTCGGCCGAGGCGAGCTCGGCGCGCGTGTTCACCTGCCGCGCCTCCGCCGGGTCGCGCAGCTGCCAGGTCTCGACGCACTCTCCCTCCGCGGCGGCGCGGCCGACGAGGTCGGTGAGATAGATCTCGCCCCGCGGAGCCGGCTCGAGCGCGGCGAGGGCCGGCCACAGCCACTCCGCGCGCGCCGCGTAGAGGCCGGCGTTGACCTCCCGCTCCGCCCGGGTGGCGGCGTCGGCGTCTCTCTCCTCGACGATCCCGCTCGCGCGCCCCTCCCGGCGCCGCACGCGCCCGTAGCCGGTCGGGTCGTCGAGCGTCGCCGTCAGGAAGGTCAGGGTCGCCCCCCGCGAGAGGTGGCGCTCCATCAGCCCGGCCAGGGTCGACGCCGAGAGGAGCGGGAGATCGCCGTAGGTGAGGAGCACGTGCTCCGAGCCCTCCGCCGCCTCCCTCGCGCAGAGCGCCGCGTGCCCCGTTCCGAGCTGCTCCCGCTGCACGGCGACTCGAAGCCGCTCCGGGTCGCCGCCGCCTGCCGCCGCGGCCAGCTGCGCGCGCGACTCCGGCGCCGCCACCACCACGGTGCGGCGGAGGCCGGCGCCGCGCGCCGCCTCGACGACGAGTGCGAGCATGGGGCGGCCCGCCACCTCGTGGAGCACCTTGGGGCGGGAGGAGCGCATGCGCGTTCCGCGTCCGGCCGCCAGCACGACGGCTGTCCACTCCGCGGCGGACTTCCGGGGGCCGGGCGGCCCCGGGACGACCCCGGCGTCGGCGCTCAGCGAGGTCTCCTCTCGGGGCGAGGCCCCCGGGCCGGGGCCTCGCTCGCGTCGGCTCCCCCGGAGCCGCGAGCGGCCGTCCATACTACATCGCGGGCCCGCCCCGAGCGCCCGACGCGGCCCCGGGGCGACCGCGGGCGTGTGCAGCTTCGGTGGCTCTCCCCCACAATGGGCCGGCGTGCCGGGGGGTGGCTCGATGTCGGCGCCGACGACCGTTGAGGGGCTCAGGCGGGCCTTCCTCGCCTACTTCGCGGCGCGCGGCCACCACCGCATCCCCTCCTCCTCGCTGATCCCCCACGGCGATCCGACCCTGCTCTTCACGACCGCCGGCATGGTGCAGCTGCGCCCGTATTTCATGGGGCTCGAGGAGCCCCCGGGTCCGCGGCTGATCTCGATCCAGAAGTGCTTCCGCACGACCGACGTCGAGGACGTGGGCGACGAGTCGCATCTCACCTTCTTCGAGATGCTCGGCAACTTCTCCGTCGGCGACTACTTCAAGCGCGACGCCGTGGCGTGGGCCTGGGAGTTCATGACGAGCGAGCTCGAGATCCCCCCGGCGCGGCTCTGGGCCACCGTCTACACCGACGACGACGAGGCGTTCGCGCTGTGGCGGGAGCGCGGGATTCCCGAGCAGCGCATCCTCCGCTACACGGCGGAGCAGGGGAACTACTGGTACTCGGGCGAGGTCGGCCCGTGCGGTCCCTGCTCCGAGCTCCACTACGACTGGGGCGAGACCCCGGGCTGCCCGGCCTGCGGCTCGGGGGAGTGCCACCCCGACGTCGGCTGCGGGCGCTTCCTCGAGGTCTGGAACCTGGTCTTCATGACCTACTTCCAGGACGAGGGCGGCGGGAAGACGCCGCTCCCCGCCCAGAACATCGACACCGGCGCCGGCCTCGAGCGGGTGGCGGCGGTGCTGGCCGGCGTGCGCACCGTCTACGAGACCGACGAGCTGCGCGGGCTGCTGGGGGAGGCGGAGCGGCTGACCGGCCGCCGCTACGACGCCGAGGGCGATCCGCCGGGCGCCCGGGCGCTTCGCGCCATCACCGAGCACGCCCGCGCCGCGGCCTTCCTCATCGCCGACGGCGTGCTGCCGGGGAACGACGGGCGGGGCTACGTGCTGCGCCGCATGATCCGGCGCGCGATCTACTTCGGGCACACCATCGCCCCGGGTCGGGAGCTCTTCGAGCCGCTGGTCGCGCGCGCGATCGAGAGCGCGCGCGACGCCTACCCGGAGCTCTCCGAGCAGGCCTCCTTCATCCGCCGCATCGCGCAGGCGGAGGAGGCGCGCTTCCGCGCGACGCTCACGCGCGGGCTCGAGCGCCTGGAGCAGCTGATGGAGCGCGCTCCCCGCGGGGACGGCCCCGGCGAGCTGCCGGGGCGGGAGATGTTCGTGCTCTACGACACGCACGGCCTCCCGCCGGAGCTGACCCGCGAGGTCGCCTCCGCGCGGGGGCTCCGGGTCGACGAGGAGGGCTTCGAGCGCGAGATGGAGGCGCAGCGCGAACGCTCGCGCGCGGCCGGCGAGGGAGCGGTCGCCGTCACCGACTCCGAGCAGCGCTACGCCGCGCTCGGCCTGCAGTCGCGCTTCGCGGGGTACGACGGCACGGAGGGCCGCGGCGTCGTGATCGGGCTCCAGGCCGGAGGCGGCGACGACGCCCCCGCCTCGGCGCGGGACCGCCTGCTCGCGGGCGAGCGGGGCGAGATCGTGCTCGACCGGACGAGCTTCTACCCGGAGGGGGGCGGGCAGGTCGGCGACCGCGGCGAGATCGCGATCCCGGCGGCGGCGGGCGGGCCGGCCCGCTTCCGCGTCGACGACACGCAGCGCCTGGCCGAGGCGATCGTGCACCGGGGCGAGGTCGTCGAGGGCGAGATCGCCGTGGGGGACGAGGCCCGGACCGGCGTCTCCGCCGCCTGGCGCGCCGGCTCGCAGCGCAACCACACGGCGACGCACCTGCTGCACTCCGCGCTGCGCACGGTGCTCGGCACGCAGGTGCGCCAGAGCGGATCGCTGGTGGCGCCCGACCGGCTGCGCTTCGACTACACGCTCCCGGAGGCGCCGGAGCCGGGGGCGCTGCGCGAGGTGCAGCGGATGGTGAACGAGCGGGTGCGCAACGACATCCCGAGCCAGGTCGTCGAGCTCCCCTACGATCAGGCGATCGAGCGCGGCGCGATCGCCTTCTTCGAGGACCGCTACACCACCGAGGTGCGAGTCGTGGAGTACTGCGACCCGCACGTGCACGATCCGCGCCACCAGCATGGCTGCTGGAGCAGCGAGCTCTGCGGCGGGACGCACCTTCCCTCGACCGGCCGCATCGGCAGCTTCGTGATCGTCAGCGACGCGAGCATCGGCTCCGGGCTGCGGCGCATCGAGGCGCTGACCGGGCCCGAGGCCGAGCGCTACCTCGACGAGCGCGTCGACATCGTCTCGGACCTCGTCCAGCACTTCCGGTCGCGGCCGGAGGAGCTCCGGGCGCGCGTCGAGGCGCTCGAGGAGCAGCTCGCCGCGGAGCGGCGCCGCGCGCGGCAGCGGGCGCGCGGCGAGAGCGCCGAGCTCAGCGCCCGGCTCGCCGCCGGCGCCGAGGAGCGGGACGGGGCGCGCCTCGTCGTCGCGCTCGTGGAGTCGGAGTCGCAGGAGGCGCTGCGCGCGCTCGCCGAGGCCGTCCGCGGCCGGCTCGGCGAGGTCGGCTTCGTCGCGCTCGGCTCCGAGGCCGCAGGGCGCCCGATCTTCGTCGCCGCCGCGACGGAGGGGGCCGTCTCGCGCGGGCTGCGCGCCGACGAACTGGTGCGGGTGGCCGCGACGCGCGCCGGAGGCGGCGGCGGCGGCCGGCCGCAGATGGCGCAGGCCGGGGGGCGCGACGCCTCGGCCATCCAGCCGGCGCTCGAGGCCGCCGCCGACGCGGCGCGGGCCCGCCTGCGGAACGAAGGCTAGGGCG
>JAPONQ010000018.1 GCA_026713865.1 Chloroflexota bacterium | reverse complement strand
GAACTCCACGTACCGCCCGGCGAGGGTGACCCGCCGGTTGTCGTAGTCGATCGCCAGCTCGCCCAGCACGAACGGGTGGGGCTCGGTGCGGCGGCTTAGCGCCGCCCCGATCCGCGCGGTCAGTTCCGTCGGGGAGAAGGGCTTGACGATGTAGTCGTCGGCCCCCGCCTCCAGCGCACGGGCCACCGTCCGCTCCCCGCCGGAGGCCGACAGGAAGATCACCGGCTGCCTGGAGAGACCGGCGGTCTTCTCGAGCATCTCGATCCCGTCGGTGCCCGGCAGCATCAGATCGAGCAGGACCAGGTGCGGCCTGGTCTCTTCGATGAGGCGGCCCACCTCCTCCGGGTTTCCGGTCACGCTGGGCGCGTAGCCGGCATCGGAGAGCGCTCCGCGCACGCTTCTGAGCGTCTGCGGGTCGTCGTCCACGACCAGGATGCGGATACGGTTCCGGCCGGACCGTCCCGGCCAGGGGTAGGGCTGCGCCGCCTCCGCGCGGGTGGCGTGCCCGGGCGCGTCGACCGCCGGCAGCGTGAAGGTGAGGCGGGCGCCCCGTCCGGGACCGTCGCTGTCGGCCCGGATACGCCCCCCGTGCGCCTCCACGATCCCCTTGCAGATGGCCAGCCCCAGGCCCGAGCCCGCGCCCGCGAGTCCGTTCCCCTCGTCGTCCCCCTCGCGACCGGCGAACCTCCGGAACAGGCCGGGCAGGCGCTCGGCGGATATGCCCGCGCCGTCGTCGGCGACCGAGATCTCCACGTGGACGCCGTGGCGCCTCGCAATCACGCGGATGCCGGACGATTCCGGGGAGTGCCCGGCGGCGTTGGCGAGGAGGTTCCCCAGGACCTGGGCGATGCGCCGCCGGTCGGCCGTCACCGCGGGCAGGTCCGGCTCGATATCGAGGTGGATGTCGTGCACGCCCCCGCCGCTCAGGAACGTGGTCCGGGCCGAATCGACGAGGACGGACACGTCCGTGGGCTGGGGGAAGACCGCGAGCTCGCCGATCTCGATGCGGGCCACGTCCAGCAGGTCGGTGATGAGTCCCTGCATGTGGTCGGCGTGGTCCTCGATGATGCGGTGGAACTGGAGGGTCTCGGCCGGATCCAGCGACGGCCCCAGCTCCCGCAGCGTGGCGGCGGAGCCCTTGATCGAGGTCAGCGGCGCGCGCAGCTCGTGGCTCACGATCGCCAGGAACTCGGCCCGCAGCCGGCCCACCTGCTCCAGCTCCGTCAGATCCTGCAGGGTGACCACGTAGGACTCCACGTCGCCCCCGTCCGGGCGGATCGGCGTGGCGTTGACCAGGACGGTGACGCTGCCCCCGCCGGGCGGCAGCAGCGTCATCTCCTCGGCCCGCACCATCTCGCCGGCGCTCATCAGCCGGGCCAGCGGCAGCTCGGGCAGCGCCGTCTCCCGCCTGTCCGCCCGCCGGATGGTCAGCGTGTCCAGCACCTCCTCCGGCGACTGGCCCGGCCGCGCCAGTCCCTCCGCCAGCCTCCTCGCCTCCCGGTTGAAGGACCTCGGCTGCCCCGTCCTCGCCTCGAAGACGACCACCCCCACCGGCGAAGTCTCGATCAGCGACTCGAGGTCCGCCCTGGCGCGCCGCTCGTCCCGCAGCCTGCGGGAGTTGGCGATCACCAGCGCCGACTGCGAGGCGAACATCACCAGCGTCTCCTCGTCCTCGCTGCTGAACTCCTCGCCGGGCTCGCTCCCGGCGACGACGATGTGGCCGGTGCCGGCGCCCCGGTGGCGGATGGGCGCGGCGAGCAGGGCGCTCACCGGCATCGGCGGGAG
>JAPONQ010000017.1 GCA_026713865.1 Chloroflexota bacterium | reverse complement strand
TCGGGAGGGCGGCCGCACGGTGGGTGCGGGCGTGGTGACGGAGATCCTCGAGTAGGGAGCAGAGAACACCGAGGCCCGGCGGACGTCCGGGGCCTCACGGAGCAGGGCGTCGCGGGGCGGGGCCGAGGGGGAGAGCGTGGCACGACAGCGGATCCGGATACGGCTCCGGGCCTACGACCACCGCGTGCTCGACGCCTCGGCGAGGCAGATCGTCGAGTCGGCGGAGCGCACCGGTGCCGCCGTGGCCGGCCCCGTGCCGCTGCCCACGCGGATCCAGAAGTACACCGTCATTCGCTCGCCCTTCATCGACAAAGACTCGCGCGATCAGTTCGAGATCCGGACGCACAAGCGTCTGATCGACATCTACGAGCCGACCTCGCGCACCATCGACACGCTGATGCGGCTGCAGCTGCCATCCGGCGTCGACATCGAGATCAAGCTCTAGAAGCGCGGGGAGAGACCCGCGGGGGAAGTCGAGGCGTCGTGTTCTGCGGAATGATCGGCCGCAAGGTGGGGATGATGACGCTCTACGACGCGACCGGCCGCGTGCGCCCGGTCACGGCGCTGGAGCTCGGTCCCAACCGCGTCACGCAGATCCGCACCGTCGAGCGCGACGGCTACTCGGCTGTACAGGTCGGCTTCCGGCACGGGCCGAAGCGGCTCACGCGCCCCGAGCGCGGCCACCTCGAGCGCGCCGGCATCGATGATCCGCTCGGGGCGCTGCGCGAGTTTCCGCTCCCCGAGGGAGCAGAGCTCGCCCCGGGCGACGAGCTCACGGTCGCCGACATCTCACCCGGTCACTACGTCTCGGTGAGCGGGGTGAGCAAGGGGCGCGGCTTCCAGGGCGGCGTCAAGCGCTGGGGCTTCCGCGGCGGGCCGAAAACGCACGGCCAGTCCGACCGCCACCGGGCGCCGGGCTCCGTGGGGGCCGGGACCACCCCCGGCAAGGTCTGGAAGGGCCAGAAGATGGCCGGCCGCATGGGCGGACGCACCGACAGCCAGCTCAACCTGCTGGTGGTGACCACCGATCCGGCCCGCAACCTCATCTTCGTACAAGGCTCCGTCCCCGGCGCCCCGCGCGGCCTGATCGCGGTCACCCCCGGCCGCCGCGGGCCGCTCGCCGGCTACGAGCCGCCCGAGCCCTTCGCGCCGCCAATCGCGAGCGCGCCCGAGCCCGAGCCCGAGGCGCCCGTCGGCGCCGAGGACGCGGAGAGCGGGGGGGCCCCGGAGTGAAGCTCGCCGTCACCGACCCCCGCGGGAAGCGCGCGCGCGCGATAGAGGTCGACGACTCCGTCTTCGGGGTCGAGCCGCACGGCGCGGTTGTGCACCAGACGCTGCTCGCACAGCTCGCCGCCCGGCGCTCGGGCTCCGCCTCCACCAAGTCGCGGAGCGAGGTCCGGGGCTCCACGCGCAAGATCAGCCGCCAGAAGGGCCTGGGGGCGGCCAGGCAGGGCTCGCGCCGCGCGCCGCACCGCCGCGGCGGCGGGGTCGTCTTCGGGCCGAGGCCCCGTAGCTTCCGGCAGCGGCTCCCGAAGCGGATGCGCCGCCTCGCGATCCGCTCGGTGCTCTCCTCGCGTGTGCGGGAGGAGCGCTTGCGCGTCATCACCACGCTCGACGGCGCGGGGCCGGGGGCCGCTCCGTCCACCCGCTCGGTTGTTGCGCTGCTTCGCGGGCTCGGCGTCGAGCGCTCGGTGCTGATCGTCACCGGCGCCCCCGATCGCAGCGCCTACCTCTCCGCGCGCAACGTCGCCGGCGCCGACGTGCTGCCGGCCGACACGCTTTCGGTCGCCGACCTGCTCGCGCACCACACGGTGGTCCTCACCGTCGATGCCGTCCGCCGCTGCGAGGAGCTGTGGGGGGGCGAGCGCGCCTCCGGCCGGTCGCGCGCGGCGCATGCCCCGGCCGCGGGGGAGGTCGCCTAGATGCCGAAGCAGATCCACAGCTATGAGGTGCTGAGGCGCCCGATCGTGACCGAGAAGAGCACGGCGCTCGCCGCCACCGGGAAGTACGTTTTCGAGGTCGCCCCGGGCGCCAACAAGCCGCAGATCCAGGAGGCCGTGGAGCGTGCCTTCGAGGTGCGCGTGAGCTCGGTGAACGTGATGAACGTGCGCGGGAAGAGGAAGCGACGCGGGCGCGTCCTGACGACCGGCCGCGACTGGAAGAAGGCGATCGTCACGCTCCAGGCGGGCGATCAGATTCAGCTCTTCGAGGGCGTCTAGATGCCTATACGACCGTTCCGGCCGACCTCGCCCGGGAGGCGCAACGCCACCGGCCACACCTTCTCGGAGATCACGAAGAAGCGGCCGGAGAAGCGGCTGCTGGCCCCCCGCAAGCAGCGCGCCGGGCGCGGCCAGGATGGCCGCATTTCGGTCCGCCACCGCGGCGGTGGCCACAAGCGGCGCGTGCGCCTCGTCGACTTCCGGCGCGACAAGCTCGGCGTCCCGGGCCGCGTGGCCGCCATCGAGTACGATCCCGGGCGCAGCGCGCGCATCGCGCTCGTCTTCTACTCAGACGGCGACAAGCGCTACATGCTGGCGCCCGACCGGCTGCGGGTCGGAGACACCGTGATCTCCGCCCGCGACGCCCCGATTGCCCCCGGCAACTCGCTTCCCCTCTCCCAGATTCCGGTCGGGACTCAGGTCCACTGCGTGGAGCTCCAGCCCGGGCGCGGGGGACAGCTGGGACGCTCGGCCGGGACCTCGATCCAGCTGATGGCAAAGGAGTCGGGCTACGCGCTGCTGCGCCTGCCGTCGGGCGAGATGCGGCAAGTGCTGGAGAGCTGCCGCGCCACCGTGGGCTCGGTCGGCAACCCGGAGCACGCGCAGCTCAAGCTCGGCAAGGCGGGCCGTGCCCGGCACCGCGGCCGGCGCCCGCAGGTGCGCGGCGCGGCGATGAACCCCGTCGACCACCCCCACGGCGGCGGCGAGGGGAAGGCCCCGGTTGGCCTGCCTGGCCCAAAGACGCCGTGGGGCAAGCCGGCGCTCGGCTACCGCACGCGCAGCAACAAGCGGACGAGCACCTTCATCGTGCGCCGCCGCGGCCGCCGGCGCCGATAGGGCGGGGGGAGCGAGATGTCGCGATCGACGAAGAAGGGCCCCTACGTGGACCCGAAGCTGATGCGCAAGGTGGAGGCGGCGCAGCGGGGCGGACGCCGACAGGTGATCCGCACTTGGTCGCGCGCCTCCACGGTGATGCCGGAGATGGTGGGCCTCACCATCGCCGTGCACGACGGGCGCCGGCACGTGCCGGTGCTCTGCACCGAGAACATGGTGGGGCACAAGCTCGGGGAGTTCGCGTTCACGCGCGCCTTCCGCGGGCACCGCGGGCGCTCCGAGGTGATGACGCGCCCCCGCTAGCCGGATGGCGCGCGTGAGCGGTAGCGAAGGGACGAGGGAGCGATGACGGAGGTGCGGGCGCTGGCCACGAACCAGCCGGTTTCGCCGCGCAAGGCGCGCCTCGTGCTGGAGGCGATCCGCGGCCTGCCGGTCGGGGAGGCCCTGGAGGTGCTGGGGGCTTTGCCGCAGCCCTCCGCGCGCATCATCCGCTCTGTCGTGCGCTCGGCGGCGGCGAATGCCGAGAACAACCACGCGCTCGACCCGGACGGGCTGCGCGTGAAGTCGGCCATCGCCGGGGACGCGACGAGGCTCCGGCGCTACAAGGCGCGCTCGCGCGGGCGAGTCGCGCCGCGCATCACCCGGCTGTGCCACATCGAGATCGTGGTCGAGGGCGAGGGCTACTAATGGGACGCAAGGTGCACCCCTACGGATTCCGTCTCGGCGTGATCCGCGACTGGCAGTCGAAGTGGTACGCGGACCGCGACTACGCGAGCCTGGCGAAGGAGGACATGCTGCTGAGACGGCTGATCCTCTCCACGCTCCCCGACGCCGGCATTTCCCAGATCCTGATCGACCGCAATGCCAACCAGTTGACGATGACCCTCAAGACCGCGAAGCCCGGCATCGTGATCGGGCGCGGCGGTCAGAACGCCGAGCGGCTGCGCCAGCTGCTGCAGGGCGCGACCGATCGCCGCGTGAGGCTCAATATCGACGAGATCCGCATCCCCGAGCTCGACGCCTTCCTGGTGGCGCGCTCGGTCGCCGACCAGCTCGAGCGGCGCGTCGCCTTCCGGCGTGCGATGAAGCAGACGGTGCAACGCACGATGTCGCGTGGCGCGCTCGGCTGCCGCGTGCGCATCAGCGGCCGCCTGGGCGGCGCCGAGATGTCGCGCTCGGAGCAGGAGATGCAGGGGCGCGTCCCGCTCCACACGCTGCGCGCCGACATTGACTTCGGCATCGCCGAGGCGCGGACGACCTTCGGCGTCATCGGCGTCAAGTGCTGGATCTACAAGGGCGAGATCGCGCCGGAGGAGTCGCCGCTGGCGGCGGCCGTCGCGATGTCGGGCGCGGAGTAAGGGCCCCTCCATGCTGATGCCGCGCCGCACCAAGTACCGCAAGCAGTTCCGGGGCCGCCGACGCGGCGCCGCGCAGACCGGCAACCACGTCGCCTTCGGCGAGTACGGGCTGCAGGCGCGCTCCAACGGCTGGGTCGACTCGCGCCAGATCGAGGCGGCGAGGCGCTCCATCACCGGGACGCTGCGCAGAGGCGGCAAGGTCTGGATCCGCATCTTTCCCGACAAGCCGGTCTCGCAGAAGCCGGTCGAGACCCGCATGGGGAAGGGGAAGGGCGCGACCGACCGCTGGGTCTCCGTCGTGCGCCGGGGGCGCGTCATGTTCGAGGTCGCGGGCGTCCCGGAGGAGGCGGCGCGCGAGGCCTTCCGCCGCGCCCACCACAAGCTCCCCGTCGACACCCGTGTCATTACGCGCGAGGAGGTGGGCTGATGGCCGGACGCCTCGCCACCGAGCTGCGCCAGCGCACGGATGAGCAGCTGCACAGCGATCTGGAGAGCGCGCACCAGGAGCTCTTCACGCTCCGCTTCCAGGCGGCGACGCGCCAGCTCGCCGACGTCTCGAAGATTCGAAAGACACGCCGCCAGATCGCGCGGCTGCGCACGCTGCTGGGCGAGCGGGCGCGCACCGCCGGCCCGCCGGCGGCGGACGAGGAGTAGCAGGTGGCCTCCAGCGACCCCGTTTCGGTGAACCGAAAGAGCCGCGTCGGCACGGTCGTCTCCGATCGCATGGAGAAGACGCTGGTCGTCGCCATCGAGCGAACCTCGCGCCATCCGCTCTACCGCAAGGTGATCCGCCGCACGAAGCGCTACCACGTGCACGACCCCGAGGGCCTGGGCACGCTCGGCGACCTGGTGCGCATCGAGGAGTGCCGCCCCGTCAGCCGCACGAAGCGCTGGCGTCTGATCGAGGTGCTGACCGAGCGCGCGGTCGCCGAGGTCGCCCCGACGGAGATCGACCGCTCGCTGATCGAGGAGATCCAGCGCTCGCCGGCCGGCGGCGATACCTCAGCGGCGGACGATGCCGCCGCGGAGGGGGCTGCGGAGGCCCCGGACGAGGCCGTCACGGCCGAGGCCTCCCCGGAGGCGCCGGGTGCCGAGGTACCGGGCGACGAGGCGCCCGAGGGGAGCGCGGAGTGATACAGCAGGAGTCCCGGCTCCACGTCGCCGACAACTCCGGCGCCCGCGAGATCCTCTGCATCCGCGTTCTCGGCGGCACGCGCCGGCGCTACGCGCGGGTCGGCGACATCATCGTCGCGACCGTCAAGGATGCGCAGCCCAACTCAGCCGTGCGCAAGGGCGAGGTGGTGCGCGCCGTGGTCGTGCGCACGACGAAGTCCCAGCAGCGCGCCGACGGCTCCAGCATCCGCTTCGACGACAACGCGGCCGTCGTGCTCGCCGACCGCGACGGCAACCCCCGTGGCACGCGCATCTTCGGCCCGGTGGCGCGCGAACTCCGGGACCGGCGCTACATGCGCATCATCTCGCTCGCTCCGGAGGTGCTGTGATGGCGGCGAAGATCCGGCGCAACGACACAGTGCGCGTCATGGCCGGCAAGGACCGCGGCCGTCAGGGCCAGGTGCGCCAGGTGCTCACGGGCAGGGGACGCGCCGTGGTGACCGGCATCAACATGAGCCGCCGCCACCGGCGCGCGCGCTCGGCCACCGATCCCGGTGGCCTCGTCGATGTCGAGTCGCCGGTGCACCTCTCCAACCTGCAGGTGGTCTGCCCCTCCTGTGGGCGGGCAACGCGGGTCGGCTTCCGGCTGCTCGAGGGAGCGAAGAAGGTGCGCTACTGCAAGCGCTGCGACGAGGCGGTGGACTGATGGCCCAGGCCCCGGCCGCCCGGCCGTCCGAGCCGCGCCTCCGTGCGCGCTACCGTCAGGAGGCGGCGCCTGAACTCACGCGCGAGTTCGGCTATACCAACGCCATGAGCGTGCCGACGCTCTCGCGCATCGTGGTGAACGTCGGCCTGGGCGAAGCGCTGACCAACGCGCGCGCCGTCGAGACGGCGACCTCCGACCTGATGACGATCACCGGGCAGCGCCCGATCGTGACCAGGGCGAAGCGCGCGATCTCCAACTTCCGTCTGCGCGCCGGCAACCCGGTCGGCCTCAAGGTGACGCTGCGCGGCAGCCGCATGTGGGAGTTCTTCGATCGGCTGGTGAACGCGGGGTTGCCGCGCACCCGGGACTTCCGCGGCGTCCCGATCGAGGCGTTCGACGGGCGGGGCAACTACTCGCTCGGGATCTCGGAGCAGGTGATCTTCCCCGAGATCGACTTCGCAGCGATCGATCGCGTGCGGGGAATGCAGGTCAACATCGTGACGACGGCGCGCACGGACGAGGAGGGGCGCAGACTGCTCTCCCTCCTCGGCATGCCGTTCGCGCGGCGCGACTAGGGCGCGGCTCCGGGAGGCGGAGGTTCATGGCGAAGAAGTCGCAGATCGCGAAGGCGCTCCGGACGCCGCGATTCAGCTCGCGCCGGCTGAATCGCTGCCCGGTGGTCTGGGTCGGGCGGCCCTGCGGCCGTGCGCGCGCCTACATGCGGAAGTTCGGCATGTGCCGGATCTGCTTCCGGCGGCTGGCGAACGAGGGCAAGCTCCCCGGCGTCCGCAAGTCGTCGTGGTAGCGCTCACGGGACGTACGCGCTGGGAAGGGGCGAGGCTGAGATTATGACGATGTCCGACCCTCTGGCTGACATGTTCACGCGCATTCGCAACAGCGCCACGGCGCGCCACGAGTGGGTGCGCGTGCCGACCTCCAACGTCAAGCGCGCCGTCGCCGGTGTGCTGCGCGAGGAGGGCTTTATCGCCGCCGTCGAGGAGGAGACGGAGGGGGCGCGCTCCTACCTCCGGCTGCGGATCACCTACGGCGAGGATCGCAAGGCCGTGCTCGGGGGGATACGCCGCGTCTCCAAGCCGGGGCTGCGCGTCTACGTCAACCGCCGCGAGGTCCCGCGTGTCCTCGGGGGGCTCGGGATCGCGATCCTCAGCACCTCGCAGGGCGTGATGTCCGATCGCGAGGCGTGGCGCCGCAAGATCGGGGGCGAGGTCCTGTGCTACGTCTGGTAGGCCGCCGGTCGGGCGGCCGGGGAGCGGGGAGCGGCGCACGATGTCGCGTGTAGGAAAGAAGCCGGTCGCGGTGCCGCCGGGCGTCGAGGTGACGCTCGAGGGCCAGCGCGTGCTCGTGAGCGGCCCGCAGGGGGAGCTTGAGCACGACGTGCATCCGTCGATCCGGGTGTTCCGGGAGGACGGCGAGGTCCGCGTCGAGCGCCCCGGCGATCAGCCGGAGTATCGGGCGCTGCACGGGCTCACGCGTGCCCTGATCCAGAACATGGTCGTGGGGGTGACCCAGGGCTACCGCCGCACGCTGGAGATCACGGGGACGGGCTACCGCGCCCAGCTGCGCGGCGAGAGCCTCGTCCTGAGCGTCGGCTTCTCCCACGCGGTCGAGCTCGCTCCGCTCCCGGGCGTGAGCTTCGAGCTCGAGACCCCCACGCGCATCCACGTCAGCGGCATCGACAAGCAAAAGGTCGGGCAGCAGGCGGCGCTGATCCGGCGCGTACGCCCGCCGGAGCCCTACCGCGGGAAGGGCATCCGCTACCGCGGCGAGGTCGTCAGGCTGAGGGCCGGGAAGGCGAAGAAGTAATGTCATCCGCCGCCCGCCAGACGCGCCGGGCCGCCCGGCTGCGCCGCCACCGGAGCATCCGGCGCCGCCTCGCCGGCACCCCCCAGCGGCCGCGCCTCTGCGTCTTCCGCTCCAACCAGCACATCTACGCCCAGGTCATTGACGACGAGGCGGGGCGCACGCTCGCCGCCGCCTCCGACCTGGAGGAGATGATCCGCGGGCAGGGCAACAAGTCCGAGCGCGCCCGGAAGGTCGGCCGCGTGCTCGCCGAGCGCGCGCGTGAGCGGGGTCTGAGCGCCGTGGTCTTCGACCGTGGCGGCTTCTCCTACGCGGGACGTGTGCGCGCGCTCGCCGAGGCGGCCCGCGAGGAAGGGTTGGTGTTCTGATGGGTCGAGGGGGCGGACGGGATCGCGGACCACGGCGCGACCGTCGCGACGAGGGCGATGAACTCATCGAGAAGGTCGTCGACATCAACCGCGTGGCGAAGGTGGTCAAGGGCGGGCGGCGATTCTCCTTCACGGCGATCGTCGTCGTCGGGGACGGCAAGGGCCGCGTCGGCTTCGGCTTCGGCCGCGCCAACGAGGTTCCGGAAGCGATCCGCAAGGGCGGCGTGATCGCCCGCCGCTCGATGTTCCCGGTCGCGATGCGGGGCTCCACCATCGCGCACGATCAGCTCGCGACGTTTAAGGCATCGAAGGTCGTGCTTCGGCCGGCCTCGCCCGGGACCGGCCTCATCGCCGGCGGCCCGGCGCGGGCGGTGCTGGAGGCGGCGGGCATCTCCGACGTACTGACGAAATCGCTCGGTTCGAACAACCCGGTCAACGTTGTGCGGGCGACGATCGAGGGACTGCGTGCGCTTCGGGCGCCCGAGGACGTGGTGGCCCGCCGCCGTCGGCTCGCCGCCGAGCAGGCCGAGCAGGTCGAGCGCGCGGCTCAGCGCGCGCGCTCGCAGTCGGCGGCCGGGGCGGGGGCGTAGCGTGGCGCGTCTCCGCATCACCTGGGAGCGATCGGCCATCGGGCGCCCGGCCGATCAGGGGCGGACGATCCGCCGGCTGGGGCTCAGGCGCCTCCACCAGTCCGTGGAGCACGAGGACACGCCGCAGCTGCGCGGCATGGCGCAGAAGGTGCGCCACCTCGTGCGCGTCGAGGAGGTCCCGTGATGGACCCGCACACGCTCGCACAGCCGCCGGGCGCCAAGCGCCCCCGCAAGCGCCGCGGCCGGGGCGACGGATCGGGGACGGGCACCTACGCGGGCCGTGGCCTCAAGGGGCAGAAGGCGCGGGGGAAGATCCCCGTGAGCTTCGAGGGCGGGCAGATGCCGCTGGTGCGCCGGCTCGGCCACCGCCGCGGTTTCCGCAACCCGGGCCGCATCGAGTTCCAGGCTGTGAACGTCGGCGCGCTCGACGCGCGCTTCGAGGCCGGCTCCCGCGTCGACGCCGAGGCGCTCGCCCGGGCCCGCCTCATCGACGGCGCCTCCACCCCCTTCAAGGTCCTGGCGCGGGGCGAGCTCGCACGCGCGCTCACGGTCGTCGCGCCTCGACTCTCCGCCGCCGCCAAGCAGGCGATCGAGGGCGCCGGCGGGAGCTGGGAGGAGCTCGCTCCGGCCGAGCGACGCGTCCGCAACCGCAAGCCCCTCCGGGACGCCGCCGCCGGCGGCGGGACGGGGGGCTAGCCGGTGGCGCAGGCGCAGGGGGCGAGCCCCCGGCTGCTCGAGGCGGCGCTGGAGGCATTCCAGCAGCCCGACGTGAGGAAGAAGATCCTCTTCACGCTCGCGATGCTCCTGATCTTCCGCTTCGTCGCCCACGTGCCCGTTCCCGGCGTCGACGCCGCCACGCTGCAGGACACCTTCGACAACAACGCGATCCTGGGCTTCCTCAACATCTTCTCCGGAGGCGCGCTCCAGAACCTCTCCGTCGCCGCGCTCGGCGTCTACCCGTTCATCACCGCGACGATCGTGATGCAACTCGCGCAGCCCCTGATCCCCCGCCTCTCCGCGCTCGCGCGAGAGGGGGAGGCCGGCCGCAACAAGATCCAGCTCTACACGCACTGGCTCACGGTCCCGCTCGCCGCCTTCCAGGGCTACGCGCAGCTGCTCCTGATCCAGCAGCTCGGCGGCGTGAGCGGCATCGGCTTCACCGGAGGTCAGGCGCTCCCGACCGTGGCCACCCTCGCCTCGCTCATCGCCGGCACGATGTTCCTGGTCTGGCTCGGCGAGCGCATTTCGGAGAACGGCGTTGGCAACGGCGTCTCGCTCATCATCTTCGGCGGCATCGTCGCCGGGCTCCCGGGCATCGTCGGGCGCGGGGTGCTGACCGGAACCGGCGCCGCCGTCGGCGGCATCCTCCTGCTCGCGGTCGTGACGATCCTGATCGTCGGCTTCATCGTGCTCTTCCAGGAAGCGCAGCGGCGCGTCCCGGTGCAGTACGCGCGCTCGAGCATCCGCGGCGGGCGCCTCTACCGCCAGCAGGGGCAGTCCTTCATTCCGCTGCGCGTCAACAGCGCCGGGATGATCCCGCTGATCTTCGCCTTCTCGATCATGATCTTCCCGCCGGTCGCCGCGCAGTTCTTCGCGGAGACGGCGGATGTCGGCTGGATCGTGACCGTTGCCCGCTTCTTCGAGACCGCCCTCTCGCCGACCGGTGTCCTCTACTGGGGGCTGGTGTTCGTGATGGTCGTGCTCTTCGCCTTCTTCTACACGATGGTGATCTTCCAGCAGCAGAATCTGGCGGAGAACCTCCAGCGCCAGGGCGGCTTCATCCCCGGGATCCGACCCGGGCGGCCGACGCAGGAGTACATCACGCGTGTCCTGATACGGATCACCTGGGGCGGGGCGATCTTCCTCGGGATCGTCGCCGTGCTGCCGTTCTTCGCGACCCGCCTCACCAACGTGCAGGCGCTGCAGATCAGCGCCGCCGGGCTCCTGATCGTGGTCGGCGTCGTGATCGACACCATGCGGCAGATCGAGGCGCAGATGATGATGCGCAACTACGAGGGGTTCATCTCCTGATGCGCGTCGTGATCCTCGGGCTGATCGGGGCCGGGAAGGGGACGCAGGCGCTGCGCGTCGCTTCGGGGCGCGGAATCGTCCACATCTCGACCGGCGACATGTTCCGCGCCCAGGCGGCCCGGGGGACCGAGCTCGGGCTGCGCGCCCGCGCCCACATGGAGCGCGGCGAGCTGGTGCCGGATGAGGTCACGATCGGCATGCTGCTCGATCGGATCTCGGAGCCGGACGCGGAGGCCGGCTTCATCCTCGACGGCTTCCCGCGCACGGCCGCCCAGGCGGAAGCGCTCGAGCGCGCGCTCGCAGGGCGCGGGCTCGGGGTCGATGTCGTCCCCCGGATCGAGGTCCCGCAGGAGGTGCTGCTTGCGCGCATCGCGAAGCGGGCGCAGCTCGAGGGCCGCTCTGACGATCGTCCGGAGGTGGTGGCGGAGCGGCTCCGCGCGCAGCGCGCCGGACTCGAGGACGTGGCGCGTTTCTACGAGGCGCGGCGCGTGCTGGTCGACGTCGACGGTGTGGGATCGGTCGACGAGGTCGCGGACAGGCTCGCCGGGGCGCTCGAGCGGGTGTCCCCACGCATGGAAACGGCGTAACATATCCGATGTCTGTCGTCATCAAGTCCCCAGACGAGCTGGAGCGGATGCGGCAGTCCGGGCGGATCAACGCGGAGGTCCGCGCCGTGCTCCACGATGCGGTGCGGCCCGGCGTCACCGGACTCGAGCTCGACGCCATCGCTCGTCGGGAGATTGCGGCGCGGGGAGCTGAGCCCACGTTCCCGGGTTACGCGCCGGGCGGGCGCCCCCCCTATCCGGGGGCGATCTGCTTCTCCGTGAACGAGGAACTGGTGCACGGGATCCCGGGCGATCGCGTGCTGAGGGAGGGTGACATCGTCAGTATCGATCTCGGTGTCACGTACCGGGGCTTCGTCTCCGACGCCGCCTTCACCGTCGCGGTGGGAGGGGCGAGTTCGCGCGCCGAGCACCTGATGCGCACCACCGAGGCGGCGCTCGAGTCCGGCATCCACGCGGCGCGCGCGGGCGCGCGCATCGGCGACATCGCGCACGCGATCGGCTCCTGCGCGAACGGCTACGGCATCATCGCCGAGTACGGCGGGCACGGCGTCGGCCGCAAGATGCACGAGGAGCCGCACGTCCCCAACCGGGGCCTGCCCGGCCGCGGATTGCGGCTCAAGCCCGGCATGGTGCTGGCTCTCGAGCCGATGTTCTGCTCGGGGCGCCCGGCCACGAAGGAGCTCGCCGATCGCTGGACGGTCGTGATGGAGGACGGGGGCCTCTCCGCCCACTTCGAGGAGACCGTCGCGATCACCGACGACGAGCCGGAGGTGTTCACCCGCATCGCCTAGCGGCGGGCGGGGGAACGCACGAGGGGGAGACGTGGGACGAGGTCGGCGGGCGAAGCCGCAGAAGGCGAAGCAGAAGAAGGAGGTCATCGAGGTCGAGGGCGTGGTGAAGGAGGCGAGGCCGAACGCAATGTTCGACATCGAGCTCGCCAACGGGCACCACGTGCTGGCAAGCGTCTCCGGGCGCATGCGGATGCACTACATCCGCATCCTGCTCGGCGACCGCGTGCTGGTGGAGCTCTCCCCCTACGATCTCTCGCGCGGGCGGATCACCTACCGCTTCCGCTAGCGGCGACCGGAGACGGAACGGAGCCCGGGGATGAAAGTATCGTCATCGGTGAGGCGGCGCTGCGACCGCTGCCAGATCATCCGCCGCCACGGGCGTCTGCGCGTGATCTGCAGCAACCCGAAGCACAAGCAGCGGCAGGGCTAGGAGCACCTCTATGGCACGGGTCGCCGGCGTCGAGATCCCCGACAACAAGCAGGTCCTCTTCTCGCTGCCGTACGTCTACGGCATCGGCTACTCCCGGGCGCGCCGCATCCTCGATCAGGCGCAGATCGCGGAGACAGCGAAGGTCCGCGATCTGAGCGACGCCGAGCTCGTGCGCATGCGGGCGATCGTCGAGAACGAGTACACGGTGGAGGGCGACCTGCGCCGCGAGGTGCGGGGCAACATCCAGCGGCTGGTCGAGATTAACTGCTATCGCGGCAACCGCCACCGGCGGGGTCTTCCCGTGCGCGGCCAGCGAACGAAGACCAACGCCAGGACCCGGCGCGGGGCGCGCCGGACGGTGGCGGGCAAGCGGCGAGCGCCCCGGAAGTAGAACGGTCGGGCGGCCCTCCGGGTTGCCTGCGAACGAAGGGATGAGGCGTGGGACGAGGGCGAGCCACCCGCGTGCGCCGGCGCGAGCGCAAGAACGTGCCGCGTGGACGCGCCTACATCGCGTCGACGTTCAACAACACCGTGATCACGCTGACCGATCCGAACGGCAACGTGGTGGCCTGGGGGAGCGGCGGCACGGCCGGCTTCACCGGCTCGCGCAAGAGCACGCCGTACGCGGCGCAGCTCGCCGCCGAGGGCGCGGCGCAGCGGGCGACGGAGCACGGGATGCGCGAGGTCGACGTCTTCGTGAAGGGGCCGGGCTCGGGTCGCGAGGCGGCGATCCGCGCGCTGCAGGCCTCGGGGGTGCGCGTCGCCTCGATCCGCGACGTCACCCCGATCCCGCACAACGGCTGCCGCGCGAGGCGGCGCCCGCGCAAGTAGCGAGAGGATGAGCTCGTCCCGCGCCCGCCAGGGACCGGGACGAAGGGCTGAGAGGTCACATGGCGCGTTACCGGGGTCCGAAGTGTCGCAAATGCCGCCGCTACGGCGCGTCGATCTGCGGATCGGCGCGCTGCGCCCTCACCCGGCGCTCCTACCCGCCGGGGCCGAGGCCGGCGCGCCGGCGCAAGGTCTCCGACCGCGGGCTGCAGATCATCGAGAAGCAGAAGGTCCGCTTCGCCTACGGCGTCATGGAGAAGCAGTTCCGCCGCTACTACCAGCACGCGGTGGCGCGGCCGGGGCCGACCGGCGAGGAGCTGATGCGCGAGCTCGAGCAGCGGCTCGACAACGTCGTCTACCGCATGGGGCTCGGCAGCACGCGGGCGCAGGCGCGTCAGCTCGTCACGCACGGGCACGTGGCAGTCAACGGGCGCAAGCTCGACATCCCGAGCGCGCGCGTGCGCGTGGGCTGGCAGGTGGCACTGACGGAGCGCGGCGCGCGCACCGAGTACGCGAAGATCCTCAAGGAGGAGATCCGGGGCCGGGATGTCCCCGGCTGGCTCGAGATCGACCGCGAGCAGCTGGCCGGGCGGGTCGCCGCCGAGCCGGGGCCCGGCGACATCGATCCCCAGTTCAATCCGAGCGCGATCGTCGAGTACTACTCGCGGTGATGAGTGGCGCCCCGCGGGGCGCGCAGGTGGGACCGCAGCCAGGCGGTCTTTCACGCGGAGAGGTGTTGAGTGGCTTCTGACCTGTTGATTCCGCAGATCCGTGTCGACGTGGAGGAGGACGGCTACGCGCGCATCGTGGCCGAGCCGCTGGAGCCGGGCTTCGGGACGACCCTCGGCAATGCGCTCCGGCGGATCCTGCTCTCCTCCCTCCCCGGCGCGGCCATCACCTCCGTGCGCATCGAGGGCGTCGAGCACGAGTTCTCGACGCTCGAGTACATGAAGGAGGACGTCACCGAGTTCCTCCTCAACCTCAAGGGCGTGCGGCTGCGCGCCTACGCCGACCGGCCGGCGCGGCTCTTCCTCGAATCCTCGGGCGAGAGCGAAATCACGGCCGGCATGATCCAGTGCACCGCCGACTACGAGATCGTCAACCCCGATCTCCACCTCGCCTCGCTCGACGACCAGAGCGCCTCGGTCGTGGTCGACATCAACGTCGAGACCGGCCGCGGCTTCCTGCCAGCCGTGGTCACGGAGGAGCTGGCGATCGGCGTGATCCCGGTGGACGCGATCTTCACGCCCGTTCGGCGCGTCAACTACAACGTCTCGCACACGCGCGTCGGGCAGGCGACGAACTACGACCGCCTCGACCTCGAGGTCTGGACCGACGGCTCGGTCAGCGGTGAGGATGCCGTCGCGCTGGCGGCGGAGATCCTGCGCGAGCAGATGATGCCCTTCCACCGCCTCGGCCGGCCCGGCGCGGTCGGCCTCGCCGCGAGCGAGGGGGACCGGCACCGCGAGGGCTACGACACCCCGATCGAGGCGCTGGGACTCTCCTCGCGGGCCTTCAACTGCCTGAAGCGCTCCGGCCTGCAGACGGTGGGGGCGGTGCTCGAGAAGTCGGAGGAGGAGCTGCTCTCGCTGCGCAACTTCGGCGACAAGTCGTACGGTGAACTCCGCGAGCGGCTGGTCGAGAACGGCTTCTCGTCCCCGCGCAAGGAGGCGCGCCGTCCGACCGTCGCGACGGCGGAGACCGACCCGGAGGCCACCCCCGAACCCGAGCCGGACGCGCCGGCGGAGGCGGAGGAGGGCTCCGGGGAGGAGGACTCGGTGAGCGCCCTCGGCCACGCGCTGATGGAGGCGCTGCGCGAGGCGGGCGCCGACGGCGCCGCGCGTCCGTAGCGGCTCGGGTGAAGCGGCCGCGAGCGGGATGAGGAGCAGAGATGCGGCATAAGGTGAGCGGCCGGCGGTTCGACATGCCGACCGCGCAGCGGATGGCGATGTTCCGGAACCTGACCACGGACGTCCTCCGGCACGGCGCGGTGGAGACGACGCAGGCGCGCGCCAAGGAGACGCGGCGCTTCGTCGACCGCATGATCACGCTTGGCAAGCGCGGGACGCTGCACGCCCGGCGCCAGGCGCTCGCGTTCATCTACGACCCGGAGGTGGTGACGGCCCTCTTCGACGAGATCGCTCCCCGCTACCAGGAGCGGCAGGGCGGCTACACGCGTGTGACGACGCTCGGCCGGCGCCATGGCGACGCGTCGCTGATGGCGCGCCTCGAGCTCGTCTGAGGGCGAGACGGGAGTTCTGTGGTGCCGGGAGGCCGGCGCTACGCGCTGCTGGTGGAGTACGACGGGACGGACTTCGCGGGGTCGCAGCTCCAGCGCGACGCCCGCACCGTCCAGGGAGAGGTGGAGGAGGCGGCTCGACGGTTCTGCGGACGGACGGTGCGGGCGGCGTTCGCCGGGCGCACCGATGCCGGGGTGCACGCCCGGGGCCAGGTTGCGTCCCTGACGCTCCCCGGCGGGCACCCGCCGGAGACCGTCAGGGACGCGCTGAACCACTACCTCCCGGAGGATGTGGCGGTCAGGGCCGCCAGCCGTGCGGGAGAGGTGTTCGATCCGAGGCGGGAGGCCCGCGGGCGGGTCTACCGCTATCGGTTTGTGGACGGCAGGCCGCGGTCGCCGCTCGGGCGGCGATGGGCCTGGGAGCGTCGCGCGGAGCTCGACGAGCGCGCGATGGAGAAGGCGGCGGCGCTGTGGCCGCGGGAGCCCGTGGACTGGGCGGCCTACGCCGGCCCGGTGCCCCCGGGCTATCCGACGGTTCGCACGCTCCGGGGCTGCGATGTGCGCCGTCTCGGCGTCTCGCGCCTCGACGTCACGGTGGAGGCGGACGGATTCCTCCCGCACCAGGTCCGCCGCATGGTCGGCGCGCTGGAGCGGGTAGGGTCGGGACGGGAGGAGACCGCTTCGCCCGCGGCGCTGCTGAGGGCGGGAGCGGGTGGAGCCGGGCCCGCCGCGCCTGCGCGCGGACTGGAGTTGCTTGCGGTGCGCTATGCGCCCGGAACGGTGGAGTGGGAGCCGGAGATCGGCGGGGCCGGAGACCGGGGAGACGGGATTTGCGATGACGACGACTAGGACCTACCGCCTCCGGGGCGGCGAGGTGGAGCGCGCCTGGCACGTCCTCGATGCCGACTCGCGTCCGCTCGGCCGCCTCGCCACGGAGGCCGCATCGCTCCTGCTCGGCAAGCACAAGCCCAGCTACGAGCCCCATCTCGCGATGGGAGACTTCGTCGTGGTCGTCAACGCCTCGCGCGTGGCGGTCACAGGGAGGAAGTCGCTCCAGAAAATCTACTACCGCCACTCGGGCTACCCCGGGGGTCTCCGGGAGCGCACGCTCGAGCAGCAGCTCTCCCGCGATCCCTGCACCGTGGTCGAGCGCGCCGTGCGCGGGATGCTGCCACACAACTCGCGCGGCCGTGAGCTCTTCCGTCGCCTCAAGGTGTATGCCGGGCCCGAGCACCCGCACCAGGCGCAGCTCGCAGCCGGGACGGGCGAGCGTGCCCGCCGCCGCCGCCGGAGCGAGGAGACTGCGTCCTCTTCTGCCGTTGAGGCGGTGCCCGCGACGGTGGATGTGGAGTCCCCGGCTCCGGCCGTCGAGGCGGCCCCCGAGGCGACATCGGAGGCGGCCCCCGAGGCGACACCGGAGGCGGCGTCCGGGCGCCGAGGCTCCCTCGGCCGCTGGACGCGGGCCCAGCTCGACGCCGAGGCGGCTCGGATCGGCATCGAGATCGAGTCGGGGTGGACGAAGCCGGATGTGATCGCTGCTATCCGCGCGCATGAGGCGCCGGAGGCCGCTACGGACGAGCAGGACGGGTAGCCGATGACGACCGATCAACCACAGCACTACTACTACGGGCTGGGCCGCCGGAAGAGCTCGATCGCGCGCGTGCGGCTCTACCCCGGCGCCGGGGCGGTCGTCATCAACGGCCGGCCGGTGGAGGATGTGATCCCGCGCGCCTCGCTCCGGCAGGAGATGCTGCGCCCGCTCGCCGTGACGGGCGCGCTCGGCCGCTTCAACGTGCAGGTCAAGGCCACCGGCGGCGGCGTCTCCGGCTGGGCCGGTGCCATCCGCCACGGCATCGCGCGCGCGCTCTTGGCCGCCGACGAGAGCAACCGCCGGCCGCTGCGGGCCCAGGGGCTGCTCACGCGCGACCCGCGCGTAAAGGAGCGAAAGAAGCCGGGCCTCAAGCGGGCGCGCAAGGCTCCCCAGTACACCAAGCGCTAGCCGGGCGGGTGGACGACCGCAGCGGCCTGCTCGATCGAAACGCAGCCGCCACGGAGCGGCTGCGCGCTCTCGTGGCCCGGCTCGCCCCGCCCGACCTCGGGTGCGCGCTGGGCGGGGGCTGGACGGTGGCGTTCGCGCTCTGCCACCTGGCGTTCTGGGATGCGCGCCAGCGCGCCGCTCTCGAGCGATACGCGCGCGGCGAGGACTTCGCCGAAGAGGACGTCGTCGCGAATCAGGCGCTCGAGGCAGTCTCGGGGCTCCTTGCCGCCGGTGCGGCCGGGACCGAGGCCGTCCGGGCCGCCGAGGCGGTCGACGCCCAGCTCGCGGCGCTCCCTCCGGCCCGGCGCGACGCGCTCCTCGCCGGCGGATGTGGCTTCGCGGTCGAGCGCTGGCGCCATCGCGACGAGCACATCGCCCAGATAGAGCGGGCGCTCTCCTGAGCGTGCCGCGTGGCTCCGGGCGGACCACGCTGCCGCCGGCAGGACCGTTCACGGTCCGCCGGAACCGGCACCGGCGGGCGCAGGTCGCGCCCCCGGCCTCGACCACGAGGGTCGCCGGCGCAGGCCCCTACGCGCCGCCGTCCGCGAGCGCGCGACCGGCGGCGATCGCCGCCTCCACCTGCCCCGGCGAGGGCATCTCTGCGTAGATGCGCAGCAGCGGCTCGGTCCCGCTGAAGCGCATCAGCAGCCACCAGCCCCCCTCGAGCCGGAAGAGGTGCCCGTCGAGCGTGTCGACGTCCTCGACCGCCAGACCGGCGATCCGCTCCGGCCCCCAGGCCCCGACGCGCGCGCGTATCGTCTCCTTCTCTTCGGCCCGGACAACCACGTCGGCGCGGTCGTACTCGTGCGGGCCGAGCTCGCTCTGCAGGTCGGCGAGAAGCTCCGAGGGCGTGCGCCCGGTGCGCACCAGGTAGTCGAGCAGCATCAGCGCGGAGAGCACGCCGTCCCGCTCCGGGATGTGCCCCCGGAAGGCGTAGCCGCCGGACTCCTCGCCGGCGAGCAGCGCATCGGTCTCCCGCATGCGGGGGCCGAGGAAGCGGAAGCCGACCGGCGTCTCGTGGACGGGGCAGCCGTAGAGGTCGCCCAGGCGGTCGACCATCCTCGACATCGTGACCGAGCGTACGATCGCGCCGCGCTCCCCCCGCTCGACCAGCAGGTAGCGCGCCAGGAGCGCGAAGGCCCGGTGCTGCGTGACGTAGCGGCCGTGCTCGTCGACGAGTCCGAAGCGATCGCCGTCGCCGTCGGTGGAGAGCCCAACGTCGTAGCCCCGGGTTGCCATCATCGTCATCTGCTCGCCCAGGTTGGAGGCGATCGGTTCCGGCGCGCGCAGTCCGGGGAACGCCGGGTTGTGCTCGGCGTGGATCTCCGTGACGCGCGTCGCGGAGGCCGACCCGACGGCCGCGGCGATCCAGCCTGCTGCCGAGCCGTACATCGAGTCGACGAGCACCGAGAGCCCGGCCTCGCGGATGCTCTCGATATCGACGAAGGAGCGCACCGCCTCCAGGTAGGAGCTCTGCCCCTCGACGCGCCGGACCGCGCCCGCTGCCTCGGCGCGGGCCAGCTCGAGCCGCTGGACGCCGCCTGCGGCGCGCACGGAGGGCACGGCGCGTTCGATCTCCGCCGTCACCTCGGGCGGGGCGGCTCCTCCGTAGGACGGCTTCAGCTTGAAGCCGTTCCAGGGCGCCGGGTTGTGACTCGCCGTGATCATGATCCCCGCGCCGGCCGCGCGCTCGACGACGGCGAAGGAGAGCGCCGGCGTGGGGAGCGGCGCCGAGGCGAGGGCGACCGGGATGCCGTTTGCCGCCATCACCTCCGCCGCCGCGGCCGCAAAGGAACCGGAGAGGAATCGGGTGTCGTAGCCGATCACGATCTCGCGGCCGGAGAGGCCGTGGCGCTTCAGGTAGTCGGCGGTCGCCTGCGTGAGGGCCCGCACATTGTCGAAGGTGTAGTCCTCCGCGATCACGGCGCGCCAGCCGTCGGTGCCGAAGCGTATCTCGCTCACGCGCCGTCCTCCCCTCCTGCGGCGAAGGTGGCACCGGGCGCGAGAGAGGTCCCCTCCGGGACGCGGGCTCCGGGCGGGACCCGGGCCCCGTGCGCCAGCACCGCGCCCCGGACGCAGGCGCCCGCGCCGACGACCGAGCCCGAGGCGAGCACGCTCCCGGAGACGCTCGCCCCCTCGGCGACCCGCACCTCCTCCCACAGCACCGACCGCGAGACGCGCGCGCCGGGCGCCAGCCAGCAGCGTTCGCCGACGACGGCCGGGCCCTCGAGGCACGCGCCGTCGTCGACCCGGCTCCCCGCGCCCACGAGGACCGGGCCGCGGCCCTCCGCGCCTGCGTTGAGCTCTCCCTTCTCCGAGGCGCCGGAGCGGAGCAGCTCGAGGTTCGCCTCCAGGTAGGCCGCGGGCGTGCCGACGTCGCGCCATGAGCCCTCGTGCGCGACGCCGAGCAGGACTCGCCCGGCCGCTGCCAGCGAGGGAAAGAGCTCCTCCTCCACGCGGTGGAAGCGATCCGGGTCCATCTCGTCGAGGAGCCCGGGCTCGAAGATCCAGACCCCGGCGTTTGCCCAGCGCGAGGGCGCGCTCCCCGGCGGCGGTTTCTCCACGAAGCGCTCGATGAGCGCCCCCTCCTCCGGGCGTCCCCCGGCCCCCGACAGCACGGCGACCCCGAAGGCGGAGGGATCGTCAACGCGCACGAGCCCGATCGAAATCTCCGCGCGCCGTGCGCGGTGCGCCCGCGCCATCGCCCCGAGGTCGAGGTCGGTCAGGATATCGCCGTTGAGCACAACGAAGGGCTCGCCGGCGGGCTCTCCCTGCTCTCGCCAGATCCGGCCGACGTGCGCGATCGCGCCGCCGGAGCCGAGGGGGCGCTGCTCGTAGGCAAAGTCGAGCCCGAGGCCCAGCGCCGATCCGTCCCCGAGCACCCGGCGGATCGCCTCGCCGCGCCCGCTCATCGCGAGCGTGACGCGCCGCACACCGTGTCGGTGGAGATGGAGCAGCAGGTGCTCGATGAGGGGTCGGTTGAGAACGGGCACCAGCGGCTTGGGCGTACGCCACGTGAGCGGTCGCAACCGGGTGCCCTCGCCGCCGACGAGCACGATCGCGCGCATCGGCACCATCCTAGGGGAGCGCCGTGGGCGGGACATCCGCGGGGCTCGGGGAGCCTGAGCGCCGCCTCACTCGACGGCGGCCCGGAGCTCGTCGACGCGGTCGAGCCGTTCCCACGGCGCCTCGGCCGCGTCGCGGCCGAAGTGCCCGTAGGCGGCGAGCGGGCGGTAGCGGGTCTGCCGGAGTCCGAGCGTCTCGATGATCGCGGCCGGCCGCAGGTCGAAGTGCTCGCGCACGAGGCGGGCGAGCGCCTCGTGGCCGAGCCGGCTGGTCCCGAAGCTTTCGACGCTCACCGAGGTGGGCCGCGCCACGCCGATCCCGTACGAGAGCTGGACCTCGAGCCGCCCCGCGAGTCCGGCGGCGACCAGGTTCTTGGCGATGTAGCGCGCGGCGTAGGCGGCGGAGCGATCGACCTTCGAGGGATCCTTGCCGGAGAAGGCGCCGCCGCCGTGGCGGGCGATGCCGCCGTAGGTGTCGACGATGATCTTGCGGCCGGTGAGCCCGGCGTCCCCCATCGGCCCGCCGGTCACGAAGCGGCCGGTCGGGTTCACCAGGATGCGCGTCGGACGCTCGACGTCGAGGAGCTCCTCGGGGCAGACCGCGCGGATCACCTCCCTCTCCACGTCGCGCCCGAGATCGCTCGCGTCGACGTCGGGCTCGTGCTGCGTCGAGATCACCACGGTGTCGATGCGCCGGGGGACGCCCGCGCGGTACTCCACCGTCACCTGCGACTTCCCGTCGGGGCGGAGGTAGGGGAGCGCGCGCGACCGCCGGAGCTCGGCGAGGCGTCTCACCAGGGCGTGCGCGAGCGTGATCGTGAGCGGCATGTACTCCGGCGTCTCGTCGCAGGCGAAGCCGACCATCATCCCCTGGTCGCCGGCGCCGAGCCGGTCCAGGGGGTCGGAGCCTTCCCCGTGCCCGCGGGCCTCCAGGGCGTGCTCGACGCCGAGGGCGATATCCGCCGACTGCTCCTTGATCGCGTTCAGGACGCCGCAGGTCTCGCCGTCGAAGCCGAGACTGGATCGGTCGTAGCCCACCTCGCGCACCGTGCGGCGCACGATCGCCTGCACGTCGACGGCGGCCTGGGTCGTGATCTCGCCGAAGACGAGGACGAACCCCGTCGTGGCCGCCGCCTCGCAGGCGACGCGCGCGTCGGGATCCCGGGCCAGGATGGCGTCGAGCACCGCGTCGGAGATCTGGTCGCAGAGCTTGTCGGGGTGGCCCTCCGTGACCGACTCGCTCGTGAGCAGCAGGGAGGGGGAGATCTGGAAGCTCGTCGCCACGACGGCCCTCGCTTTCTCGGTGCGCCCCGGCTCGGGGCCTATGCCTCGGGGTCCGGGGGGAGGCCGGCCTCCCACGTGCTCAGGTAGCGGCGCTGCTCCTCGGTGAGCGTGTCGATGGCGATGCCCATCGCCTCGAGCTTGAGTCGCGCGACCTCCTCGTCGATCGTGCCCGGGACGTCGAGCACTCCCGGCTCCATCGAGGTGTGTTCCCGCGCGAGGTACTCCGCGCAGAGCGCCTGGTTCGCGAACGACATGTCCATCACCGAGGCGGGGTGGCCCTCGGCCGCGCCCAGGTTGACCAGTCGCCCTGAGGCGAGCACGATCAGCTGCCGGCCGTCGCCGAGCCGGTACTCCTCGACGTTCTCGCGCAGCGTGCGCCTCGCCTCGGTCATCCCCTCGAGCGCGGGGAGGTTGATCTCCGAGTCGAAGTGGCCCGAGTTGGCGAGGATCGCGCCCGACTTCATGAGCGAGAAGGCCTCCTCGTCGATGACGTTGATGTTCCCGGTGACGGTGACGAAGATGTCGCCCTCGCACGCCGCCTCGGCCAGCGGCATCACGCGGAAGCCGTCCATCGCCGCCTCGAGGGCGGGGAGCGGCTCCACCTCGGTCACGATCACCTGCGCCCCCATCCCACGGGCACGGCTCGCGAGGCCGCGGCCGCACCACCCGTAGCCGCAGACCACCAGCGTCTTCCCGGCGAGCAGAACGTTGGTGGCGCGGATCACGCCGTCGAGCGTGGACTGCCCGGTCCCGTAGCGGTTGTCGAAGAAGTGCTTGGTCGGAGCGTCATTGACGGCGATCACCGGGTAGCCGAGCCGCCCCTCCGCCGCCAGCGCGCGCAACCGGATCACGCCGGTGGTGGTCTCCTCCAGGCCGCCGGCGACCTCCGCCTGCAGGTCGCTGCGGGAGGTGTGGAGGAGCGCGGTGAGATCGGCGCCGTCGTCGATGATGAGCTGCGGGCGGTGCCCGACGGCCTGATCGAGGTGCGTCTGGTAGGTGGCCGCGTCCTCGCCCCGGATGGCGTAGGTGGGGATGCCGTGCACGTGCACGAGCGCGGCGGCGACGTCGTCCTGCGTTGAGAGCGGGTTGGAGGCGCAGAGCCGGAGCTCGGCGCCCCCGTCCTTGAGCGCGAGCAGCAGGTTTGCCGTCTCGGAGGTGACGTGGAGGCAGCAGGCGATACGCACGCCCTCGAGCGGGCGCTCGCGGGCGAAGCGGCGGCGGATCTCGCCGATCACGGGCATCTCCCGCGCCGCCCACTCGATGCGTCGCACGCCGTCGCGGGCGAGCGCCGGGTCGGCGATCTCGCCGGGTGTCGTCACGCCGCCTGCCGCCGTCATCGGGTTCCTCCCTCGCCGGGGCCGCCCGGACGAGGGCGACTGAGCTCGATCCACTTCTCGCGCGCGCTCCCGCGTCCGGCGCCCGCCTCTTCCCCCGCCCGAAGGCGCCGCCACCAGGCGCGGAGGCCCGCGGCCGGGCGCCTCACGAGCCGCGCCTCGACCACCTCGGCGCCGCGCTCGTAGCCGAGCCGGCGGTAGGCACGGACGGCGTGCGTGTTGCGCGGATCGACCGAGAGCGCGACGAGCCGCGCCCCCCGCGAGAAGAGCGCCTGCGTGACGGCGCCGGTCACGCGCGTCGCGAGCCCGCGCGAGCGGTAGACGGGGTGCGTCATCACGTTGCCGACGACGCCGACGGCCCGCTCCGGCGAGAGGACGTGGGTGCCGGCGACCGCCGCCAGCCGCCGTCCGTCAAAGGCTCCCCAGTAGGGGAGGCGCCGGAGGTCGGCCTCGGTGTGGTGCGCCGGGGCGCCGCCGGCGCGGTAGAGCTGGTTGAGCGCCGGCACGTCGACGCCCTGAAGCCGCCTGATGGGCAGCAGCCCGGGATCCCCCGGCGTCTCGGGGACCGGACGGAAGGAAACGGCGGTCGCCTGCATGCGGCGCATGACGAGGCGGTCGGTCGCCTCGTGCGTGGCGGCCAGCGCCGGCAGGTGCTCCGGGGCGGCTGTGGCCAGGTAGCAGGAGCGGGGACCCGGGTGCAGCGCGAGCGCAGCACCCACCGCGGCCGGATCCCCGATCACGAGCATCGTGCGTCCGTTCCCGCGGGCCTGGAGCACCAGCCCGCTCGCTCCGTCGGCGCACCGCGCCAGCCAGACGCGCGTCCGGCCGAAGCGCGGGGGATCGAGCTGCGCGAGCGCGTACGCGCAGTAGGCGCGGTCGCCGCCCATCGCGGCCTCGATCTCCTCCGGATCGCGGCTCTCGTGCACGCGCACGAGAGCGCCGGCCGGCCGGCCTCCCGCGGGGGCGGCTCTCATCGGCCCCGGGCGGCGGTCGCGTGGACGCGCCGCGCCCGCCCGCTCGCCGCGACGCGAAGCGCCTCTGCCACCAGCGCTCCCCCGCCGCCTCCCTGAGGACCCCGCGCGGCGCGCCCGCGCGCTCCGCCGGTCGACTCCGACGGGGACAGAATAGCGGCGCCGCCGGACTCGCGCCCGGCCCTCCCCGCCCCGCGCCGAGCGTGTAGCATCGCGGCCGTGGAGTCGCGCCCGTCCTCAGCCGCCTGCGGCGCCCGGCCGCCTCGCCCCGCCGCGGCCTCCGATCCGTTCGCCGAGCTCGCTCCCTTCTACGATCTCGACGTTGCGGGTTACGACGCCGACATCGAGCTCTACGCGAACCTGGCGGCAGAGGCCGGCCGGCCCGGCGGCCGCCCGGCGCGCGTGCTGGAGCTCGGTTGCGGGACGGGACGGGTCGCCTGCGCGCTCGCCTCAGCCGGGCACACGGTCACGGCCGTCGACGTCAGTGCGGCGATGCTGGCGCGCTGCCGCGAGCGCTCGGCCGGCCTCCCGGTGAGGGTCCGCCGGGGCGACATGCGCAGCGTCCGGCTCGGCGAGCGCTTCCGCCTCGTGTTGGTGCCGCTCGGGGGCCTCGAGCACATGCCGGGCGCGCGCGAGGTCGCGAGCGCGCTGGAGACCGTGGAGCGCCACCTCGCGCCCGGCGGGCTCGCCGTCGTCGACGTGGCCGCTCCCCAGCCCGAGGATCTCGCTCCGGGTGCGCAGCCGCTCGTGGAGCAGTGGACGCGCGAGATCCCGCCGGCGCCGGGCGAGCGCGGGGAGCGCGTGACCAAGCTCGTCTCCCTGGAGGCCCGTCCCTCCCAGGGCCTGCGTGAGGTGACGTGGCACTTCGACGTGCAGCCGCCCCACGGCGCGCTCCGGCGCGTCACTGTTCGCTTCGCGCTCCGTATGATCACTGCGGGCGAGCTCGAGCTCGCGGCGGCGCTGGCGGGCCTGCGCGTGACGGGGTGGTACGGGGACTACGACCTCACGCCTTTCGGCGACGGCGCGGAGCGCATCGTGGCGACGCTGAGCCGCTCGCGGCGCCGGAGACGCCCATGAGGAGATCGCGGTGTCGCCGATAGCTCTCGACGCGATGGGGGGCGACGATGCTCCCGGTGTGCCGGTCGCCGGCGCGCTGCGCGCGGCGGCGGCGGGGATCGATGTCACGCTCGTCGGGGACCGGGGCGCGCTTGAGCCCGAGCTCGAGCGGGCGCTCGGAGAGGCGGCGGTCGCGCGGCACGGGGGGGACGGCGTCCGGGAGCGCCTCCGCCTCGCCCACGCGCCCGATCGCATCGGGATGGAGGAGCATGCCGCCCTCGAGGTGCGCTCGCGGCGGGGCTCCTCCATCTACGTCGGCACGGAGCTCGTCAACGCCGGCGAGGCCGACGCCTTCGTCTCCGCCGGCAACACCGGGGCCGTGCTCGCGACCGCGCTGGTCGTGCTGGGGCGCCTTCCGGGCGTGGAGCGGCCGGCACTCGGCGTCGTGCTGCCGGCGACGAGCGGCCCGCGGCTCCTGGTGGACGCCGGGGCGAACGCCGAGTCGCGCGCCTCCCACCTGGTGCAGTTCGCCCACCTCGGCGACGCCTACGCGCGCGTCGCGCTCGGGGTGGCGAGCCCGCGCGTCGCGCTGCTCTCGATCGGCGGGGAGGCGAGCAAGGGCTCGTCGGCGGTCGTGGAGGCGCACGCCGCGCTCGCCCGTGCGCGGCTGCGCTTCGTCGGGAACGTCGAGGGGCACGACCTGATCGCGACCAGCGCAGCCGACGTGATCGTCGCCGACGGCTTTTCCGGCAACGTCGCCCTGAAATCGATCGAGGGCGTGATCGCCATGCTCTGGGAGGAGCTCTCCCACGTCGCCCGATCCTCCGCGCGGGGGCGCCTCGGGGGCTGGCTGCTCACGCCGGGGCTGCGGGCGACGAGGGGGCGCCTCGACTACCGCCGTTACGGGGGGGCGCCGCTGCTCGGCGCGGGGGGGCTCGTCTACGTGGCGCACGGTCGCTCCGATGCGCGGGCGATCGAGAGCGCCCTCCGCACGGCGTCGGAGGGCGTGAGCGCCGGCCTGCTGGCCACGATCGCGGGTTCGGTCTCCCCGGCCGGCGCGACGTAGGGGATGCAGCCGGCGGCCGGGGGCGCTAGTCGTCGGTGACCGGGATCGCCTCGACGGCGCCGTGCGCGCCGGTCGGGCCGAGACCTCCCGAACCGGGCGCGAAGCGCCACCACAGCCGCATCGACTCGCGGAGCGCGGAGACCTGGTCCGTCGAGGCATCCGGGGGAAGGCAGCTCTCGAGGTGGTCGTCGAGGACCAGCGCGCCGACGGTGTCGATGCCGGCTCGGATCGCCATCAGCTGCGTGACGACCTCCTCGCACGATCGGTCGTCGTCGAGCATTCTCGTGATGCCGCGGATCTGGCCCTCGATGCGGCGCAGGCGCGCCCGCATCGCATCCGGCGAACCGCCCTCGCTCATGATCGGCCCCTCGTCCCCGCGCGTGCCCCGGGACCGGGCTCCGGCGTCCCGCCTTGACATACCCCCAAGGGGTATGTACGATGCTAGACGATCGCGTGACCACCTGTCAATTGCATGCGTGGTCGCACGGGCGGGCGGGGGATGCGGGCTGATCCGCTACACTGAAACCAGACGGGACGGCGCGCCCGTGCCACGGAAGGACTGATGATGTCTCATCCTGCCGACACGACAGACGACACCTTCGACCAGGACGTCGTGAAGAGTGACCTCCCCGTGATGGTCGACTTCTGGGCGCCGTGGTGCGGGCCGTGCCGGATGGTGGCACCGATCGTGGAGGAGCTCGCCGACGAGTACGAGGGGCGCGTCAAGTTCGTGAAGCTCAACACGGACGAGAACCCGCGCATCGCCGGACAGTACGGGATCCGCTCGATCCCCACGCTCCTGGTCTTCAAGGGCGGGCAGCCCGTCGGCCAGATCGTCGGTTTCCGGCCGAAGAGCGATCTCGCCAAGCATCTCGAGGCCGCGCTCGTCTAGCGGGCGAGCGGACGCAGAGCGGGACGGCGCGCGGCTCTGCCCGCGCGCTAGGTGAGTTCGCGATCGGCCCGCGACGACTTCCCGATGCGGCGTCCCTGCTTCTCCTCAGCCCGCGCCAGCGCGCGTCCGCGCTCGGGGTGCGGGTCAGGGACCTCGCCGTAGATCGCCCGTCCCTCGTGGTCCTCGGGGAGGTGCTCGGTGACCGGAAGACCTTCCGGCGTGCAGAAGAGCAGTCAGTGGCAGTACTTCCAGCGCTGCATCTCCTCGCAGGGGCAGATCCAGGTCGAGCGCGTCGCCTCCTCCGCCTTGTCGACGTAGAAGTTGCACGGGCAGAGCGGACGTCCGACCTCGTCGATGTGCTTCGCGAGGCCGATGACGAGGAACTCGGTGATCTCGGTCTGCGGATGCAGGTAGCTCCCGCTCTTGCGGGCGAACGAACTGACGAAGCGCGACATCTTCTGGAGGTTGCGGGGGTCGGCCTGCGCGCGATCGTCGTCGGTGGGGCGGTCGACCGCGTAGGCGCCGTCTTCGCCCGGGTCGCTGCTCTCGCTCACCCGCCGCTCCCGTCTCGCCCGGCGTTCGCTGACAGTATGGGGACGGCGAAACGTGGGGCACAAGCGCGTCCGGCGTGTTTCTCTGCGCGCCGCCAGCGGGGCGGCTGCGGACTCCGGCCCAGACGGCGGGAATGGGCGGCAGGGGGGACTGAGCGGTCGTGAGTGAGATCGACATCGCGATCATCGGAGGGGGGCCGACCGGGCTCGCGGCGGGCCTCTACGCCGCCCGGGCCCGGCGGCGCACGGTGCTCTGGGAGCGGGGCGTCCTCGGCGGCCAGATCGCGCTCACCTCGCTGGTCGAGAACTACCCGGGCTTCGCCGACGGCGTCCTGGGGCCGGATCTCGCCATCGACATGCAGCGCCAGGCCGAGAGCTTCGGTATGGAGACGGTCTACGGCGGAGTCGACCGCCTCCGCCGCGAGCCGGGGTACTGGGTCCTGGCCACCTCCGAGGGCGAGGTGCGCGCGAGGGCGGTGATCGTCGCGGCCGGTGCCGATCCTGTGAAGCTCGGTGTGCCGGGCGAGGAGGCCCTCACTGGCCGCGGCGTCTCCTACTGCGCGACCTGTGATGCCGCCTTCTTCGGCGGGGAGGTCGTCGCGGTCGTGGGCGGCGGCGACGCCGCCGTGGAGGAGGCGCTCTTCACGACGCGCTACGCCCGCCATGTCTACCTCATCCATCGCCGCGACCGGCTCCGCGCCTCGGCCGTCCTCCAGCAGCGCGCGCTCGCCCACGAGCGGATCGAGCCCCTCTGGGACACCGTCGTCGAGGAGGTCGCCGCCGGGCCGGACGGCCAGGTCGCCTCGCTGGCGCTCCGCCACGTCGCGAGCGGGAGCAGGCGGGATCTTCCCGTCGCCGGCGTCTTCATCTTTATCGGCCACCGCCCGAGCACCGAGCTGCTGCGAGGCCTGGTGCCGCTGGACGGGGGCGGCCACGCCTATGTGAACCTCTGGATGGAGACGGGGCAGCCGGGTCTCTTCGCCGCCGGCGAGGTGCGCGTCGACTCCGCCCGCCAGCTCGCCACAGCCGCCGGCGACGGCGTGACCGCGGCCGTCCGCGCCGAGCACTACCTGCAGCAGTACGTCGACTGAGGCCGGGCCCCGGTGCGCTTCCCCGACCGACTGCGGGCCCCCCGGCCCGGTTAATTCCGCCTTAACCGCTCGCGCCGAGACTCACGGGCGTCAACCCGAGGGTGCGAGGAGAGGCAGAAGGGGGAGAGGGGGAGCAAATGGGAGCGACGAGGAGGGGACGTCTGATGAGAATGGTGCGAGACCCTTGGCGGTCGGAGCGGGCACTCCTGCTCGTGCTGGTGGGGGTAGCGCTGTCGCTGGCCGTCGCCTGCGGCGGCGACGACGACGGCGGCGCGACGCCGACGGCCGCGACGCCGACGGCCGCGACGACGACGGCCGCGACGCCGACGGCCGCGACGCTCTCCGGCACCGTCAGCATCGACGGTTCGAGCACCGTCTTTCCGGTCTCCGAGGCCGTGGCCGAGGAGTTCGGCAAGCTCCACCGTGACGTGCGCGTGACCGTGGGCGTCTCCGGCACCGGCGGCGGCTTCGAGAAGTTCTGCGCCGGGGAGACCGACATCTCCGACGCCTCGCGGCCGATCAAGGACTCCGAGCGCGAGAAGTGCGCTGCGGCCGACATCGACTTCATCGAGCTTCGCGTCGGCCTCGACGGACTCGCCGTGGTGGCGAACCCCGACGCCGACTGGCTGACCGGCATCACGCTCGAGGAGCTCAACATCCTCTGGGGCCCGGAGGCCGAGGAGACCGTCACCAGCTGGAGCCAGGTGCGGTCGGGGTGGCCGGACGAGGATATCGTGCTCTTCGGTCCGGACGTCGACTCCGGAACCTTCGACTTTTTCACAGAGGAGGTGAACGGCGAGTCGAAGGCGTCGCGTGCCGACTACACCAACTCGGCGGACGATAACGTGCTCGTGATCGGGATCTCGGGCTCTAGCGGCGCCTCCGGCTACTTCGGCTACGCCTACTACGTGGAGAACGAGGACAAGCTGCGCATCGTTCCGGTCGAGGGCGTGACCCCCTCCGACGAGACGGTGGGCAACGGCAGCTACCCGCTGTCACGACCGCTCTACATCTACGTGGCGAAGCAGTCGCTCACCAAGCCGCAGGTGCGCGAGTTCGTGCGCTACTACCTGAGCGAGGAGGGTATCCCGCTCGTCTCCGACGTGGGCTATACGAACATCCCCTCGACGGAGCTCGAGCAAGCGCGCGCCACGCTCGAGGCGGCGATCGCGGAGGTGAGCTAGGCCAACCGGATCCGATTCGGAGGTCCACCGGGGCCCTCGCCACGCGGCCTCACCGCGTGGCGGGGGTCTCCCCGCGTCCCGCGCGCCGATCACTCCCGGCGCACCGCTGCTCTGCGGCCCCGTCCGGCGCGGCTCCCCGCTCGCCACCGGCGACCCCCCTGCGATAGCGTGTGAGGGCCCGCCGCGGGCGGCCGCGCGCCGCCCCGGGAGAAGTGGAGGTCGGGGTGGTCGACTGGCGTGGCTTCGGGACCGACGATTGGGGCGCCGGGCCCGCGGCACCGACCTCCACGCGGAGCGCTCCCGACCCGCCTGAGGCCGAGGAACCCGCGCCGCCTCCCGGCGAGGCGAGAGGGACGGGGGACGCGGGGGGGACTCCGGAGACGCAGAAGCCGGGGGAGACCGCGCAGAGCCACGAGGCGGGAGAATCGGCGGAGCCGGAGAGGGCATCCTCCTCCCTCCGTGAAGAGGCGGATGCAGGCGCGCAGTCCCGCCCCGCGGGCGAGGGACGCGAGCCGGCTGCGGCCGCCCCGGCCCTCGTTACCGGCGATGAGGCGCAGTTCCTGCGGGAGCGAATCGAGCAGCTTGAGCGCTCGATCGACCGCCTCGAGCAGCTGGTGGGGCGGGCGCAGGAGCTCCACCTCGCCGAGCAGCGCGCGCACGAGGCGACCAGGCACCGGCTGCAGGAGTCGCAGGACCGCGTGATCGGGCTGCTCGAGGCCCCCCGCGAGGCGCGCTCCCAGCCAGCGGCCGCGGCCCGGTCCCCGGATTCTCCGGCACCTCCGCCCCCGCGTCCCGGCCCGCCCGGCTCGAGCGCGGCCGCGATCGTGACGCGGGACCTGCGTCTCGGCCTGATCCGCCTCTCGCGCTGGCTCCGGGGGTAGCGGAGCCTCCCTACGCCGGCCCGGCGCGGGCCTCCTGCTCCTCCGCCTCGGCGAGGATCGCCTCGATGTCCCGGCCCGTGTCGCCCCGCGCCGACCCGGGCACAGCGTCGACGAAGCTTCGAACGCCCGCCGGCTCCGCGCCGATGTGATCCGCACGCGCGCCGCCGCCTCGAGACGGACTCCAGTTTCTCCTCTACCGCGAGAGCGCCGCCGAGCCGGTGCAGCGAGCGTGACCTGAGATCGAGGACCGCGACACCATCTCACGAGGCGGGCAAGAGACCCGGGAAAGTGAGTCCGCGTCCGCTGCTCCTCGTCGAGAGTGCCGCGCCCGAAAGGTGCCAGCGCAGCTGCACGTTCGGATGCCAGAGCGGGGGGAGATCACCGTACAGGCCCGGCGCGGCGCTGCTCGCAGTACCGAGGAACGCAGGTGGGCTGCGTGCCCGGTCGCCGAGGCGCCGCCGCTGACGACCGGGATCTTGTCATCCTGATACATCCCCGCTACGGTGACGCACGTAATGGTGGGTGCGGATTCTCCACAAACCGCTCGTCGCTTCTGCGGCGGGCGGCGCTGGCGCGAGAACCCACGGCGGCGAGGGGAGGATGGAGATGGAATCTGAGCTGTTGAGGACGAGGTTCGGGAGGCGAACGCTCCTGAGGGGAGCCGCCCTCGGCGGCGTCGGTCTCGCGACGGCCGCCGTGATCGGCTGCGGCGACGACGACGACGACGACGAAGCGGCCGCACCGGTCGCGACCGCGGCCGCGACGGCTGCCGCGGCCGCGCCGGCCGCGACCCCGGCCGCGACGGCTGCCGCGGCCGCGCCGGCCGCGACCCCGGAACCCGTCGTCATGGGATCGGTGATCACGGGTCGGCAGAACAAGTCGCCGTCGATGGATCCGAACACCACGGCGCTCGCGCCGGCCGAGTACTACGCGGTCTACGACCCGCTGACCAGGCTCGACGCCACGGGCGCCGTCGTGACTCCGGCGCTCGCGGAGTCCTGGGAGCCCCAGGGCCGTGACTGGATCTTCAACCTGCGCGAGGCGGAGTGGTCGGACGGGATGCCGTTTACGGCCGAGGACGTCAAGTTCAGCTTCGAGTACTACGCAAATCCCGACAACCAGTCGCGGCTGATCTCGCGCGTCAACACGCAGGAGACGGTGACGGTCGTCGATCCGCGAACCGTTCGTATCCGCGCTGCGGGCACCGACCCGATCATGCCCCGGCGTGCCGCGCTCCCGTACGTCCTGCCGAAGCACGTCTACGAAGCGACGGGATCGCAGACGGCCTTCTCGGAGGCCCTGGCGAAGAACCCGGTCGGCACCGGCTCCTACGTCGTTACCAACATCGTGCAGGATCAGTCGATCGAGTTCGAGGCCAGCCCCTCCTCGTGGCGGGGCAACAAGGGCTTCACGGAGGCGAAGCTCAACATCATCGAGGAATTCACGACGCTGGTCGCGGCGCTGGAGACCCGTGATCTTGACTTCATGTCGCGGGTGCCCGCCACCGAGGTGGCGCGCGTCAACGGCTTCAGCAACATCAAGACGGGCGGCCCGGCATCGCTCGGTGCGCAGCATTGGGACTTCAACAACCGTCGCGCCGAGGCTCACCCGACGAACGACGTGCGGGTCCGGCGAGCTCTGATCAACGCGATCGACGCGCAGCTCATCATCGACGCGGTCTACCGCTCGCTGGGATCGCCGGCACTGAACCAGATCCCGAGCGAGCCCGTGTTTGGATTCAGCCCGGACAAGACGCCGATCCCCTTCGACCCCGACATGGCGCGTCAGCTGCTGACCGACGCCGGGTTCCCGAACGGCTTCTCGATGCAGGTCGACAGTCGGCTCGCCGGCGACGCCAAGGCCGAGGTCGAGGCGACGACGGGCTTCTGGCAGGACATCGGCCTGGATACCAACATCAACGTGCTGGAGATCAACATCTGGCGTGACCGCCTCTACGGTCGCGAGCAGGCGGCGTGGCCCGGTGCCTTCAACGCCGGCTGGGTCGCCTACCTCTACGATGCCTCGTTCCTCTACGACTGGTACGAGGGCGACGGCGCGTACCGCCTCTGGGATGGGCCCGACGACCCGACCGCGAAGCAGTTCGATGAGCTCTACGGCGCGGCAACGGTCGAGCTCGACGACGAGGCGCGGGCCGGGATCTTCCGGCAGATCAACGATCTCTTCTCGTATGAAGGGGAGGCACCTGTCGGGCCGACCCGCTACGGGGTCAGCCCGAACGCGTGGTACGAGGACGTAATCGCGGACTACGTGCCGCGGAACTTCCCGGAGCTCAACTACGACGAGATCACGCCGGCGTAGGAGGAGAAGCCGGGAGCAGAACACCACCAGGGAGGGGAGACCGTTCGGTCTCCCCTCCCTGGTGTCCAGGCAGGCCTTCGGCTGGTGCCGCGCCCGACGCCCGGGATCGGCTTCGATGTGAGCGCGGGCAAACCGGTGGCTACACTCCCCACGTGCGTCTCCTCCTCTTCGACATCGACGGCACCCTGATCGAGAGCGGGGGCGCCGGGCGCGCGGCGCTGGCCGGCGCCGCCGCCGCCGAGCTGGGCCTCACCGGGCTCGCTGGCGTTGCCTTCGCCGGACGCTCCGATCGCGCGATCATCCAGGACGTGCTCGCGCTTGCGGACGTCGAGCCCACCCCGGCCGCGGTCGACCGGCTCGCCGCCGCCTACCTCGCGCGGCTGCCGGGGACGCTCTCCTCCCACCGGGGGCGGATTCTCGGCGGTGTCGTCGAGCTGCTCGACGCGCTCCGCGAGTCGCCCGCCGCGCTCGGTCTCGCCACCGGCAACCTGAGGCGAGGCGCCGAACTCAAGCTGCGCCACTACGGCCTCTGGGAGCGCTTCCCCGCCGGCGGCTTCGGCGACCACTCTCCGGAGCGGCCCGCGATCGTGACGGAGGCGATCCGGGCGCTCGCGGCGGCCCGGGGCGTCGAGCCGTCGCCGGCCCGAGCGGTCGTCATCGGCGACACTCCCCATGACGTCACCGCCGGTCGCGCCGCCGGGGCCCGGGTCCTCGCGGTGGCGACCGGGCGCCACGCGGAGGAGGACCTCCGGGAGAGCGGCGCCGACCTCGTGCTGCCGGATCTCACCGACCCGGCGGCGGTCCTCGACTTTCTCGGAGCCTAGCGCGGGACGGCGTGCCCACCGCGGCCGCCGCCGCGATGGCGCTCGCAGCCAACCCCGGGAGTGTCTACTGGCTGTGGACGTCACCGGTGGCGGGTTCCGGCGAGCGGGCCGGCCCGGTGCGCGCGACCCGTGCCCGCGTGCTCCCGGCGCGGCTCGGCAGGGCGCCCGGCTTAGCTGGCGCGAGAGACGAGCAGGTCGGCGACCTCGGTGGCGGCGCTGACCCCGCTGGAGAGGGCGCCGTTGACCGACGGCACGCGCATGTAGTCGCCCGCCAGGAACAGGTTGTCGATGCTCCCGGCAAGCTGTCCCGGGATGTTCGCCGCTGCGGCCAGCATCCCGGGCGTCCCCATGCACAGGGCCTCTTCCCAGCGGTAGACGCGGAAGAACAGACCCTCGTCGTCGCCGGGAAGGGCAGAGCCGGGCGGCGCCTTCCGGCGAGCGGCGCCCAGCAGCTGGCGTTTGATCTCATCGTCGTCGAGCGGGATCAGCTCCTTGGCGCGATCCCGCCCGATGAGCAGGTCGAGAATGCTCTTGCCCGGCGGCGCGCAGGCGGGCAGGAAGGCGGAACGGTCCAGCAGCAGCGGGGCGTCGTCGTCCTCCGGGTAGAGCGCGCCATGCCAGCCGGGAGGGAGGGGAGAGTGGTCGAGGCCGATCACCACCCGGCAGCCGGTTGAATAGCTGACGGTGCCGAGCGCGCGGCGGGTCGCCGGCGGCAGGTCGGGAAGAAGGTCCGGGACCTTCGTGCCGGGGACGGCACAGATGACCGCGTCCGTCTCGATCGTCTCGCCGTCCACGACGACGCCGGTCACAGTTCCCTCTGCGACGACGATTTTCCTGACGGGGGTCGATGCGCGAACCGCATGGGAGCAGGCAGCGGCAAGCGCTTCGCTGAGGGAGCCGATGCCTCGCTCGGGCATGTAAACCCTGCCGCCGCTGAGCATCGTCTCCCCGATGTACGCTCGCATCAGCGCCTGGCCCGCGGGCGCTGCATCGCCCAGGATCATCTTCAGGGGGCCGTTGAGCGTCACCTCCAGCTTCTCGGTGACGCCGAGGCGCTTGAGGTAGTCGCCGAAGCTCTCTTCGTCGTCGATCTCGGCGAGGCGGCTGTCGCTGGCGAAACTCAGGTACGCCGACTGGCGGCGGATCTCCCGCATCACCCGGAAGGCGGACCGCATACCTGAGGGTGAGAGGAAGCCCATGGCGGCGGCCGCAGGCAGGTGCCGCACGAAACTCCGGAGCGACTGGTCGGGTGTCGTGGTCACCCATCGGCCGCCGCGGTGGTGGCCGAACTTCATCGTCGAACCGACGAGCGGCAGTCCCAGTTCCTCGCACAGGCGGAAGGCGGTGTCGTAGGTGGACGTGAAGACGAATGCGCCCATGTCCAGGGAGAACCCGTCCACTCTCTCGCCGCGGCCGCGTCCTCCCGCGCGCTCCTCAGCCTCGAGCAGGAGGGGCGTGATGCCCCGCTTCATCAGCGTGTAGGCGGCGCTCAGCCCGGCGAAGCCTCCGCCCACTATGACGACCCGCCGGGTGCCCATATGTTCGGCTCCTTCGCCACCCTCATCTACGGCGCTGGCCTCGTCATACGCGTGGGTGTCGGCGTCCGGCGGGCCCGCAGGTACCTTATCCGAACGCTTCGCTGGTCAGCGCCGGCGAGGCGGACCTGCGCGGCGAGGAGGCTGTCCGGGCGTTGGGAGCAACGAAGACCATTGTCACGAGCGAGTTGGTCATTTTCTCCATCGTCACGCACGCGACCGAGGATGCGGTCAAGGGTGTCATTGAGACGGGAGCCGGGCGGCGCATTTGCCTGCTGCGATATCGCGATAGAGTGAAGTCGATGATGTCGTACGTGATCGACCTTGAGAGCGGAGATTCAACGGCGAACCACTGGCCGTCTCACATCAGCAGCGCCGTCGACGCCGCTATCCGCGACGCCTTCCCCATCGGACTGCCGCCCCAAGGCCCCGCCGCCGAAGCCGTCGCATCCTAGAGGCGGCGACGGCGCTGCTGCGATTCTCGTTTACGCCGCGGCCGGAATTCTTAGCGTCGCGAGCAGCGCGCCGACGCGGTGGCCGATGTCGTCGCGTATTTCACGCACAACCTCGATCGGCTGGCCCGCCGGGTCGGTGAGCTCCCAGTCTTCGTAACGCTTGCCCGGGAAGATCGGACAAGCGTCGCCGCATCCCATCGTGACGATGACATCGGCGGCGCGGGCAATCTCGTCAGTCCACGGTTTGGGGTACTCGCCAGTGATGTCGATGCCGATCTCTCCCATGGCCTCGATCGCCGTGGCGTTGGTTTCGAGCCCCGGATCCGAACCGCCGGAAAACACCTCCACGCGGCTGCCGGCGAGATGGCGCAGCCACCCTGCCGCCATCTGGGAGCGGCCCGCGTTGTGCGTGCACAAGAACAGCACCGCAGGCACATCCAGCGATCCGACTTCAAGGCGCTTGAGCGCTCGGAGCCGGTCGCGGGTGAAGCGCTCTATGAGCAGCGGCAGCCAGTCCAGCAGCCGGGCACCGGCCTTCAGCTTTGTGCGAGAGTCGACCATGTAGCGCTCGACGGTCTCGGCATTGAAGACGCCTTCGAACTCGTTGCGAAGCCTCGCTGCGCCTTGCTTGATCAACAGCAGCTGCTCGGTCGTGAATTCCGGCAGGCCGATCGCGTGATCTTCCGCCGTGAGGTCGTGTGGCGCTGCTCCGTCCGGTGTCGAGTTGGTGGACAAGGGTGCTCCTGGGCGTGCGGCCGCGCATCAGCACCGGCGCGGAATCCGGCTCGAAGCCGTAGGAAAGCGGTGGCCGTGCGAACCGTCAAGCGATGTCGCCGCATCGTTGGCCGATGTTTCCGCGTTATTCGCGGTGGCTATCCGGGCGTCACCGCCTCGAGCCGACCGTCCCTGAGGTGGTGGCGGGAGTGCGTGGGAGTCGAACCCACCCAGGACCGCGACGCGGCCCCACAACGGTTTTGAAGACCGCGGGCACCACCGGACACCATCCACTCCCGCGGCTATTCTCGCGGCCCCGCCGGTTGCTGTCACCGCCCGTGCCGCGTGCGGTCGCGCCCCGCGCCGTGTGCACGCCGTCGCCCCGCGTGCCACCATCGCTCTCGCCGGCAGCCTTCCCTCCCTCCGGACCGCCCGGGGCCGCCGAGTAGCCCCGGGAGCGCCGGGGAGGGGCGCGGCCCGGGGGGAGCGGTCGTGAGCGGCGACGGAGGCGAAACGGGCGCTCCCTCCCCTCGCCCCGGCCCGTTCGCCTCCTTCCGTGAGCCCCTCTTCCGGACGACCTGGCTCGGCGCCGTTCTCTTCGGCCTCGGCGTCTCGATGGAGCGGCTCGCGGTCGGCTGGTTCGTCCTCGACGAGACCGGCTCGGTGCTGCTCGCCGCCCTCTCCTTCGCGGTGCGCACCGTGCCCCATCTCGTCGTCGGCCCGATCGCCGGCGCCGTCTCCGATCGTTGGCCGCGCGCCCGCGTGCTGGCCGCGGCCGCGGTCGTGCGCCTGGTCGTGGTGAGCCTGATGGCGCTCACCGTCGCCCTCGGCGTCGCCGTGGTGCCGCTCCTGATCGCGCTCGCCGCGGTCTCCGGATCGACCAACGCCTTCCAGAGCACGGCTCTCCAGCCGCTGCAGGCCGCGATCGTGGGGCGCGAGCGGCTCGGGAACGCCATCAGCCTCACCTCCCTCGGCCAGCGCTCCATCGGCGTCGCAGGATCCCTGGGCGCGGGCGTGCTCATCGGCTGGCTCGGCCCCGCCCCGGCGCTTCTGGCAGGCGCCGTGCCGCTCGCCTTCGCGGCGCTGTTCTTCGCGCGCGCTCACCGCGAGCAAGCTGCCCCCCGCCCCGTCGCCCGCTTCTCCGCCGAGGTGATCGAGGGGCTGCGCCTGATCCTGACCACGCCGGTGGTCCGGCTCCTGCTCGGGATGATGATCATCGTCGAGATCTTCGGTTTCTCCTACATGGGGCTGCTCCCCGCGGTCGCCGACCGGGTGCTGGATGTCGGGCCCGAGGGTCTCGGCGTGCTGACGGCAGGCGCCTCCGCCGGCTCGATGGTCGGGATGGCCTTCCTGGTCGGGGCGGCGGATCGCCTGCGCCGCGGGTTGATACTCATCGCCGTCTTCGCGCTCTTTGGCGCGCTGCTGCTCGTGGTGGGGAACTCGACGCTCTTCTGGCTCTCCCTGCTCGCCTGCGGCGGCATCGGCGCCGCGGCGGCGATGGTCGACACGCTCGAGTGGATCATGCTGCAGGACGCGGTCCCCGCCGCGCTGCGGGGACGGGCGGTCGGCGGCTGGCACTTCGCGATCGGCTGGGGGTGGGTAGGCCCCCTCACGCTCGGCGCCGTCGCCGACGCGACCACCGTGCAGGCCGCGCTCACCCTCGGGGGCTCGGTGCTCCTCGCCTCGGCGGGAGCGGTGTGGCTCGCCGCGGGGGGCATCCGGGCACGCTGAGCAAGGGAACGCCGCGCCCCTCGGCCTCCGCCTGTGCTTCAATGCGGGCGCGCGGCGGCGCACGGGAGGGTGGCACCCTGGTGACGGGACCGAGCTCCGTGCGCGTGGGTGCCATCGAGGTCGTCGCCCTCTACGACACGCCGCTCCGGCGCGCCTTCACCTGGACCTTCCCCGACGTCCCGGCCGCGGCGTGGCCGCCCTACCGCGAGCTCTACCCGGATGCGGGCGCGGGCGAGAACTTCACCTTCAACACGCAGGGATTTCTGGTGCGAATGCCGGACCGGACGATTGTCGTCGACACCGGACTCGGGCCCGGCCCGCACGAACGTCTCGGCGGCCTGCGCGGCCGCTTGCTCGAGGAGCTCCACGCCGCCGGAGTCGCGCCGGGCGAGGTCGACACCGTGCTCTTCACCCACCTGCACGGCGACCACGTGGGCTGGAACATCGTCTCGGGCGAGCCCTCCTTCGGCCGCGCCCGCCACCTCGTCCCCGAGCGCGACTGGCTCTACTTCGGCTCCCCGGAGCGTGCCGGGAGCTACCCTCACATCGCCGGGCAGGTGGCGCCGCTCGCGGAGCGAGGCATGCTCGAGACGACGCGCGGCGAGGAGCAACTGGCCGAGGGGGTGCGGCTGCTCCCGACGCCGGGCCACACGCCCGGCCATCAGAGCCTGCTGCTCGAGTCCCGGGGCGAACGGGCCGTCGTGCTGGGCGACGTCGCCCATCACCCCGCACAGGTGCAGGAGACGGAGTGGGGCCCGCGCTTCGACGAGGACTCCCGGGCGGCCGCCCGCACCCGGCGGCGCGTCATGGAGGAGCTCGAGTCGGAGTCGCCCCTCGTCATCGCCGGCCACTTCCCCGCGCCCGGCTTCGGGCACGTCGTCCGCCTCGAGGGCCGGCGCATCTTCCGGGCCCTCTGACGCCCCGGGCGCCGTCTGCGGCGGGCCGGCGCGACCGGAGACCGCGCTTCTACGCCGGCTGGTACATCGTCGCCGCCGGTCTCGTGATCAACCTCGTGATGGGCGCGGGGCTCGTCGGCTACATACCGGGCGTCTTCCTCGAGCCGATGACCGAGGAGCTGGGCTGGACGCGCACCGAGTTCATCGCCGCCTTCATCGGGGGACAGGCCGTCATGGCGTTCTCCGGCCTCGCCGTGGGCGGGCTGATCGACCGGCACGGCGGGCGCCCGCTCGTGCTCGCCGGCGGCGCCGCCACCGTCATCACGTTGCTCCTCACAGCCGAGGTCCAGGAGCTCTGGCAGTGGTGGCTTCTGCGTGGGCTGCTGCAGTCGGCGGGCATCGCCGTCGGCGGCTCCCTGGTGGTGAGCGTCACGCTGTCGAAGTGGTTCGTGACCCGCCGGGGCCGCGCGATCGCGATCGCGGCGATGGGTCTTTCGCTCGCCGGCGTCGTGGTGCCGAACGCGCTCACGCCGGTTGTCGACGCCTTCGGCTGGCGCGCGGGCTGGCGGGGGCTCGCGCTCGCGACCGCGCTGCTCGTCCTGCCGGCGGCGCTGGCCATGCGGCGCCGGCCCGAGGACCGCGGGCTTCTGCCCGACGGGCGCGCCGCCGATGCAGGCGGTGGTGAGCAAGAGCGGATCGCCCGCGCCGACTTCGAGCGCTCGCTGACCCGCTCGCAGGCGATCCGGACGCCGGCGTTCTGGCTGCTCATCGTCGCCTTCGGCCTCGTCGGTCTCAACGTGCTCTCGCTGGCGACGCAGGGGCTCCCCTTCCTCACCGACGCCGGCTTCCCGCGCACGACGGCGGCCCTGATGCTCTCGCTGCTGGCCCTCCCGGGCCTGCTCACGCGCCCGCTGTGGGGCCTCGCCGCCGAGCGGACCTCCGTTCGCCTGCTCGCGACGGGGGCGTTTTCTTGCGTCGCCGTCGGCATGCTGGCCGTCGTCGCCTCCGCGCGCGTGGGCAGCACGCCGCTCGTCGCCGTGAGTTTTCTCACCGTGGGGCTGGGGATGGCCGGCTTCGCCCCGCTCAACGAACTGCTCTGGGCCACGCTCTTCGGGCGCCGCTATCTGGGGGCCGTGCGGGGCGTCGTGATGCCGTTCTCGCTTGTCTTCGGCGCGGCGGGTCCGCTCGCGCTCGCCCTCTACCACGACGTCGCCGGAAGCTACGACGGGATCCTCGTCGTCATGGGCGTGCTCGGCCTGTTCGCTGCCGCGATCATGCCCTTCGTGCGTGATCCGTCCCCGGTGCACCCCGGTGCGGGGGCCAGCCGCGCGCAGGGGGGTCGGGGCAGCTATCGCTCAGGACGGCGGCTCAGGCGAGGGCGTTGATCTGCCCGCCGGCGTCGCCGAGTTCGTGCAGCACCTCGCACCTCGGCTCGCCGCGGAGCCCGCAACAACCGTCCCGACTCGGCGCATCGTGCGAGAGCCGCCGGCGGATGCCTCCGAGCGACGTCTGGTGGAGGCAGTGATGGGTCGGCGGTCAGAGCGACCACATTGACGGGATAGCGCAGACTAACGTCCGGCAGTTCTTCCCGCTCTCGGTGATTCCGCTCTCGAATCGGCGGAACCTGTCACCGCGGCGGGCGGTCCGACTCGCTGCTCCGCCGTGTATATTCGCGAGGATCCGTACCCCGGCCGTACGGTCAGGAGCGGTCTGGATGGCAGATCCTGCGTTCATCCACATTCGCCCGGTCACCAGTGCGGAGCGGGGAGCCGACTGGCAGCAGTCGAGTGCCCAGGCGATGACGGCCTGCACCGGCACGGTCGACGACCTGCTCGATGATGGGCCGTACCGGCACAAGTTGCGGCGTGAGGCCGGTGTACCAGCCGACCCGCTCCCTGCTCGGGACGCGCATCGGCAGGCGCGAGCTGCCGTCCGATCTGGCGCAGCGCTCGGCGGTCGAGCGGGAGCTCTGGTGGTGATGGCTCAGCGGGAGATCGACAACGACGGGACCGTCGGGATCAGCGCGCCGCGAGGCGTCACACCTGCGCGCGCCTCCTGCCGCTCAGGCACGCCGAGCGGCCGCTCGGCGCGAACGGGAACGAGAAGCGGCGACTCGGGGCGTCAGCGGTCGTACGGGAGTCGGTAATGGTCACCGGACACGAGGCAAGCGTCGAGGCGATACGCCGCGCGATACGCGAGGTCTGCCGCAAGTATCCGTCGTCCTACTGGCGCGAACTCGATCGGGAACGCGAGTATCCGACGGCCTTCGTCGATGAGCTGACCGAACTGGGCTGGTTGTCGGCGCTCATTCCGACGGAATTCGGCGGGGCCGGCCTAAGCCTGACTGAGGCCAGCGTGATCCTCGAGGAGGTGAATCGATCCGGAGGCAACTCCTCGGCCTGCCACGGGCAGATGTACACGATGGGAATCCTGTTGCGACACGGCAGCAGCGCGCTGAAGGAGCGCTACCTGCCACGGATCGCGAGCGGGGAGCTCCGGCTGCAGGCTTTCGGCGTGACGGAGCCGGAGGCGGGTTCGGAGACGACGCGCATCACGACCACGGCCGTCCGCGACGGCGACAGCTACCGGATCAACGGGCAGAAGGTCTTCATCTCGCGCGTGATGCAATCAGATTTGATGATATTGCTGGCCCGGACGACACCCTACGCCGACCTGGACGACAAGACGCGCGGTCTCTCCGCCTTCGTCGTGGACCTTGCCGGGCAGGCCTCTGCGATAGACGTTCAGCCGCTCAGGCTGATGATCAATCAGCACACGAACGCGCTCTTCTTCGATGACCTGATGGTGCCGCGGGAGAACATGATCGGCGAGGAGGGCGAAGGATTCAGGTACGTGATCGACTCGTGGAACGCGGAGAGGATCCTGATCGCCGCTGAGGCGATCGGAGACGGTCGCTGGTTCATCGATCGGGCCGTTCGCTATGCGAGCGATCGGGTGGTGTTCGGGAGGCCGATCGGGGCGAATCAGGGAGTACAGTTTCCGATCGCGGCGGCCCATGCTGACCTGGAGGCGGCCGACCTCGTGCGCTACCGCGCCGCAGAGAAGTTCGACCGTGGCGAGAGTTGCGGTCCGGAGGCGAATATGGCGAAGCTGCTCGCTTCGAAGGCTGCATGGCAGGCGGCGAATGTCTGCCTGGACACCTTTGGCGGCGCCGGCTTCGATGTCGACAACGACGTAGAGCGGAAGTTCCGTGAGACGCGCCTGTGGTCGATTGCGCCGGTCAACAACAACCTGATCCTGGCCTATCTCGGTCAGCGTGTACTCGGGCTGCCGCGCTCGTACTGACGACGCCACGGACCGCATCGCCCGCCGGACTCGGCCGCCCGTGCACCCGCTCGGGCATCACAGGGGCTAGCGGGCAGATCGCACGGTCACCGCGAATGCGGCCGACCCCGCGTGAAGGCCCGCGCAGCGGTGGGTCACGCACGTCGCGCAGCGCGTCTCTGGGCACGTGGGCCGCGACGAACCGTCTGCGTGATCGCGGCAGTGGTGTCGGTTCCCAGCCTCCTCTTGCAGCGTTGTGCACGACAAAACGTGCGTGCTAAGCTCCCCGTCCCGATTGGGGACGCGTGGCTGGGGACCCGCCAGGCCACCGGTGGATCGCGATTAGGAGTAGCCGACGTGCGACGTGTAGCAGAGATGGGCGCGAGGTTAGGAACGGGGTTACGCCGCGCTGCGCTGTGGGGCGTGATCGTAGCGTTTCTGGCGGTGTCCGCCGCCTGCGGGGATGACGACGACGAAGCTCCAGCGACTACCGCCGCACCGACGCAGGCTGCCGCGACGCAGGCTGCCCCGGAAGCGGACCGCGAGCCCGAGGGGACGCTGACGGTCATCGCGGGGTTTGGCAGCGAGCGCTTCCTGCTGCGTACGGCCACCGGCGAGGCCGCTCTGTCGGTGATCGCCGAGCCGCTCGTCTGGTGGGACTGGGACACCGACACGCCGACCAACGGCGCCATCCTTGAGAGCTTTGACAGCACCGAGAACGCCGATGGAAGCGTGGACTGGGTCTTCAAGATCAAGCCGGGCATCAAGTTCCACAAGGGCTACGGCGAAGTCACCGCCGACGATGTCAAGTTCACCATGACCGAGTTCCTGAAGGAGGGGTCGGTCAACGCCAACACGTCGATCATCACCACCTTCTTCGGCAAGGACCCGGACAACATCGTGGTCGTGGATGACCTCACACTCACCATCCACCAGCCGCAGCCGATGAACCCGATCGAGGTTTTCCGCGTGATGTCGCCCGACGACGGCGGACGGACGTTGCGCCCGTTCTCGAAGGCTTACTTCGAGGAGGTGGGCGAGGATGAGTTCGCGCGCAACCCGGTCTACGCGGGCCCGTACGAGTTCGTGTCGCAGGTGCCCGGCGTGAGCATGACGGTCAGGGCGGTCGAGGACCACTACCGGGTGACCCCCGGATACGCCGATATCGTTTACCTCAACGTTCAGGATGACTCGACCCGTGTCGCGATGCTGCGCACCGGTGAGGTCGACATCGCGCAGGTGCCGGCACGACTGGTGAGCGAGCTCGAGTCAGCCGGGCTCAGGATTGCAATCGCTCAGAACGCCGTCGAGCCGTTTATCGCGTTCGGCGGTCTCTACCCGACTCGCCCGAACTATGATCCGTCGCTGCCGTGGGCCGGTGAGGATCCGATGTCGGATCGGTCGATCCAGGTTCGCAGGGCGCTCAGTCTCGCGGTCGATCGCCAGTCCATCGTCGACAAGATTCTGTTCGGCTACGGCGAACCGGGTGTGCTGAGCTTCTCTTTCATCAGGCCCGGCATGCCGTGGTGGAATGATGATTGGACGCCGGATCCCTACGATCCCGAGCAGGCCAGGCAGCTCATGGCGGACGCGGGATACCCCGATTGCTTCGACATCAAGATCTGGCTGATCAACGGTCAGGTCTACGGTCCGGACATCGGCGAGGCCGTGGCACAGATGTGGGAAGCGAACCTCGGCTGCAACGTCATCCGGAACCAGGCTGACTATCGACCGGGCCTGCGGAGCATGCTCTTCGACCGCACGACGGGTGATGAGGGCGGCTGGACGTGGTCCTTCGAGGGCGGCCCGATCGTCCGTCCGACCCGCTACGCGTGCCTCCACGGTGGACCGACCTTCGCGACGCTCACGCACACGGAGCTCCCGTACTTCGATGTCCTGTGCGAGCAGCTCAACAAGGAGACGGATATCGAGCGGCAGATTCAGCTCGAGCGTGAGCTGGGCAACGAGATCTACCGTTCATACCCAACGATCCCGATCGCCTCGCTCCACCTGACTCAGGGTGTGGGGCCGAACGTCGGCTCATGGGATCAGGTCTCGCCACGACGTGGCCCGCTCTCGTATCTTGAGTTTGTGTACCCGGAGTAGTTCTCGGAGCGATCTGCTCGGAGTGATTGCCTGTCGGCGCGAAGCGTCGCAGGCAATCACTCCATGCTGGCGCGGCCATGGGAAGAGACAGGCCATCGGAAGAGGCACACGAGGCTAGGGGAGCCGGATGGTCGCCGCGCCAGCGGACTGTTTCGTTGAGGTGAACGGTCTCCGGCTCCACTACCTCGACTGGGGTGGGCCAAGCGAGGATGTCCTGCTCCTCTTGCACGGCATCTCCGGTAACTGTCACGTTTGGGACGACTTTGCCGAGCACGTTCGCGGCGACTTCCGTGTGCTCGCCCTCGATCAGCGTGGTCACGGTGCGAGCGAGCATGCTCCCGAGGGGTATCCGGTCACGGCGTTCGCTTCCGACATCGTGGGGTTCCGGCGGGCACTCGGGTTCGGGCGGTTCGATCTCGTCGGGGCCTCCCTGGGCGGCCGCAATTCGATGCCCTACGCGGCCGAGCACTCCGCCTCACTCAAGCACCTGGTATTGGTCGACTCCGGGCCGGAGGTCGAACGGAGCGGTGCGAAGACGCTGATGGCGGGCGTTGGTGTCGAGCGCCCGCTGGCATTTCGCAGCCGCGAAGAGGCCGGAGAGTACTTCCGGCTGCGGAACCCCAATACTCCACCACAGCAGGTCGAGCGTTCGATCGACTATGGCCTCCGGATCAATTGGGCGAAGAAGCTGGTCTGGCGGCATGACCCCGAACTTCTCTGGATCACCGGATCGGCCGGCGCCAGGGAGATCCCGCTTCTCTGGGAGTCGTGCGGCAGGATCAAATGCCCGACCCTGATCCTGCGTGGCGAGGACAGCGATATCCTCGGCCGCGGGACGATAGAGCGGATGCTCGCGGTGATGCCGAGCGCTACTGCCGAGGAGATCCCGGGTGCCGGGCACAGCATCCTGATTGACCAGCCAGTCCGCTTTGAGCGGGCCGTTCGAGCGTTCCTGGCCAGCTGAGCGATGGGCCGGTTTATCGCCCAGCGGATCCTCCATGCCATCTTCGCGATGTTTGTGATCACCGTCGTGATCTTCGGCACGGTGCGGCTGAGCGGCGATCCCGCGCGCATGATGATCTCCGATGAGGCGCCCCACGAGCAGTACCTGGAGATGCGGAGACTGCTGCTCCTCGATCGGCCCATCCCGGAGCAATACTGGCGCTGGGTATCGCAGGCCGCTCAAGGCGACTTCGGGACCTCGCTTCGCTACCAGATCCCGGTATCGGAACTCGTCTCGACCAGGCTGCCGGCAACGCTGGAGCTGGCCGTCGCGGCCTACGGGTTCACGCTGCTGCTGGGCCTGACGATCGGAGTCTACTCGGCGGCGTTCCGGGGTTCGGCGCTCGACGCTGGTGCCCGCCTCCTGGCCGTGATGGGGCAGGCGGCGCCGAACTTCTGGCTCGGGATCATGCTGGTTCTCGTCTTCGCCGTCTGGCTGAACTGGCTGCCGTCTGGTGGCCGCGGGGAGTGGCGTCACCTGGTTCTGCCGGCGATCACGCTCGGCTGGGGCCCGGTGGCGGGCCTCATGCGGATCACCCGCTCCAGCATGATAGAGGTACTCAGCAGCGACTACGTCAGGCTCGCTCGCGTCAAGGGGGTCGGTGAGACGAGCGTGCTGTGGAAGCACGCCTTCAAGAATGGCGCGCTACCGATCCTGACCTTTGCGTCGCTCGTCTTTCTCGGCCTGATCCGCGGGTCGGTGATCGTGGAGACGGTGTTCTTCTGGCCGGGTATCGGGCTGCTCGTGCTCGAGGGAGTCAATAACCGTGACTTCCAGCTCGTGCAGGCGATCATCTTACTGTTCAGCTCGTGGGTGATATTCGGGAACTTGCTCGTCGATATCCTCTACGTCTATCTCAATCCGAAGATCAAGCACTAGTCGTCTGAGGATGAACATGCGCAACGTCTCACCACTTGAGAGGACCTGTTGGTGACCACGGACAGCGAATTCGTCAAGGCTCCGGCGACGATGGTCGCCGCGCCGTCGCGTTTCGCGATGCCGATTCTGCCGGCGCTCTCGCTCGCGGTAATGGTCAGCCTGGTCGTGGTCGCGCTGTTCGCACCACTACTCGCCCCGCACAGCGAACGGCACGGGCAGCTGCAGTACAGCCTCGAGCCGCCGGTTTTTGATGGCGGCACGATACGCTTCCCGCTCGGAACGGACATTCACGGGCGGGACCAGTTGAGTCGCGTGATCTACGGTGCGCGCATCTCGGTCTCGGTTGTCTTGGTGATCCTGGTGTTCAAGACGCTGATCGGCGTCGGCCTGGGATTGGTGGCGGGGTTCTTTGGGGGGATTCTGGATTCGCTGATCATGAGCACCGTCGACATTCTGATCGCATTTCCGGCATTTCTCCTGGCGATCCTGATGGCGGTGATCTTTGGCCCCAGTTTCCTGAACGTGATCCTGATTATTACGCTCTTTATCTGGCCTCCGACGGCGCGCCAGGTGCGGGTGGAGGTGCTGGCACTGAAGCAGCAGGACTTCGTGACGCTTGCCCGCTGCGCCGGATCGTCGAACACGCGGATCATGATTAAGCACATCTTGCCGGGCGTGATCCCGACTGTGCTCGTCATCACCACGCTGCAGGTCGGCACGGTCATCCTCTTCGAGGCGGCGCTCAGCTTCCTCGGTGTCGGCATTCCTCCGCCCGCCCCGTCGTGGGGGGGCATGGTCTCCGAGGGGCGCGCCCAGCTGACATCGGCCCCGTGGCTCTCGATCGTTCCGGGGTTCGCCATCTTCGCGACCGTCCTGGCGACCAACACGCTGGGGGACTGGTTGCGTGACCGTCTCGACCCCCGTCTCCAGACGCTGTAGGGAGGGTGCGTTGTCAGAAGAGCCGCGGTCCCCGAACGCAGACTCCTCCCATCTGCTGGAGGTGACCGATCTCCATGTCGAGTTCCAGACGAAGACCGGGCCCTCGCGCGCGGTCGACGGCGTGAGCTTCTACGTCGACGAGGGGGAGTCTCTGGGCATCGTCGGGGAGTCCGGCTGCGGGAAGTCGGTCACGGCGATGGGCATCCTGCGCCTGATCGCGTCGACGGGCCGGATCGCCTCGGGTTCGGTCAGGCTCGACGGTGAAGAGCTGACCGAGCTCAGCAATTCCCAGATGCGCGCGATTCGCGGCAAGAAGATTTCCATGATCATGCAGGATCCGATGACTGCCCTGAATCCGACCTTCACGATCGGCTACCAGGTCGGTGAGGCGATGAAGATCCACGAGGGCGTGCGCGGGAAGTCGCTACTTGGGCGCGTGCTTCAATTGCTCCGGCTCGTCAACATCCCTGCCGCCGAGCGACGCGTCCGGGACTATCCCGACCAGTTCAGCGGCGGCATGCGCCAGCGCATTGCGGGCGCCATCGGCATTTCCACGACGCCCCAGGTGCTGATCTGCGACGAGCCAACAACCGCCCTCGATGTGACGATCCAGGCCCAGTACCTCGAACTCCTCAAGGAGGTCCAGGAGCAGACAGGTGTTGCCCTGGTCTTCATCACGCACGACATGGGCATCGTCGCCCGGATGTGCGAGCGGGTGGCGGTGATGTACGCGGGGCGCGTCGTTGAGTCGGGCACGACCAGGGAGGTCTTCCGCAACCCGGCGCACCCGTACACGATCTCGCTGCTGCGCTGCTTGCCGAGGCTTGAGGGCGTCGAGCGCCTGGAGAGCATCGACGGCCAGCCCCCCGACCCCCGCGAGATGCCGCCCGGTTGTCGCTTCGCTCCGAGGTGTCCCAAGGCGCAGCAGCAGTGCCACGAGGCCTATCCGGAGTTTGCCCCCGTCAGCTCCGGTCACCACGCGTCCTGCTTCTTCCCGGGAGGGTGGTAGCTCATGAACGAGGCACCCCCCCTGCTCGCGGTGCGGGGGCTCAAGAAGTACTTCCCGGTCACGACGGGTGTCGTGCGGCGGAAGGTGGTCGGCCACGTTCAGGCGGTGGATGGGACCGATTTTACGATCCACCAGGGCGACACTTTCGGCCTCGTCGGCGAATCGGGCTGCGGCAAGACAACGCTCTCACGGCTGCTGCTGCTGATCGAGACGCTCACCGAGGGCGTCATCGAGTTCGAGGGACAGGACATCAGCCGTCTTGATGGCGATGGGCTGCGCGACTACCGGAAGGCGGTCCAGCCCGTCTTTCAGGATCCCTACTCGTCCCTGAATCCGCGCATGCCGGTCTGGGAGATCATTACCGAGCCGGCGATCATCAATCAGGGCCTGAGGAAGGATCGAGCCAAGGAACTCGCCGCCGATCTGCTGGAGCGGGTGGGGCTCAATCGCAACGTCCTCTACCGCTACCCGCACCAGTTCAGTGGCGGGCAGCGCCAGCGCGTCGCGATCGCCCGGGCGCTCTCATGCGAGCCGAAGTTCCTCGTGCTCGACGAGCCTGTCTCGGCACTGGACGTTTCGATCCGCGCTCAGATCATGAACCTGCTGAAGGACCTTCAGCAGCGCTACAACCTGACGCTGTTCATGATCGCGCACGATCTCGGGGTCGTTCGCTACATGTGCGAGACGATCGCGGTGATGTATCTCGGGCAGATCGTCGAGATGGGCCCGGCGGAGCTCGTCTACTCAAACCCCCTCCACCCCTACACGCAGGCGTTGCTCGCAAGCGCGCTGCCCTATGACCCCGACACGAAGACGGAGCGTGTGGTGGTCAGGGGCGAGGTACCGAGTCCGCTGAATCCACCCACCGGGTGCCGATTCCATCCGCGCTGTCCGGTCGCGATGCCGGAATGCTCGGACGTGCGCCCCGTCTTCCAGGAGCTTGAACCGGGGCACTGGGTTGCCTGCTATCTGTACTGACCGGGCAACCCGGCTGCTCCGGTCGAGGGGTCGCTGTTGGAGGGGGAGGGAACCATGAAGGCATGCGTGCTGTTTGAGACCGGACCGCCGGAGAACCTGAAGGTCGTGGAGATCAAGGATCCGCCGCCGCCTGGTCCGGAAGAGGTCCTGATCGAGGTGAAGGCCTCGGCGATCGACGGGCACGACCTGGTGGAGCGCGACGGGACCATGACGAGGGGGGGCTCCGCGATCGCCCTCGCCAATGCGCGCGAGCACGAGGTCCGGGAGAACGGAAGCTGGGTACGGAGGCGCTGCCTGATCCTGGGACACGAGGTGGCCGGAATCGTGCGTGCTGTTGGGCCGGGTGTGACGAGGCACCGGGTCGGGGACCGAGTGGCCCCCAGCGGCGGCTCCCACTGCGGTGTCTGCGACAACTGTCAGACCGGGCTTGCGGTGAGATGCAGCGACTCGGTCCCCATGGTCTCCGAGGGGTACGCCGAGCTCTGTCTCGCTCCTGAGCGTTCGGTGATGCGCATACCGGACGGCGTGGGCTTCGCCGAGGCCTCGATCGTCCGCTGCGCGATCGGAACACCGCTGCGCGGGATCTATCTCGAGGGGAAGGAGCCGAAGTCCCACGACAACATCCTGGTTTTGGGTGCTGGCGGCGGGCTGGGGATCCACTCGCTCCAGCTGGCGGCGCTCACGGGCGGCCGCGTGATCGCGTCGACGACGACCGAGTCCAAGGTCCCGATCCTCAGACAGTACGGCGCCGATGACGTCATCTGCAGCCCGGACGGGCGCTTCCACGAGCAGGTGATGGAGTTGACCGACGGACACGGGGCCGACTACGTGATCGACACGGTCGGCGGATCGACCTTCAATGCCGGCGGCTTCCGCGCTCTCGCCTACTACGGCCGCTACGTCTTCGTCGGCCAGATCAACAACGAGTACGCGCGCTTCCCGGTCCCGTGGCTTTTTTGGCGGGAGGCCGTCCTCACCGGCTGTACCGGCGGGATGTACGCCGACACGCTGCGCTCCCTGAGGCTGATGGAGGCGGGGCGCATCGAGGCCGTCATCTCCGAGAGATTCCCGATTGAGGACACGCCCAAGATGCATCGACTGCTTCAGGACCGGCAGATCGTCGGTCGGTCGGTGATCAGCTTCGAGTAGGGGTCGCCGTGCAGGCACTGCCGGTCGACCGGTGTCGAGCGCCGGCCGGCCGAGCGGGGCAGGGGGAGTGGCAGTGAATGAATACGAGGGGCCGATCCCGATCCCGGACGACGATAGCCGCGACTTCTGGGAGGGCTGTAAGCGGCACGAACTGATCTTCAAGCGGTGCGATGACTGTGGCTTCTACATCCATCTTCCTAAGTCGCGTTGCCCGGAGTGCTGGTCGACCAACGTGGGCAGCGCCCGGGTCAGCGGCAGGGGGACGGTTTATACCGTGACGATCGTCAGCATACCGACGGCGCCGGGCTTCGATCTGCCCTACAACGTCTCGCTCGTCGAACTCGACGAGCAGCCCGGGTTGCGGGTCATGACCAACATCGTCGACTGCGCCGAGGATCAGCTGGAGATCGGGCTGCGTGTCGAGGTGACGTTCCGCGACATCATGGCCGACGGCAGGCTGGAGGCGTCGCTCCCGCTCTTCCGGCCGATGGCCAGGGACGAGGAGTAGCGCTCAGATGAAACTGAACCTCGGCGACGAGAAGAACGCCTGCATCGTCGGTGTGGGACGGAGCATGATCTCCCGCGACTCCGGCAAGACTGCCACCACGCTCGCAACCGATGCGTGTGTGGCGGCCATCAGGGACGCCGGTCTGACGTCTGTGGATATCGACGGGCTCGCCACCAACGAGATGGGGCTGCTCAACGGCTATCAGTTGCGCGAGTCTCTGGGTCTCTCAAACGTCAGCTGGTACGGGCAGATGGGCCTGCCCCAGGTGACGGCGACCTTCAGCATGATCGAGGCCGCGATGGCCGTGGAGTACGGTGCCTCCAGCTACGCCGTGGTGGTGATGGGCGCCATGAAGCCCCGTGGCAACGGCTCGCGCCGAGACCCCTTTGCCGGGATGCCTCGCCCGCCGCGGATCGGCGGGGAGGGCCAGTGGTCAGCACCGTTCGGGGGGAACGGCTTCTCCTTCGTGCACTGGATGAGCCGCTACATTTGGCAGTACGGCGCGCCCCGCGAGACCTTCGGCCATATCGCCCTCACCGCCCGCAAGCACGCTCAGGACAATGAGCGGGCGATCGCGCGATCGCCCCTGACGATGGACGATTATCTCAATGCTCGCTGGATCTCCAAGCCATTCTGTCTCTACGACTGCGACTACCCGGTCGATGGATACGCGGCGGTCGTGATCACCACCCCGGATCGGGCTCGTCACCTGCCGCACCGACCCGTCTCGATCATCGCTGGCTCCCAGAAGACGGGGCCGCGCACCGAGACGATGCTCTGGGATGACATGAGCAACATGGGTGCCACCTATTGCAGCCGGGAGATGTGGGAGCTGGCCGAAGGAACGGGCATCAGGCCCGAGGATGTGCAGGTCGCCTGTCTCTATGACGGTTTCACGATCCTGACCGTCAACTGGCTCGAGGCGCTGGGCTTCATCAATGTCGGGGAGGCGAAGGACGTTCTGGTCGGGGACGCCCTGCAGCTCGGCAGCAGTGGCCCCGGCCCCGTGCTCAATCCGCACGGCGGGATGCTGTCGGAGGGGCGGGTCCACGGCATGGGCTTCGTCGCCGAGGCGGCCGATCAACTGATGGGGCGATCCGGCGTGAGGCAGGTTCCCGATGCCAGGATCGCCGTCGTCTCGAACGGGGCGGGCGTCCAGAACTGCTCGATGCTGCTGAAGGCGCTCGACTGAGCAGGGTCGGGACAGAGGTGAGCCCTCGCGACCGCCTCGCCACCCGGCACCGATAGCGCCGATGGCCGCCGGGCTAGGCGCGAACGGAGAAGAACCGTGCCCGGACCACTGAGTGGCGTCAAGCTATTCGATCTCACGATCGTGGGTGTGGGCCCCTTCGCCACGGGCATTCTCGGGGAGATGGGCGCCGAGGTCGTGGCGGTGGAGCAGGGTCCCAGCTGGCCCCCGGTCTACCAGGGCTCGCCGCCGAACATCCGCGGCCTCTCGACCCTCTACATGACGGTCCATCTGAACAAGCGGAGCCTCTACCTCAACCTCAAGGATCCCGAGGGGCTGGAGACGGCCTACCGTTTGATTGGTGAGGCCGACATCTTTGCCGAGAATATGACCTGGGGTACGGTCCAGCGCCTGGGTCTCGGCAGTGATCGGCTACTGGAGCTCAACCCGCGGCTCGTCTACGGCAATTTTCCGGGATGGGGACGCGAGGGTCCCTATGTGCAGCGACGCAGTGCTGACGCCATCACGCAGGTCTTCAGCGGCTCGGTGGCGATCAACGGTCGGCGGGGCGGTGAGCCGGAGATCCTCCGCTGGCCGGCACTGTGGGACTTCAACGCGAGCCTGCACATCGCCGTCTCGTTGCTGCTGGGGCTGCTCGCGCGCGAGCGGACCGGCAGTGGACTGAGCCTGCTCTCCCACCAGATCGGGGCCTCGGTCAACATCCAGCTGAGCCGCCTCGCGGAGTTCCTAGCCACGGGCGACACGCCGGCACGGATGGGGAGTGGGACGGCTACGACGGTGCCCCACCGGGCCTACCGCTGCCGCGACGGCCGCTGGCTCGCGGTCGGCGTGGTTAGGGATGACCAGTGGCGGCGCCTCTGGCGCGCAATCGGTGCAGAGGATCTCGGGCAGAATGATGAGCTGAGCACGAACCGTGGCCGGGTACACAACCGCGAGCTCGTGGACGACGCGCTGGGCCGGATCTTCGCCACCCAGACGGCCAAGTGGTGGGAGATCCAGCTGCGCAAGGCGAAGGTCCCGGCCAGCCTCTTCCTCGACTACACTCAGGTCCTGGATGAGCCGCAGGTGCGGGCGAGCGGGCACTTCGTCTGGCTCCAGTACCCGAGGGACGACGAGACCGCAGAGGTGCTCGCCTACCCCGTCATCGGGGAGTTCCCACCACTGCCGCTCCTGCCGTTCGGAAGCTTGCCGTTTCAGTACGAGAAGACCCCGATCGCGACCACGGCAGGAACTCTGCCCGGCGCGAACACGGACCACATTCTCCGGCACGGATGGTTGAGCGAAGACGACGTGACACCCCCCGCCTACCACGGTCCGAGCCGGTCCATGGTGAACGGCGTTCTGGACGGGGTCACAGTGCTCGACATGACGCAGGGAATCTCCGGGCCCTTCGCGTCGCTGATGCTCGCCGAGTGCGGCGCACGGGTGATAAAGGTCGAGCCGCCGGAGGGCGACTACACGCGTGGGTGGGAACCACGGCTAGGCGACGTGGGCGCTGCCTTCTTCCACCTCAATCGCAACAAGGAGGGGTTGCACATCGACCTGGAGAAGCCGGCCCACCGGGACCAGCTCCGAGCGCTGCTGCGCGATGTCGATGTCTTCATCGAGGAGGAGGGGCAGGACCGGCTTGGTCGATGGGGGCTGGATCAGGCCTCTCTCGAGCAGACCAACCCCGCGATCATCACCTGCAGCATCTCGCCCTTCGGGGAGGAGGGACCGCTTCGCGATCAGCCCGGTTCAGAGCTTGTCTTCCAGGCGATGAGCGACTTTACGAGTCACCTCGGGAGCCCCGGGGAAGAGCCGGTCCGAATGGGGCCCGACATGGCCACGGCGGGAACGGCCCTCTATGCCTGCCAGGCGATCCTGGGGGCGCTGTACCACCAGTGGCGAACGGGCGTCGGCCAGCGGATCGCGATCAGCGAACTCGGCGCACTCCTCCACCAGCGGGCGATCCAGTGGACGAGTCTCGTTGATCCCGACGAGTGGAACGGATACCTCTTCGGCTACATCAAGCCACCGGATCATCCCTACAAGACCAAGGATCAGCCGATCCTGGTGAATCCGATCTCGAGGGCGGAGGACATGCCCCTCCTGATGAAGGAGCTGGGGATGGAGAGCTACCTCAGGGACCCGCTGTTTCAGCATCCTCCCGAGTACTTGCTCGGCTGGGGTGCAAACGGCGCGGTCGACACGGGCGAGATCCCGATGCTGGCGAAACCGATCTGGGAGAAGGCGTTCAGCAGATTCACGGCAGAGCAGGTCTCCGACATCTTTATGAAGTACGGCGGCAACTGCGTGCTCGCGAATGACTACCAGCAGCTCTACGACCATCCCCAGGTGCAGGCTCTGGCTCTCTTCGCCGAGATGGACGACCCGACCCTAGGCACGGTCCGCCACCAGCGAATGCCGTGGACGCTCGACGGCGTTCCAATTCCGTCGGCCCGGCCCTTTCGTGAGGTCACGGCTGCTCGCGCCCGCTGAGGTGCCCGATCACCGCGCCCCGACGCGGGCCGAGATCGCGAGGCTCGGACATCCGTCCGAGTCACTCTCTCGGCGATATTTTGTTTGCTATCCGATCGGTCGATCGCTAGAGTGAGCGGTCAGGTAGCGGTGGGCAGAATCCGGGGCGGGCGTCGGCCCGACGGTTCGCCTCAGGGTGTGCCCGCGCCCTGTCATCGATCACGCGGGGCGCCGGTTCGCAGCACCCCATCCAGTGGTCATGAGGAGGCGTGATGCCGTGCTGATCGATTGCCACGTGCACCGTCCCGGGCGCCCCGACGCCACGCTGGAGATGCTGGAGAGCCAGGAAGCGATCGCCCGCGCCCAGGGTGTACGTGCCTGGATCGTGCAGGGCACCACCGTTGCCGAGTCGCGAGAGGTGCTCGACTTCATCGACGGGCGTGAGGGCTATTTCGCCTGCGTCGGCGTGCACCCCTCCCAGTCCGACAGCTTCACGGAGGACTCGGTCGCTGAGCTCGCCGAACTCGCCGAGTCGAACGATCGCGTCGTCGGGATCGGCGAGGTCGGAGTCGATTTCCAGAGAACGCCACTCCCGCGGGATCTGCAGCTCGATGTCTTTCGCCGCCAGGTGGGGCTCGCCCGCGATCTCAGGCTTCCACTCAACCTCCATACCTACGGGAGAGAGTCGGCGCAGGTGCTGGCCGATGTCCTGAAGGAGGAACGCGCCTGGGAGGTGGGCGGCGTGCTTCACAACTTCATGGGCAGTGAAGACCTGGCCGGGCAGCTGCTTGACATAGGAATTTATCCCTCCGTCTCCGTCGTGCTCATGCATCCCGACGCCCACCGGCTCCGGAACGTCTACCGCAACCTGCCGCTCGGGGGCCTCGTGATGGACACGGATTGGCCGGCGGGGATACTCGAGCGAACCGGGGAGGGAGACTATCCGTTCGATCTCGACCAGAAGACGGAGCTGGTCAATCTCGTTCGCTTTACAGAACGTCTTGCCGAGGAGAGGGAGGTCTCGTTCGAGCAGGTCTCCGACGTGATCGAACGCAACGTCCGGAGAGCGTTTCCGCGGCTCCAGGCCGGGCTGGGGCTTCCCTAGCCCTTCAGCGGGAGCGGCCGCGGGGCGGAGTGTGTGTGTGGAGGTCGTGGATCCGATAGAGGGAATGGCGAGGTCACCGATGAAACAGGCACTCGAGGGGATACGAGTCTTCGACCTGACCCAGTGGGGAGTCGGGCCGTGGGCTTCGATGCAGCTCGGTGCTCTCGGCGCCGATGTCATTCACATCGAACAACCGAGCATTGACTGGTCGACGCTCGCCGCGAGCATTCCGCCGACGATCAACGGGACGTCGATCGGCTACATCGCCTTCAACATGAACAAGCGAGCGTTCTCGCTGGATCTGAAGTCAGAGGCTCACCGCAAGAACGCATACGACCTGCTGAGGACCTGCGATGTCTTCCTGGCCAATATGCGCCCGGGCGTGCCCGAGCGCCTCGGCGTCGGCTACGAGGCGGTGCGCGAGATCAACCCACGCATTGTCTACTGCGAGGTCACGGGCTGGGGAGAGAGCGGCCCGATGTCGGCGCTCCCGGGTGCCGATCAGCAGGCCCAGCACATCACCGGCTTCGTCTCGATCAACGGTGTCGAGGGTGGCCGCCCCGAGGTCTATCGCCAGTACACGCAGGCCGATTTCACGACCGGGAACTATGCTGCCCAGGCGATCATGATGGGACTGCTCGCCCGCGAGCGAACGGGCGAGGGGCAACGGGTCCAGGTCTCGATGCTGCGCGCCGTCTCCGCGATGCAATCCGCGCGCATCGGCGAGTTCCTGCAGAGCGGCGTGCTTCCGGGCCCCCGCGGGAGCGCCTCACAGGCAACGGCACCGGACCAGGCTTTCGAGTGCCGTGACCACGAGTGGATCGGCGTGGCCGTGACTTCGGACGCGGAGTGGGCGGTGCTCTGCGACCTGATCGGGCAGCCGGAGCTACGCGAGGATGAGCGTTTCCGAACCAACAGCGCTCGCCTCGATCACCGCCACGAGTTGGCGGACATCCTGACCACCGTCTTCGGATCCCGTCCCAGTGACTACTGGGCGTTCTCCCTCGAGCGGAGCGGCATTCCCTTTGGCTTCCCGATGGGCTGGAGGGTACTCCGCCAGCATCAGCAGGTGCTGGAGAATGCCTACCTGGTCGATATCGACACCGCGGCTTGGGGGCCGGTCACGACTGGGGGCCCGCCATGGCACCTTGACCGCACCCCGGCGCGCTGGACCCCGACGCCCTTCCCCGGTTTCCACGACGAGGAGATCCTGGCGGAGCTGGCCGCGCGATCGAATGCTCCCGAGCCGCTGGCGGTGATGGCTGGCGAGGGGAGCTAGTGCTCCGAGCTGAGGATGCGATGGAGATGGCTCCTGTGGAGTCGGCACGGTGGGGCCCGGTCCGCGTGACGCTGGACCGGTGGGTGCTCGGATGAGCGGACCGCTCGATGGGTTCCGGGTGGTCGAGCTCGCCGAGGCCGTCGCTGGCCCCTACTGCGCGATGGAACTCGGTGACGCCGGCGCCGACGTGATCAAGGTCGAGGAGCTGGCCGGAGACCGTACCCGTCACTGGGGCTCCGATCAGCGTGGCGATGTCGGCGCGGTGTTTGGCAGCCTCAACCGAAGCAAGCGCGGGGTAGCACTGGACCTCGCCGGCCAGCGGGCGCGCGAACTGGCGGCCCGTTTGCTGCGGTGGGCGGACGTTGCGGTCATCGATTCCGGTCGGCAGGAAGAGGCACTCCGCGAATTGCTGGCGGAGGCCGATCCCGGACTCATCATTTGTACGATCTCCGAGTTCGGCGATCGCGGCCCCTGGGCGGGTCGGGCACCCTACGGTGAGCTCCCCGCGCAGCTGGCGGGCGAGGCGACCGCCTCGCTCGGTCGTCCCGGCGAGGCACCGGTACGGGTGGGCACCGATATCGCATCGATGTACGCGGCGATCTACGCTGTTCAGGCAATTTGTGCGGCGTTGCTCGAGCGTGGACGTAGCGGGCTCGGTCAGCGAATCGATGTCTCGCTCTTCGGCTCGGTTCTGGCGATGCGCTCGACGCTCTGGGTGGCGATGTCGAATCCGGACTCCTGGTCGGGCTATCACCTCGACGGCTATGTGAAGCCGCCAGACTACGGCCAACAGTGCAAGGACGCGGCCATCCTCTTCTCGCTGGCACGTGTCACGCCCGAGGGTCGCGAGGCACTGATCCGCGACCTCGAGATGGAGTGGGTGCGGGATGATCCGCGCTATGACGACTTCCTGCGTGATCGCGGCGGTCCGACCTCGGATGTGTTTGAGATTGTGCAACCGATCTGGGATCGGGCGTTCTCGAAGTTCACCGCCGATGAAGTGATCGAGCGGGTGCGGCGCCATGGCGGCTGGGCGTTCCCGACCAACGACTACCAGCAGCTGATCGACCTGGATCAGGTCCGTCATGTCGGAATGGTGCAGACGGTCGATGGGCCGGAAGGCACTCCCATTCAGACGCTGCTGCCGCCGTGGGAGTTCTCCGGGACGCCGACCGAGCTCGAGCGCCCCGCCCCGAGGCTTGGTCAGCACACGCGCGAGATCCTTGCCGAGCTGGGCTATGGCACGGGCGAGATCGCCACGCTGGTGAGCGAAGGCACCGTGATCGGCTGACCCGCCCAGTCGACGCCCGCGATCGGGCGCGGTCTCGGGATCAAGTTGGGTGATGCGGGCACCGCCCGCGACCGGTCGACGACGGGTCGGGGTGACGATGGCGATGCGGATCCGGGCGCGAGGGCTGTTGGCGCCGGATCGGGATCTGCGGTCGATTGCGCCGCTGAGCCCTCTCGCCGGTCGTCACCAGGGGCGGCGGCGTGCGGGAAGTCTCCCGGCCGGGCTCCGATGCTAGTCTCCGCCGGAGCGAACAGGTCGTGGCTTTTTGTCCCGGGCGATCGCCCGGATAGGTTCGCTAGGGCACTCGGCTCGGGGACCCACGCGGTGATCTTCGATCTGGAAGACTCGGTCGCCGAGGGTCAGGTCGAGACCGCCCGACGTTCGCTCTCGCAGCTTCTCTCCGCCGATCGGCAGGTCGCCCGGGTCCAACAGCTTGTGCGTGTCCGGGAGAGCGCCCCCTACCCGCGGCTGCACGCCGATCTGGCGGCCGTGGTGCACCCGGGGCTGGACGGCCTGGTGCTGCCGAAAGTCGACGACGTCAGGGTGATCGTCAGCATCAACGCGGCGCTCGACGTGTGGGAGTCTCTGAGGGGACTGGCGCCGGGTCAGACCCGGATCGCCGTGCTGGTTGAGAGCCCGTCAGCGCTCATGGTGGCGGCGGAATTGGCCGGTGCCTCGCCGCGGCTGACGGCGCTGTGCTTCGGGGCTGAGGACTACGCCACCGCGACCGGCCTTGCGGCTGACGACAGCTCCGCCGGGTTGATCCACGCGCGAGCCGAGCTGGCGATGGCGAGCCATGCGGCCGGCGTGGAGGCCGTCGACATGGTTTCTCGTGAGTTTCGCGATCTCGAGGCACTGCAGCGATCGGTGAGACGCGGCCGCAGCCTCGGCTTCAGCGGAAAGCTCGCGATCCATCCCGATCAGGTCGCGACGATCAATGCGGGATTCCGGGCGAACGCGGCCGAAGTGGAGCGGGCGCAGCGAATCGTCCAAGCGTACGATGATGCGGGTCTCGACGATCGGGGTGTGATGTCGGTGGATGGCGAGATGGTCGATGCACCCGTGGTGGAGCGCGCCCGCCAGCTGCTAGCGGACGCGGAGCGTCCCTGACGGGGACGCGGTGGAAGTGGGCGGTCCGATGGCGATTCAGGAAGCATGGGCGGGGCGTTACTTTGAGGACTTCAAGCAGGGTGACATCTACCGGGCGCCGGTCGGTCGCACGGTGTCGGAGACCGACAACACCTGGTTCACGCTTCTAACGAACAATCCGAACCAGATCCATTTCAATGCTGAGTATGCGAGCCGCACGGAGTTCGGACGCCCGCTCGTCAACAGCACCCTGACCCTTGCGATCGTCACCGGGATGACGGTGGCCGACGTGAGCCAGAACGGCTTCGCACTCGGCTATGAGGAGGTGACGATGCCGAGGCCCGTCTTCGCCGGCGACACGCTCTACGCCGAGACCGAGGTAGTGGAGGTTCGAGAGTCCCGGTCGCGTCCCGAGCAGGGCATCGTCACCACGCGCACCCGCGGACTCAACCAGCGCGGGGATGTCGTACTCCAGATGAGGCGACAGGTGATGGTCTGGCGCCGCGACGCGGCACCGAGGGTCGATTCCTTTCCCCTCTCACCCTGATCGCTGCCAGCACCCTGGGGGGTTGTGTCCTGCCGACGTGACGTGCGTCAGCACCCACGCTTAACCGCGGTTGCGGGGTGCCGCCGATCTCCGTTCCCGTCTCGCTCCCGGCCGCTCATCTCGCGTATCAGCGCGTGTGGGACCGGCGATCGTTCGCTGGCCGCCGCGCCGATGCGGCTCGGGCGCGATGCGGCCGACGTGCTCGAGGGCGGGCGCGGCTAGCCAGCGCCGCTCCCAGGCGGGTCGGGGTAGCGATCGCCCAGCACGTCGGCTTCGAAGAGGGCGTCGATCTCCCCCTCGTCGTAGCCGACCTCGCGCAGCACCTCGCGGTTGTGTTCGCCGAGGAGCCCGCAGCGGCGGTCCCAGCTGGGCTCATCGGGCGAGAGGCGCCAGAGGAAGCCGCCCAGCAGCCTGCTCGGGACGTAGGGATGGTCGACACTCTGGAACCATCCACGCTCGTGGAGCTGCGGGGAGTAGAGAGGCCCCTCCGGCGGGTTCGCGGGAGCGCCGATCGCCCCCGCGGCCTGTACGCGGTCGGCGATCTCGTAGGGGGCGCCCGTGCGCGCGAACTCGCCGACGGCGCGGTCGACGGCCTCGCGCTCGCGGAGGCGCCCCGGCAGCGTCGCCCAGGGGTGGCCGTCGGCGGCCCACTCAGCGTGCCCCATCGCCCGCGCGAGGCCGCCCCACTGCGCATCGTTCTCCGCCGCGATCGCCACCCACCCGTCCTCCGTCCCGGACCGGTAGCAGCCGTGCGGCACCAGGTGGGGGTCGTCGTTCCCGCGGCGCGGCGGCACGCGGCCGTTGAGCGTCCACTCCCCGAGCACACCGGGGATCTGCGTCGCGAGTTCCTCGACCTGCGCGAGATCGATGTAGCTCCCCTCTCCGCCCTGCTCGCGACGGATTGCCGCGGTGACGACGGCGAAGATGAGGGCGAGCGGCACGGTCGAGTCGGAGTGCAGCGTCGGGATCAGCTCCTCGACCGGCGCGCCGGGGTAGCCGCGGACGGAGGCGAGGCCCGACATTGCCTCGAAGCCGGCTCCGTACATCACGTAGCCCTGGTAGGGGCCCTCCTGCCCCCAGCCCGCGAGCGAGATCATCGTGAGCCTGGGGTTGAGACGGTGCACCGCCTCCCACCCGAACCCGAGACGGGCGATCGTGCCGGCCGAGAAGCTCTCCACCAGCACGTCTCCCCATCGCACCAGCCGCCTCAGCACCTCCGCGCCCTCCGGCCGGCGAACGTCGACCGCGATGTTGCGCTTGTTGCGGTTGCCGTGGTGGTGCGTGTTGGCGCGCTCGTAGACGGGGCCGGGTCCGTCGGCGACGCGGGCGTCCGGGACGGTGAGCGGGCGGGTGGTGGAGGTCCGGGGGTAGCTCTCGAGCTTGACGACCTCGGCGCCGAGGTCGCCGAGCAGCGAGCAGCCGAAGGGCCCCGCCCAGACCTCGGCGAGCTCGACGACGCGCAGGCCGCTCAGTGCTTCGCTGCTCACGGGCGCGCCTCCCCGCTGCTTCCCCTCACCCGGTGACGCCCGCCCGGAAGAGCGCGATCTGCTCGTCGGCGGAGTAGCCGAGCTCGCCGAGGATCTCCGGACCGTGCTCGCCGAGCGTCGGCGAGGCCCGTGCCCGCCAGGCCTCGCCCCCCACCCCGTTGAGGTGGAAGGGCGCGCCGGCGATCGTCACGGCTCCGACGCCGGGCTGCTCCACCTCGACGTAGGAGCCCCGGGCCACCATCTGCGGGTCCGCCGTCACCTCCGAGGCGTCGAGCAGCGGCACGGTCATCGCCTGGTAGCGCTGCATGTGCTCGAAGACCTCGTACTTGGTCGGGGACGCGAGCCACTCGCGCAGCACGGGGGCGAAGTCCTTGAAGTGCTCGGGCTTCCGCGAGAGGTCGGCGAAGCGCGGGTCGCGGGCGATCTCGGGCCGTCCGATCGCCGCACAGACGCGGCTGAAGAAGGGCTCCCGCCCCGCGGCGAAGAGCACGTGCCCGTCGCGGCAGGGCCAGGCACCCGCCGGGTACATCGCTCGCGACTGGCCGGCGGCCCGCGGTTGCACGGCGCCGTTCACCGCCCACAGAAAGAAGGAGGTGTCGACGTTGCCCGTGATCGCCTCGACCGCCGAGATCTCGGCGTCGCGGCGCCGGCCGTCCTGCCGGCGCCCCCAGAGCGCCGCGATTCCCACCGCCGCGGCCGTGGAGCCGACCTGCGCCATCCCCAGGAAGGGGGCGTAGCGCAGCGGTTCGCGGCCCTGGATGGAGTGGCGGTGCGCCCGCGTCGACCACGAGAAGAGCGAGAGGTCGTTCTCCCGCCGGTCCTGGTAGGGGCCGTCCATCCCGTGGGGCGTGATCACGACGGTGCACGGCCCCCCCTCGGGGTCGACGAGCGCGAGGATCGCCCGCGCCTCTGCGGGCGGCAGGTCGAGGATGAGCAGCTCGCACGCCTCGGCCAGGCGGCCGACGACCTCGCGTCCCGAGGGCGTGCGGTGGTCGAGGACCAGCGAGCGCTTTCCGGTGTTGAAGGCGAGATGGAAGGCTCCGCGGTCGATGTGCGGGCGATCCTCCGGGAAGGGCGGGACGCGACGCACCTCGCCGCCGCCCGGTGGCTCGGCCGTGATCACCGATCCCCCGAAGTCGGAGAAGCGCTTCGTGGCGGCGGCCGCGGCGACGGTGCCGCCCAGCTCGACTACGCGCATCCCCGCCAGCGGCTGTCCCACCCGTTCTCCCGTCTCCCGCCGCCGCGCCGTTCACGTCCAACTCGTTCGCTCGCCGATGATAGCCTCGATGCACCCGCCCCCGGGGCTGCGACCTGCAGCGGGGCCCCGGCCCGCTCAGGAGCTCCCGTCGCGCTGCGGGGCCCCCGGCTCCGGGCAGAGCGCGCGCGCCAGGAGCTCGGCGCTGTGGAGCGGCGAGCGGGTCGTGAAGTGCGTGATCTGCTGGCGGCAGGAGACGCCCGTCACGGCGATCTCGGCATCCCCGGGCGCCCGCTCGACGGCCGGGAAGAGCCGGCGCTCCCCCATCGCGCGCGAGATCTCGTAGTGCTCGGCCTCGAAGCCGAAGGAGCCGGCCATGCCGCAGCAGGCGGAATCGATCAGCGAGGGCTCGTAGCCGCAGGCGGCGAGGGCGGCGAGCGTCGGCTCGATGCCGACCAGCGCCTTCTGGTGGCAGTGGCCGTGCACGAGGACGGGCCCGGAGGCTCCCGCTCCCGGGCGCAGGGCGCTTACGGCTCCGGGATCTTCGGCGGCTGCCCGCGCGACGAGCTCGTCGAGCAGAACGGCCTCGCGTGCGACGGCGGCAGCGGCCTCGCCCGGGAGCAGGTCCGGGTACTCGTCGCGCAGCGCCAGCAGGCACGAGGGCTCGGTGCCGACGATCGGGACGCCGCGGCGGGCGTACGGCGCGAGCGCGTCGACGTTGCGCCGCGCCCAGCGCCGCGCCGTCTCAAGCAGGCCCTTGGAGATGGCCGGCCGGCCGCAGCAGCCGAGCCGCCGCACCAGCGTCACGCGGTAGCCGAGCGCCTCCAGCACGCGCGTGGCGGCCGCGCCGACCTCCGGGTGGACGAAGCGCGTGAAGGTGTCGTCGAAGAGCACGGCGTCGCCGCGGGGCGCCAGCCGCGCCGGGTCCCGACCGCGGGTATGCGTCGAGAACCAGCGGCGGAACCCCCGCCTCGCCAGGGGCGGGAGCCGCCTGCGGTGGTGCACGCCCAGGAAGCGATGCGCGGCGTGCCGCACCGGCCACGTCCGGCCGAACGCGTTCACGAGCGGCGCAGCGCGGCTCCCCCACGCCGCGAGGCGGTGGACGTGGGCGAAGAGGCGGTCGCGGCGAGCGATGCCGTGCTGCTCGTGGTAGAGCGCCAGCACCTCGCTCTTGAGCCGCGCCATGTCGACGCCCGAGGGGCACTCGCTCGCGCAGGCCTTGCACTCGACGCAGAGATCGAGCGCCTCGTGGAGCCGGGGGCCGGCGAGCGCCGTGCGCGGCAGATCACCGGCCAGGACGGCGCGCAGCAGGTTGGCGCGGCCGCGGGTGGAGTGCTCCTCGTCGCGCGTCACCATGTAGGAGGGACACATCCCGCCGTCCTCCTTGCGGCAGGTCCCTTGGCCGTTGCAGAGCTCGACGGCGCGCGCGAACCCCCCCTCGGCCGAGTAGTCGAAGGCGGTCCGCGGCTCGCGGTTCTCCGTGGCCGGCGAGAGCCGCAGGTTGGAGGCGAAGGGGGGCGTGTCCACGATCTTGCCGGGGTTGAGCAGCCCCCGCGGATCGAACGTGCGCTTGACGGCGCGGAACGCCTCGGTGAGCTCCGGGCCGAACATCCGCTCCACGAAGGCGCCGCGCAGGATGCCGTCGCCGTGCTCGCCGGAGAGCGACCCGCCGAACTCCAGCACGAGATCGGCGATCTCGGAGGCGAGCGCCTCCATCGTCTGCAGACCCGCCGCCTCCTTGATGTTCACCATCGGGCGGATATGGAGGCAGCCGACGGAGGCGTGGCCGTAGTAGCCCGCGGTGGTGCCGTGGCGCGCCACCGCCTGCTGGAAGCGCCGCACGAACTCGGGGAGCCGCTCGGGCGCGACCGCCGCGTCCTCCACGAAGGCGAGCGGCTTGGCGTCGCCGGTCACGCTCATGAGCAGGCCCAGCCCCGCCTCGCGCACGCCCCACATGCGGCGCTGCCTCGCCGGGTCGAGCTCGGTGACGGTGTGGTAGCCGAGCCCGCGCTCCGAGAAGTCCAGGGCGAGCGCGGAGAGGCGGCCCTGGATCTCCTCCTCCTCCTCCCCGAAGAGCTCGATCAGGAGCAGCGCTCCGGGCGATCCCTGAATGTAGTCGGCGAGCGCACGGTAGCCGGGGCTCTCCCGGCAGCGGCGCACGATCGTGTCGTCGATGAGCTCGACGGCGGCGGGCCGGTGCGCGAGAGCGGCCACGGTCGCCTCTGCCGCCTCGACGACGCTTGGGAAGTGCACGGCGGCGAGCGCGCGCCGCGGCGGCAGCGGCGCCAGCTTCACGCGGGCCTCCGTGACGACCGCCAGCGTTCCCTCCGATCCGACCACGAGCCGCGAGAGGTCGACGTGGTCTGCGAGCAGCTCGTCGAGGTTGTAGCCGGAGACGCGGCGCTGGATGCGGGGGAAGCGCTCGGAGATCGCCCGGGCGTTGCGGCGCGCGATCGCCGGGATCTCGCGGTAGAGCGCCCCCTCGAGGCCGGCGGCCCGGCGCCTGGACTCGAGCGCATCGCCGGAGAGGGGCTCGAGCGTCGCCCGGCTCCCGTCGGAGAGCACGACCGTCAGCGAGAGCACCTGGTCCAGCGTCTTGCCGTAGAGCGGCGAGTGCGCGCCGCAGGAGTTGTTGCCGATCCCGCCCCCGATCGTCGCGCGGTTCCGCGTGGAGGGATCGATCGGGTAGTGGAGGCCGTGCGGCGCCGCACGCCGGTTGAGGGCATCGAGCACCAGGCCCGGCTGCACCCGTGCCCAGCCCTCCGCCGCGTTGAGCTCCAGGACCTCACCCATGTGCGGGGTGAAGTCGAGCACGATCGCGTGGTTGACCCCCTGCCCTGCGAGGCTGGTCCCGCCGCCACGCGGCAGCACCGGCACCCCGTAGAGCGAGGCCACGCCCAGGACGTACTGCACGTCCTCGGTCGTCCGCGGGAAGACCACGCACACCGGCTCCATCTGGTAGATCGAGGCATCGGTCGCGTAGATGCGCCGCGAGGCGCGGTCGGCGCGCACGTCCGCCGCGCCCCCGCTGAGCCCCTCGGCGAGTTCGCCGGCGAGGTCGAGGATCCCCTCCTCGCCGAGGGCGAGTGCAGTGGCGACGCTCGCGTGATGCACCCCCGGGGGTGGGATGCTCGCGGTCACGCCCGGCCTCCTGTGTCCGTCAACCGTGCTCGGGGCGTCGAGCGTAGCATGGGGCGGGCGGCGGCCCGCGGGCGCGGGAGGGGCGGGATGATGGCGGCGGCGGTGGATCCCTGCGCGAGCTACGACGCGGTGCTCGTGAGCAACGCTGGGATGCGGTCGCGGGACGGCGCGTGGCTGGCGACCGACGTGTGGCGTCCCGCGCGCGGCGGGCAGCCGCTCCCCGGCCCGTTCCCGGCGATCCTCACGCGCACGCCCTACAGCCGGCGCGCCGCTCCCGGGCGCGCCTCGCACGGCACGGGGATGGCGTGGAACAGCGGCGAGTTCTGGGCGCGCCACGGCTACCTGGGCGTCGTGCAGGACGTGCGCGGGCGTTTCGACTCCGACGGCGAGTTCGTGCTGATCGCGAACGAGGGGCCCGACGGATACGACGCCGTGGAGTGGACGGCCCGGCTCCCCTACTGCGATGGGAACGTCGGGACGATGGGTACCTCCTACATGGGCTGGACGCAGTCGGCCGCCGCCCTCGAGCGCCCCCCGCACCTGCGTGCGATGTGGGTGAATCAGGGCGGGAGCGACGGACGCGTGAGCACGGTTCGCCACAACGGTGCGATGGAGCTGCGGTGGCTCGCGTGGGCGGTGTGCTTCGGCTCGGTCTCGCGCGAGGCGCTGGCCGATCCCGCGCTCGGCGCCGAGCTCGCCGGGCACGGGCGGGCGATGGGCGAGTGGCTGAGGCGACTGCCGTGGCCGCCGGGTGGCGGCCCGCTGGTGCGACTGCCCTCCTACGACCGCTGGGCGCGCGCCCTCTACGAGGGAGCCGACGACGAGGAACTCTGGGCGAGCCCGGGCCTGGCTCCCGCCCGCCACTACGCGCGAAGCGCGGACGTACCGACGGTCTACTCCGGCGGCTGGTACGATTCCTACACGCGCGCGACGACCGATGCCTACGCGGCGCTCGCCCCGAGGCTCGCCGGGCAGCGGCTGCTGATGGGACCGTGGAACCACGGTGCGCGGACCATGGACCTGGAGAGCGCCGGCGATGTGGACTTCGGCCCGGCGGCGGCGGTCGCGGGCTCGGGGCTGCTCCCCCCCGGCGAAGGGACCGTCGAGGGCCAGCTGCACCTGCACCGTCGCTGGTTCGAGCACTGGCTGCGCGGCGTGGAGAACGGCGTCGACCGCGATCCGGCGGTGCGCCTCTTCGTGATGGGGGGTGGCGACGGCGGCCGCACGCCCGAAGGCCGGCTCCGCCACGGCGGCTCGTGGCGCGAGGCGCGGGAGTGGCCCCCTGAGGAGGCCACGCCGACGCCGTTCTACCTGCAGCCGGGCGGAGGTCTCGCGCGGGCGCAGCCGCCCGCGGGCGGCGGCGCCTCCGAGCTCCGCTTCGATCCCCTGGATCCGCTCCCGACGATCGCGGCGAACACCTCCTCGCTCTACGAGCTGCTCGCCCCGCCCGAGCGGGTGACCCTGGACTCGCCCCTGGCGCTCATGCGATCGCTCGTAGTCATGGGCGGCTCCGATCAGAGCACGCGACCCGGCGTCTTCGGTGCACGGGCGCCCTACGGCCCGCTCTCCGATCGCCCGGACGTGCTCGCCTTCGCGAGCGAGCCGCTTCCGCACGACGTCGAGCTGGTCGGCCCGGTCGAGGCGGAGCTCCACGTCTCGTCCGACGTCCCCGACACGGATATCTTCGCGATGCTGCTCGACCTCTACCCGCCCTCGCCCGAGTGGCCGGACGGCTACCGGCTGAACGTGGCCGACGGGCTGCTCCGACTCCGCTACCGGGACGGCTTCGACGCGCGACCGCTGGAGCCGGGGACGCGCTACCGGGTCGCCGTGCCGCTCTACCCGACGGCGAACCGCTTCCGTGCCGGCCATCGCATCGGACTCTGGATCTCCTCCTCCTCGTTCCCGCGCTTCGACGTGAACCCGAACACGGGCGAGCCGGCGGGCCGGCACACCGGAACGCGCGTCGCCCGCACGCGAGTCCATCACGCGCAGGAGGCGCCGTCCCTGGTGCGGCTCCCCGTCGTGCCGGCGTAGCGGCACCGCGGCCGTGGAACTCCGGCCGGAGCTCGCCGACTTCCTGGACGGGCAGCGCGTTGCACACCTCGCCACCGTCGACGCGGACGGGCTCCCGCACGTCCTTCCGGTCTGCTACGCGCTCCTCCGCCGGCCCGAGGGGGATGCCCTCTACTCGGTCGTCGACGAGAAGCCGAAGCGGGGCGATCCCCGCAGGCTGGCGCGGCTTCGTCACCTGCTCCTCCACCCCCGCGCGGCACTGGTGGTCGATGCGTGGGACGAGGACTGGAGCCGCCTCGGGTGGGTGATGGTGCAGGGCGATGCCGAGGTCTTCCACGGAGAGGGGGATCTCGTCCCGGCGCCCGGCGAGGAGGTGCGCGCCCTGGACGCCCTGCGCCGCCGCTACCCGCAGTACCGCGCGATGGCCCTCGAGGGACGGCCCCTGATCCGGCTTCGGCCCGCCCGCGTGCGGCACTGGGGCGGGCCCCAGAGCCCGCTCGCCGGCCTCCGCGATCCCCGCTAGGGCTGCTCGACCACCGCCGTCGCCTCCACCTCGCAGAGGAAATCGGTCGAGGCGAGCCGCTCCACGCCGAGCAGCGTCGAGGCCGGCCTTCTCTCGGGAGGGAGAAACTCGTCGCGGACGGCTCGTCCGGCGGTGCGCGCCTCGTCGGAGAGCGCGACGACGTAGACGGTGACGCGCAGCACGTCCTCCCACCCGGCGCCCGCCGCTACGAGCGCGAGCTCGACGTTGCGGTAGCACTGCCGCATCTGCGCGAGCAGGTCGCCGGCCCCCACGACCTCTCCGCTCGCATCCAGTGGCACCTGGCCCGCCGTCATGACGACTCGTCCCGGACCGGAGGAGACGACCTGGCTGAACTGGCCTCCCGGCGGCGCCGAGAGCTCCGGAGGATCGAGGTGCTGCTTCGCCATCCATCGCCTCCCTGCCTCCGGCACCGGCATGGACGCCCCCGGCGCGTTCGCGCAGTATACGCGCGCCCCGGGCGGCGACCCCGGTCCGCCGGGGGCCGGGGCAGGGGGGCGTGATGGCCGTGCTCACGGGCAGGGTTGCACTGGTGACGGGGGGCGGCCGGGGTATCGGCCGGTGCGTCGCGCTGCGCTTCGCGCGCGAGGGAGCCGAGGTCGCGGTCACGGGGCGCACGGCCGGCGAGGTCGAGGCGACGGCTGCCCGGGCGCGTGCTCTCGGCGCGCGGGCGGTGGCCATCGTGGGCGACCAGTCGCAGGAGGACGACGCCCGCCGCATGGTCGAGCAGGCGGAACATCAGCTCGGGCCCCTCGACGTCCTCGTCAACAACGCCGCCGTCGGGATCCGCTACGTGCCCGACCCGGAGAGGCGCTGGGCGCACACGCTGAGCGTCGAGGACTGGGACGCCGTCATCGCGATCAATCTCAGGGGCGTCTTCCTGGTGACGCGCTTCGCCCTGCCGGGGATGCGGGAGCGCGGGCGCGGGTCGATCGTCATGGTTTCCTCCGGCCTCGGCCGCCGCGGCGGGCGCCAGTACGGGCCCTACAGCGTCTCGAAGTTCGGCGTGGAGGGGCTGATGCAGGTGATCGCGGTGGAGAACGACGGAGGCGGCGTTCGCTGCAACTCGCTCGCGACCGGGGGCCTCACCAACAGCTCCGAGAAGTTCCTCGGGAAGCTACCCCCCGGGCGTCTCGCGGAGATCCTCCCCGCCAACATTTGCGAGGACTCGGCCCTCTATCTCGCGAGCGACGCGTCGGCCGGCGTGAACGGCCAGGCGCTCACCGCCGCCCTCTGGAATGCCGAGCACGGGATCACGGTAGAGGCGCTCCGCGAGCGCCTCGCGCGCGAGTAGCAGTCCCGCGTCCGGCGCGGATGGAGCGCGAGGTGACGGGTGACGGGTGACGCGGGGCGGGAGGCGGTGCGCGAGCACTACGAGGAACTCCCGTACCCGGCGCGCGACCCGCTGGACGAGCGGCGACGGCTGATCCAGGAGCCCCTCGCGCAGCTCCCGCTCGTCGATCATCTCTTCTGGGGCGGACGGCGGCTGGCCCGGGGCGGCCTCCGCGTGCTCGATGCGGGTTGCGGGACGGGCGACGCGGTGATCTGCCTCGCGGAGCAGCTGCGCGGGCGCGGCGCGCGCATCGTGGCCGTCGATCTCTCGGCGGCCTCGCTCGCCGTGGCGGCGAAGCGTGCCCGCGTCCGCGGCCTCGAGGGCATCGAGTTCGTCTCGGCGGATCTGGAGGATCTCCCCTCGCTCGGGCTGGGCGAGTTCGACTACATCGTGCTGCCCGGAGTGCTCCAGCACCTCGCCTCCCCCGCTGAGGCGCTGAGGCGCCTGGCCGGCGCCCTCGCCCCCGACGGCGGTCTCGGCATCCGCGTCTACGGCCGCTACGGCCGTACGGGTGTCGCGCAGCTGCGGGAGATGCTGCGCCTGCTCGCGCCGCCGGGTGAGCCCACCGCCGCCCGGCTCCGTGCGGCCCGCCGCGTGCTCGGGCGCCTTCGCCCCGAACACCCGGCGCGTGCCTACCGGGACGGCTGGGAACGCGAGCTGCGGGACAACGGGGGGGCCGACGGCTCCGCAGCGCTCGCCGATCTCTTCCTGCACCCGCTGGAGCGCGCGTACACGGTCCCGGAGCTCTACGCTCGGCTCGGGGACGCGGGGCTGCGGCTCGCCGCCTTCGACGTCCCCGACGCCTACGAGCCGCGCACCTACGGCGTGCTCGACGCGGAGCATCTCCCCCCGGTGGAGAGGCAGGCGCTGGCCGAACTCCTGAACGGGCGGATGGAGCACCACCGCCTCTTCGCGCAGCGGGCGGAGGCGCCTGTGCTGCCGCCTTCGCGCCCCAACGATGCGTCGGCCGTCCCGGCTTGGGCCCGGTACGATCCGGGGCGGGAGCGCGACCGCGTGCTGGAGACGGGAGCCGATCTGGCGGTCGGCACGGGAGAGTTCGCCCGCTCCCTGCGCCTCACCCCGCTCGCTCGCGAGATCCTGCGACGGGTCGACGGGCGGCGTTCGCTCGGCGACATCCTCGACGAGGTCGCTGACGCCCCGGGAGACGGCGCGCGACGGCGGGCCCGCCGGGAGTGGGAGCGGCTCTACCGCGATCTCGCGGGCGCGGGCGACCTGCTGTTAAACTCGCCCCCCGATGCCGGCCGCCTCGCGCCGCGATCGGTCTGAGGTGCGGGCCGCCGGCGGATCGTCGCCGCCCGCCGCCGCACGCCGTGCCGGAGCTAGCGTCGCCGGCCGCCCCCGAAGAAGGAGCGGACCGACTTCCAGACACCACCCCCGCCCACCCCGTCGAGGAAGTCCTTCCACGCCTCCTCGGCGGATGCCGCCCGTCTCAGGCCGCGCACGCGCTCGTCGATGATGTCGCGGACGCGTCCGTCCTCGCCGGCGTCGAGCCAGAAGCCGTGCTCCTCCTCGCAGACGTCGAGCTCCAGGTCGTAGCCGCGGTAGTTGAAGGCGCTCATCTGCCGACCGCACACCGGGCAGCGCAGCTCGGAATCGCGGTCGGCGTAGCGGATGGTCGCCCGGCGCACGCCCTCGTCGCCGGCGCGCGTCGCCTCCAGCTCGTCGAGCTCGTGGTGGTCGAGCCAGCGCCCGTTGCACGTCGTGCAGTGGTCGACCTCAATGTCGTGGACGCGCCGGGCGATGAGCGCGGAGTCGTCCCGCGGGCAACGCAGGTCGGTCATGGGTGAACTCCTCCCGGGCACCGGGCGCTCCGGCCTCCGTGGCGCGGGCACCCGCTCCCGATTCTATCGGAGCCGGCCCTCCGGCCCCACGGCCGCGCGCCCGGCGCGCGGTTCGGGGGGTGCGCGATTTGCTAGGATGCCGCCATGTCGAGTCCACCGCCCGTCGACGCGCGGCTCTATCGCGACGCGATCGGGCGCTTCGCCACCGGCGTCACGGTCGTCACCGTCGACGACGGGCGCGTACCCCGCGGCATGACGGCGAACGCCGTGAGTTCCGTCTCCTTGGACCCGGTCCTGCTGCTCGTCTGCGTCGCCAAGAGTGCTCGCTCCCACGACGCGCTCGCCGCCGCGCGCTGCTTCGGGGTGAGCGTGCTCGCCGCCGACCAGCGCGCGCTCTCCGATTTCTTCGCCCGTTCCTCGGCCGATGCCGAGACGCCGATGGGAGGCTGGCCCTACCGCACGGGGTCGACCGGCGCGCCGATACTCCAGGGCACCCTCGCCTGGTTCGAGTGCCGGGTGACGGAATGGCTTCCCGGAGGCGACCACTCGATCGTCGTGGGAGAGGTCGTCGACCTCGCGCTCGAGCGGCCCGACGACGAGCCTCTGCTCTTTCACGCCGGTGCCTACCGCCGGCTGGGCGCGCCTCTCTAGCCGCCGTCGCCGTCCGCGCGCGGCCCGTGTAGACTCGATAATGTCTGCGCGCCCCGTGGCGCAGTTGCCCGCGGTGGGTGTCGCCTAGCGGTTAAGGCGCCAGGTTGTGGCCCTGGAGACCGGGGGTTCGAATCCCCTCACCCACCCCAAGACCCCGCACGGGATTCCCGGTGCCCGTGCTAGCATCGATGGGTGGCCCCATCGCCTGATCGGAGGCCCGATGCGTCCGGCCTCGTTCACGCTGACCCTCGCTGCCGCGGCGGTGCTCTTTCCCATGCTGCTGGTTGCCTGCGGCGGAGACGCCGACGAGGGATTCCCCGAGGGCCACGCCCTCTCCGAGCGCTTCCTGCGCCTCGGTGAGGAGCTGGGAACGGAGATTGAGGCCTTCGATGGCGCCCTGCCGCCGACGCTCTCCGATGCCCTCAATCCAGACCGCACGGCAGAGACGCCCGAGGAGGATCTGCTGGCGCTGCCGGTGCATCCCGACGGTGTGCTTCTGGGGTCCTACCGGATCCGGAGGGACGACGGGATCAACACCTTCATCCTGTTCTACGACGTCGAGGATGGGGATCGCAGCATCGAAGCGGCGCTTCGCGATCAGCTCGACGAGTCGCCCTGGCAGGTGATTGGCGGCCAGTCCACCGAGTCGCTGTCGTGGGTGAGCTTCCAGAGCACGGTCTCCGGGGATGTCGACGGTCAGGCCGCGATCACGCCTCTCCCTGCGGTCGAGGGCGAGGACGGCGGCACACGAACGATCTCCAGCATCGCCTACTTCCTCAATATCCAGCCCGCCGTTCCGCCCGACCCGCTCCCCTTCGTGCTCCCGCCTTCGCGCGAGCCCCCCGCTGACTTCCCGCTCCCGTTCCTGCTTGAAGGGATGGATGTCCTGGATGTCGCGTGGCTCACGCAGCCCGGCAGGAGGTTCTACCAGGCGACGCTGCTCTCCACGGAGTCGGCCTTCGACGTGGCGGAGCGCTACCGCGAGGCCTTCGCGGCCGTCGGCTGGGAGGTGCAGGAGGATCGCGCCGTCGGCTTCGCGACCGTGGTGTCCTTCGCCTCCGAGGACGGCACGGCGGTGGCGCAGCTCACCATCGACGCCTTCGAGGAGGACGATACCTACACGGCGGTGCTGCTCCAGCTCCAGGAAGGGAGCTAGGGACGGGATCTGAGCGGGCGGCGTGGCCGCGGCCCGCTCATGCGACAATCGCGCCGTGGTCGTGCCGATAGATGAGAGCTGCGCCCATCGCCTCGGGCTCTTTCGCCCGCCCTGCGGCCGCGAGGCCCTGGCGCTCTGTGTCTACTGCGGGTCTCCCTTCTGCGAGGTTCACGGCGAGAGGCACGATGACTACGCCGATGTCTGCCACAGGAAGCGCTGCCGCGCGAAGTATGCCGACGTCCACGAGCACCGGGACTTCCTCCGCCGGCACGCCGACTCCAATCGCATGTCGGTCTGCGCGTACCGGGAGTGCCGGGAGCGGATGCAGCACCGGTGCGCGCGCTGTCACCTCGAGTTCTGTGAGGAGCACATCGAGCAGCGCGACACCGTCGACCCGAAGGACGCGAAGCGGGTCAAGGTGAGGGCCCTCGTCTGCGATCACTGCCACGAGCGACGCCGGCTCTGGCGCTAGGCGAAGGCGACGTCCCCGGGGGGCGTCACGGCGCGCCGGCGACGACCGGGTTGCTCAGGACGCCGACACCCTCGACTTCGACCTCGACCACGTCGCCTGGCTTGAGTTCGACGGTGGTTCCCGGGGTTCCGGTGAAGAGCAGGTCACCCCGCTCGAGGGTCATGTACTGTGAGATGAAGGCGATCGAACGCCGGATCGAGTGCACGAGCTCGCCGGTGTGCGCCTCCTGCACGACCTCCCCGTTGACCCGGCCGACGAGGCGGATGTCGGATCCGTGGGGGATCTCCGTCTCGACCCAGGGGCCGATCGGGGAGAAGGAGTTCGCCGACTTGGCACGCCACCACTGTGTGTCGTCGCGCTGCCAGTGGCGCGCCGACACGTCGTTGCCTGCCGTGTAGCCGAAGATGTGATCGTCGACCTCCTGCTCCGAGATGGCGCGCGCCCGCCGGCCGATCACGACCACCACCTCCGCCTCCTCGTCGACGCGTCCGGCGTCCGGGGGCAGCACGATCGGATCCTGCGGTCCGACGATCGACGACGGCGTCTTCAGGAAGGGCTGGGGAATCGGCGAGAGGGAGGCCTGGCCGCGGGCTCCCTGCGCGTGGCTGGCGTAGTTCACCGCCATCGCGACGATCTTGCCCGGCCTCACCGGCGAGAGCAGGCGCACGTCACCGAGCGGGTGGCTCTCGCCGGTCGGCTCGAGCGCGCCGAAGAGACCGCCGCGCACCAGGTGAACGCCTGACTCGGAGACGCGGGCGTAGCTGGTCCTGCGGCCCACGCGAACTCGGGCGATGCGCACGTTGTCCTCCTTCGCTGAGCGACGTGATCGATGCTCCCGGCCGCGAATCCGAAGGCGCGCGGGAGCGTACCACCGGCGCCGCGCGGCGGCGAGGAGCCCGGCGGCCCGTACCGGTCCCCGTGCTAGGATGACCTGCCTCGTCCGTCCGCCGAGAGAGTCGGAGCCTGCGCTGCTGCGCATCTACAACACGCTCACCGGCCGCCCCGAGCCCCTCCAGCCGCGCGAGCGCGGGATCGTCCGCATGTATGTCTGCGGCGTCACGCCCTACGACGTCGGTCATCTCGGGCACGCGCTCACGTTCGTGCTCTTCGACACCGTCCGACGCTACCTCGAGTTCCAGGCATTCGAGGTCAGGCACATCCAGAACATCACCGACGTGGACGACGACATGGTCCGGGTCTCGCGGGAACGCGGCCTCCCGATCGCCGAACTCACCGAGGAGAACCACCGCGTGCACCTGCGCGAGATGGACGCGCTCCACGTGCTGAGGCCGACGGACTTTCCGCGGGCCTCCGAGCACATCGCACCGATCGTGGAGATGGTCGAGGCGCTCCTGGAGCGTGGCCACGCCTACGAGTCGGGGGGCCACGTCTTCTTCGCGGCTGAGAGCGCCGAGCACTTCGGCGAGCTCGCGGGCCGGACGCCGGGTGAGCTCCGCGCCGCCCCGCGCACCGACTCGATGCCGGAGGAGCCCGAGCACCTGAAGCGCGACTCGCTCGACTTCCTGTTGTGGCAGCCGGGCACCGACGCGGGCGCGAGCTTCGACTCGCCGTGGGGCGTGGGGCGGCCGGGGTGGCACGTGGAGTGCTCGGCGATGGCGCGCGTCGCCCTCGGCGAGCAGATCGACATCCACGGCGGGGGAGCCGATCTCGTCTACCCGCACCACGAGAGCGAGATCGCGCAGTCGGAGGGCGCGACGGGGCATCGTCCCTTCGCCGGCACGTGGATGCACGTCGGCACGATGCGGATCGACGGCGTCAAGATGTCGAAGTCGCTGGGGAACCTGGTGAAGGTGAGCGAACTCATCGAGCGCGGTCACGACCCGAACGCGCTTCGCCTCGCCCTGCTCTCGCGCCACTACCGCGAGGATCGCGACTTCAGCGAGCAAGAGCTCGCCGCCTGCGGGGAGCTGGTCGGGGCCTGGCGGCGCGCCCTGGAGGCTGCGGGCGGTTCGCCGGATGCCCTGCGCGTCCAGCCGTGGCGGAACGCCTTCATGGATGCGCTCGACGACGACTTTGATACGCCTCGCGCCGTCGAGGCGCTCTCCGGCATCGCCCGCGGACTGCTCGAGGGGCGCCTCGAGGCGGCGACAGCGCAGCCGACGCTTCGCGAGCTCGCCGCCGTGCTCGGCGTTGAGCTGGGCGAGGGCTGCGCGCGCTAGCAGGCCGCCGCAGCGTGCTGTAGTACGCTCGCCCGGGCCGGGGCGAGCGCGTGGAGGTGGCCCTGTGCTGGAGATCGGCGGCGGGTTGTTAGCCCTGCTGCTTCTCGTGCTTCTCAACGGCTTCTTCGTCGCCTCGGAGTTCGCGCTGGTGACCGTCAGGCGCACCCGCGTGGAGCAGATGGTCGAGCAGGGACGCCCCGGCGTGCGCAGCCTCGAGGACGCCGTCGAGCACCTCGACTCCTACATCGCCGCCTGCCAGCTCGGCATCACGATCGCCAGCCTCGCGCTCGGCTGGATCGGCGAGCCGGCGCTGGCGGGGCTGATCGAGCCGGCCTTCGGGGCGGTCGGCGCGCATGCGGTGGGCGTCGCCTTCGCCTTCGCCGTCATCACGGCCCTCCACGTCGTCGCGGGCGAGCTCGCCCCCAAGGGGATCGCGCTCCAGTACCCCGAAGGGGTCTCGCTTGTCGTCGTCGGTCCGCTGCGCGCCTTCCGCGCGATCTTCCGGCCGGTCATCTGGCTGCTCAACGAGAGCGGCTGGCTGCTGGTGAGCCTCGTCGGTGTCCGACGCGAGGTGGGGCAGGCCAGCCACGTCGGCGGCGAGGAGCTGGCGCTGCTCGTTCGCTCGAGCGCCGAGGCGGGCATGCTCGCGGGGGACGAGCGCTTCCTGCTCGAGCGCGTGCTTCGATTCAGCGGCCTCACCGTGGCGAGCGTGATGGTGCCGCGAACGGAGGTCGTGGGCCTCGCCGCGGGAACGCCGGTCACCCGCGCCCGGCAGCTCGTCTACGAGCACCGCTACTCCCGCTATCCGGTCTTCCGCGACAGCCTCGACAACGTCCTCGGCGTCCTGCACGTGAAGGACCTGATGGCGGCCTCCGATGACGCCTCGCTCGAGGACCTGGTCAGGCAGCCGCTCGTCGTTCCGATCCAGGTCGGCGTGAATGAGCTGCTGAGGCTGATGCGCGCGCGCCGCGTGCACTTCGCCGTTGCCGTCGACGAGTACGGCGGCACCGACGGGATCGTGACGCTCGAGGACGTGCTGGAGGAGATCGTCGGCGAGCTCGAGGACGAGTTTGAGCAGCCGCATAGCCCCGCACCGGTCGCGCGCGGCGCCGTGCGGCTCGACGGGCTCGACTCCGTCGACGTGCTCGACGAGCGGCTCGGCCTCACCGTGGCGGAGGGCCCGTACAAGACGGTCGCCGGCTACGTGCTGGCCAGTCTCGGGCGGATCCCCCGCGTCGGCGACTCCGTGGAGATCGACGGCCACCGGTTGACGGTGGTCGCGATGGAGGGGCTGCGGATCGCGGAGCTGGAGGCGCGCCCGACGGCGCCGGGGCCCCCGGGTGAGATGGCCGCCGACGGATCCGGCGGGATCGCGCGGGAGTGAGTCTCGCCGGTCGGCGCGCGCCGCTCTACTACGGCTGGGTCATCGTTGCGGCCGGCATCCTCGGCAACGCGACGTCCGCGGGATTCATCTTCTGGGCCACCGCCGTCTACATCCCGGCCGTCTCGGACGGCCTCGCGGTCGGGCGATTCCCCGTGGTCGCCGCCTTCGTCGCGGGGCAGGCGGTCTCGGCCGCCGTCGGGCCGCTCGCGGGCGCGTACATGGACCGCCACGGAGCGAGGCGCGCGCTCATGATCGGTGCCGTCATCGCGCCGGTCGGGCTCGTCGCGGCCTCCTTTGCAACGGAGCTCTGGCATCTCTACGTTGCGTGGGCCGTCGTGGGCGTGGGGCGCCCCTTCCTGCTGCCCACCACCTACAACTGGCTGGCGACGCGATGGTTCGAGCGCCGGCGCCAGTCGGCGCTGGGTCTGGTCACCGTCGGACTCGGGATCGGCGGCGTCCTGCTCCCGCTGATCGCCGCGCTCGAGGCCGCCCTCGGGTGGCAGGGGACGATGCTGCTGACCGGCGTCGTGCTCGCGCTGGTGCAGGGGCTCACGGCCGTGCTCGTCGTACGCGACACGCCCCGCGAGCTGGGTATCCCGATGGAGGGCGGCGGCCCCGCCGGCGAGACGTCGCGGGGTGCGGCGCCGCTCACCGGGTTCACGCTGGCCGATGCGATGCGCGGCCCGACCTTCTGGCTCATCGCCGTGGGGATGGCGCTCTTCTTCATGGGGCAGGGCGCAGTCAACGTGCTGGGCGTCGACTTCTTCGACAGCCGGGGCGTCGCGGGCGGGGCGACGATCCTGGGCGTCGCCGCGTCGATCCGGGCCGGGGGGCGCCTCCCGGTGGGATTGTTGCTCTCGCGGATCCATCGCGTCTACGCGCTCGCGGTGGTCGTGGCCCTCTCGCAGGCGCTCGCCCTCGCCGTCGTGATCCCGGGGACGTCGAGGGCGGAGGTGATCGCCTTCATCCTTCTCTGGGGAGGGGGCGGGATCTTCGTGCCGATGATCGACGCCCTGCTGCTGACGCGCGCCTTCGGGGTGCGCCACTACGGTTCGATCTCGGGCGCCGCCCTCGGCATCGCCTTCGGCGGGCAGTTGATCGCGCCAACCGTCGGCTCCGCACTCTTCGACGCCACCCAGTCCTACACGCCGGCCTTCACCCTCTACTCCGCGGTCTCGGCCGCCGCGGCGCTGCTCTTTGCGGGGGCCGCGCTCGCGGTGCGCGGGGCGCGGCATCGCCGCCGCGTCTCCGCCCTCGGAATGGAGGGATCCGGAACGCCGGAGGGGCCGGCCGGGCGGCCGCCCGCGCGCCCGGCGCAGGGGGACTAGGATGTTCTATCACCGGGATCTGGCGACAGATCCTGTTGTGTCTCACGACCATATCTTGGTCTTGCCGAGCACGCTTTCGGGGGTGCGCCCGCGCGTCCAGCGCCCGGTGTGGGCACGGTCGGTGTTGTAGTACTCCAGGTAGC
>JAPONQ010000016.1 GCA_026713865.1 Chloroflexota bacterium | reverse complement strand
GGGGGCCGGGGGGCGCGGGCGGCGGGCCGGGCCGGTTTCCCGGGCGCCCCGGACGGCCGCGGCGCTGCCGCGCGGGGCCCCCCCCCGGGCCCGGCCCCCCCCACGGGATCCCCGCCCGCGCGGGGGGCGGCCGGCCGGCGGCGCGGGGCGGGGGAAGCCCGCGCACGGGCGGGGGGCCCCGCGCGTCAGCGCGGCGGCGCGTTCCGGACGTAGGTGATCTCCAGCGGGCTCTGGGTCAGGACGCGACGGTGGCCGTCGTTGAAGTCGTCGATCTCCACGACCAGCCAGTGCAGCCCCTCGGACTCGACGCGTACGCGCGCCCGGAGCACGACCCGCTGGCCTCTGTTGGGCTTCTCCCACGCGACCTCGTACTGCCCCAGCTCGTGGAGCGCGCCGTCCGGCCGCTGCAGGGCCAGGTGCACCGTCGAGCGGCCGAGCGCGTCGCCGGCGACCATCCCGACGACGATCACGAAGTCGTGATCGAAGGGCTCGAGCACGGCCGGCGCATCCGGGCGCACCACGTGATGGGCGATGCGATCGACGGCCCGCACGTAGGTGAAGACGCCGTCCTTGCCCTCGATGGCGGCGTCGCAGAAGAAGGCCTCCCGCACCCACGGACCGCCGCGCCGCGCGCCTCCCGGGGTCACCGCCGCCTCCTCCGCGCGGGAGCGATGCTACACCGGCCCCGGGCGCGGAGCCCCGGACCCGCCCGGCGCCGCCGATCACCCGATGCGGACGGAGGCCTCCGGGTAGCGGAGGAGGTTCTCGGTGCGGTCGGGGACGGAGAGCGCGACGAGCAGCGAGCCGAGCCGGCCGAGGAACATCAGCGCCACCACGACGAGGGCGCCCTCCTCCGAGAGTCCCGTCGTCACGCCCTGCGACCAGCCGACGTTCGCGAGCGCGGACATCGCCTCGAAGAGCAGCCGCAGGAAGCCGACGTCGCTCTCCGTCAGCGCCAGCAGCCAGGTCCCCGCCGCGTGCGTCGCGAAGCCGACCATCGTGATGGCGATCGCGCGCGCGACCACCACCGGCGGGATCTCCCGGCCGAAGGCCCGCGGCCGGTCGTGGCCGCGCACCGTCGAGAAGACGACGACGACGCTCACCATGAAGGAGCCGACCTTGATGCCGCCGGCCGCCGAGGTCGACGCGCCGCCGATGAACATCAGCACCATGAGCGCGACCGACGTCGAGTCCTGCAGCGCCGACATGTCGACCGTGGCCATCCCCGTCGTGCGGTTCACCGAGAGGAAGAAGGTGTTGGCGAGCGCCGCCACGGCGCCCTGGCCCTCGAGCACCCGGCCCGAACCGAGCTCGCTCCCGAGCAGCACGAGCATCCCCGCCAGCAGCAGCCCGCCCATCCCGTAGGCGACGAGCCTGGTGTCGAGCGACCAGCGCCCGGGGGCGCGCCGGAGGTTGAGAACGGTGACGAAGGAGAGACTCCCCACGAAGGCGGAGGCTCCCATCACCACGAGCAGGTAGGGCTCGCCGGCGTGCGCGGTCATGCTCCGCCCGCCCCCCATCAGGTCGAAGCCCGCGTTGTTGAAGGCCGAGATCGCGTGGAAGGCCGCCCGCCAGAGGCCCTCCCGCGCTCCGTCCTCGACCACGAACCACGGCAGCAGCAAAGCGAAGGTCGCGCCCTCGACCACGAAGACGAACCGCATCACGCGGCGCAGCAGCACGCGGACGTCGTGCATCTCGACGTCCTCGAGCTCGATACCGAAGAACTGCCGCTCGGTCAGCCCGAAGCGGCGGCCGAGCACGAGCAGCAGCGCGCCGGCGTACATCGTGACGCCGAGCCCGCCCGCCTGGATCAGGAGCGCGATCACGACCTCGCCGAAGGCGCTCCAGTGATCCGCGGTGTCAACGCGCACCAGCCCCGTCACGCAGACGGCGGAGGCGGAGGTGAAGAGCGCGACGGAGCCCTTCGTCCACTCGCCCGATTCGGCCGCAACCGGAAGCGAGAGCAGGAGCGCGCCCAGGGCGATCACCGCGGCGAAGGCGGCCGGCACCATCCACATCCGCATCCGCAGCGGACGCCGCCGGCGCACGACCACGTCGATGATCGCCGTCCGGCGCCGGCCGCGGCGCACGCGCACATCGCCGGGGCGCTGGCCGACCCTCCGCACCGCGCCTCCCCTCGGCACAGCCCGGGCCACTCTACCGCCGGGAGCCCCCGCCGACGACGCGCCGGCCCGGGCAGGCGGCCCGGCTCAGCCCCGGCTCAGCCCCGGCTCTCGGCCGCCGCCGCCGCCGCCGGGCCGCGGCCGCGGGTGCGCTCCTCGCGCAGGGCGCGCGAGTCCTGCGGCATCGCCAGCGAGACGACCGACGAGCGGCCGACCGGCCCGCGGCGGTCGAAGAGCGCACACTCGGCGGTCGCGATCCCCTCGGAGCTGCCGCGGGCGGCCACGCGCATGCAGAGCCACTCGCCCTCCGGCGGGCGGTGCAGGTAGAGCGTGACGTCGCCGTTGATGAAGAAGAGCCCGCGGTCGCTGCGGTTGGCGCTCGGGTTGGTCATGTCGGCGGCGGCCGCCGTGCGCTCGAGCGCCGACACGGCCTCGCCGGGGAGCAGCGGCAACAGCATCCGCACCCAGCGCGTCGGCGGCCGCCCCGCCGGGGCGGCGGGGAGCGTGCGCCGCTCCCACGAGCCCTCGAGCAGCGGGAAGGTCTCCGAGTCGAGCGGGACGCGCTCCGGCGGCGGCGGCGGGGAGAGGGGCACCTCCGCGACGCGGCCCGGCGGCTCCTCGCTCGGCCGCAGCAGGAGGGCCGAGGCGCGGCTCACCACCCGCCCCTCGTGCTCGAGCCAGGCGTCGAGCGCGTGGAGGCGCCGGCCGGCGCGGACGACCTCGGTGCGCACCGCGAGCGGCGCCCACGGCACCGCGCGGAAGAGGTCGACGGTGAGCCGAGCGACGTGGAAGCCCGGGGGGCGCTCCCGCTCCACGCCGTGCGCGAGGAGCGCCGCGATCATCGATCCGGAGAGCTGTTCCTCGTCCCACGGGCCGTGCGAGCGATCCGTGGGGCGGTAGCGCTCACCCTCCCGCACGAAGAACGACGCGGCACCTGCCATGGACCCCGGTCCCGGTGACGGCCGGGCTCTGGCCCGGCCGGGAGCACCGTCGCAGAGCGCGCCGGTGCGGGCAACGCCCCCGCCCGAACGCCGCGCCGGGCTCGTGTAGAGTCGGCCCTCCGGAACGAGGCGGCGGGGCGGGGAGGTGGGCGTGCGAGTCGCGCTGTTCGGGCAGGCGGCGTTCGGGCGCGACGTGCTCGCCGCCCTCCGCGACGCCGGCGAGCAGGTGGTCGGGGTCTCGGCCCCGCTCGGCTCCGGGGAGGCGCCCGATCCGCTGGCGGCGGCGGCCTCCGAGGCCGGCCTCCCGCTCCTCGACACGCGCTCGCTGCGCGACCCGCAGCCGCTCGCGGCGTTCCGGGCCTGGGAGCCGGAGCTGCTCGTCTTCGCCTTCGTCACGGAGATCGTGCGGCCCGAGGTGCTCGCCGTCCCCCCGCACGGGGCGATCCAGTACCACCCCTCCCTGCTCCCGCGCCACCGCGGGCGCTCGGCGATGAACTGGGCGATCGCGTCGGGAGAGACCGTCACCGGTCTCACGATCTTCTGGGTGGACGAGGGCGTCGACACGGGGCCGATCCTGCTGCAGCGGGAGGTTCCGATCCGGCCGGACGACAGCGTGGGCTCCCTCTACTTCCGCCGCCTCTACCCGATGGGAATCGAGGCGCTGGCGGAGGCGGTCGGCCTCGTCGCCGCCGGCGCGGCGGCCCGCATCCCGCAGCAGGAGGCGCTCGCGACCTACGAGCCTCAGATGGGGCGCCGGCATGCCGCCGTCGACTGGTCGAGGCCGGCGCGCCCCCTCTACGACCACATCCGCGGCTGCGACCCCCAGCCGGGCGCACGCACTCTCCTCGGCGAGGAGGAGATCCGGCTCTTCGACGCCGCGCTGCGGCCGGGCCCGGATCGCACGCCGCCGGGCACCGTGCTCGCCTCAACGGATGCGGGCGCGGTCGAGGTGGCCGTGCTGGGGGGCGTGCTCACGATCGGGCGCGCGCAGCGCGACGGGGAGCGCAAGCGCCCCGCCGCCGAGCTGCTCTCTGCCGGCGTCCGCCTCGCCCGGGCGCTCTAGCGGCCCTCGCCCGCCGCCGGCCCCGGGGGGGGGCCGCAGCGGGACCGCGCGCTAGAGCGGGGCGCCCTGGATGTTCGGGCCGCCTATCTCCATGAAGACGCCGTGCGTGGAGAGCGGGTGCACGAAGAAGCGCCCGCCCGGATCGCCGGTCGGGATGATGCGGCCGCCCGCCGCCTGCACGCGCTCCGCCAGCGCGTGCGGGTCGCTGGCCCCCCAGATCGACATGAAGACGCCCTCGCCGTGCGGGTTCTGCTCGTCCCGGTTGCGCTCCATGTGCCTCTCGACCGTGCCCGGGCCGGGCTTCGGCTGGATGATCGTGAGCCACTGCCGGCCGTCGATGCCCCAGGGCGAGGCGACGAAGTTGCCGTCCTCGCTCTCCCAGCGCGGGGAGGTCGAGCTCATGCCGAAGAGGCGGCTGTAGGTCGCCTCGGCCTCGGCGACGTCGCGGACGGCGATCCCCATGTGCGAGAGGCGGAGCGGGCGCTCGCCCTCCGCGGCGGGGCGGGAGGGCTGGACCTCCCACAGCACGCAGTGCGTGGCGAGCGGGTGCACCAGGAACATGCCGCCCGGCTGGTTGGAGGGGACGGTGCGTCCGCCGGCCTCCTCTATCGCCGCCGCCACCTGCGGCGGATCCTCCGCCTGGCACACGACGAGCTGCACGCCCTCGCCGTGCGGGTTCCGCTCGTTCGCGCGGAGCTGCATCATCCGCGTGAGGTTGGTGTCATCGCGGGTCGGCGCCATCAGCAGTAGCGTGCGCTCGCCCGCGTAGCCGAGCTCCGCCGAGGCGAAGCCGCCCCACTCCTGCTCGCCCCGACCCTGATCCCTGAGCCCGAAGAGACGCCCGTAGGTGTCGACGGCCTCGTCGAGATCGTGGACCGCGACCGCGTAGTGGGAGAGCGTGAAGGACGACACGGTGACCCCTCTCGCGGCGTGCGCGCGCGGGCGACGCCGCTTCGCCGCCGCGTTCCGGGGCGGCCGGCTGACCTTATAGCAAAGTGGGCCGCTGCCGTCGCGCGCCCGGGCCGCGGGCCGCCGGGGCGGGGCCGCCGGGGCTCCTAGTCGCGGAGGTAGCGCTCCCACCACCCGAGCGAGCGGCGCCAGGAGTCGGCGGCGGCCTCGGGATGGTAGGCCTCGCGCGTCGGGTTGAAGAAGGCGTGACGCGCCCCCTCGTACATCACGATGTCGTTCGGCGTCCCCGCGCGCTCGAGCGCGGCGCGGATGGCGTCGACCTGCTCCCTCGGGATGCTCTCGTCGAGCGATCCGAAGGAGCCCGCGACCGGGACGGAGATCGTGGCGACCTGCGCGGGCGCGAGCTGGCCGCCGCCGTAGTAGGCGTGCCCGGCATCGATGCCGGAGTCGGGCCGCAGCAGCGACTCGAGCGTGAGCGAGCCGCCGAGACAGAAGCCGGTGACGCCCACGCGCCGGGCGCCGTGCTCGGCGCGCAGCCACTGGACCGCGGCCAGGATCTCCCGGACCGCGGATTCGCGATCGAGCATCAGCGCCTGCTTGCGCGCCTCGTCGGGCTCATCCGCCACGGCGCCGTGGTAGAGATCCGGGCAGTAGGCGAGGTAGCCCTCGCTCGCGTAGCGCTCGGCGACGTCCCGGATGTCGGGCGTGAGCCCCCACCACTCCTGGATCACGACCACCGCGGCGCGTGATGCCTGAGCCGTCCCCGCCCGCGGCGGCGCGAGGTAGCCCCGGAGCGCCACGCCCGCGTGCTCCGTCCGGACCTCCGGTGGTGTCATGCTCCGCCCTCTCCCCGCCTCCCGCGCCCCGGGAGCGGGAGGGCGCAGTATAGATGTGATGAGGGTCGGTCCCCCTCGTCAGAGGGGAAAATCCCCGGAGAAGCGGCCTCGAAGGGGGCCAGACGGCTCACATGAGCCTGAAGCGACGTAGGGAGACCGACCATGGGGCAGCGTACAGCATCAACGGAGAGCCAAACGCAGGAAGTTGGGTTCGGGGAGTTGACCGTCGGCATCGACGTGAGCGACCGCTATAGC
>JAPONQ010000015.1 GCA_026713865.1 Chloroflexota bacterium | reverse complement strand
GGCGAAAGCGGGCGCGCGACGGGCAATGGCACGGACCGTTTCGACTCAAGGAAGGGGCGCTGAGGGTCGCCCGCGAGGTCGGCCGCGACGTCCACGAGTGCCGGCTCTGTAACCCCTGACCCCGGTGGGGCGATCCCCCGTTGCTGCCTACACTCGATTGCGGGAGTGGACCGGCGATCGTCATGCAGGACCGTTACGTCGGAGACGTGGGCGACTTCGGGAAGTACGGTCTGCTGCGCGCGCTGTGCGGCGCGGACGAGCACGGCGCGGCGCTCCGCCTCGGCGTCCACTGGCACCGCGTCGATGGGGGACGACCGTCCTCCCGCGGCGACGGGAGCCACACGCAGTACCTCGACCGTCCCTCCAGGCAGGAACGGCTGCTGCGCGAGTGTGACCGCGATCTGCTCGCGCGGTTGCGGCAGCTCGTGCGCGGTGCGCGCACCATCGACGCCGTCGAGACGAGCGGCGCGCTGCCCGCGGGGACGCTGTACTTCGGACGGGCGCCGGACTTCGCGCGGGCGCCCCGCGCGGAGCGCGCCTCGCACAGGCGCCGCTGGCGCGATGCCGGACTGCGAGCGCTCGAAGGCCTCGACATCGTCTTCCACGACCCCGACAACGGGCTGGAGGTGCCGAGCAGCCGACCGCTCACCCGGTCGGGGGCGAAGCACGCGTACTACGAAGACCTCCGCGCGTACTGGCAAAGGGGCCAGAGCCTTGTCGTGTACCACCACGTGGGCCGCACCTGGCGGGGGCAGCAGGCGACAGCCGAGGAGCAGGTCGCGCACCGCGTGACGGAACTGCGCCGCGAGCTGCCCGGAGCCGAGCCCCTGGCGCTCCGCTTCAGGCGGCGCTCGGCGCGTGTCTACTTCGTGGTGTCGGCTCCCGCGCACGACGGCAGGCTGAGGGCGAGGGCTTCGGCGTTCCTGTCGTCCGCGTGGGGCCGGGGCCATCCTCCGCACTTCGAGGGAATGGGGGTGGCCGTACCGGCCCCCGGAGTCACCGGTGGGAGCGCCGGGCCCGGGTCGGCCGGCGCGCGACGATGACGGCGGCGACGGGCCGGAGCCGATTGCCGCCCGCGTCGCCGTGCGGGCCGCGCACCGGACGCATAGCGCTCCGCGGGTCGCCCGCGAAGAGGGTGGCGCGCCCGAAGGGACGAGAACGGGAGGGCGGAGCATGGCCGGTGCCTTCTACGTCAACGAAGACCGGCCGACCTGCTCGGCGACGGTCCACCAGGCGGGCGGCCCCTGCCCCGTCCCCAGCGCAAGCGGGCGCGCGACGGCCAGTGGCACGGCCCGTTTCGACTCAAGGAGGGCGCCCTGAGAGTCGCCCGTGACGTCGGCCGCCACGTCTCCGAATGCCAGCGCTGTCACCCCTGAGGGCGCGCCTGCGGCGATTCGTCGGTCCCTGGGTGACGTCCCCGTGCTCCCGCGCGACACGCCCGGTGGCAGGCAGACACGAGGACCGGCGGGGGGGGGGGCGGGCGCGGCGGCCCCCCCCCCCCCCGCCCCCCCCCCCGCCGCGCGGCCCGGCGTCGCGGCCACCCCTCGCCCCCCCTTCCTGCGATGAAACCGGCCCGGCCCCCTGCCCGCCGCGCCCCCGCTTGCGCGGGGGGAGGGGGCGGGGGCCCCCCGCCTGGTGGACCGTCGCCGAGCGGGTC
>JAPONQ010000014.1 GCA_026713865.1 Chloroflexota bacterium | reverse complement strand
CGCAGACATCGGGCGGCCTGCTGGTCGCTCTCGCGCCGGAGGGGGCGGCGAGCCTCGTGGCGGCCGGCGCCGGCTGGGCGGTCGGCCGCGTCGAGGCGGGGGGGGGGGGCGGGGGGGGGGGGCCCCCGCCGCAACGTCGAGCAGCTCGGCGCCCGCGTGCGCGTCGTCCCCGGCCTCCCGCCGGCGCTCGTCGATCTGATCTACGACCCGCAGACATCGGGCGGCCTGCTGGTCGCTCTCGCGCCGGAGGGGGCGGCGAGCCTCGTGGCGGCCGGCGCCGGCTGGACGGTCGGCCGCGTCGAGGCGGGCGCGGGCGTCGTCGAGGTGCGGTGATGGGCGCCCGCAGGACCGTCGCGACGGTCGCGGCCGCGCTCGCGCTCCTCGCTGCGGTCGCCGGCTCCTGCGGTGGTGACGGCGGGGAGCCGGCGGGGCTCGCGGCCATCGACGCGCAGGCTCTGCTGGGGCGGGCAGCCGACCGCATGGAGCAGCTCGAGAGCTTCCGCTTCGACCTCACGCACGAGAACGGCGCGACCGTGATCGCGCGCGGGCTCCTGATGGAGCGCGCGCGCGGCGAGGTCGTCGGATCGGATCGCCTTCGCGCCGAGGTCCGCGCCCGCGCCGGCCCCCTGGCCGTCGACATCGAGATCCGCATCGTCGGCGAGCAGGGCTGGATGACGAACCCCCTCACCGGGCGGTGGGAGCGCGAGGATCTGACGCTGGCCTCGATCTTCGACCCGGTCGGCGGCGTGACGGCTCTGATGCGGGCGGCGAGCGACGCGCGGGTGGTGGCGCGCGAGAGCATCGAGGGCGCCGACTACTACCGCGTCGAGGCGACCGTGGATTCGGCCGATCTGGGGCTGCTCATCCCCGGCGCGGAGGCGGGTCGTACGCTCCCGGCCCAGGCGCTGGTGTCCGTCGAGGATGCGACCGTCCGCCGCGTGGAGATCCGCGGCGCCGCCTCGGCGCTTGAGGCCGAGGAGATCGTGCGCCGCCTGGAGATCTCGGACGTCGGCGGGGAGTTCTCGATCGAGGCGCCGCGCTGACGGAGAGCGGCGCCGGGTCGGCGGCGGCGGGCGGCCGCGACGGGGACTCGCCCTCGGCGGCGCGGGGCCGGTGGCTGCTGCTGGTCGTGGCCGCCGGGGTCTTTATCGCCGCCGACGACCAGACATCGGTCGTCACCGTCTTGCCCTTGATGATCCCCGATCTGGACATAACGGCAGATGAGTTCTATCGCAGCTCCTGGATCATCAACGGCTACCTGCTGGGCTACCTCGTCGCCCTGCCGGTGATGGGCCGGGTCGCCGACGTCTACGGCGCCGGCCGGATCTATGCCGCCTCGATGCTGCTCTTCACCGCCGGGAGCGCGCTGGTGGCGGCGGCGCCGACCTTCGAGTTCCTCGTGGCCTCGCGTTCGCTGCAGGCGGTGGGGGGCGGCGCCGTGGTGCCGGTGGCGATGGCGATCGTCGTTCGCGAGCTGCCGGCGCGGGCCCGCGCACCCGGACTCGGGGCCATCGCGGCCGCCTCCGAGGCGGGCGCGCTGGTCGGTCCCCTCTGGGGCGGGGCGATCGCCGACTGGATCGACTGGCGCGCCGTCTTCTGGCTCAACCTGCCGCTCGCCGCTCCGCTCGCGTTCGCCGCGTGGCGTCTCGCCACGCACGAGCGGCGCACGGGCGGCATCGACTGGTGGGGGGCGGCGCTGCTGGGCGCGGCGCTCGCGGTGCTGACGGTGGCGCTCGCGGACGATCCCCTGAACCCGCGCGCGCTTCCCCTCACGCTGGCCTTGCTCGCCACGGCGGCCGCGGGGGCGGCGCTCTTCGCCTGGCGCGAGCTCGCCACGCCGGTCCCGCTGGTGCGCCCGTCGATGCTGACGGAGCGGCCCATCCTGGCGGCGGAGGCGGCGACCTTCCTCACCGGCATGGCCCTGATCACGGTGCTGATCGGCGTGCCCCTCTTCGTGAACCTGGTGCTGGCGGAGGGGCCGCTCGCCGGCGGCATCACGCTGCTGCGCCTGACCGCGGCGGTGCCGGTGGGAGCGCTGGTCGGGGGCTGGCTCGCGGCGCGTCTCGATCTCCGCGTGCTGGCCTCGGTCGGGATGCTGCTCGCCGCCGCCGGCGTGGGGGCGCTCGCGGCGTGGGAGGAGGGGCTGGGCGAACCGCTGCGCAGTGGGCCGCAGCTGGTGGCCGGCCTCGGTTTCGGGCTGGTGCTTGCGCCGCTCGCGAGCGCCGTGCTCTCGCGCGTCGGCGAGGGAGAGCGGGCGACGGCGGCCGCGTGGCTGACGCTGGCGCGCATCGCGGGGATGCTGGTCGGGGCGGCGGTGCTGGCCTCGAGCGGGCTTGGTCGCTTCTACGCCCGCGCCGGTTCCGTGGAGTTCGGCTCGCCCGGCTTCGAGGAGCTGGTGCGGGCGGCGCAGGTCGAGACCTTCCGCGAGATCTTCGTGGCGGCGGCGATCGCGCTGGTGGTGGCCGCCGTGCTCTGCAGCGCGCTCGGGCCCTCACCCGATCGCGAGGCCTCCGTCCGCGCGGAAGGGGGCCGGCGCTGGTGGTTCACGACGTAGCGACGCGGCGAGACGGGGCGCGGTCCCCGCACGCGAGAGGCCGGCCACGGCGGGCCGGCCTCTCGTTCTCCTGCCGCTTGGGGCGAGAGGTCTAGTACATGTCGGGCATGCCGCCGGCAGCGGCGGCCGCCGCGTCCTTCTTCTCCGGCTTCTCCGTGACGACGCAGTTGGTCGTCAGGACGAGGCCGGCGATGGAGACGGCGTTCTCGAGCGCGGCCTTGGTCACCTTGGCCGGGTCGATGATCCCGTACTCCTCCAGGTTCCCGTAGCGGTCGGCGGCGGCGTCGTAGCCCTCGCCCTTCTTCAGGGTCTGGACCTTCTGCACGACCACGGATCCGTCCTGGCCGGAGTTGTGGGCGATGCGGCGCATCGGCTCCTCGAGCGCCCGCTGGAGAATGCGGACGCCGGTCGACTCGTCGCCGTCGAGCTTGACGCGGCGCAGCGCCGGCAACGCGTTGATGAAGGCGACCCCGCCGCCGGGCACGATCCCCTCCTCGACGGCGGCGCGCGTCGCCGAGAGCGCGTCCTCGACGCGGTGCTTCTTCTCGGTCATCTCGACCTCGGTCGCGGCACCGACCTTGACGACGGCCACGGAGCCCGCGAGGCGGCCGAGGCGCTCCTCGTACTTCTCGCGGTCCCAGTCGCTGGTGGCGTTGCTGTGCTGCACGCGCACCATCTTGATCTGGTCCTCGATCGCCTTCTTGCTGCCCCGGCCCTCGACGACGGTGGTGTCCTCCTTGGTCACCACGACGCGGCGGGCCTGGCCCAGGTCGGCGATCTCGACCGAATCCATCGCCCGGCCGAGCTCGTCGGAGATCAGGCTGGCGCCGGTGATCACGGCGAGGTCCTGCAGGTTCTCCTTGCGGCGCTCGCCGAAGCCCGGTGCCTTGACGGCGCAGACGTTGAGCGTGCCCCGGAGCTTGTTCACGGCGAGCGTGGCGAGGGCCTCGCCGTCGACGTCCTCGGCGATGATCAGAAGGGTCTTCGAGCCCTTCTGGAGCAGCTTCTCGAGGAGCGGGAGGATGTCGTTGACGGCGGAGAGCTTCTTGTCGTGGATGAGGATGTAGCAGTCCTCGATCACCGCCTCCATCCGCTCGGGGTTGGTGATGAAGTAGGGGGAGATGTAGCCGCGGTCGAAGGCCATCCCCTCGACGTACTGGACCTCCGTCTGGATGCCCTGCGACTCCTCGACCGTGACCACGCCGTCCTTGCCGGTCTGCTCCATCACCTCGCCGATGAGATCGCCGATCTCGTTGCTCGCGGCGGAGATGGCGGCGACCTGCGCCATCTGCTCGCGGGTCGTGACGCGGGTGGCGTTCTTCCCGATGCGGTCGATGACGGCGCGGGCCGCGGTCTCGATGCCGCGCTTGAGCTGCATCGGGTCGGCACCGGCCGCGACGTTCTTCAGTCCCTCGTGCACGATGGCCTGGCCGAGAACGGTCGCCGTGGTGGTGCCGTCACCGGCGATGTCGTTCGTCTTGGAGGCGATCTCCTTCGCCAGCTGCGCTCCCACGTTCTGGAAGGTGTCCTCGAGCGAGATATCCTTGGCGATCGTGACGCCGTCGTTCGTGATGGTGGGGGAGCCGTAGCTCTTGTCCAGCACGACGTTCCGGCCGCGCGGGCCGAGCGTGATCTTCACCGCGTTGGCGAGCTGGTCGATGCCCTCGCGGAGCGCGTAGCGCGCCTGCTCGTCGAACAGTAGCTGCTTTGCCATTGACCATCCTTCGACTGCGCGTGTTCCCTCTGGTGGCGGTGCTCCCCGGGCGGGCGTGTCGAGGCGCGCGAGGCGCTTAGCACTCTCTCCGGGCGAGTGCTAACGGTTGTAGCGAATCCGGCTCCCACGCGCAAGGGGCGGGACCGGGGCGGCGGCGCCTCGGGGCGGGCCCGCGCGGGAGCCGGCGGCCGCGTTTCCGGCGGTGCTCCCGGTCGCGCTCCAGCGGCGCGCCGGCCGGTGCAAGCGTCCGATGCGGCGCGGCGGCCAGTAGCGCGCCAGCACGATTCCCTCGACCGCGGCGGCCTCCAGCGGCCCGAACTCGCGGCTGTCGGTGCTCCGGTCGCGGCGGTCGCCGAGCAGGAAGAGCGAGTCGGGGCCGAGGCGCGAGACGCCGCGGTAGCTCGACGGGGGCGCCTCCCCGGAGGCATAGGGCTCGTCGAGCTCGCGGCCGTTCACCTGGACCGCGGCTCCGGCGCGGAGCGACTCGCCGGGAAGCCCGATGAGGCGCTTGAGCAGGAGCCGCCCGCCGGGGGAGCGCGCCGCCACGACGAGGCCGAAGGCCTCCCCGCTCGCCAGCAGATCCGGAGACGGCGCTCCCCGGCGCAGCAGCAGCCAGTCGCCCGGCTCAAGCGCGGGCCGCATCGAAGCGCCGCGCACCTCGACGCGGTAGAGGTGACGGCGGGCCAGGCGGCCGAGGAGGGCGGCGAGCACCGCCCCCGCGAGCGCCACCCGCAGCAGCCGGGAGCGCATCCTCCCGGATCCCCCGGCGCGACCGCCGTCGCCAGGCGCAGGCGCCGGGTCTACCCCTGCTTGGTTGCCCAGAACATCTCGGCGAACTCGTCGACGGCGGCGCGCAGTGCCCGGGCGTCCTCGACGCTCGTCCCCTGCTTGCAGGCCGCGGCGAGCTTCATGATGTTCCAGACCTTGTCGTGCAGGTCGGGGTATTGCTCGAGGTGCGGCGGCTTGAAGTAGTCGCCCCAGATGATGCGCACCTCGTGCTTGACGATCTCGGAGTGCTCTTCCTTCACGGTGACGTAGCGCGACATCGAGTTGGCGGCGGCGGCTCCGGAGACATCGTCTCCGAGGTCGGCGATGAGCGTCATCATCTTCTCGACCGTCTCGGCTCCCTGCTGCGCGGTGTGCGGATCGTAGATGCCGCAGGGGATGTCGCAGTGGGCATGACCGATGGCGGGCGGACGCACGATCTGCAGGATGCTCGCGGTGAGACGGGCGACGTTCACAGAAGACTCCTCAGCACTGGACGCCGGCGGGCACCGACGTGCGGGCGACGGGCGCGGCACGATGCGGGCGGGGGGAAGGGGGCGAGGGGGGGGGGGAGCGTCCGGGCGGTGGGGCCCGCCCGCCTCGCACGGCCGGCCGGATCGTGGCGGGCGCGCCGTCCGCGTGTCAAATCCGCCTGCGCGCGCGGCGCTCCCGTCGCGACCGGGCGCGGTAGACTGCGGGCCGGCCCGGCGTGGTCGGGCACAGGCGAGGGGGAGGCGTGCGGCGACACATCTACAGTTTCCGGTTCAGGGACGGGACGACCGAGGATCAGATCGAGGCCGTCCGCTCGAGTTACGAGGCCATGCGAGCGGCGGACCCGGATGGCTGGGCGAGCCTCTCGATGGGGCCCAACATCTCCGAGTCGCGTCGATCCCGCCGCTACAACTGGGTCGTCACGATCGACTTTCGGACGTACAAGGCGTATCGGGACTACGAGGAGAGCACGGCCCACCGGGAGATGGTGGACAGGGTGCTCACGCCGATCGTGGAGGGGCTGTCCGGCGTCGACTACGACATCGGTGAGACGCCCCGCGAATAGGCCCCGGGCGGCGAGGCCCGCCGGCCCGCCGGCGCGCCTTCAGCGAAGCGCCACGCCTCCCGTCAGTCGCCCCGGGTCGTCCAGCCCCTCGAAGGGCGGGAACAGCGACTCCAGTTCGCGGCGCAGCGGATCGCCGTCCGGGAGGTAGCGCGAGAAATCGCCGTCCGGCTCGGGTCGGGGCCGCTCGCCGGTCTGCTCGCGGTGGCGGATGCGATCCTGCAGCAGCATCAGTCCCTCGAGCAGCGACTCCGGCCGGGGCGGGCAGCCGGGGACGTAGACATCGACGGGGCAGATCAGGTTGACGCCGGGGAGCACCGAGTAGGCGTAGGCGAAGGGGCCGCCCATGATGGCGCAGCCTCCCATCGAGATCACCCACCGGGGCTCCGCCATCTGCAGGTAGATGCGGCGAACGGCCGGCGCCATCTTCCAGGTCACCGTCCCCGCCACGATCATCAGGTCGGCCTGGCGCGGCGAGGCGCGGAAGACCTCCGAACCGAAACGCGCGATGTCGTAGCGCGAGGTGGCGGTGGCGATCATCTCCATCGCGCAGCAGGCGAGCCCGAAGGTGACCGGCCAGAGCGAGGAGGAGCGCGCCCAGTTCAGGACGATGTCGACGGAGCTCAGGAGGACGTTCTTGCGAACCTCCTCCTCGAGGTGGAGGGACGCGATCTGCTCGCCGTCGGCGAGCGTGAGGGCAGCGGGTTCCACCATGCACCCGATCGTAGTCGTGCGGCGGGGGCGCGGCAAACCCGCCGTCTCGCCGCGCTCCGCGAACGTGGCGGCGCGCGCGCTCAGTCGAGCCAGCGCCGCCATTCCTCGGGCGGTTCTCGCGTCGGCACCGGCGAGAGGGCACGCAGGCGCTCGACGATGGGGGGGAGCGCCTCCAGCAAGCGCTCGACGTCCGAGTCGTCGTTGCCGCGGCCGATGGTGAAGCGCAGCGAGCCCCGTGCCAGCTCCGCGGGCAGCCCCATCGCCAGCAGCACGTGGGAGGGCTCGACGGAGCCGGTCGTGCAGGCGGAGCCGGAGGAGGCGGCGATTCCGGCGAGGTCGAGTGCGAGCAGGATCGACTCGCCCTCGACGAAGCCGACCACGCACGAGACGGATCCGGGAAGCCGCCGCTCGAGATCGCGCGGACCCGTGACCGCGAGCAGGGGGACCCGGCGCGGAAGCTCGGCGAGCAGCCGTTCCTGCAACGCGCGCGCGTGCGAGAGATCGGCTTCGCGGCGCTCCACGGCAAGCCGCACCGCCGCGGCGAGCCCGACGATGGCGGGCGTGTCCTCGGTACCGGCGCGCAGGCGGCGCTCCTGCGCACCGCCCAGGATCTGGGGCGCGATCGGAGTTCCCGCGCGGACGTAGAGCGCCGCCGCGCCGCGCGGCCCGTAGAGCTTGTGGGCGGTCATCGTCAGCAAATCGACGCCCAGCCTCCCGACGTCGACGCCGCCGGGGACGAAGCCGAGGTGCGCCGCCGACTGGACCGCGTCGGTGTGCACCACCACCGCCGGCGCCCGCTCCCGGGCGGCGCTCGCTATGGCGGCGATGTCGTTGAGCGCGCCCACCTCGTTGTTGGCGTGCATGACGGAGACCAGGACCGTGTCGTCCCGCACGGCGTCGGCGACGGCGCCCGGATCGACGCGCCCCTCGCGGTCGACGCCGACGCGGGTCACCTCCGCGTCGCCGGCGCGCTCCAGCTGCTCGGCGGCGTCGAGCACCGAGTGGTGCTCGGCCACGCTCGTCACGATGTGGCGGCCGCGCCTGCGACTCGCCTCCAGCACGCCGCGCAGCGCGAGCGCGTTCGCCTCGGATCCGCCCGAGGTGAAGATCACCTCGCTGCCGTCGGCGCCGAGCGCGCGGGCAACGGCGTCGCGCGCCTCATCGAGAGCGCGCCGCGCGGCCTGCGCCTCCACGTAGATCGAGGAGGGGTTGTGCCAGAGCTCCCGGAGATAGGGCAGCATCGCTTCGACCACGCCCGGATCGACCGGTGTGGTGGCGGCATGATCCAGATAGACACGGCCCTCGGCGGTCATCGGCCCCTCCGGCCGGCGTGCGCTTCCGTCGAGCCTACCGCAGCGCGGCGCCGGGGGCGCGCGCTTTCGAACGTTTTTCACTCCTAAACGAGAAAAACTTTGACGGCCCCGGCCGGGCGAGGCTACGATCGTCGGCCATGGCACACGTGCCCGGTCAAACGATGTCCGTCCGCACCCCGGCTCCGCGCGTGGAGGGCACACGGCAGGCGATACTCGGCATCCTCCGGCGCCAGGACGGCGTCTCCGTCGACGCGCTGGCGCGCGAGCTCGGCCTCGCCGGCGCCACCGTCCGGCGCCACCTCGATGTCCTCCTCCGCGACGGCCTCATCTCCGTCGCCCAGGTCCGGAGCGGGCCCGGGCGCCCGCGCTACGCCTTCTCCATCACCGAGGCGGGCGCGGAGGCCTTCCCCCACCACTACATTCGCCTGACCCAGCGTCTGATCGAGGAAATCGTCGCGCTCTCCCCCGAGGAGACCGCCGGCTGCGACGGCCGCGGACTCGCCGAGCTGGTCTTCTCCAAGCTCGCCGATCGGATCGCCGCGGAGTGCGCCCCGCGCGTGGTCGGCGCCACGCTCGAGGAGCGGGCGCGATCGTGCGTGGCGCTGCTCTCGGAGGAGGGGATCGACTTCGAGGTGGACCTGCGCCGGCGTTCCGCCGGCGCGCCGCCGGAGCTGTGCGTACTGGGTCGAGGCTGCCCCTGCCGCCGTGTCGCACCACCGGTGGGCGCCGGCGCGCCGGCCACCCGGGCTCCGGAGCGGATGGCATCCCCGGCGAACGATTGCTCGCACGATCGCCGCCTGCTCCAGATGCTGCTCGGAGCACGCGTCGAGCCGCTGCCGGCCGATGCCGTCCCGCACGAGTTCCTTTCCGCCTACGCGCTGATCGAGACGCCGGGCGAGGCGGCCGGCGAGCGATCGCGGTCTCCGGCCTAGGGGCCGCCCCGCAGAGCCGACGTGCTCATGGACGGCGCGGGAGGGCCCGACTATCATCGACGCGTGGCGTTCAGGCGTGGGCCCGGGCGATGCCCGTCGCCCGCCGGGCGCTCGATGTGGAGGATGAGCGATGACCCTACAGCGTGATCTCACAGCGCCGGCCGGGCGCGACCTCACCGGCGGTGCCGCCGGCGTCGCCTCCCGCGAACTGACGGGCGGACGGGATCTCACCGGCGGCGGCCTCGCGCCGGCGCCGATGGCGCCTCCCGTTCTGGTCACGATCACGCCGCGGGCGGCGGAGAAGGCGGGCGAGCTGATGGTGCAGAAGGGCGTCCCGGAGGGCGCACTGCGCGTCTTCGTCGTCGGGGGCGGCTGCTCCGGCTACCAGTACGGGATGGCGCTGGCCAAGGAGGTCGAGAGCGACGACACGGTGATCGAGGTCGAGGGTGTTCGCATCGTGGTCGACCCCGACTCGCGGCCGCTGCTCGGAGGTGCCGAGATCGACTACGTCGAGGACCTCATGAAGTCGGGCTTCACGATCTACAACCCGAATGCCGTCTCCTCGTGCGCCTGTGGCTCCTCGTTCCAGGCCCCCGACGGCGGCGGGGCGCCGCGCGCCTGCCACTAGGGGCCGCCGCGGGGCTCTGAGGGGAGCGGAGCGCTCCCCGACGCACGGTCCGTCGGGGAGCCCCGGTTGAGATCGCTCTCCCTCCCGGGAAGTTCGGCCCAGCCCGCCGGGAGTGTCGGGATCGGCCATGCCGGGTCGGGGGCCCATCGCTCCCATCCGTCCCGGAACGGCGACGCGCGCGCCTCCACGGCCGCGATCACCCGCTCGCCCTCGCGTCGGAATGACCTCGCCTCGTCGGGACGGACCAGCCCGCGTTCCACGCGCTGTTCGAGCTCATCGAGGTCCTTCCAGCGCCACTCGAGATCCGGAGTCACCCAGAGGTCGACGATGTTGTCGGTCGTGTCGACGCCGAGGTCGTGCCGCCGGTAGGCGGCCTCCATGTTCACGTACCAGCCCAGGTGCCGGCCGTCCCGCCAGAAGAGCCACGTCGAGTGGGCCGCCCCGGGCGGCATCAGCCGCAGCACGTCGAAATCCCGCCAGAGGTGGGGCCGGGCGGCGGCCTGGGCGCGCGCCGCGCGCTCCTCCGCGGAGCGCGAGACGCGGTCGAGCCGCCGGTCGTAGGAGAGGCCCAGCGCCGTCCCCGCCGGGAGGTAGAGGGCGAGGAGCTCCGGGTCGTCGCGGACGACGACGTGCGGCCGCGCGTGGAGAACGCCGTCGGCGTGCCCGACATAGCGGACCACGACGGACGTTCCCCTCTCCCAGCGCCCGGGCTCGCGCACGATTCCCCCAATGTGCCCGGCGTCGCGGGCCGCGAGATCCTACCGCTCCCCGGCGGCAGGTCGTCCGCTATCCTGATCGGTGCGGGGCGCGGCACTGCGTCCCGGGGACGACGGGGGGATCCGGTGCAGGCGTGGATCGTGGTCGGATCGGCCGAGAACTTCGAGGTGCTGCGCGGTCGGGACTTCGATCTCTGCGCCTTCAAGTCCTCGCGGGGGCGCGAGGCGCAGTCGATGGGCCGCGGGGACCGGCTCGTCTTCTACCTGACGAAGGTGGTGCAGTTCGGGGGAATCGCCGAGGTGACGGGCGAGGCCTACGAGGATGAGTCCGAGATCGGCCTGGCGTCGGAGGGGAAGCCGGGCGAGAGCTTTCCCTTCCGCGTTCCCACGAAGCCCGTCGTCGTCCCCCCGCCCGGGCACTACGTCGAGGTTCGCGAGATCACCGACCTGCTGGAGAAGACCCGCCGGCTCGGTCCGAAGAAGCTCGGGATGGCCTTCCGCGGCAACCTCCACCGCATCAGCGAGGCCGACTACCGCCAGATCGAGGAGTTGCTGGGCCGGCGGGGGCCCGCGGCACCGGGCGCCTGATCGCCGTTCTCGCCGCCCGGGGCCGAGCGGCCCTGCCGGCGCGGGCCGGATCGCGTCGTCCGGAGGCGGCCCCGCGGCCCCCATGATCGAACGCGTGGCGGCTGCGACACTGTCGCCATGGACGCGCGCGCACACCCGTTCCTCGCTGCGCTTGAGCAGGGTGTCGTCCTGGCCGACGGGGCAACGGGCACCGCCCTGCGGGCGCTCGGATGGCGCGGGCGCAACGACACGGCCGTGCTGGAGCGACCGGAGCTCTCCCGGACGCTGCACGAGGCGTACATCGCAGCCGGAGCCCGGCTCATCCTCACCAACACCTTCGCCGCGAATCGCGCGCGGCTGAGCCTGGACGGCCTCGGCTCGCGCGTCCGCGACGCCAACGTCGCCGCGGCGCGGCTCGCGCGCGACGCGAGAGAGATCGCGGGCGCCGACGTCTTCATCGGCGGCTCGGTCGGGCCGATCGGGCGCGACCTGCTGGTCGGGACGTGGACACTGGACGATGCGGAACGCGCCTTCGAGGAGCAGGTGAGCGCGCTCGTCGAGGGGGGCGTCGACGTGCTCGTGCTCGAGTCGATGCCGAGCCTGGCAGAGGCGGAGGCCGCGCTCCGCGCGGTGCAGCGCGTCACCGCCGATCATCCCACGATCGTCACGCTCGACTTCAACGTCGACACATCCTCCCCGGCCGGCGAGGGCGCTCGCGAGATCGCTCGACGCCTCGACGCGGCCGGGCCCGACGTGATCGGCGTGAACTGCGGCGTTGGCCCGCAGGCCGCGCTCGACATGCTTCAGGCCATGGCCGGCACGCAGCCGCGCGCGCGCCTCGCCGTGCAGCCCAACGCCGGGCTACCCCGCGTCGCCGACGGGCAGACGATCTACCCCGCGCGCCCGGAGTATTTCGCGGACTTCGCGCTCCGTGCGCGCGACCTCGGGGCGGCGGTCGTCGGCGGATGCTGCGGCACCACGGATGAGCACGTCCGCGCGATGCGGGACGCGCTCGGCCGGGCGACGGCCGGTCTCGAGAGGCGCGCGCGCGTGCGCTTCGCCGGGGATCCGCAGATCGATCCTCCCGCGCTCGACGAGCCGGATCCCCGCAGCGGGGGGGTCGGGCGCGGATCGCTCCGGGACGCGCTCGCGGGCGGGCGCTTCGTCGTGGCCGTGGAGATCGATCCGCCCCGCGGCATCAACCCGCGTAAGGCCATCGAGGGGGCTGCGGCGCTCGCGGCGGCGGGCGCCGACGCCATCAACATCGGCGACTCGCCGATGGCCCGCGTGCGCATGAGCGCCCTCTCGCTCGCCGTCCAGATCGAGCGCGAGGTCGGGATCGAGACGATCGTCCACCAGACCACGCGCGATCGGAACCTGATGGCCCTGCAGTCGGACATGCTGGGCGCCCACGCGCTGGGCATCCGCACGGTGCTGGCGCTGACCGGCGATCCGCCGCCGGAGGCGTCGCGCTCCTCGCGCGTGTGGGACGTCGACTCGATCGAGTTCATCCGCGTGCTGCGGCGCCTGAACGAGGGGATCGACTTTGCGGGCAACTCGATCGGGCGGCCGACGGACTTCCTGGTGGCGGCGGCCGCGAATCCGACCGCCGAGGACGTCGATCGGGAGTTGAGCAGGGTGCGCGCCAAGGTCGAGGCCGGCGCGCAGCTGCTGATGACCCAGCCCGTCTACGAGGTGGGGACGCTGCTGCGCTTCTTCGAGCGGCTGGGTGTCGACGACGTGCCGGTGCTCGCCGGCGTGCTCCCGCTGATGTCGTCCCGGCATGCGGAGTTCATCCACAACGAACTGGCAGGCGTCGACGTTCCCGCCGCGGTGCGCCAGCGGATGCGCGATGCCGGTGAGGCCGGGGCCGACGCGGGACTGGCGCTCGCCCGGGAGCACGTCGAGGAGCTGCGGGCGGTGCCGTGGATGTCGGGGATCTACGTGATGCCCTCCTTCGGCCGCTACGAGATCGCGGCCGAGCTCGTGCGCGCGGCGGCGGTCGCGCGCGGGTGAGCGGGCCTCTCCGCCGGGAGAGGCAGACGGCGCGGCAGCGGCTGCCCGACTGGCGCCGCGCGGGCGGATCGCCGAGACTGCGCCGGCGCCCGGACGGCGAGCGGACCGGGACCCGGGGACGCGGTGGGCGATGACGACGGGAACGCGACCGGCGGCGGTGGCACTGCTCGCCCGGGCGGTGCGGAGTGCGCTCGGCGAGACGATCGCCACTGTCGATGGGATGGGTGGCGACGAGCTCCACGCGGTCGCGCATCCTCGCGCGAACACGCCCGGCTGGATCGCCTGGCACGTCTTCCGCACCGCGGACGTGATCGGATCTCGCGTCGGCGATGCGCCCGAGCTGTGGGCCATGCGCGGGTACGCGGCGGCCTGGGGCCTGCCCCGGGAGGGGAACGGGAGCGGACAGCCGACGGCCGACGCGCAGGCGCTGCGCCTTCCCTCGGCGGAGGCGCTCGCGCTCTACGGGCGCGAGCTGCGCGATGAGCTCAGCGAGACCGTGGGCGCCCTGGACGGGCGAGGGCTCGACCGCCGCGTGAGCGCCTTCAGCGGCCGCGACTTCTCCGCCGCCGACGCGCTGCACATCTTCGTGGTGCTGCATACAGTGCGGCACCAGGGAGAGCTCAACCTGACGCGTACGCTGCTCGAGCTCGGCACGCCGGGCGGCGGCGCGTAGCGGAAGCCACGGGGGGAACCATGCCCGACACCGGTCCGTACACGATGCAGCGCTTCGCCGTCCATTTCGCCGGACGCGTCATGGACGAGCTCATCGCCTCCGTCGCCGACCTCTCGGACGAGGAGCTCCACGCGCTGCCGGCGGGGGCCCCCAACACGATCGGCTTCATCGCCTGGCACGTCTTGAGGAGCGCCGACAACGTCGTGCTCTTCGCCTTCGCGCGGGAGCGGACGGTGTGGATGCGGCAGGGCCTGCACGAGGCGTGGGGACTGCCCCGGATCGAGCAGGGGACCGGCATGGAGCAGGCGGCGGCTGCCGCCGTGCGCTTCCCCGGCGCCACCGCGCTGGCCGACTATGGCCGCGCGGTACGCGACGAGATCCTGCCCCGCATCGAGGCGATGAGCGACGAGTACCTGGTAGGTGTGGCCCGCGTCGTGCCGTGGGGCGAAGTGCCCCGCCTGGAGGCGATCGGGCAGACGATCATCGTGCACGGAAGCCAGCACCTCGGGGAAATCGCCGTCGTCAGGCGGCTGCTCGGCCGCGACGCGCCGAGCTTCTAGGGCCGCGGGCGTGGCGGGCCTGCGGTTCTCGATCAGGCGTGCCTACGCGCATCTCCGCGACGCCGATCCGGTGGTCGGGGGGCTCATCGCGCGCCACGGCCCGTACCGGCCGCGCCCCGGCAACGACCCCTATGCCGCGCTCGTCCGCATGATCCTCTACCAGCAGCTCGCGGGTGCGGCGGCGGCGGCGATCGAGCGCCGCTGGCGCGCCCTCTACCCCGACCCCGACGCCACGCCGAGTCCCGAGCACATCCTGGCGACGCGGGACGAGGAGTTCCGAGCTGCCGGCGTCTCGCGCCAGAAGGCATCGTACCTGCGCGACCTGGCGGCGAGCGTTCGGTCGGGGCGCCTCGACTGGCGCCGCCTCGATGCGCTCGCCGACGAGGAGGTCGTCGCCCACCTCACGACCGTCCGTGGCGTCGGCGAGTGGACCGCCCACATGTTCCTGATGTCCCACCTCGGACGACCGGACATCCTCCCCGTCGGCGATCTGGGCGTGCGCGCGGGGATGCGGGTTGCGTACGACCTGGCGGCGCTGCCCACGCCCGCTCGGGCCCGCGAGATCGGGTCGCCGTGGGCGCCCTATCGCTCCGTCGGCAGCTGGTACATGTGGCAAGCGGCGGGGACCGCTCCCCCGCGCTAGGGGGACGGCCCGGAGACCGGGGCAGGCCCGGGGGCCATTTGGCCGGACCGCGGGAGCCCGGCCCGCCCGTATACTCGCGTCGCCGGCCGGCCGCTTCGAGTTCGTGTTCCTCCGGAGGTCGTCACGTGATCGTCGGCACGGTGCGCGAGACGAAGACCGAGGAGTACCGCGTCGCGCTCACGCCCGAGGGCGTGGCCGACATCGTCCGATCGGGCCACACGGTGGTGATCGAGCAGGGCGCCGGCGAGGGCTCCCACTACTCGGATCAGGAGTACCGGGCGGCCGGCGCCCTGCTCGCTGCCACGCCGGAGGAGGTCTACGCCCGCGCCGAGCTCATGTGCGAGGTGAAGGAGCCGCAGCCCTCGGAGTACGACCTGCTCCGCGACGGCCAGATGCTCTTCACCTATCTCCACCTCGCGGCGGAGCCGATCGTGCTCGACGCGCTCCTCGCGTCGGGGTGCATCGCCATTGGCTACGAGACGGTCGAGCTCGAGGATGGATTCCTTCCCCTGCTCGCGCCGATGTCGGAGATAGCCGGTCGCATGGCCGTGGAGATCGGCGCCTCGCTGCTCAAGCGGCCCGGGCCGGGCCGCGGAATGCTGCTCGGGGGCCTCCCCGGCGTGCCGCCCGCCCACGTCTTCATCGTGGGCTCGGGCAACGTCGGCAAGAACGCGGTGCGCGCGGCCGTCGGCGCCGGTGCCCGCGTCACCGTCGCGTCGGTGCGGGAGGATCAGCTGCGCGCGCTCGAGGAGCTCTACGCCGGACGCGTCGAGACGCTGATCTCGACGCCGCAATCCCTCGCCAACGCCGTCGGCGGCGCCGATCTGCTGGTCGGGGCCGTCCTCGTTCCCGGCCGGCGGGCTCCCGTGGTCGTCACCCGCGCGATGGTGCGCTCGATGGGGAGCGGCGCGGTCGTCGTGGACGTGGCGGTCGACCAGGGCGGATGCGTCGAGACCACGCGGCCCACCAACCACCTGGAGCCGACCTACGTGGAGGAGGGCGTGGTGCACTACGCCGTGCCCAACATGCCGGGGGCCGTCCCGCGCACCTCGTCGCGGGCGCTCACCGCCCTCACGCTCCCGTACATCCTGCGCGTCGCCAACGGGGGGCTCGAGACGGCGGTGGCCAGCGATGCGGCGCTGAGGCGGGCCGTCAACGTCTACCGGGGGCATCTCACCCATCCCGACGTGGCCGACTCACTGGGGCGCGACTGGATCCCCATCGAGCAGCTGCTCGGCCCGCCGGCGTGAGATCGGGCGGCGGGCCCCGTCCGGGATTCCCGCCGTGAGGCCGGGCGACTGGCGGGGCACCCTCGCCGGACACGAGCGGCTCCTGATGATCAGCTTCTCCACCGTGCTCGTCACGGCGGGACAGGGCGTGATCGCTCCCGTGCTGCCGCTCTTCCAGCGCGAGTTCGACGTCTCGGCCGGAGTCGTGGGGCTCACGCTCTCCCTCTTCGCGCTCGCCCGGCTCGTGTTGAACGTTCCCCTGGGCGTGCTCTGCGACCGTCGCGGACGCCGGCTGCTGCTCGTGGGAGGGCCGCTCGTCACGGCGGCCGGGATGGTGGGCACCGGCCTGGCGCAGGAGATCGGACAGCTGCTCGCGGCACGCGCCGTCGCCGGCGCCGGCTCCGCGATGTACATGGTCGCCTCGCTCACCTACCTCGCCGACATCTCGACCGAGCAGAACCGGGCCCGGTTCATTGCCACCAACCAGGGGGCGCTCCTGCTCGGCGTCTCCATCGGCCCCGCCGTCGGGGGGCTCCTCGCCGAGGTCTACGGATTCCGCCTCCCGTTCCATGTGGTCGGGCTGGCCGCGCTCGTCGCCGCCGGCTACGCCTACTGGCGGCTTCCCGAGACCGGCGCCTCCGCATCGCGGGGACCGATCCACTCCGGGCCGGCCCCCGAGTCCGAGTGGCCGGGCGCGGACCGCGAGACCGGGCGCCAGGCCGCACCAGTCCCGCTCCGCGGTACCGCCGCCGGGCGCCGCCCGTGGCTCGCGATGCTGATGTCGGGCAACTTCCTGACCGTCGCCTTCGTGACGGCGATGATCTTCTTCACCCGCGCCGGCGGCCGCCAGACGATCGTGCCGCTTCTGGGGGACTCGCGCCTCGGTCTGTCGACGGGGTTCTTGGGCGTGGTCTTCACCGCGATGTCTCTCGTCAATCTGGTGCTGATCGCCCCGGCCGCCGTCGCGGCCGATCGCCTCGGCCGCCGGGCGGTCATCGTTCCGAGCGGGATCGCGACGGTGGCGGGGCTACTCCTCTTCGCGGGCGCCACCAACGTGGCGCTCTTCCTGCTGGGAGCGCTCGTGCTCGCCGTCGCCTCGGCGGTGGCGGGACCGGCGCCGGCCGCCTACGTCGCCGACATCGCGCCGGCTCAGGCGCGCGGGCTGGCGATGAGCTTCTACCGCTCGGCCGGCGACGTGGGCTTCGTGATCGGCCCCCCGCTGCTCGGCGTGATCGCCGACGCGAGCTCCTTCGGGTGGGCACTCAATGCGAACGCCGTGCTGGTGGCGATCGCGACCATCCTCTTCCTGCTGGTTGCCCGCGAGACGATGCGTCCGATCCGTGCCGCGGACGCCGGCGGAGCGGGCTGAGGGGCGGGCGCCCGGCCGAGGGGCCCGGCGCGGCGCCTCAGGATCCCTCCCGCAGCCTTGCCCGGAGACTGGCGAGGGCGGGAGGCTCCTCCGCCTCGGACATGCGCACGAACAGCCCGAGCGACTGCGCGATCGCGGTTCCGCGAGCGCGCGGCCCGGCGTCGTCGCCGCGTTCCTGCCGCAGTTCCCCCTCGACCTCGATGCGCCTCCCCCGGCTCCTGAGGATGCGGGCGCTCACGATGAGATCCCCCTCCAGCGAGGCGGGGCGGCGAAACCGGGTCTCCATGCGCGCGGTCACCGCGTAGACGTCGTCGGCATACATCGCCCAGGCCATCGCCTCGTCGAGGAGGAGCCCGAGGAGGCCGCCGTGGACGAATCCGGGGAAGCCCTGGTCCTCCGGTCGGGGCCGGTAGCGAGCCTCCACGCCCTCCCCGCTCCGCTCGAAGCGGAGGTGCATCCCGATCGGGTTGTGATCGCCGCAGCCGAAGCAGGAGTTCTCGCGCAGGCGCGGATCGACGGGGGCGGGCTCCTCCGCTGCGGGGCCCGCCGCCACGCCGTCCCGCGCGGCCTCGCTCACGCGAGCCGGAGCGAGGCGCTGCCGTCGAGCAGCAGTTCGCCGTCTGCGGCGGTGCAGCGCACGGAGTAGCGGAGGCGCCCGTCGGCGTGTTGGGCGGGCGTCGCCGCCGCCGTGACCGCGACGGGCGGGATCGCGGGCGCGCGCCAGCGCACCGCCAGCTGCCCCGTCGCGGCCCAGCTCTCGCCGAAGGCTTCCGTCATCATCTGCGACACGAGCGCGAGCACCAGCATGCCGTGCGCGATCGGGCGCCCGTACGGACCCTCGCGGGCCTCGACCGTGTCGCGGTGGATCGGGTTGGGGTCGCGCGCGGCGGCGGCGTAGCGGTCGACCAGGGCCTGGTCGATCTGCCGCGTCACCGGTGCGACCGGCGGCATGTGGCCGGGTGCCGCGTCGCTCATGCCGGGCCGCCGCCGGCGGAGGGGAGCGGGGCGAGCACGCTCGCCCGCCCCACCGCGCAGGCGCCCTCGGCGTCCCGCAGCTCGAGGTCGACCGTCCCGAGTCGGAGGCCGCGCCGCTCGGCGACCTGTGCCACGGTGAGCTCGGCCGTGAGCTCCGTGCCGGGCGCGACCGGACGCAAGAACTCGAAGCTCTGCCCCGTGTGGAGCAGCCCCGGCGGAATCTCGATGGCGTCGATCAGCACGCCCACCAGCAGCGCTCCCAGCTGCAGAGGGGGGAGCCACCGATCCGGCGAGCCGTCGGTCGCGGTGGCGGCCGTCGCGTCGAGGTAGGCCCGGGCGTGGTCAGAATCGAGCCGCGCCGGGTACGGGCCGAGCACCTGCCCGCGCTCGAGGTCGAAGAAGTCGCGCTTCTCGGACACGACATCGCCCTTCCCAGGGGGCGGCTTCCCGCGGCTCAGTCGGTCGGCGCGAGCGATCCCGGACCGTCGCCGGCCAGGTAGTCGCGGATGCCGTCGGCCGCGAGGTGGCCGTGCTCGAGCGCCGTGACCACGAGATCGGCGCCGTTCACATTGTCGCCGCCGGCGAAGATGCCCGGGCGGCTCGTGCGCATCGTCTCCGGGTCGACGACGAAGCGATCCCAGCGGTCGCGGTCGACACCGAGGGCCTCCTCACCCCAGACCGGATCGACGTTATAGCCGATCGCGATCACGATCGCGTCGGCCTCGAGATCGAACTCGGATCCCGCGACAGGCTCCGGCCGCGCGCGGCCGGTGTCGTCGGGCTCGCCGAGCGTCATCCGCTGACAGCGCAGGCCCCTCGCGCGCCCGTTCTCGTCGATCAGGACGGCGAGCGGGGTAGTGAGGTAGCGCGTGACGACGCCCTCCTCGGTCGCGTGCTGTCGCTCCTCGGCGCGGCCCTGCATCTCCGCCTCGGTGCGGCGGTAGACGAGCGTCACGCTTTCCGCCCCGAGGCGCGCGGCGGACCGTACACAGTCCATCGACGTGTCGCCGCCGCCGACCACGATCGCGCGCCGGATCGGGGGCAGCGGCTCGCGCCTCCCCGGCGGCAGCTGCTCCGCGGGCAGGTTCGCCCGCACGAGGAACTCGGTCGCTTCGAAGACGCCCGGGGCATCCTCGTTCGGCACGCGCAGCCGTGCCCCGACCGGCGCTCCGGTCGCCAGGAAGACGGCGTCAAAATCACGTGCCAGCCGCTCGAAGGGAATGTCGAGGCCGATGTGCGTGCCGGTCACCACCTCGATGCCGAGCTCTGCGAGCTCGCGGAACTTGCGCTCGACCGCGGGCTTGTTCTGCTTGAAGTTGGGGATTCCGTACAGCAGGATTCCGCCCGGCTCGGGCCAGGCGTCGAACATGACGATGCGGTAGCCCTCCCGCGCCAGGCGCTCGGCGCATGCGATCCCGGCGGGCCCCGTCCCGACGACCGCGACGCTGAGGCCGTTCGCCGGCACCCGTTGCGGAGGCGGCAGCGTCCCGTGCGTGCGCTGGCGTTCCGTGACGAAGGTCTCGAGTTTCCCGATGGCGACCGGCGCCGCCTTCTTGCCGACGACGCAGTGCCCCTCGCACAGTCGCTCCTGCGGGCAGAGGCGCCCGCACATCTCGGGAAGCTCGCTCGTCTCGCGGAAGATGTCGGCGGCGCCGTCGATGTCACCCTGCTCCAGCAGCCAGAGCGCCCCCGGGATGTCGTTCCCGACCGGGCATGCCTTCTGGCAGGGAGCGGCGGGGCACTGGATGCAGCGCTCCGCCTCCTTGGCGGCGAAGTCGGGATCGAAGAGCGCGTAGACCTCATCCCAGTTCCCCACGCGCTCGCCCGCGGGTTGCTTCTCGGGGAGGAGCGCCGGGATCCGGAGGCGGGCCTTGCGGTCGACCTGGGAGCGGTCGCTCGTTGTGGCGGGGGCGGAGACGCGCTCGGCGGCCGGCGCGGTCCTCGCATCGTCGGGCATGCGCTCGCTCCGTCCCGGGGCGGCGGCCGCGTCACGCCGGCCTGCGACCTCCTCGAGCGGGCGGCCGCGAGGCGGCGACATCACGCCATGAGCGTCGCGCAGCCGGGGCGTACGGGGAAGTCCCGGTCCCTATGCCAGGGCGGGTACGGCGCGTCGCGCATCCTGCGAGCGGTCGCCGCAGTCAGCGCAGCGTCCGTACACCTCGAGTCGGTGCGCTTCGATCGCGTAACCGGTGCGGCGGGAGAGCTCCCCGAGCAGGTCGTCTATGTCGCAGGTGGCGAAGTCGATCACGGCTCCGCACTCGGAGCAGGAGATGTGGTGGTGGTGGCCGCCGCTGGTGAGCCGGTAGTGGAGGGCGCCATCGTCGAGCACCACCTGGCAGACGATGCCGAGGTCGAGCATCAGCCGCAGCGTGCGGAAGACGGTCGCCCGCCCGACACCCGGTGCCGCCGCGGCGAGCTCCTCCGCCGTGAACTGGTCTCCGAGCCCGGCCAGGGCGGAGAGCAACAGCCTGCGGGGCCTTGTCAGACGGTGCCCGGCACCGAGCACGCTCTGGGCGAGCCATCGCTCCGCTCCCGTGTGCCCCATAGCGGCGACCCCCCGATTCGGGGCCGGTGCCGACCGGCCCCGCGATCGATGCTGATGCTGGGTCAGCTCGCTGTCAATCGTCGCGGGCACGCGTCACAATGTCGCTGTGACGGTCTCTCAGGCACGCGTGGTGCTCCGGGCGGTGGCGCTGCTCGTCGGCGTGTACATCGCATGGCAGGCGCGGTTCGCGCTGCTCCCGTTCGTTCTGGGCGGCATCGCGGTCTACATGCTCACACCGGTGGTCGATCGGCTGGCCTCGCTGGTTCCGGCCGAGAGCCACCGCGGGGACGTCCTGCGCCGGGGCGTCGCGGTGCTGGTGCTCTACCTGATCGTCGGCCTGGCGCTCTTCGGTCTCGGTCTCGCGCTCGTGCCGGTGGCGGCCGATCAGATCGCCCGCTTCGTCGACGAGCTTCCCGATCTGATCGCCGGCGCGCGCGAAGAGTTGAACGAGCTGCTGAGCGAGTACCAGGACCGGGTGCCCGTTGCCGCGCAGGAGCGCATCGGCGGCTACGCGGATGAGTGGACCGACGGGGTCGCGAGCGGCATCGCCGCGACGGCCCGCGGCTCGCTGGCCTGGCTGACCGGGACCCTGGGACTGCTGATCGGACTGCTGGCGCTCCCGTTCTGGATGTTCTACGTGCTGCGTGATCGACACTTCGCGGCGAAGAACTTCCTGCAGGCCGTCCCCGCTCCCGCGCAGGCGGATGTCTCGAACGTGCTGCTGATGGTGGACCGGATGATCGGACGCTACATCCGCGCGCAGATCATGCTCGGCATCGTGGTCGGCGCCGCGGTCGGACTCGGCCTGACGGTGATGGGCGTCGAGCTCTCGCTCGCCCTGGGTCTCTTCGCCGGCGTGACGGCGCTGATTCCCATCATCGGACCGTGGCTCGGGGGGGTTCCGGCCGTCGTCATCGTCGCCGCCACGGAGCCGGAGCTGCTGCCGTGGGTGGTGCTGCTCTACGTCGTCGTGCAACAGCTGGAGAACAACCTGCTCGTACCGCGCGTGCACGGGCATGCGCTCGACCTGCACCCGGCGATGATCATCCTGCTCCTGGTGGTCGCCGGCTCGGTGTTCGGCTTCATCGGGCTGATCGTGATCGTCCCGCTCAGCGCCATCCTGCGCGAGCTCTTCTGGTACGCGGACCACCGGTTTACCGGCGCGACGCCGGAGCAGGCGCTGCGGCGGACCGGAATCGGGCGCCGGCTCCTGCACGCGGCCGCGACCGAGCCGCCTGCCGCGGCCGAACCGGCGCGAGATGAGGAGCCCCCCTCGCCCGAGGACGGCGGGGCGCCCGGGGGAGAAGCAGGTCCCTGACCCGCCGTGGGAGCAGGCCCGTCGCGTCTCCCCGACCGCGGCCGGGACGGCCGCCGGGCTAGCTAGCGGGCGATCTCGCCGCTCAGGATGAGCAGGCCGTCCGGCGTCGCCTCGGCGCCCCCCTGGGCGACGCGGATCGATATGTGCCGGGGGAGCAGCAGCGCCCCGGTCTCGACGAGGACGGTCTGATCGCCGTTGGCATCGGCGTTGAAGACGCCCCCCGACACCGCTCGCAGCGAGTCCTCCAGCCAGACCTGGTAGACCGCGCCGAGCGGGAGCGGCGGCAGCCCGACCACCACGAGCAGGCCCGCGCCGGCGCTCTCGCTGTAGAGATAGTGGCCGCTCGCCGCCACGCCGGCCGCCTCCGACGCCAGCGGGGTGGTGGTCGCGCCGGGATCGTTGCTGATGGCGGCGATGGTCTCGACGAGATCCTGCCGCAGCTGGACGGCGGCGGTCGATGTCGCCGAGCCCGCGTCCACCGCCGAGAGCGCGGCGACCTGCTTCGCCGTCGCCTGGAGGACGGCGGTCAGCGAGGCCGACTCCTCGCGCAGCTGGTCGACGTCGCGCTGGAGATCGCTGATCCACACGGCCGCGGCCACGACGGCGGCGGCGGCGGCCGCCCAACCCGCGGAGGCGGCCAGACGCCGCCTCGCCCGTGGCCAGAACCGCACGCCGCTGGCGTCCCCGCGCGCGGCGCGCAGCACCCGCGCTCTCAGGGTCGGGTCGGCGCGGCGCAGCGGGGCGGACAGCGCGATCAGGTCGACGATCTCGTGGTAGGAGGCGAGCTCGGTCGCGGCGTCGGGGTCGGAGCGGACCAGCCGCTCCGCCGCGCGCGCGTCGGGCTCGCTCAGCGAGCCGAGCGCGTAGCCTGCCAGCAGTTCATGGCGCTCCTCCGGCGTCACGACCGTCCCCTCCCCGGGCGGCCGCGATCGTATCCGCCTTCCCGATCCCTCCACGTGTCGGAGAGCAGGAGACGGAGCTTCTGCATCCCCAGGCGAACGCGGGTCTTCACGGTGCCCAGCGGAGATCCCGTGTGGCGAGCGATTTCCGCCTGCGTCAGCCCGCCGAAATAGGCGAGCTGCAGCACGCGGCGCTGCTCGGGCGGCAGGGCGTCCATCGCCGCCCGCACCGCCGCCCGCTGTTCGCCGAGTTCGGCCTCCCGCTGGGGGTCCGTCGTCCGGTCCTCGCTCGCGATCCGCTCCGGTCCATCCTCGCCCGCATGCTCGAGCCTCGTCCTCCGCGATCGGCGCCGCACTTCGTCGATCGAACGATTCCGGGCCACGGATGCGATCCACGCGATGAAGCGGCCATGGGCGGAGTCGTAGGAGTTCGGCCGCCGCCAGAGCTGCAGGAAGACCTCCTGCACGATGTCCTCGGCCAGCCCGCGGTCGGAGACAACGCGCAGGGCAACGGAGTACACGAGGGTGGAGTAGCGGTCGTAGAGCGTCTCGAGCGCCGCGACGTCCCGGTTGACGAGGCCGAACATCAGGGCCTCGTCGCTCGGGCCCGACCCGCGCGGCGGCGCGTGTTCCCCGCCCCCTGCGGCCGGCGCTCCCGGGGCGTCCGGACTCACCGCCGCCAGCCGCGGCGCGTCGAGGGGCGGGGGTCGCCGAGCGGGCCGTCCGGTCACCGGGAGCCCTCCGATCGAAATGGCCGTCGATGATAGGCTACCGCGTCAACGTGCCGCCCCTCCGCGGGGCACGGGCGCGCATCCGTGAGCGGAGGCGAGGGTGCACCAGGGCGACCGGTCCGGGGAGCCCTCGGCGCAGCGACTGATGGCGTGGCCGTACCTTGCCGCCGCAGCGATGCTGCTCGTGGCCACCGCCCTCCTCACGCTGCTCTCCGTCTTCTGGCGCGGAGTCGCCTCCGCCGACGAGCCGACGCTCGCCGCCTCGCTCGCCGCGATCGCGGAGAACAGGGGCCCCTACCTGGCGGCCGGGGCCACTCGCCTCGCCGCGGGTACGACGCTTCTCCTCGGTGCGCTGTGTCTCGGCCGTACGGGTGCGGCGCCCGGGTGGGTCGTGCCCCTGCTCGTGCTGTCGGGCCTGCTCACCCTTCTGTCGGGAGCCTTCGCGGTCGTGCTGGGCCTCGCGTTCGCCGGGCTCGATCCGGCCGGTGGCGACGCGCTCGCCCCCTGGGCGGCGCCGGTCGAGGGCGTGCGGTGGTTCACGGGCTCGGGTGGTTTCGCGGCGGCGGGACTGGCGCTGATTGCGATTGCGGCGGTTCAGAAGCGGTGGCCGGCGGTCCCGCTGCTCCTCGCCGTGGCAACCGCCGGCATCGGCGTCTCGATGCAGCTCATCTGGATCGAGGCGGCGACTGCCGTGCACCGCGTGAGCGGGATCGCCTTCCTGCTCTGGCTCACCCTCGCCGGCGTCGGGCTGCTGGGCGGCCGGGGGCCCTGGTGGGGCGCAGGCGCGCGCGGGGACTGAGGCGTGAGGCGGCCGCCGCCTTACTCCACGCCCGTCTCGTGCAGTGCGCTCCGGATGCGCGCGGCCTCGCTTTCCGACGCGGGCCGGGGGCGGTTTTCATCGGGGTCGATGTAGGCGGGCCGGAAGTCGACGCGGGGCGGCCTCCCGTCCGCGAGTTCGACGACGGCGACGGCGGTCGCGAACGGGCCCTCGCCGAGCGTGCGGAGGTCGTCGCGATCGAGGTCGAAGACGAAGTTGCCGAGCCCGTAGAGGATGAGGGCGTCTCCGCGCCGCTCCCACGGCTGCAGCGTGTGCGCGTGGTGTCCGGCCACGAGGTCGGCCCCCGAGTCTGCGGCGGCACGGGCGAGCGCGCGCTGCTCGGAGGTCGGACCGGGGTCGTATTCGCGCCCGAAGTGGAAGAGGACGACGACGAGATCGGTCTCGCGGGCGGCGACCGACACCGCCTCCTCCACGGCCTGAATCGTCGCTCGCGCAACGCCGGGTGTTGAGGTCCCGGCGAAGACAGACGACGAGACGGCGCTGAAGCCGAGCACCGAGATCTCCAGTCCGCCCGCCTCGAGGACGAGGGGACTGGCCGCGGCGGTCGTATTCTCGCCAGCGCCGAAGTAGCCCACGCCGACCGCATCGAGGGCCCGCCGGGTATCGGAGAGGCTGACGGGTCCGAAGTCGATCGCGTGGTTGTTGGCGAGGGAGACGGCGTCGAAGCCGGCGTTGCGCAGCCCGGCTGCGAACTCGGGCGGCGTGCGGAACGTGTAGTACTTGTCCAGCCGCCGGCCGCGGTTGGTGAAGGTGCCCTCGAGGTTGCCGATGAGCAGGTCGACGCCCGCGAGGAGAGGCATCACCCGCTCGAACGGGTAGTCGCTTCCGTGCCGGTACATGAGCGCGACGACGTCGCGCGCGAGCATGAGGTCCCCGACCAGTCCGAGAGTCACCGATCGTTGCGGGGGCGCCGTCGGGGCGGGTGTCGGGGCGGGTGTCGGGGCGGCGACCGTGGGCGTGGGCGTGGGCGTGGCCGTTGGCGGGAGTAGCGTGACGTCGACCGCGGGACCCGGCCCGCAGGCCCCGGCGAGCAGCAGGCCCCCCGCTGCGGCTGCGCGTAGCGCCGCGCCCGGCGAGAAGGCACGCCGCGGCTTCCCCGGGGGGCGCTGCTCCCGCCCCGTGGGGGCGGTCCGGGAGCGGGGCGGCACCCTCTAGCAGGCTGCTGAAAAAGCCGACGTCATCTGCGAGGATGGTCGTGGCGGCGGGGGCGTAGCCTGGGAGGCTGCCCCGTGCGAGGCGACACCGAGCATCAGGCCCACATCATGCTCGCAGTCACACCGGACGATTTCGTCCCGGCCGACCACCCCATCCGCCGCATCAAGCCGATCGTCGACGCCGCGCTGAGGCGCCTCTCGCCGCTCTTCGACACGATGTACAGCAAGCGCGGGCGCCCCTCGATACCGCCCGAGCACCTGCTCAAGGCTAGCCTGCTGATCGCCCTCTACTCGGTGCGCAGCGAGCGCCAGTTCTGCGAGCAGCTGCGCTACAACCTGCTCTTCAAGTGGTTCCTCGACCTCAACGTCTCAGACGAGCCGTTCGACGCCTCGACCTTCTCCAAGAACCGCGAGCGCCTTCTCGAGGCGGACGTGTCGCGCGCCTTCCTCGCCGAGGTGGTCGCCGAGGCGCGTGGGCGGCACCTGCTCTCGCCCGACCACTTCAGCGTGGACGGGACGCTGCTCGAGGCGTGGGCATCGCTCAAGAGCTACCGCCCGCGCGGCGGCTCGGGCGAGCCGCCTGCGGGAGGCGGACGCAACCCGGAGGTGGACTTTCGGGGGCAGCAGCGGCGCTCGGAGACCCACGCCAGCGTCACCGACCCCCGGGCGCGGCTCTACCGCAAGGGGCGGGGTCAGGCGGCGGTGCTGGGCTACACGGGGCACCTGCTCACGGAGAACCGTCACGAGTTGGTGGTGGACGTGGAGCTGACGGAGGCGACCGGCTACGCCGAGCGCGAGGCGGCGCTCCGCATGGTGGGGCGTAGCACGCGAGGCCGCGCCACGCTCGGGGCGGACCGCGGCTACGCCGCGCGCGGTTTCGTCGGGGAGCTGCGGGCACTCGGAGTGACTCCGCACGTGGCGAACAACGACCGCCGCTGGGGGCGTGGAGCGGTGGACGGGCGCACGACCCGGCACCGGGGCTACGCGCTGAGCCAGCGTCGGCGCAAGCTCACCGAGGAGGTCTTCGGCTGGCTGAAGACCGTCGGCGGGGGACGCAAGCTGCGCTACGTGGGGCCGGACCGCAACCGCTCCTGGCTGGAGCTCGCGGCCGCCGCCTTCGATCTCGTGCGCATGGCGAGGCTCGAAACCGCCGCAGCGTAGGAGCAGTGCGCCCACCGACCGCCCCGCGGGGCGGAGAACGACCAGGCAGGTGGCACGGACGGGGTCGACGCTGACGATCGCGTCGGCTTCGGAACCGCTGCCGGTCCCAACGGTCGCTTCTTCAGCGGCCTGCTAGACCGCCGCCCCGGTCGAGAAGAGAAGGCCGCGTGCCAACAAGGCGCCGGCCAGTACCGCACCCAGCGCGATGTAGAGCAGCCCGGTCGCCGACATCATTCCCCGGATGGAGGCGGCCCGCCAGGCGAGCCAGGCCAGCAGCCCCGGGAAGAGCAGCCCGACCGCCACCCGCAGCCAGAGTGCGGGGTTCGCCTCGAGCTCGAGGCCGAAGGCCGAATCGGTGAACGGCGCGTCGCGCACGGGAGCAACGAGCGCCACGACGACGAGCCCGAGCTGCGCACCGAGCGCGGCGAGCAGGAGCAGCGACATCTCCTCGAGAGGGCGCTTGGGGAGGCCGGAGTTCGTCAGGTACCAGTGGCCCCACGTCATCGCTGCCAGCGCTCCGCCGAGCGCGGCGGCGGAGGCGAGCGTGCTCGCGACCACGCCGGCGTACGACCACGCCGGCGGGGCAACGACCCCGGCGAAGGCGGCGAGCGCGCCGGCGCCGGCGACCGAGCCGGCGGTCCCCGTCCACAGCGATGCCCGTCGGCGCTCGGTGAAGCTCGCGTAGGTATGGAGGGCCGAGAGAGCCACGAAGGTGCCGAGCGCCGCGCGGAACGGCGTGAGCCACGCGGGGCTCAGCGTGTAGCCTTCGATCTCGCCGTCGGGCGCGATGCCGGCGAATCCCACCCAGAGGGCGAGCACGGCGAGGGAGCTCACCGTCAGAGCCCCGGTCTTCACGTAGCCGGCGGTCACCGATCGGCGCGCGTCGAAGAGCGTGACCGCCGCGAGCGTACCGACGGCAAGCTCCGCGAGCAGTAGCTCGAGGGTGTAGGGCAGGGAGGCGGCGTTCACGCGGCGCGATCCTAACGAACGGCGCCGGGGCGTGCACCCGGGCGCGTGCCGGTGCCCGGATCCGGCGCCGTCGGCGCCGGGCCGGATCGGTGCCGCCGGCTATTTTCATCAATTATGTACGTAAAAAACACAAGTTTCGTTGACATTGCCGTCCGACGGCCGATAATGGGATCGGACGGGCATCGCCGGAGCGCGGCCCGCATTCGCTCCCGCATCCGGAGGTGACGCGACAGATGGAGACCACGCGCGACGCCATCGTGCGCCTCCTCGCGGAGCAACCCCGACGCTCGGCCGGCGACCTCGCTGAGGCGCTCGGCCTCTCCGTCGGCTCCGTGCGTCGCCACGTCGACATTCTGCTCGCCGACGGCCTGCTCGGCGCGGAGTTCGAGCGTCAGCCGCGGGGGCGGCCGGTCACGCTCTACTCGCTCTCGAGCGAAGGGGAAGAGCGCACCCGCGCACCGAGCTACCTGCGGCTGCTCGAGCGGATCTACCCGGCGCTTGCCGGTTTGGACGCGGCCGAGATCGCCGGATCCGACGGCTCCGCCGTGCTCGATCGCATCTTCGACCGCGTGGCGGAGGAGGTGGCGCAGGCGCACCGCCCGAGCGTCACCGCGGGGGAGCTGGGAGAGCGCGTCCGTCAGGTCACCGCGACGCTGTGCGAGGAGGGGATCCTGCACGACGCCGCCGAGGAGGACGGGCTGTTCCGCCTGCGGAACCTGGATTGCCCCTATCGTTCCGCAGCGGCCGAGACGCACGCGGCCTGCGAGGCCGACCGCCGGACCATCGAGCTGTTGCTGGACGCACCGGTGGAGCAGGTGGGCACCGTCGCGAAGGGCGCCCCGGTCTGTGAGTACGTCGTGGCGAAGGGCGTTCCGGAGAAGGCGGCGGGCGAGGCCCGGCGCGTGATCGCGTGAGGGCGAGCGAGACCAGAACCGGCCCCGGCCGGCGCGGAGGAGGTCAAGAATCACGATGAGCGAGGGAGCGCCGCCGGCGCCGATCCTGGACGTTCGGGGACTGAAGGTCAGCATCGCCGGCCCGCCGGGGCTGCAGATCGTGCGGGGAGTCGACCTCACCGTGCGGCCGGGCGAGGTCCATGCGCTGATGGGGCCGAACGGATCGGGCAAGAGCACGCTCGCAAACGCCATCGCCGGAAGTCCGGCCTATGTCGTCGACGAGGGGTGCGTCTACTTCCAGGGAGAGGACATCACGCAGCTCTCGCCCGACGAGCGCGCCCGCCGGGGGCTCTTCCTCTCCTTCCAGTACCCGACGGCGATCCCCGGCGTGACGATGGTCAATCTGCTGCGCGCCTCGCTGAAGGCGCGCCGCGGCACGGAGCCGCCGGCGCGCGAGTTCCTCACGGAGCTGCGAGAGACGCTGGCCGCGCTGAAGATGGATGAGTCCTTCGCGCGGCGCTACGTGAACGAGGGCTTCTCCGGCGGCGAAAAGAAGCGCGCCGAGATCTTGCAGCTGGGAATGCTCAAGCCCACGGTCGCCGTCCTCGACGAAACAGACTCGGGCCTCGACGTCGACGCCCTGCGGACGGTGGCGGAGGGAGTGAACGCCCTGCGCACGCCGGACGTCGGCATCCTCATCATCACCCACTACGAGCGGATCCTGAACTACGTCACGCCGGACTTCGTGCACGTGCTGGTGGACGGCCGCATCGTCCGCTCCGGCGACGCCGCGCTTGCCAAGCGCATCGAGGCCCAGGGCTACGATCCGATTCTCCGGGAAGTCAACCAGGAGGCCGCGACGGTGGCCGTAGCGGCGGGAGGCGACAAGTGACCACCGTGAATCCGCGCGTCCGGGATGTCGTCGGCGAGTACAAGTGGGGCTTCCACGACGACGAGAAGCCGCTCTTCATCGCCGAGCCCGGCCTCTCGGAGGAGATCGTGCGCGAGATCTCCGCGCTCAAGAGCGAGCCGGAGTGGATGACCGAGTACCGTGTCGATGCCTACCGCACCTTCTGCGAGAAGGACGACCCGACCTGGGCCGGGAGCCCCGCACTCCTTGCTGCGATCGACTTCGACAAGATCCACTACTACGTGCGCGCGACCGATCGCGACTCCACGAACTGGGACGACGTCCCCGAGTACATCAAGGACACATTCGACAAGCTCGGCATCCCGGAGGCGGAGAAGCAGTTCCTCGCCGGGGCGGGGGCGCAGTACGACTCCGAGGTCGTCTACCACAACATCCGTGAGGATCTGGCGGAGAAGGGCGTGCTCTTCCTCGGCATGGATCAGGGACTCGCCGAGCACGAGGAGCTCGTGCGCGAGCACTTCGGCACCCTCGTCCCCTCCGCCGACAACCGCTACGCTGCGCTCAACTCCGCGGTGTGGTCGGGCGGGTCCTTCATCTACGTCCCGCCGGGGGTGCACGTCGAGATCCCGCTGCAGGCGTACTTCCGGATCAACACCGAGAGCATGGGGCAGTTCGAGCGGACGCTGATCATCGCCGACGAGGGCTCGTACGTGCACTACGTCGAGGGTTGCACGGCGCCGATCTACAGCACGGACTCGTTGCACTCGGCGGTGGTGGAGATCATCGTCAAGAAGGATGCGCGCGTCCGCTACACGACCATCCAGAACTGGTCCAACAACGTCTACAACCTCGTGACCAAGCGCGCCGCCGCCTACGAGAACGCGGTCATGGAGTGGGTGGACGGCAACATCGGATCCAAGCTCACGATGAAGTACCCCTCCGTCTTCCTGATGGAGCCCGGCGCCCACGGGGAGATCCTCTCGCTCGCGTTCGCCGGCGACGGTCAGCACCAGGACGCCGGCGGCAAGGTCGTCCACGTCGCGCCGCGGACGACGTCGGCGGTCGTCTCGAAGTCGGTGTCGCGCGGATCGGGCCGCACCTCCTATCGCGGCCTGCTCAAGGTGCACGAGGGCGCCGAGGACTCGAGCTCGACGGTGCGCTGCGACGCGCTGCTGCTCGACGAGCGCTCGCGCTCCGACACCTATCCCACCATGGAGGTCGACGAGGAGCGCGTGAACATCGGGCACGAGGCCTCCGTTTCCAAGGTCGGCGAGGACCAGCTCTTCTACCTGATGTCGCGGGGCATCACCGAGGAGGAGGCGGCCAAGATGGTCGTCAACGGCTTCGTCGAGCCGATCGTGAAGGAACTCCCGATGGAGTACGCCATCGAGCTCAACCGCTTGATCGAGCTCCAGATGGAGGGCTCGGTCGGCTGATGGCGAAGGGCGAACTTCAGGGGATCAGCGGCCAGGCGACGCTCGCGGCGGACCCGTACGGGGAGCGGGACGTCGTGCATGCTGCGAGGGGCGACTCGGAGCCCCCGTGGCTCATCGACCGTCGAGCCGAGGGTGCCCGCGCCTTCGCGGCGACCGCCATGCCGACGCCGGCGCTGCGCCCGTGGCGCTATACCGACGTCTCATCGCTGGCGATCGAAGATCACGCCCTGCACCCGCCGGCCCTGCGCGTTGAGGCCGATCTCCCTCCGGGAGCCTACGCGGGCACGATCGCGGAGGCGCTGGACTCGCGAGCCGAGGTCGTTCGATCGCACCTCGGCAGCCTCGTGGCGAGCACCGAGGGGCGCTTCGTTGCGGCCAACGCTGCGAGGTGGAACGCCGGCGTGCTCGTTCACCTGCCGCGCGGTTCGGCCGTGGAGCGCCCGATCGTGGTCGAGGTCACCGCTGCGGACGTGCCCGCCGGCGCGCCGTCCGCGCTGCTGCCGCGGATTCTCGTCGTCGCCGAGGAGCGGTCCGAGGCGACGATCGTCGTGCGTCTGCGCTCCGGCGACGGGCCGCTTCTGGTTCCGGCGGTCGCCGAGATCTCGTGCGCCGATCACGCGCTCGTGCGCCTGCTTCTGGACGGCGGGTGGGGTGCCCAGACCCGGGAGTTCACGACGCTTCGCGCGCGTCTCGGCCGCAGCGCCACGCTCGAGGTGGCGACGCTGGCGATCGGCGGGCGCCTGGTCAAGCAGACCCTGGAGTCCCTGCTCGAGGGGGAGGGCGCGCATTCCGAGTTCCGGGGGGTGGCGCTCGGCGATGGCGACCAGCACTTCGACTTCGTGACGCTGCAGGACCACCTGGGGCCGCGGACGACCTCCAACGTGGAGATCAAGGCGGCCCTCGCCGGTTCCTCGCGCTCCGTCTACTACGGCATCACCCGTGTCGAGGAGACCGCGGCCGGCGCCGCCGCCGAGCAGGAGAATCGCAACCTTCTCCTCTCCCGGCACGCCAAGGCCGACTCGGACCCGGTGCTGGAGATCCTGACCTCCGAGGTGATCCGCTGCGGGCACGGAGCGACCGTCGGTCCCGTCGACCAAGAGGCGCTCTTCTACCTGCAGAGCCGTGGCCTCGATGAGCGAACGGCGCTGCAGTTCCTGGTCGCCGGCTTCTTCGACCCGGTCGCGCGGCGCATCCCGCTCGAGGGGCTCGGCGACGAACTCGCCGCGGCGGTCCACGCGAAGCTCGCGTCGGCGGATCTCTCGTGAGCGGCGTGCGCGTCTGCGCGGTTGCCGACGTGCCGGAGGGTCACGTGCGCACGGTCGCCTGCGGCGAGCGCTCGATCGCGCTCGCGAACGTCGACGGCGAGATCCACGCCATCGACAATCTCTGCACCCACGACGGCGGGCCGCTCGGCGACGGCCGCCTGGTCGGCTCGCGCGTGATCTGCCCGCGGCACGGTGCCGCCTTCGACGCCAGGAGCGGTCGCGCACTCACGCTCCCGGCGGTGCGCGGCGTGCGTGCGTATGCCGTGACGGTCGACGGCGCGGATGTCTACGTCGATTGCGACGCGTGAGAGCGCGCGCGGCGTGACGGTCTCGAGCGATCCGCTCACCCCGGATATCGGGGCGCGCCGCCCCTTCGACATCGCCGCCATCCGCCGTGACTTCCCGATCCTGAGGCGCCGGATCGAGGGCGAGCCCCTCGTCTATCTCGACTCGGCGGCGAGCTCGCAGCGCCCCGTGCAGGTACTCGCGGAGCTGACGCGCTTCTACCGCGACCACAACGCCAACGTGCACCGCGGCGTCCATACGCTCTCCGTGGAGGCAACCGAGCTCTACGAGGGTGTGCGCGAGAAGGTCCGCGCGCTCATCGGAGGCGCCTCGGAGCGCGAGATCATCTTCACCAGCGGCACGACGGCGTCGATCAATCTCGTCGCGCACGGGTGGGCGCGTGCCCGGCTCGGGCCGGGCGATGAGGTCGTGATCTCGGAGATCGAGCACCACTCGAACATCGTGCCCTGGCAGATGTTGCGGGACGATCGAGGCGTCGTGCTGCGGGTGATCCCGATGAGCCCCGACGGCACGCTCGACCTCGACGCCGCGCGCGCCGTGATCGGACCTCGTACGCGGCTGCTCGCCATCACCCAGGTCTCGAACGCGCTCGGGACGGTCGTGCCGGTGCGGGAGCTCGCGGACCTCGCGCACGACGCGGGTGCGCTCGTGCTCGTCGACGGTGCGCAGAGCGTCCCGCACATGCCCGTCGACGTGAACGAGCTCGGCGCCGATCTCCTCGCCTTCTCGGCGCACAAGATGCTCGGTCCGACGGGAGTCGGCGTGCTCTGGGGTCGCATGGAGGTACTGGAGTCGATGCGCCCCCTCATGGGCGGCGGCGACATGATCCTCACCGTCTCGCTGGAGCGGTCGACCTGGAATGAGATACCGCACCGCTTCGAGGCCGGAACCCCGAACTTCGCCGATGTCGTGGCGTTCGGGACGGCTATCGACTACCTGCGGGCGCTCGGGCTCGATGCGGTGAGGCGGCACGAGCTCGACCTGATAGACCACGGGCTCGCGGTGCTCGGCGACGTCCCGGGGTTGACGCTCCACGGCCCGCGCGATGCGCACCGCCGGGGGGGCGTCTTCTCTTTCTCGCTGGAGGGAGTGCACCCGCACGACGTGGGGCAGCTGCTGAACAGCCAGGGGGTGGCCGTGCGTGCCGGCCACCACTGCGCGCAGCCGGTGATGGAGAGCCTCGGCGTCGCGGCCACCACCCGCGCCTCGGTCTACCTCTACAACACGCGCTCGGAACTGGACGCGCTCTCGGAGGCGCTCCGGCGGACGGCGAGGTTCTTCGGCGATGCCGGCTCTTGACGTCGACGATCTCTACCGCGCGATATTGCTCGACCACTACCGCAACCCGCGCCGGCGCGGCCGGTTGACGGGGGAGGGGGTCGTCTCCGCCGACGGCGCCAACCCGCTCTGTGGTGACCAGCTCACCGTCGACGTGCGGCTGGACGACCGGGACCACCTGGTCGAGGTGGCTTTCGAGGGAGCGGGGTGCTCGATCTCGCAGGCGTCGGCCTCGCTGATGATGGAGTACGTGGCGGGCCGCTCCGCCGGCCGAGCGAGGGCCGGCGTCGACGCCTTCCAGGAAATGATGACCTCGGGGGCGGCACCGGAGGACTTCGGCGACCTCGAAGCGCTCGCCGGCGTCGCGAAGTTCCCCGTGCGCATCAAGTGCGCCTCGCTCGGGTGGAAGACGCTCGAGCAGGCCCTTCTGGCGGCCGGCCGCGGAGACGCACGTTCGGCGGACCGGGTCACAACGGATGAGAGGAGCTCCGGCGATGACTGAGCAGGGCGCGGGGTCGGCGTACGGCGTGGGCGAGGGTCTGGGTGCCCGTCCCACCGCCGAGGATCTGATGGAGGTGGTGCGGACCGTCGAGGATCCCGAGCTTCGCATGAGCATCGTGGAGCTGGGCCTCGTCTACGGCATCGAGATCGATGATGACGGGATCACAACCGTTACGATGACCCTCACCTCCCCGGGATGTCCGGTGGGGCCGATGCTGCAGGGGCAGATCTATCACCTGGTCAGCCAGCTGCCCGGCGTCGAGGACGTCGAGGTGAACATCGTCTGGGACCCGCCGTGGGATCCGCGCACCATGGCCTCGGAGGAGGTCAGGATGATGCTCGGCGTCTGGTGAGCGCGGCCCTTCCGCCGCGGGGGCGCCCGCGAGCCCGGGCGCGACGGGCGACCTCAGTCGCCGGCCGGCGCCGGCCGGTTCCCGGCCCCGGATGAGGGCGGGCCGGCCTGCCGCCTGGAGAGCTCGATCGTGATCGCGTCCCTCTCGCGATCAACGGTGGCGGGGAAGCGGTCGAGTCCGCGCGGCGCGGGGCCGAAGAGACGGATGCCGGCGGCGTCGTAGATCGATCCCGTGCACGGGTCGCGCAGGATCGGCGAGATGCCGGCGAACTCCCCGTCGGCGCGCCACTCCACGCGGCATCCCGAGTGCGGATCGACGGTCAGCAGGGCGGCGACCGGGCCCTCGGCGGCACGCACGACCCACAGTCCGTGCGTGCGCCCCGCTTCGTCGGCGCCGAAGCGGCTCAGCGGCACGAGCCGCGCGTTGCCCGCCCGCACGTCGTCGAGAGCGAGCACGAGCACATCGTCGTGCGCGCGGGTCAGCACGAGCGCCGTGCAGGTGCCGGCCGCCGTGATCACGAGCAGCGCCGCGGCGCCGACGATGGCGAGCACCCGCCCGGGCCTGGGCGTGCGGCGGGGTGCGAGGGGGGGTGTCTGCACGCTCCGAGTGTAGGCGCTGGCGCCCGCCCGGGATCGCGGCGTTGGCGCCCGCGGCGCGCCCGCCGCTACGATCGGCGGCGCGGGGCGGCGTCCTCGGCCCGTCCGTGACGTCGCCGGGCCCGCCGCCGCGCCGTCCCCCTCCGGAGGCTGTGCCCGATGACCGAAAACGCAGGCGTCTCACCGCGGCGGCCCGGAGCCGGGGCCGCGCCCAGACGCAGCCGCCGCGAGCTCCTCCGCCTGGGGGCGGGCGCCGCCACGGCGCTCCTGTTCGCGAGCTGCGGGGGCGGCGGGCGCGTCCTGCCGTTCCGCCGCGAGGAGGGCACCGCCGGCGGACTCGCGGAGTGGCCTCTCCCGCCCGTCGCCGCCCGCGCCGGGCGACTGCGGCTCGGAGTGGTCGGGCAGCGCGAGCGTGATGACGCTGCGCTGCCCCCGCAGGCGCTGCCGCTGGTCTACTCCTGCCTCGTCGCGGTCGACGTCCGGGACGGCACGGTCTACGGAGACCTGGCGACGGCCGCCGAAGTCGACTCGGAGGCGCTGACCGCCCGCTTCCGGATGCGCCCCGGGCTGCGCTTCCATCCGGACGCACACGGGCTCGCCGCCGCCCTGACGGCGGAGGATGTGCGGAGGGATTTTGCGCGGAGGCGTGAAGGGGGGGAGTTCCTCTTCACGGAGGTCGTGCGCTCGGTGGAGGCGCCGACGCCGGAGGAGATCGTGCTCCGCCTGCGGGCGCCGTTCTCTCTGCTCTTCGAGTACCTGGCCGACGCCTCCCGCGCCGGCATCGGGCACGAGGCGAGCTACGCAAGCCACGACGCCCCGCTCGGGAGCGGGCCCTTCCTTCCGGTCGCTCGCGAGGCGGGGGGCGACCTTCTGGTGGCGAACTCGCTCTATCACCGCGCGCCCCTCCCGCGCCTCGAGTCGGTCGCGCTTCTCCGCGTCGCGGACGAGACCGAGCTCGCCGACGCCTTCGCGCTCGGTCAGATCGACGTGCTTCCGGCGACGGGCGGACGGGGCCAGGCGGCGATGCGCGCCGGCGCCCGTCGCCTGGCGCGTCCCTCCCGCCGGCTCCGCGGTCTCGGGCTCTCGCTCCTGCCCGAGAAGGGCGGCGACCGGGTGAGGTGGCTGGCGGCGTTCCAGGACGTCCGGGTTCGCTCCGCCGTCTCCCGCGCGCTCGACCGCACGGCGCTGGCGGAGCTGGGAGACGGCGAGCCGAGCGGGCCGGTCGGGCCGGCCTGGGGCGCGGACGCGCTGCCGCCGGAGCTGCTCGCGGGGCATCCGCTGCTCGCGTACGACCCGCCGGCCGCGCGATCGCTGCTCGAACAGGCGGGGCACAGCGGCCTGTCGTTCCGTCTCGACGCGCCGGCCCTCGAGGGAATGGGAGAGCTCGGCCAGATGATCGTCGCCCAGCTGGAGAGTGGGGGTTTTCGCCCCCAGCTCGTGCTCAGGGAGTCCATGCAGTGGCGCCGTGCCTTCGAGGCCGGCGACTTCGAGGCGACGCTCTTCGAACTCGAGGAACTGACGACGCCCGAGATCGGCCTGCGGCTCCACACGTCGGTCGGCGCCACGGGGCGATTCTCGCCGTGGGGCTACTCGAGCCCGCTCTACGACGCGGCGGTGAGACGGGTTCTCGGGGAGATCACACCGGCGGGGCGGGCGCGGCAGTCACGGGAGGCGCAGCGTTTGCTGCTCGAGCAGGTGCCGGCGATGTTTCCCCTGCTGGCGCCGCGCGAGAGGGTGGATCTCGCTGCCGGAATCGACGGCTACGAATGGGATGGATACGAGTTCAACGCGGCCCACCTGGCGCCCCTGTGGAGCGCCGGCGCCGCGCCCGCCGCGCGGTCGTGAAGGCCCGTCGCGGGCGCCTGCCGGTCGCCACCCGCCTCGACTCGACTATGCTTGCGACGTGCTGATCACGCAGGTCGATGCCTTCACGGACCGGGTGTTCGGCGGCAACCCGGCGGCGGTGTGCCTGCTCGCCGGGACCCCGTCTGAGACCTGGATGCAATCGCTCGCACGCGAGATGAACCTGTCGGAGACGGCGTTCGTCGAGCCTCGACCCGACGGGGCTTTCGGTCTCCGGTGGTTCACGCCGGCCGTGGAGGTCGACCTGTGCGGGCATGCGACGCTGGCGGCCGCTCACGTTCTCTGGGAACAGGGAGTCTCGGACCCCGCCGACGAGATCCGGTTCCACACGCGCTCGGGACTGCTCACCGCGAGCCTCCGCGACGGCTGGATCGAGCTCGACTTCCCGTCCGACCCGCCCCGTCCGGCACCGCCGCCGCCGGATCTGCTGGAGGCGCTCGGCGTGGAGTGTCGCTACCTCGGACGCGGGCGCTTCGACTACCTGGCGGAGCTCGAAACCGAGGAGGCTGTGCGCGCGCTCAGTCCGGATCTGCACCGGATGCGGGCGGTCGACACGCGCGGCGTGATCGTGACCGCGAGCAGCGCGGTGCCGGGCTACGACTTCGTCTCGCGGTTCTTCGCTCCGGCGACGGGCGTGGACGAGGATCCCGTGACCGGGTCGGCGCACTGCTGTCTCGGGCCGTACTGGCTCACGCGGACGGGACGCGAGGAGTTCACGGCCTATCAGGCCTCCGCCCGCGGCGGCGTCGTGCGGGTCCACGTCGCCGGCGCGCGCGTACGGTTGCGGGGACAGGCGATCACCGTCTTCCGGGCGGAGCTGGCCTGAGGGGCGGAGAGCAGCGGAGCCGGGCGCGGGTCCGCGCCGGCTCGACGTCGACGGGCCCCCGGCCGCCCGGGCCCGCTACGGCCGGCGGGGGGCTCCGGCGCGGTACGCCTCGTCGAGGATCTCGATGACGTGGCGGGCCTCGGCCTCGAGGCCGCGGCGGCGGATCCCGGCCCGGAGCTGGAGCGTGCAGCCGGGGTTCGCCGTGGCGACGACGGAGGCGCCGGTGCCGGCGATGTCGCCCATCTTGGTCTCGAGCACGCGAGCGGACATCTCGGGCTGCACCGCCGAGTAGATGCCCGCGGACCCGCAGCAGCGATCGGGCGTCGCCATCTCCACCAGCTGCATGCCCGGGATCGCGCGCAGGATCGTGCGCGGCGCTTCGTGGATCCGCTGCCCGTGCGCGAGGTGGCACGCCTCCTGCAGCGTCACGCTGCGCTCGACGCGGCCGAGCCCCGCCTCGGCGAAGGGCCGCGCCGCGACGAACTCGAGCACGTCGCGAACACGCCCGGCGAAGCGCTCGGCGCGCTCCGCCCATGCGGGGTCGTGGCGCAGCAGCCGGCCGTACTCCTTCATCGCGGCGCCGCAGCCGGCGGCGTTGACGACGATCTCCTCCACGCCGGCCTCCTCGAACGCCGCGATGTTCGCCCGGGCGAGCGAGCGGGCCTGCTCGGCGTCGCCGGCATGCGCGTGGAGCGCTCCGCAGCAGCGCTGTGCGGCGGGCGCCACGAGCTCGACGCCGAGCCTCGCCAGCACGCGGACGGTCGCCTCGTGCGTCTCGGGAAAGAGCTCGCCGTGGATGCAGCCCGTGAGCAGGGCGGCGCGGCCGCCCGGCTCCGCCGGCCGGGTGAGGCGGCCCGACGCGCGAAACGGCGCCGGCCAGCGATCGGGCAGCTGTCCCTCGCGCCAGCGCAGCCGCGCGGGAAGCGCGCGGGCGAGCGGGCCGCGCACGAGGCGCTGCAGCCCCGAGCGGCCGTAGAGCCGAACGAGCGAGGTGAGGAAGCGCAGCGCGCGCGGACGCGACACGACCTCTCGCAGGACCAGCGCACGCAGCCGCCACGCGAGCGGGCGGCGCGGGGGGCGGGACCCTTCCGCCGGCGCAGCGAGCACCGAGGCGCGCGCATCCTCCATGATCCGCCCGTACGGAACCCCGGAGGGGCAGGCGGTCTCGCAGGCCCGGCACTGCAGGCAGAGGTCGAGGTGCCCGAGCAGCGCCGCGGTCGGCTGCGCCCGCCCCTCCACCACGGCCCGGATCAAATGCAGCCGCCCGCGGGGCGACTCCAGCTCCTGCCCGGTCGCGGCGTAGGTGGGACAGGCGGGGAGGCAGAAGCCGCAGTGGATGCAGTTGCGGAGGTCTTCGAGCGATGGAGCATCCGCGCCGGCCCAGGCCGGCGTGCCCGGCGCTGCCCGGTGCTCGTGGCCGGTGAGCGGTGCGCGCCCCGCCCCGGCCGTCACGGGGCACCCCGCTCGCCGGGGTCATCGAGGCGGGGCCAGCGCCCCGGATTCACCGTCCGGAGCGGATCGAAGCGGCTGCGCCGCTCCCGGGCGATGTCGAGCGCGACCTCGTCCGGCGCGCGCGCCGTCGGGTCGAGTGCGGCCCGCAGCGCCGCCGGTCCGGACTCGATCGCGAGCGCGCCGCCGGCCGCCTCGCAGCGCTCCCGGAGGAGAGCGACCCGTTCGCGGTCCCCCGCCTCCCCCGACGGGGGAGCGACCGCCAGCAGCGATCCTGCGGCGAGGTGCGCCCAGGCGGCGAAGCCCGCCTCCTCCGCCTCCTCGAGCACAGCGGCGAGAGCGGCGACGGGCAGGGATCCGCGCACGACGAGGGGCGTGCCGTCGCCTCCGTCGATCTCCGATCCGGCGCCTGCGGCGAGCGCGCGCAACCGCCCCCAGCCCTCGTCGCCGTCGCGCACGTCCGCGTGCGGGACGTGGGCCGAGCGGCAGCAGAGCCGCACCTCCCGGACGGAGCGGTCCAGGGCGGCCGCGGCGCCCGCGAGGCCGACGATCACGTGCGGTGCCGGGCCGAGACCCGACGCGGCGGCCGCGCGGGCACCCACCAGCGCCAGCCCCCGTGCCGCGAGCGGCGTGTGGCGGAGTGTCCGCGCGAGCCCGTCGGCCTGCGGAAGATGCTGGCAGCGGCAGACGACGGTGGCGGTGGCCTGCGGCAGCGGGACGAGCTTGAACGACGCCTCGACGATCACGCCGAAGGCGCCGAGCGCGCCCGTGTGGAGGCGATGGAGATCGTAGCCGGCGACGTTCTTCACCACGCGCCCGCCGGAGCGGGCGAGGGCTCCGTCGGGAAGCGCCACCGTGGCCCCGAGCAGCAGGTCGCCCGCGCCCGGCAGCAGGCCGCGCCAGCTGCCCGGCCGGGCGCTCGCCAGCATGCCCCCGACCGAGACCCCGTCGCCCCCCGGCGGGTCGAGGGGGAGTTGCTGCCGATGCGGGCGAAGCAGATCGGCGAGGGCGCCCAGCCCGAGACCGGCCTCGACCGTGATCGTGAGATCGGCCGGCTCGTGCTCCACGACCCGGTCGAGTTCCCGGAGGTCGAGCGCCACGTCGTAGCGCTGGAGCGGGCCGCCGGCCGCGAGCGCCGTCCGGCCCGCCTGCGGCACGACGGCGAGTCCCCCGCGTGCGGCCGCGGCGAGCCCCGCCGCGACCTCCTCCCGCGTGTGAGGCGCCAGCGCGACGGCCGGCCGCCGCCCCTCGACGGGGTAGCCCCGGGGGTCCCGCTCGCGCCCCTCCGGGAGCGCATCGCGGAGCACGCCGAGCGCGTCGGCGGCCGTCCCCGCGGCCTCCCGGGCCACCCGGGCGCCGTCTGTGGTCACGCTAGAGGTAGACGCCCGGGGCCCGCGCGAGGCGGAGGGCCGCCTGCCCGGCCTCGGCGGCGTGCCCCTGCGCGCAGCCGTGGGAGACCGGCAGCACCTTGCACGGGTTGAACCGGCCGGATCCCCCGAAGGCGTCCCGCACCCGCGTCATCGCGTCGAGATCGGGAGGGTCGAAGATCCACTCGATGTAGGAGCGCTTCTCCAGGCCGACGCCGTGCTCGCCGGTGATCGATCCGCCCGCCTCCACGCAGAGCCGCAGGATCTCGCCGCCGAGCTCCAGCACGCGCGAGGAGGAGCCGGGCTCGAGCTCGTCGAACATGATGTTCGGGTGCAGATTGCCGTCTCCGGCGTGGAAGATGTTGGCGCAGCGGAAGCCGTATGCCTCCGAGAGCGCCATGACCTCCCGCATCACGGCCGGGAGCTTCGTCCGCGGCACTACGCCGTCGAGCAGGTAGAAGTTCGGCGAGATGGCGCCGAGCGCCCCGATTCCCGCTTTCCGCCCCTCCCAGAGCCGCTCCCTCTCGGCCTCCTCGTCGGCGGAGCGCACCGTCCGCGCCCCGCTCTCCGTGAGCGCGGCGAGCACGGTGGCGGCGTCCTCCTCCACCTGTTCGGCGAGCCCCTCGACCTCGGCCAGCAGGACGGCGCCGGCATCGAGCGGGTAGCCGAGCCGTGCCTGCGACTCGACGGCGCGTATGGTCTCGGCGTCGAGCATCTCGAGCGCGACCGGGATCACGCCGCGCTCGACGATGGCCGAGACGGCCCCCGAGGCGCCCTCGACGGTGTCGAAGACGGCGAGCATCGTGCGGACCGCCTCGGGCAACGGCAGCAGCCGCACGCAGATCGCCGTCACGAGGCCGAGCGTTCCCTCCGATCCGACGACGAGCGCGCGGAGGTCGACGCCCGGTGCATCGAGCTGGCGCCCCCCCAGCCAGGTCACCCGACCGTCGGGGAGGACAAACTCGACGGCGAGCACGTGGTTCACCGTGCTCCCGTGCGCGAGCGTGTGCGGGCCGCCGGCGTTGGTGCCGACGTTGCCGCCGATGGTGCAGATGCGCTGCGAGGAGGGATCGGGGGCGTAGCGCAGCCCGTGCCGTGCGGCGGCCTGCTGCAGCGCGAGGTTGATGACGCCCGGCTCGACGACCGCGATCCGCTCCTCCGCATCGAGCTCGCGGATGCGGGTCATGCGAGCCGTCGCCACGACGACGCCTCCGGCGACGGGAAGCGCGCCCCCGGCGAACCCCGTGCCCGAACCGCGGGGAACGACGGGTACGCCGACCCGCGCGCAGGCGGCGAGCGTGGCGGCCGCCTCGTCGGTGCTGGCCGGCAGCACAACCAGATCGGGTCTCGCCCGCTCGATCGTCGCGTCGTACTCGTAGACGAGGAGCTCCTCGGGGGCGTCGATCACGTTCGGGATGTCCACGATCGCCCGCAGCTCGCGGGCCAGCGCGGCGCGCAGCGCCGGGTCGGTGCGGAGAGGGTTGGAGGGCTCGTTGCCGGGCGAGGCGGCCTCTGCGAGCGCAGCGGTGGGCGCGTTCACGTGCATCGCCGAGCGAGTGTAGCATCGGGCGTCGTGGCGGCGACCGCTGCCCCCCGGAGGAGGCGAACACGAGCGCGGACCGGCCGGCAGGCAACGGCGGCGGCCCACCGCTCCCGCGTCGCGATGCGGCCGGGCCTGCGGGCGCTTCGCTCTCCCTCGATCGGCTCGAGGAGATCCGCTCCGGGCTGGAGGCGGCCGTGCGCACCGCCGGGGAGGCGATCCTGAGCGTCGCGGCCCGTCGCCGCATCCGCGTCGGTCACAAGCGCGGGGAGGGCCCGGTCAGCGAGGCCGACTACGCCGCCGACGCGATCCTGCGGCGTGAGCTCGGGGCGCTCTACCCCGGTGCGCACTGGCTCTCCGAGGAATCCTCCCAGCGCGCCCCGCTCGTCCGCGGCGAGGCGACGTGGGTGGTGGACCCGCTCGACGGGACGCGCGAGTTCCTGCGCGGCCTCCCCGAGTTCGGAGTCTCTGTCGCGCTCTTCGCGGACGACCGCCCCGTGCTCGGCGCGATCTACATTCCCGGCGAGCGGCGTCTGCTCTCCGCTCGCTCAACAGCGGCCGGATCCGCGGCGTGGCTGGACGGCGAGCCGCTCGATCGTCTGTCGGGCGGCTCCGCGGTGGAGCGCGTGGTGGTCTCTCGACACGACTACGAGTGGCGCCGGCTGCACCACCGGATCCCGTTCCCGGTCTACCCCTGCGGCTCGGCGGCGGTGAAGCTCGCTCACGTCTCCAAGGGCCGCGCGGACGTCTACCTCTCGACCGGTCCGCGCTCGGTGTGGGACGTCGCCGGGGGAGCGGCGGTCCTGCGCGCGGTGGGCGGGGATCTGCTTGGCTTCGACGGCCGTCCGCTGCGGCTCTCGCCGCAGCAGATCGGCGTCCCGCCGTTCGCCGCGGGCGAGCCGGCGGCCTGCCGTGCACTGCTCCGTCGCCTGGGCGCGCCGCTCTAGCGCGAGGGCTGCCGTGGCGGGGGGCCCCCGCCCATGCGGTAGGCGAGGAACTCCCGCGCGAGCAGCAGCGTCGCGGCACCGCCCACGATCAGGAGGGCGCCGTAGGCGGCCTGGGCGAGCTGCGTCCCGGCGGCCTCGGCGAGCAGTCCGGCGGCGGCAGCCCCCGCCGTCGACGTGGCCCGATCGAGGGAAATCAGCGAGAAGACGCGTGCCCGCAGCTCGTTCGGCGCCGCGTCGAGCAGCATCGTCTGCACGTAGGCGAAGTAGGCCGTCTGGAGCATCCCGACGGCGGCTATCGCGACCAGCGGGAGCACAAGCCACCGTCGCCCCCAGAGCGCCGGGAGCGATGCCGACACTGCAAAGAGGACGAGCGCCACGCCGAAGGCGACGAGCAGCAGCGGGAGCATCAGTCCGATCCGCGTGGAGGGCTGGGAAGCGACCATGAGTGCGCCGACGAGCGCCCCCACCCCCGACACGGCGAGCAGGATGCCGACGCCGGTGTTCCCCATGTCGAGCACCTCCAGCGCGAAGAGGGGGGAGAAGACCTGCAGGTACGGAACGCCGAGTGTGAAGAAGAGGAGCGAGAGCAGGAGCGTCACGCGAATCGCGCGGTGCGACCGCGCGAAGCGCAGGCCCTCCACGAGGTCGGCGCGCAGGGCGGAGATCCCGATCCCGGCCGGAGCCGGCTGAGCCGGCGTCCGCATCAGGATCGTGGCCGTGACCGAGCCGACGTAGATGACGGGGATCAGCACGAATGTCCCCTCCGTGCCGATCACTCCCAGGGCCACGCCGGCCGCCGCCGCACCCACCACGCGCATCGAGCTCTGCGTGGTCGCCATCAGCGCCACCGCGTTCATGAGCCAGGCCGCCGGCACGACGCTCGGGATCAGCGAGTTGCGCGCCGGCTGGTCGAAGGCCATGAGCGCTCCCCGGCCGAACGAGGCGAGGTAGATGTGCCACAGCTCGAGCTGCCCGGCGACGAGCAGCGCCGCGAACGCCACCCCGATCGCGAGGGCACCGATCTTGGTCACGATCAGCACCCGACGGCGGTCGTAGCGGTCGGCGATCACGCCGGCCACGACGCCGAGACCGAGCTGCGGCAGGGTCCGCATGGCGACGACGGCGCCGAGATGTGCCGCCGATCCCGTGAGCTCGTAGACGAGCACGGGGCGCGCGATCTGCTCCGCCCAGAGCGCGCAGGTATGGCTGACCTGGCCCGCCCACAGCAGGCGGAAGTCCCGCAGCCGCAGCGAGGCGAAGGTCCCGGCGCGCTCCGGGCGCTCACGGGTAGGGGGCTCGTCGCTCCGCCCCGCGGAGCCGCCCTGCCGCGACTCTATGGGGTGCCTCCCGGGGGATCGCCGGGTGCGCCCCGGCCGGGCCCGTCCGCCGGGGATCCGCGCAGGCGCCGGGCGAGCTCGTCGAGGTCCGAGATGCGCGTGACCCCCGGCGCGTAGGGGAGGGACCGGTTGCGGGGCCAGTCCCGCAGGAAGACGCGGCAACGCGCACGCTCGGCGAGGAGCTGCGCGGTTCGCGGGTCGTCGTCGACGTGCTCGGCCGCCCCGAGATCCTCGACGGCCCGCAGCTTGTAGTGGGGGCTCGACAGCGGACCCTCGTTCCACACGACGGCCTCCGCGAGTCCGGCCAGGCCGTGGCGGGCGAGCCAGCGCGCCGGCGAGCTGCGCCTCCCCGTCAGCACCACGAGGCGGCGCTCGCGCGCGAGCTGGGCGAGCGCCCGGCGGATTCCGGGAAGCGGTCGGCGGAGCTCGAAGCGCGCCGGATCGACGAGCGCGGAGAGCCAGCGCGGGGGAACGCGCGCCCGCGCGGGCTCCCGCGCCGGATCGAGGAAGCTCCGCTGGATCCCGACGTTCACGCCGAAGGGCGGGCGGCAGATTACGCCGTCGAGGTCGAGGGTGAGCAGGGGACGTCTCCGGGGGCCCTCGGCGCTCACCGGCGCGGCTCCCCTCCTCGATGCGCGGGGAGCCTGCTCATAGCTGGACGGGCGGCTCCGGCGGCGGATCGGGCGGGATGCCGGGCGGCCTGGGCGGCAGGGCGGCCGGCAGGCCGATGCGGGCGGCGTCGGCCACGGTCGCCACCCGCTCGCCCGAGGCGCTCCGCTGGAAGTCGTCGAGGCGATCGGCGACGCGGCGGAAGATGGTTCCCTGCGCGTAGAGGCCGTCCCGATCGAGCGCGCCGGCCGGGAGACCGGTCAGGACCTCGAGGCCCTCCTCGATCGTGTCGGCGGCCCAGACGTGGAAGCGTCCCTCCGCGACGGCCCGGGCGACCTCGGGGCGCAGGGTCACGTTCGCGACGTTCGCCCGCGGCACCATCACGCCCTGCCTCCCCGTGAGGCCCCGGGCGCGGCAGACCTCGAAGAAGCCCTCGATCTTGGCGGTCGCACCCCCGATCGGCTGCACCTGGCCGCGCTGGTTGACCGAGCCCGTGACCGCGATGGACTGGTCGATCGGCACGCCGGCGAGCGCGGAGAGCAGGACGTAGAGCTCGGTGGAGGAGGCGGAGTCTCCGTCGATCTGGCCGTAGAGCTGCTCGAAGGTGAGGCTCGCGTAGAGCGACATGGCGCGGTGCTGCCCGAAGCGATCGGCGAGGAAGCCGCGCAGGATCAAAAAGCCCTTGGTGTGCACGGCACCGGCCATGTCGGTCTCGCGGTCGACGTGCACGATCGTCCCGCGCCCCGCCGAGACGACGCAGCTGATGCGCGAGGGCCGGCCGAAGCGGATGTCACCGAGGTCGTAGACCGAGAGGGCGTTGATCTGGCCCACGCGGTCCCCCTCCACGTCGAGGAAGATCGTCCCGTCGTCGATGAGTTCCTGGATGCGGTCACGGGCGAGTGCCGCGCGGTACTCGCGCTCGTCGAGCGCGCGCTCGACGTGAGTCGCCTCAACGAGGGTGGCGCCGCTCTGCTCCGCCCAGTAGCGGGACTGTCGCAGGAGATCGTCGAGCGCGCCCAGGTTCGCGGAGAGACGGCGCTGGTGCTCCACCTCGCGAGAGGAGTGCTCGACCAGACGGGCGACGGCGTCCGCCCCGAAATCGCCGAGGCGCTCCCGCCCCGATTGTCCCCGGATGAAGGCGGCGAGCCCGCGCACGTTCTCCGCGGAGCGCGGCACGTCGACGTCGAAGTCGGCCTTCACGCGGAAGAGCGAGCGGAAGTCGGGATCGACGCGGTGGAGCAGGTGGTAGAGCTGCGCCTCGCCGATGACCACGACCTTCACGTCGAGCGGGATCGGCTCCGGGCGCAGCGCGCTGGTGGGGGCCGGGCTGTAGAGGGCGCCGGCGTTCTCGATCGCCAGCGATCCGGCGAGCAGCGCGCGCTTGAGTCCGTTGTAGGCGTGCGGATTCTGCAGCAGGTCGCGGAGCCGAACGACGACGAATCCCCCGTTCGCGCGCGCGAGGGCGCCGGGCTTGATCTGCGTGTGGTCGGTGACGAGCGACCCCAGCCTCCCCACGTACTCGATGCGGCCGAGCAGGTTGTCGTAGGTGGGGTGGTGCTCCGTGATCACCGGAGCGCCGCCCTGCGGGTCGTGGCTGACGAGCACGTTGACGCGGTAGCGCCCGAGAGGATCCGCGGCCGGGGTCGGGGAAGGGGCTCCCTCCGCCGGCGGCGGCTGGCGCAACTGGTTCCTCTCGTTCAGGAGATCGGCGCGCGCGTCGTCGACGAAGCGGCGGATCTCGTCGTCGTCGCCCCAGGTCTGAAGCAGCGACTCGAACAGGTGCTCGACGGCGAAGCGCGCCACGCTCTCGTCGACCTCGTGCGCGGCCTCCAGCGCCTCGCGCCTCAGCGCGCGGAGCTCGAGCGTGAGATCGCGCAGGCGCTCCTCGAGCTCGGCTCCGGCGCGATCGATGCGGGCGCGCTCGTCGTCCGGGAGCCCGTCGAGGTCCTCGACGGCGATCGGCCTGCCGCCGCTCACCGGGGCCGTCGCGACGCCGCTCGGCGTCACCGTGAGCGCGAAGCCGAGCGACTCTGCCATCTCGCGCATCCGGTCCAGCAGCAGGGACCGGCGGCGTTCGAGCTGCTGGGCGACGTCCTGTTGCTGGCGCGCGTAGGAGTCGGACTCGAACGCCTGGCGCAGCTCCTGCACCGCTGTGGTGATGGTGGCGTCGACCGCGGCCCTGAAGGCCCGCCCGCGTCCCGCCGGGAGGGCGATTCCAACCGGGCGATCCGGATCGGCGAAATTGTGCAGGTAGACCCAGTCGGGTGGCGCCTGCCGCAACGCCGCGTGGCGCCGGAGCAGGGCCTCGACCACGCTCTGCTTGCCCAGCCCGTCGGGGCCGGCCGCGTAGAGGTTGTAGCCGCTGCCCTCCATGCCGAGTGCGAACTCGGTGGCGCGGACGGCGCGCTCCTGGCCGAAGACGGCCTCGAGCGGGTGGAGCTCGCCGGTGTGCGCGAAGCCGAGCTCCGCGGGCTCGAGGCTCGCCGTCACATCCTCGACGGCGAGGCGGAGCCTCGACCGCGCTCCGTCGGGATCCTCCCTGTCGGGCACGGGCGCACCTTTCCAGCCGCCGGCGCGGCCCTGGCGGATGACGCTCGCGCGCCTACCCGGCCTGCGGCACCAGCGTGACGGCGCCCGCCATCTCCCGCGCATCCGGGGCGGGGTCGCCGGCGAGGACGTCGCGGGCGATCTCGCCGCTCCTGGAGCCCAGCAGCGGGCCGACCAGCGAGGTGAACTTGGCGGCGACGTCCTCATCGGTGAGCCCGTTCTCGGGGTCGCCGGCGGGGTGGTCGACGCGGCGCTCGAGCGTGCGCCCGTCGCGCGTCGTCACGCTCACGATCGAGGGCCAGGCCCGCGGATAGAGGGCATCGAGCTCGGGATCCACGGAGAACGAGATGCGGTCGGCGAGCGCCAGCACGCCCCGGTCGGTGATCGCCTCCTCCGAGAAGCGCTGCGGAGCGAGGTCGCCGTGCGTGAGCGCGCTCGCCACGCAGTAGGGAAGCGAGAACTTCGCCGCGTACGGCGTGGTCGGCTCCATCCCCTCGAGCAGGCCGAGAGCCTGACCGTAGAGCCGCACCGAGACGTGCTCCACCTCGGCGGGGCCGAGCCCCTGCTCCTCCCGGAGCGCGAGCGCCGCGTCGACGGCGGGGTGCGTGTGACGGCAGGAGGCGTGGACCTTGAAGGAGACGCCTCCGATGCGCCACGACGCCATCTGCGGGCCCAGGCCGGCGACGATCGCGCCGGGGTCGCCGGCCGGCGCCATCGCGGCGAAGAGCCCCTTGGGCCCCTCGAGGATGCGGGTGGCGGCGGTGAACCCGCGACCCGCCAGGAGCGCCGCCAGGACGCCGTCGTGCGCCGCCTTGGCGGGGTGCAGCTGCTTGGACATGGCGCCGTCCGCGAGAAACTCCCAGAGCCCCGCCGTCATCGTGCCGGCGGAGCCCAGCGCCATCAGCGTCGTGTGCGCGTCGAACCCTGCGAGGCGGCTCGCGGCGGAGGCGGCACCCAGCGTTCCGGCCGTTCCGGTCATGTGCCAGTGCTCGTAGTGGGCCGGGCCGAGCGCCTCGCCGATCCGGATCATCGCCTCGTAGCCGATGGCGATCGCATCGAGCAGCTCCTCGCCGGATGAGCCGTCGCGCTCGCCGACGGCGAGCGACGCCGCGATCACCGGGGCGCCCGGGTGCGAGATCGAGGCGCGATCGAGGTCGTCCATCTCGAGCACATGCGAGGCGGCGGCGTTCGCGAGCGCCGCGAGCGGCGCCGAGCTCCGTCGCCCGCTCGCCAGCACGGTCGCCTGGGAGCTGCCGCCGAGTTCATCGACGAGGGCTTCGACGATCCGCGGCGGCGCCAGCTCTCCGCCCGCGAGCGTCGATCCGAGCCAGTCGAGCAGGTAACGTCGAGCGGTGCGGCGCACGGCCTCCGGTACCGATGCCTCGGCCACGAAGCGCGCGAGCGCCGCGCTCGGTGCGGCCGGGTCTCCGTGTGAAGCCACGACGCCTCCTTCCCTGCCGACGGAGCGCTGCGCGCCCGTCGCGCGGTCCATCCCCGAGTATACGGTTCGCCTCGACCGCGGAGGCGGCGCGTCGTAGCCTCGGCCCGCGTGGCGCCCGCCCGGGCGCCACGGCGGCGAAGCCGGAGGGGCGGATGATGCGTGCGGCGGTGATCACCGAGCCCGGCGGCCCCGAGGTCTTCGCCATCCGGGAGGAGCCGGATCCCCCGTTCGGCCCCGAGGACGCGCTCGTCGCCGTGCACGCGACCGCGCTCAACCGCGCCGACCTGCTGCAGCGCATCGGTCGCTACCCGGGCCCCCCGGGCACGCGCGACGACGTGCCCGGGCTCGAGGCGGCCGGCACGGTGCTCGCGGTGGGGGAGCGTGTCTCGGGGTGGCGGCCCGGGGATCGCGTGATGGCCCTGCTCGGGGGAGGCGGCTACGGCTCGCGGGTCGCGGTCCACGGGCGGATGCTGCTGGCGGTACCGGCGCCGCTCGAGCTCACGCAGGCCGCCGCCATACCCGAGGTCTTCCTGACGGCCTACGACGCGCTCGTCGAGCAGTGCGGCCTGGGAGCCGGCGAGAGCGTGCTCGTGCACGCCGTGGGCTCGGGCGTCGGGACAGCCGCGGTGCAGATCGCCGCGCAGCTCGGCTGCCGGGTCTTCGGGACGGCGGGCTCCCCCGAGAAGCTCGCGCGCGCACGCGAGCTCGGACTCGAGGTCGGCATCGACTACCGCGACCAGGACTTCGCCGAGGTCGTCCGCCGGGAGACGGGTGGAAGGGGCGTCGACGTCGTGCTGGACGTGATCGGCGGCGAGTACTGGTCCAGGAACGTCGACGCGCTCGCCCTTTGCGGGAGGATGGTGGTGGTCGGCACGCTGAGCGGCCCGCGTACGGAGCTCGACCTCGGTCCGCTCATGCGCAAACGGCTGCGCGTCAGGGGGACGGTGCTCCGCTCGCGCCCCCTGGAGGAGAAGGCGGCACTCACGCAGGCGGTGTCACGCCACCTGCTTCCCCTCTTCGCGTCGGGGCGGCTGCGCCCGGTCGTCGACCGCACCTTCCCGCTCGCCGAGGTCGCCGAGGCGCATCGCTACATGGCATCGAACGCGAATTTCGGCAAGATCGTGCTGCTCCACGATCCGCCGGAGTGAGCCGCCGGTGAGGGCCGATGCACCCGGAGAGGCCGCTCCGCGCGGCCTCTCCGAGGCCGGGAGGGAGCAGCTCTCTCGGATCTGCCGCTCCCACCTGGAGCGGGGGTATCACTCGGGGGCGCAGCTCGCCGTCTACCGCGACGGGGCGCTCGCGCTCGATCTCCGCCTCGGCGCCGCCGCGGGGACGACGGCGCGCATGCTGTGGTTCTCTGCGACCAAGCCGGTCACGGCCGTTGCCGCGCTCATGCTGGTCGAGCGCGGCCGGCTCGCGCTCGACCAGCCGCTCGCCGATCTCTGGCCGGAGTTCGGGCGGGGCGGCAAGGAGGCGTGCACGCTGCGCCACGTGTTGACCCACCGCGGGGGCTTCCCCGCGCTCGGGCCGGACTTCGACTGGGATCTGGTCGACGACTGGGAGTACTGCGCGGCCGAGACCGCCGCGATCCCGGCGGCGTGGCCGCCCGGGCAGGCGACCGGCTACCCCCCCGTCACGTTCGGCTTCGCCCTCGGCGAGCTGATCCGCCGCGTCGACGGCCGCATGCCGCGCGACTTCCTGCGCGAGGAGATCTTCCAGCCGCTCGCCATGGAGGCCTCGCTCGGCGTCGACGAGGACGGCCTCGCGTCGGTGGTCCGGCCCGAGGCACTCTCCGAGATCACCTGGCAGGACCCGCAGGGCACCGAGGCGCGCACCTCGAGCGTCGTGCGCCGCTTCCGCCTGCCCGGGACGCTCCGGGCGCAGATCCCGGCGGCGAACGGGACCGGCACGGCCGAGGCGCTCGCCCGCTTCTACGCGATGCTGGAGCGCGGCGGGGCGCTCGCGGGCGTGCGGCTGCTCGCCGAGGAGACGGTGAGGGAGGCGACCCGCGTGCAGCACCGGACCCCCCTCGATCGCACGACGGGGCTGCCCGGCTCCTACGGGTGGGGTCCCGTCGTCGGCGGCGCCTTCGCTCCCTTCGACCGCGCGGGCGTCTTCGGGCATCCGGGCCAGCAGTGCGCGATCGCCTACGCCGACCCCTCACTCGGCCTCGCCGTCGCCTACGTCACCAGCGGGCTCCACCACCCGCTCGTCGTCCAGACCCGTATCGAGGAGGTGGCCGAGGCCGCCATCGAGGCCTGCCGCTGACCGGCGCGGCCTCCTCGGCCGCGAGCCGGCCGGCCTCAGCCCTGGAGCGCCGTGATGAGCAGCGTCAGCGAGGCGACCGAGGCGAAGGTCGACGAGATGACGGTGAGCGTCACGAAGCGCGGCCGGGCCGAGAACTCCGTGGCGAGAATGGTCGTGAAGACGGCGGTGGGCATCGCCGCGAGGACGATCAGGGTCTGCTGGGTGGCGCCGCCGATGCCGATCACGAGTGTGACCCCCCACATCAGCAGCGGGCCGCCGCCGAGACGCAGCGCCGCCGAGGCCGTCACGTCGCGGAGCGCGGAGCGCTCGACGCCGCGCACGAGCTGCAGGCCGAGCACGACGAGCATGGTCGGGATCGCGGCGTCGGCGAAGGCGTCGATCGGGGTGTCGAGGGCAATGGGAAGCTCCGTCCCGGTCGCGTTCACGAGCAGGCCGGCGAGGGTCGCGTAGAGCATCGGATAGCGCAGCGGGGCGGTCAGCGCGTGGCGCGCGCTGGCGCCGGCGAGGGAGGCGATGAAGACGTTGGCGGTGGAGTTGAGCGCCGCGTTCGCCACGAGGAAGAGAACGGCGATCTGAAGACCCCGGTCGCCGAACGCGAGCAGCGCGATCGGGAGCCCCATGTTCCCGGCGTTCAGGGCCGTGACGCTGAGCGCGAAGGCGGCTCGCTGGCGGGCGTCGTGCCGAACCAGCGACGACCACAGCGCCGAGACGCCCCAGGCGCAGAAGAAGAGCAGCCACGCCGCGGCCACGATGCGGACCGAGAGGGCGGGGTCGAGATCCGTCTCGGCCATGGAGCGGAAGATCAGCGCCGGGCTCAGGACGTAGAAGACCAGGGTGGAGATCGGCTCCGCCACCACCTGCCGCCAGCGCCCGATCACGCCCCCCACGGACGCCATCACGACGACCGGCAGGATGACCTCGGCGAAGACCGAAAGCACCTCGGCGCGCTAGCCGCGCGGCCGCCGCCGCCTGCGGCCGCGGCGTCGCATCGCGTGCGCGCGCCGCTCGCTCTTCGGCGGCGTCGGCGGCGGCGGGGGCGGGGGCGCCTTGGGGGGGAAGATCCGGGTCAGCACGAGGTTCGCGATCCGCATCGTCCCCAGGATGATGACGAAGAAGAAGAGCAGCGTCTGCACGATGCTCAGCGGATCGGGGTCGCTCTCGGTGAACTGCAGCACCACCCCCCACCCGGCGGTAAGGAGGAGCGAGAGCACGAGCGATTCGCGGAGGGATTGCCTGCGCACCGCGGTATCCTAGCGCAGCGACCCGCTCACGCGTCGCCGGGAGCGGAGAGCCAGAGCTCGAGGGCGGACCGGAAGACGCGGCGGCGTTCGCGGGCGCGCGGCCCGTGCTCGTCGGCATGCGCTTCGAGCAGGCGGCGGCGGAACTCCTCGGGATCGGCATCCTCCGGGACGTGGTAGAGCTCCTGCGGGTCGCAGGCGATCTGCATCTCGCGCCCGGGGACGTAGCGCTCGTTGGCGGGAAGGCCGAGCGCCCGCGCGGCGAGCGGCCAGGTGGCGTCGACGCTGCCCCAGCCGCGGTCGCTCTCCACGCGCAGGAAGGTGTGCACGTCGGGGACGGGACCCTCATCCAGGATCGCGCGCGGCTCCGCCCGGGCCCACGGCGCGCTCTCGACGCTCCAGGCGTGCGTGCAGGCCATGAGGATGCAGCGCTGCCCCAGCTCGTAGAGAAGCGTCCGCAGCAGGTGGTGCTTTGCCGAGTCGTCGCCCCTCCACACGGAGAGCGTGAGTTCCGGGAGCGCGCTGACCGAGGCCGACCAGGGCATGTCCCGGATGAGGGCGAAGGTCGCTGTCGCGTCGAGCGGGGCGTCGGGGGAGAGCAGGCCGCGGCCGGCGGCCTCCTCGCGAAAGGCCGGGAGCAGCGGCACCGGCTATCCGCGCCTCTCGATCGGGACGTAGGGACGCGCGGAGGGCCCGTGGTAGTCGAGCAGCGGGCGGATCAGGATGTTGTTCTCGATCTGCTCCAGCACCTGTACCGTCCATCCCGGGACGCGGCCGAGCGCGAAGATCGGGACGAAGAAGTCCTGCGGAAGGCCGAGCAGGTGATAGATGACGCCGGCGTAGAAGTCGACGTTGGGCGCCACGCCCAGCCGCGCGTAGGGGCGCATCGTTTCCTCCACGGCCTCGAGGATCGCCAGCCACGTCGGTTCGCCGCGCTCGGCGGAGAGGCGGCGGACACCCGCGCGGAGGTGGCGCGCGCGCGGGTCCTCCGTGCGGTAGACGCGGTGTCCGAATCCCATGACCGGCTCGCGCCGGCTGCGCTTCGACTTCACGTAGCCGGCGGCGTTCGCCGGCTCGCCGATCTCTCGCGCCATCTGCATCACGTTCTCGGCGGCGCCGCCGTGCGCGGGGCCCGAGAGTGCGGCGATGCCGGAGACGATCGCCGCATGGAGGTCGGCGCCGGTCCCGGCGACGACCCGCGCCGCGAACGATGAGGCGTTCGAGCTGTGCTCGGCGTGGAGCACGAAGTCGACGTCCATCAGGCGGGCCGTCTCGGGAGCGGGCTCCTCGCCGTTCATCATGTAGAGGAAGTTGGCGGCGTGCGGGAGCGAGCGGGACGGCGCGATCGGATCGCGCCCCTGGCGGACGGCGTGGTGAGCGGCGACCAGGGTCGCCGTCTGCGCAGTGAGCCGTGCGCCCTTGCGCGCGACCGCCCCGGGCGATCCGTCGTCGCGCTCCGGGTCGAAGGCGGCGAGGGCCGAGACGGCCGTGCGCAGCACGTCCATGGGGTGGGCGCGCTCCATCGCCCGCGGGATCGCGAGCACCGGCTCGGGCACCGCCCGCGCCGCGAGGAGCTCCGACTCGAAGGCGTCGAGCTCGGCGCGGGTCGGCAGCTCGCCGCGCAGCAGCAGGTACGCGGTCTCCTCGAAGGTGGAGTGCTCGGCGAGCTCGTGGATCGAATAGCCGCGGTAGTGCAGCGTGCCGGCACGCCCGTCGATGGAGCAGACCTGCGAGCGGTCGAAGTAGACGCCGTTCAGGCCGCGGTGGATCTCCGGGCGCGCCTCGCCCCCCGGCGCCGTGGTCGACATCGCCTTGCCTCCTCGGTCAGGTGCTCCGGTCGTGTGCACCGTCGGGCGCGCTCCCGGGTCTAGTCGTCTTCCAGCGTCGAGGTGTCGCCCTCGGGCAGGCCGAGCTCGCGCGCCTTCAGCAGCCGCCGCATGATCTTCCCGGAGCGCGTCTTGGGGAGCGTGTCGATGAACTCGATCTCGCGCGGTGCCACGCCGGGCCCCAGGCGCTCACGGCAGTGTCGGGTGAGTTCGCGGCGCAGCCGCTCGGAGGGCTCGACGCCGGCCGCCAGGCTCACGAAGGCCTTCACGATCTCCATCGCGACGGGATCGGGCTTGCCGATCACACCCGCCTCGGCGACGGAGTCGTGCTCGATGAGGGCGCTCTCGACCTCGAAGGGGCCCACGAGGTGTCCGGCCGTGTTGATCACGTCGTCGTCGCGCCCGACGAACCAGAAGTAGCCGTCCGCGTCGCGCTTCGCGCGATCGCCGGTCAGGTACCAGCCCCCCTTGAACCGCGAGTCGTAGCGCTCCTGGTCGTTCCAGTAGGTGCGGAACATCGACGGCCAGCCGGGCTTCAGCGCCAGCTGCCCCTCCTTCATCGGCTCGTCGACCGGCTGGAACTGGTCGTCGATGATCGCCGCCTCGATGCCGGGGAAGGGGCGGCCCATCGAGCCCGGCCGGATCGGCATCCCGATGTAGTTCGCGATCATGATCGCGCCCGTCTCCGTCTGCCACCAGTTGTCGTGAATCGGCAGCTGGAAGGCGTCCTCGCCCCAGACCACGCCCTCCGGGTTGAGGGGTTCGCCGACCGACATGACGTAGCGGAGCGACGAGAGGTCGTGGCGCCTCGCGGCGTCCGAACCGGCCTTCATCAGCAGGCGAATCGCCGTCGGCGCCGTGTACCAGACCGTGACGTTGTGGCGCGCGATGGTCTCGTACCAGCGCGAGGCACCGAATCCCCCCTCGTAGATCAGGTTGGTCACGCCGTTGCTCCAGGGCGCGAACATCCCGTAGGAGGTGCCGGTCACCCATCCCGGGTCGGCCGTGCACCAGTAGACGTCGTCGGCGTGGAGGTCGAGCACGTACTTCCCGGTCGCGTAGTGGCTGATCACGGCGTTGTGGACGTGTGCGGCGCCCTTGGGCAGGCCGGTCGTTCCCGAGGTGAAGTGCATCACCGACCAGTCTTCGGAGCCGGTGCGCTCGATCTCGTACTCCTCGGAGGCGTCGCGGACGAGCTCTTGGTAGTCGAGATCTTCCGGGGCAACCTCTGCGCCGGCGCGGTGCGCGATCACGATCACGTGGCGCAGGCTCGGCAGGTCTGAGCGGATGGCATTGATCTTGGGCAGCAGGTTCGGGGTGGTCACGACCACGGACCCCTCGGCGCGCTCGATCCGCTCCTTCACCGGCTCCGGACCGAAGGCGGAGAAGAGCGGAGCAATGATCGCGCCCCGCTTCAGCGTGCCGAAGCAGGCGAAGTAGAGCTCGGGGATGCGGTCGGTGAAGAAGAAGACGCGTTCCGCCTTCCCGATGCCGAGGGCGGCCAGCGCGTTGGCGAAGCGGTTCGAGTGGCGGCGCATCTCGTCGAAGCTGTAGCGCTCGACGGAGCCGTCGGAGCCTTCCCAGATCATCGCCACCTTGTCGGGCGAGGCCGCCGCGTGGCGGTCGATGCACTCGTGGGCCTGGTTGACGAGCCCGTCGGGAAGGTCGAGTTCGGCGACGACGGAGTCCCAGCTCCAGCCGGCGCGCTCGTCGGCCCACTCCCCGAGATTCGGAGTGCGTCGAAGCGCCTCCGGCTGCTTTGCAATCTCGGCGTAGCTCATCACCATCGGTCTGCCCCTCCGTCGCGGTGGCGAGTATAGGTGCCAACTCCGGCGTGCGGCGATCGCCGGACGGCAGCCGGGCCGCCGCTCCCGGGAGGCGGGGACGTCGTCCTGCCGGCCGGTCCCGACCAGCGGCGGCCCGGCGATGCGCGCAGGCTCCGCCTGACGCGACGGCCCGGCTGCCTCAACGGCCTCTCATCGGGCGCTGTGCCCCCGTCGACGGCGTCCCGCCTGAGGCCGCGCACGGCCTGCCTGCACCTCGTCGACCGCCTCGAGCCGGGTCACGGGCGCTAGACGCGCGTGCGACGCGCCGCAGCGGGTTGCTCCCGGCTGTGACGTCACGCGGCAGTGGACGGGGTCCCGTACCTGCAGGCCACCCGGGAGCGACCGCTAGCGCCGCCCCGCGGTCTCCCGGTACGCGATCCTGTCGCGCCGCTCCCCGCAGTCGCCGCAGAGCACGGACTTGGTACCGAAGGGGACGCCGCCCTTGATGACGTAGGTCCCGCAGAGCGAGCATTTTCCCTCGACTCCGCTCTCCCCGATCTTGTGGAAGCCCATCCTGCCCTCCTCGAGCGCGCGCAACCCCGAGCATCGCGATGACCCCGGGCGCCGGTGGGGCGCGGGGTCACGCGCCGGCACGCGTCGATGACTACCACAGCGGCGGCGTGGCTGCACCTTCACCGCCCGTCCGGGGCGAGTGACCCGGCTCCCGGGCCCTCGCTCCGCACGACCGCCCGGGCGCGGCGCGCCGGGCCCCGCAACGGAGCCGCGGGGCGATCCGCCGTCGGGCATGTAAGGGTGCTCGCTCCTACACTGTGGCGCGGCCCTCGAGGGCGTCTCCTGCGCCGCGTGTGCGACCGGTGATCCCCCGCGGAGGGATGGCGCGGGTCGCGGGCGGGGGGACCACGAGTGATCCGGACGCCGCATCGGCTCGACCGCCGGTGGGGCGCCGCGGATCGGCGGCGGACTGAGGCGCCGATGATCCTCGCCTCCGGCTCCCAGGTCCGGGAGGTGGCGCGCCGCGCCGCGGCGCGCCCCGAGAGCGCGTTCCGCGGGCTGCGCCTGCCGGCCGGGATCGACGTTGGGCGACTCCTCTCCGACATCGGGTTCTGGGGGGTGACCTCCTCTTACGAGCGTCCCGACAGGGACTTCTCGCTCATCGCGGTCGGAGAGGCCGGCCGCGCCGAGCTCCCCGCCGGTGGAGGCGCGGCCGCGCTGCGGCTCGGCGCCGACGAGCTCCTCCGCGCGCCGACCGAGGTCGAGACCGGAGCGCTGAGGCCGCGCCTGCTGGGAGGGGTCTCATTCGGGGCGACGCCGCTCGACCTCCCCGGTCCGGCGAGACCGGCGGGGGCGTCGCCGGACGTCCCGTGGGAGGGCTTCGGCCGCGGTGCCCTGCTGCTTCCCGAGATGCTCTTCGTGCGCGACGGCGGCGAGGCCGGCGTCGTGCTCGCGCCCGGTGTACCGGCGACGAGACTGGCGGACGTGCTGGGCGCTCTCGCCCGAGGCGACTCGACGGGGCCGGATGCATGCGGGACGGCCCCCGCCGCGAGCGTCGCGTGCGACGTCGACGCGGAGCGCTGGCTGGGGAGTGTCGCCCGCGTCGCCTCCGAGGTGCGCGCCGGCCACTATGAGAAGGTCGTGCTCGCGACCTGCCGCGAGTTCGCCTCCGGGGGGCCGATCGAGCGCGGGCGCGCGCTGCGGCGGCTCCGCGACGGCTACCGCGACTGTCATCTGTTCAGCGTGACCCGCGGGGACTCGACCTTCCTCGGCGCGAGCCCCGAACTGCTGGTCAGCCTCCGGGACGGCGCGATGAGGGCGCTCGGGCTCGCCGGATCCGCGCAGCGAGGGGCCGACGCCGCGGACGACGAGCGCCGCGGCCGCGAGCTCCAGGCGAGCGCGAAGGATCGCATCGAGCACGAGATCGTGGTGCGCGCGATCCGCGAGGCGCTGCTTCCCGCGAGCCGCTGGCTGCGTGCACCGAACCAGCCGGGGCTCCTCCGGCTGCGCAACATCCAGCACCTCGCGACCGAGGTGCGCGGGGAGGTCTCCGCCGGCGTCGACATCCTCGATCTGGTCGAGCGGCTCCACCCGACGCCGGCGGTCGGTGGCTGGCCCACGGAGCGGGCGTTGCGCGTGATCGCGGATCACGAGCGGTTCGACCGCGGCTGGTACGGGGGGCCCGTCGGCTGGCTCGACGCCGCCGGCGACGGCGAGTTCGCCGTCGCCCTGCGCTCTGCGCTCGTTCGGCGAGAGCGCGCGTGGCTCTTCGCGGGCGCCGGTATCATGGGCGACTCGGAGCCGGGGGACGAGCTCGCCGAGGTCGAGCTGAAGTTCCGCCCGCTCGCGGAGGCGCTGGGGCTCGTGCCGGGCGGCGAGGCCGCCGGGGCCTAGCCCGCCGCCCGCCCGCCGCGCGCAGCTCGTGTCCGGAGGTGCCCGTGCCCGACCGCCGCAACGCCCCCGCGTCCCCGGCCGCCGCCGCCACGCCGGGGGGAGCCCTCGCACGCGTGCTCGTGCGGCAGCTCGCCGCGGCGGGGGTGAGGCACGTCGTCATCTGCCCCGGCTCGCGCTCCACACCCCTGGTGCTCGCGGTCGCCGCCGAGCCGGGGATGCGCCCCCTGCTGCACATGGACGAACGCGCGGCCGGGTACTTCGCGCTCGGGATCGCGAGGCAGAGCGGCCGCCCGGTCGCCGTGGTCTCGACCTCGGGGACGGCGGCGGCGAACCTGCTGCCGGCCGCCGTCGAGGCCTCGCTCTCCCGCGTCCCGCTCCTGCTCCTCACCGCCGACAGGCCGCCCGAGCTGCGCGATGTCGGCGCTCCGCAGGCGATCGACCAGCTGCGTCTCTTTGGCTCCCACGCTCGCTGGTCGGCCGAGGCGCCCTGCGCTCCGGCCGAGGGCGAGGCGCCGGCGGCCCTGCTCCAGCACGCACGCCAGCTCGCCGCCCGTGCCGTCGAGGTCGCGGCCGGGCCCCCGGCGGGCTGCGTGCATCTGAACCTCCCCTTCCGGGAGCCGCTGGTCGCCGGGGACGGCCAACCGCAGCGCCGGGCGGCGGCCGCGGCCGAGGCGCTGACGCTGCTGCCGCCGTCGGGCCGGGCGCCGCTTCCCCCGCCTCCGCACGACGTCCGGACGCTGGCCGCGGCGAGCTCGGGGCGGCGGGGGCTGGTGATCTGCGGCCCGGGATCGCCGGTTCTTCCCGCCGCGGAAGTGACCGGGCTCGCCGGCGCGCTCGGCTGGCCGATCCTCGCCGACGCGCTCTCCGGGCTCCGCACGGACCCTGCGGCCGGCGGCGTCATCGCCCACTACGACGCCGTCCTGCGGGAGTCCTCCGCTGCGGAGAGGCTCGCGCCCGAGGTCGTGATCCGCTTCGGCGCGCAGCCGACCTCGAAGCCGCTCGCGACCTGGCTCGACGGGCTGCACCGGGCTGGCGCGCTGCGCGAGCACGTGGTCGACGAGGCGGGCGCCTGGCGCGACCCGTCGGCCTCCGCGGAGCTGCATCGCGCCGAGCCCGGGGCCTTTGCCTCCGCCCTCGCCGGTGCCGTCGAGGGGGCGCCGCCTCCCAGCGGGGAGTGGCTCGCGGGCTGGCGCGAGGCAGATGCGATCGCGGGCGAGGCCATCGATCGCGGGCTCGAGGAGATCGACGCGCGAGGCGAGCCGTTCGAGGCACTGGCGGCGCGCGTGCTCGCCGAGGCGCTCCCCGACGGCGGAACGCTCGTCTGCGGCAACAGCATGCCTGTGCGGGACGTCGACGGATTCGTGCCCGTGCTGGGACGGCGTCTCCGCATCGTCGGCACCCGGGGGGCGTCGGGGATCGACGGAGTGGCGTCCACGGCCGCGGGCGCGGCGCTCGTCGCCGGCGAGCAGCGCAGCGGCCCGGTCGCCCTGCTGGTGGGGGATCTCTCCTACCTCCACGACCTCACGGGTCTCTGGGCGGTCGGGCATCACGGGCTCTCTCTCGTGGTCGTGCTCATCCACAACGACGGCGGCGGGATCTTCCACTTCCTGCCGCAGCGCGAGGCGCTGCCCGGGCTGTTCGAACCGTGGTTCGGCACGCCGGCGGGACTCGACGCGGCGGCCGCCGCCGCGCTCTTCGGCGGGCGTCACTCGCCGCTGCCGGCTCGCGCCGGCGCGATGCGGGAGGCGATCGCCGGAGCGCTCGGACAGCCCGGCCTGACGGTCCTCGAGCTGCGCACCGAGCGCGATCGCAACGTCGCGCTTCACCGCGAGCTGTGGTCCGGCGTCGCCGCTGCGTTGCGCGCGGCGACGGTCGCCGCCGCGGGGCGATGAGGAAGCGGGAGGACGAGCGGGCGGGCGCGCGGCGCCTCGCGGTCGACGGCGTCGCCTTCCACGTGGAGCGCCGCGCGCCCGCCCGCGGGGCGCCCGCGACGGCTGGCCTCCCGGTCGTCCTGCTGCACGGCCTGACCGGCTCCGCCTCGACCTGGGACGCCCTCGCGACCTCGCTTGCGGAGGCGGGCCATCCGGTCGTCGCAGTCGACCTGGTCGGGCACGGTGCGAGCGACGCGCCGGAGGCGGAGGCTCGCTACGCCATCGAGCGCGTCGCCGACGATCTGGTCGTGCTGCTCGGGGAGCTGGGCCACCGGCGGGCCCGGTGGCTCGGCTACTCGATGGGGGGTCGGGTGGCGCTGCTGCTCGCCGCCCGGCACCCGGAGAGCGTCGCGGCACTGGTGCTCGAGGGGGCGACCGCCGGCCTGGCGGACGAGGGCGAGCGCGTCGGGCGCGCGCGGGCCGACGATGCGCTGGCCGGCCGCATCGAGCGGCACGGTGTCGCCGCCTTCGTCGATGAGTGGGAGAGGCTGCCCCTCTGGGAGTCGCAGCGCTCCCTGCCTGCCGCGGTGAGGGAGCGGCTGCGCGCGCAGCGCCTCGGGAACACCGCGGCCGGCCTCGCCCGGGCGTTGCGGGGAATGAGCGTCGGACGGCAGCCCTCTCTCTGGGAGGAGCTCGGCTCGCTCCGCTCGCCGACGCTGCTCGTCGCCGGCAGCCTCGACGGGAAGTTCACGGCGATCGCCCATGAGATGGCGCGAGCGCTCCCGAACGCTACGATGGAGCCGATCGAGGGCGCCGGGCACGCCGCGCACTTGGAGCGGCCGCAGGCCTTCGCCCGGGCTGTGCTGCGTTTCCTCGGCGGCGTGGACGCGGCCGAGGAAACGCGTCGGGGAGAAGCGATGGGGACAAGATGACGCTGGACTGGCAGCCCGTCGAGAGCTTTCACGACATCCTCTACGAGCGCGCCGTCGTTCGGCCCGGCGCGGGCGTGGCGCGGATCACGATCAACCGCCCGGAGGTGCACAACGCCTTCCGCCCGCTGACCCTGACCGAGATGTCGCGGGCCTTCGAGTTGGCCGGCGACGATCCTGACGTCGGCGTGGTGCTGCTCACCGGTGCCGGGGGCCGCGCCTTCTGCTCCGGCGGCGATCAGCGCGTTCGCGGGGAGGGAGGGTACGTCGGCGACGACGGCATTCCCCGCCTCAACGTCCTGCCCCTGCAGCGCTTCATCCGGACGATGCCGAAGCCGGTGATCGCGCTCGTCGCCGGCTGGGCGATCGGAGGCGGGCACGTGCTGCACGTGGTCTGCGATCTCACGATCGCCGCCGACAACGCGCGCTTCGGGCAGACCGGCCCGCGCGTCGGCTCCTTCGATGCGGGCTTCGGCGCGTCGATGCTCGCCCGCATCGTCGGGCACAAGAAGGCGCGCGAGATCTGGTACCTCTGCCGCCAGTACGATGCGCAGCAGGCGCTCGAGATGGGCCTCGTCAATGCCGTCGTTCCTCTCGACCAGCTCGCCGGGGAAGGCGAGCGGTGGGCGCTGGAGATCCTGCGCCACTCGCCGATCGCGATCCGAATGCTCAAGGCAGGCTTCCTGGCCGATACCGACGGCGCGGCGGGACTGCAGCAGCTCGCCGGGGACGCGACCATGCTCTTCTACTTCACCGACGAAGCGAAGGAGGGGAAGCGCGCGTTCCTGGAGAAGCGCGACCCGGACTTCACCCGCTTCCCGCGCCTCCCCTGATGCACGCACGCCCGGGCGGCCGGACCGCGCGGCCTTCGCCGGGCCGGTGGGGACTCCGGTGAGCGCCGGGGGCGGCGGTCCCACGCAGGCGGCACACGGGCTTCCGGGGGCCCCTCCGGGCATCGGGGAGCGCTGGCTGCTGGCCATCCGCCCTCCGACCCTGACCGCCTCGGTGGCGCCGGTCCTGGTCGGAAGCGGGCTCGCCGTGGGGGCCGAGCGCTTCGCGGTGGGCCCCGCGCTCGCCGCGCTCGCCGGGGCGGTCGCGATCCAGATCGGAGCCAATCTCGCGAACGACGTCTCGGACTTCCGCAAGGGCGCGGATACGGCCGCGCGCATCGGTCCGCCCCGCGTCACGCAGCTCGGGCTGCTCTCGGAGCGCCAGGTGCTCGCCGCGATGTGGATCGCCTTCGCGCTCGCCGCCCTCTGCGGGGTGTATCTGACCGCCGTCGCGGGCTGGCCCGTCGTCGCGATCGGGCTTGCCTCTATAGCGGCGGCTCTCGCCTACAGCGGTGGTCCCTGGGCCTTCGGCTACCGCGGACTCGGCGAGCCCTTCACCTTCGTCTTCTTCGGCCTGATCGCCGTGGGGGGAACCTATTTCGTGCAGGCGGGCTCGTGGGGAGGGGGCGTCCTCCAGGCGGCGCTGCCGGTCGGCTGCACCGTGACGGCGATCCTGGTCGTGAACAACGTGCGCGATATCGAGACCGACCGCGCGACCGGAAAGCGCACACTCGCGGTGCTCATCGGCCGCCGCGGCACCCGCGCGCTCTTCCTCGCGCTCGTCGCCGGCGCCTACGCGCTGGCGGCCTCGCTCTGGCTGGCCGGGCCCTTCGCCTCGTGGGTGCTGCTGGTCGCGCTGAGCCTCCCGTTCGCGATGCGGCCGGGCCGCCTGGTGCTGCGGGAGACCGACGGTCCCTCGCTCAACCAGGCCCTTCGCGAGACGGCGCAGCTCCACCTGCTCTTCAGCGCGCTGCTCGCGCTCGGTGTCGCGCTGTGACCCGCGACGACTCGCCCGGCGCATCCCCGGTGGCACGATCGCGATGACCGGACTGCGGCTTCGCTGGCGCCCGGTGCGTCTCGCGCTGACGCGGTCGCACCGCTCCGCCCTCGCCGGCGCCGCGGGCGACCTCGGCGCGCGCGAGGGACTGGTGCTGGCGGTGGGGGACGGAGCGGCGACGGGGTGGGGCGAGGCGCTTCCGCTCCCGCTTCCGGGCCAGCCGGCTGCAGCCGATCTTGCCGGGCTGCTGGCGCTGGAGGGGCCGGCACTCCTGGCGGAGCCTCAGCGCGCGCCGCCGGTGCTCCGCTGCGCTCTCGAGTCGGCGCTGCTCGATCTCGCCGCGCAGAGCCGCGGCGTGCCCCTGGCCGCGCTCCTCACGGCCTCCGGGGAGCCGCCGCCGCCGGGCGCCTCGCTCGACGTGAACGCCGTGATCGGCGGCGACCGTGCGACGCCGGATCAGGTGGCGGAGACCGGCCGCGCCCTCGTCGACAGCGGCTTCGGCGCTGTGAAGCTCAAGGTCGGCGTGCAGGGTGTGGACGCCGACCTTGCCCGCGCCGGGGCGCTGCGTCAGCAGTGTCCCGGCGCCCGCATCCGGCTCGACGCGAACGGCGCGTGGCACGAGAAGCTCGCGCGGCGCGCCGTGCGGCGCCTCGAGCCGCTCGACATCGAGTTCATCGAGGAGCCGCTGCCCGCCGGCGACGTGCCGGGCCTGCGGCGACTGCGGGAGCTCTCGGCGATTCCCGTGGCCGCCGATGAGACGCTCGCGGAGGCGCGGCTCGCCGAGCGCGTGATCGAGGAGCGCGCCGCGGACGTGCTCGTCCTGAAGCCGGCCGTGCTGGGCGGCGTGGTCGCGGCGGCACGGCTTGCCGCACGCGCGCGCTCCGCGGGAATCGGCGCCGTCGTCACCACGACGATCGACTCCTCGCTGGGGACCGCGCTGGCGCTGCAGCTTGCGGCCTCGATCGAGACGGATGCCGCCTCCGCCGGCGCGCGGGTCGGGTCCGGCCGCGCACACGGGCTCTCCACCGGCCTCCTCTTCGCCGACGATCTCGTCGCGACGCCGCTCCTGCCGGGGGGAGGGCGCATGACGCTCCCCGCGCGTCCCGGGCTCGGCATCGCGCCCGTGGCGTCGGCGATTGAGCGCTGTGCGACCGGGCCCTGGTCGCAGGCGAGCGCACCCGGCGCGTCGATCGAGGCGGCGGCCGGCGGCGCCCTGGCCGGGTCGTGACCACCGGCGCGGCCGAGGAGGCGCGGGCGCGGCGCCTGGTCCCCGACTGGCTGGCGCGGCGCGCCCGGACCCACCGCGAGCATCCGGCCGTCGAGACGCCCTCCGGGACGCTCCCCTACGGCGAGCTCGATGCCGGCGTCGCCCGGGCCGCCCGCGCGCTCCGTGCGGAGCGGGAGGAGCCCGCCGCCGGCGGGCCCGTCGCGGTGCTCGCCGCGAACGACGCCGCGCTGTGCATCCTCTCGCATGCCGTGCCGCGGGCGGGGGGCGTCCTGGTGCCGCTCAACGCCCGCCTGACCGCGGCAGAGATCGCGTGGCAGCTCCGGGACTCCCGGACGCGGCTTCTGCTCGTCGACGAGGAGCACCGGGCGCTCGCGGATGAGGCGCTGGCAGAGGCGGAGCGGCTCGGCGCGCCGGCTCCCGCGCTGCGTCCCGCGGAGGCGTTTACGGGCGGCGGCGGGGCGACCGCGGTCGGTCCCGGCGAGGCTCGCGCCGAGCCGCTCGTCGACCTCGACTCGGTGCACAGCGCGATCTACACCTCCGGCACCTCGGGGCGGCCGAAGGCGGCCCTCCTCACCCACGGCAACCTGCTCGCGAGCGCGCTCGGCTCGGCCTTCCACCTCGGCGTGCGGGCGGAGGATCGGTGGCTGGCCCCGCTCCCGCTCTACCATGTCGGCGGTCTCTCGATCCTCGTCCGGTCGGTCTTGGCCGGGACGACGGCGGTCGTCCACCGCCGCTTCGACGAATCCGCCGTCAGCCGCGCGCTGCGGGGGGAGGGTGTGACCCTCGCCTCGCTGGTGCCGGCGATGCTGCGGCGGCTGCTCGACCACGATCGGGACCCCTCCCCGTATCCCGCGTCGGTGCGGGCCGTCCTCATCGGCGGCGCCGGCGCCGCCCCGGAGCTCTTGTCGCGGGCGGAGGAGCGGGGGCTCCCGGTCGCGCCGACGTACGGTCTGACGGAGGCGGCATCGCAGGTGACGACGCTCGCCCCCGGCGGAGCGAGCCGGCGCCCTCGCTCCTCGGGGCAGCCCCTGCTCGGCGTCTCGGTGGCTGTCGATGTAGACGGGCGCCGCGCCGGACCCGGTGAGGTCGGCGAGATCCTGGTCTCGGGCCCGACCATCTCGCCCGGCTACCTGAACGCTGCGCCGGAGCGCCGCGAGGGGGGCTGGCTCCGCACCGGCGACCTGGGATCGCTCGATGCCGACGGCCATCTCACGGTCGCCGACCGCCGGGACGATCTGGTCGTGAGCGGCGGTGAGAACGTCTACCCGGCCGAGGTGGAGGGAGCGCTCGCCGCGCACCCGGCGGTCGCGGAGGGCGCGGTGGTGGGACTGCCCGACGAGCGGTGGGGCCAGATCGTGGTCGCCGCCATCGTGCCGACCGGGGACCGCCCGCTCCGGGCCTCCGAGCTCGAGGCCTTCCTGAGGCGGCGGCTGGCGGGCTACAAGCTCCCCCGCCGGCTCGAGCCCTGGGAGGGCTCCCTTCCGCGGACGGCGTCAGGAAAGCTGCTGCGCCGCTCGGTCCGGGAGCGGCTGGCGGGCGGGGATCCGGCGCCGCCCGTCCGTTGACGGCCGCGGAGGGACGCGCGGAGAATCGCTCGCGGACCGGCGGCAGGGCCCACCGGGTCGAAGCGAGCCGGGAGCGAACGGGGCCGCGTGATCGCCTGTTATCTCGACCTGCACGCCCACTCCACCGACGCCTCGGACGACGCCGGCGGCACGGTGGAGGGCTATCTGAAGTGGATCGCCGCGAGGCGCAGGCGAGGCTACCGCATCGACGGATTCGTGCTGACGGAGCACCGTCACTACGATCCGGCCGTGCGCTACGACGAGCTCGCCGGGCGCTACGATGTGACGGTGCTGCACGGCGCCGAGCTCGAGACGGACGTCGGCCACGTCCTGGTCTACGGCATCACGCCGGGGCTGGTGCGTGGGATCGACTTCGCGGACGTGGCGCTCTCCCATCGCGAGCTGCTGACGGCGGTGCGGGACGAGGGCGGGGTGGCGGTCCCGGCGCACGCGGGTCGGCCGCGCATCGGGCTGTGGGACCATGCGCAGGCGGGCCGGGTCGGGTTTGAGCTGGTGGGCGCGATCGAGGCGCTCAACGGCGGATCGAGCGATGAGGAGAACGGGCGCGCCCGGGAGCTCGCGGAGGCGCGGCAGCTCGCCTCCGTGGGGGGGAGCGATGCCCACTTCGTGTCGGCGATCGGGCGCTGCCTGACGGCTTTCGAGCGGCCGGTGACGACGGTCGCCGGGCTGGTCGCGGAGCTGGTCGCGGGCCGCTGCCGCGCGCTCACGGCGGAGGAGGCGCGCGCCGAGGCCGGCGCGGCGGACTGAGCGGTCGTGCCGGCGCCGGAGGGATGCGAGGAGGGGCCGTGGTCGACTACGACGAGAGCGTGATCGGCGTCGAGCACAGGCTCGGCTCGTTCACCGTTACCGACGCCGCGATTGATGCCTACTGCGAGGCGCTCGGCGAGACCAATCCGCTCTATCTCGACGAGGACTTCGCGAGCGGCACGGGTTACGGCGGCCGCATCGCGCCGCCCCTCATCTTCACGACGGCCAACTTCCGCGGAACCGGCGCCGACCCGCAGGTCGACTTCGGCAACGCCCGCTTCCTGGGCGGGGAGCGCATCGAGGTGCTGGAGCCGATGCGTCCGGGCGATACCATCACGGCCTACGGCCAGGTGACCGAGGTCTACGAGAAGACCGGGCGCAGCGGGAAGATGGTGTTCGTGGTGCGCCGGACCCGCTACGAGAACCAGAACGGCCGGGACGTCGCCCTCGTCGACAGTTCGATGGTGCACCGGGAGATCGAGGCATGAGCCTCACGGGCACCGAGCAGCGCTATTTCGGCGATGCCGAACTCGGAGACGAGTTCGAGGAGTCCTACGTCGCCCGGCCGGAGCTGGTCGAGACCTACCTCTCCGTCTCGCGGGGCAATGCACAGCTCGACGACGAGGACGGCCGCTTCTCCGATGCCGCGGGCGCGCAGGCGCTCGGGCTCGAGCGACCGATCGTGCCGGGCGTGATGAGCCTCTCGATCATCACCCGGCTCGTGACCGACTGGGCCGGGCCCGCCGGACGGCTGCGCACGCTCGACGCGAACTTCCGCCGGCCCGTCTTGCACGGGGACCGCCTCCGGCTGATGGCGCTTGTGACCGACGCCTCCGATGAGTCGGGCATCGGCCGGGTGACGCTCGACGTATACCTGGAGAACGAGCGCGGGGAGCGCCCGCTCCAGGGGACGGCCGTCGTGGAGCTGCCGCACCGGCCGCGCTGAGCCGGGACCGGCGGCGTGCAAGGGAGCGGCGTGGATCTTCTGATCGACCCCTGGAGCGCGGAGATGCGGGAGTGGGCGCTGGTGCCGCTCCGCGTGGCGCTCGGCGCCGTCTTTATCGATGCCGGTCTCGGCAAGTGGCGGCGCGGCATCGGCTCCACGGGCGAGTGGTTCGCCGAGCTCGGCATCCCGTTCGCCCAGGTGCAGGCGCGGCTCGTCGCGGCGGTCGAGCTCGTCGGCGGCGCGCTGTTGCTGGTGGGCCTGTTCGCCCACTGGGCGGCGATACCGCTTGCCGCGACGATGCTGGTGGCCGTCTACGTCTCGAAATTCAAGCTCGGCCACCCCTTCCAGGGAGGCTCGGTGCAGGGGTACGAGCTGGACGTCATCCTGCTGGCGGCGGCGGTGGCGGTGGCTCTCGGCGGCGCGGGGCCGCTCTCCGTGGACGCGTTCCTCTCGTAGCGATACGACCGCTCGCCGCGGCGGCGGCGTCGCGGGATACTGGCAGGCGACGGCGGCGGGTAGGGGTGGCGAGCGTGCGGCTCAATCGGATCGACCGGCGGCAGGTCCTGCCGACTACGCTCGAGGCGGCGTGGGCGTTCTTCTCCGACCCGCGCAACCTCAGCGTGATCACCCCGCCCGACATGCACTTCGAGGTGATCTCGGACGTGCCCGCCGAGGTCCATGCGGGGCTTCTCATCCAGTACCGGGTCGAGCCGTTCGCGGGCTGGCGCGCCCACTGGGTCACCGAGATCACGCAGGTGTCGGCGCCCCGCCTCTTCGTCGACGAGCAGCGCTTCGGCCCCTACCGCTTCTGGCACCATCAGCACCACTTCAGGGAGGTGCCCGGCGGCGTCGAGGTCCGGGATCTCATCCACTACTCGCTCCCGGGAGGCCCGCTCGGAGCGCTGGTCAACGCGCGCGCCGTCGCGCCGCGCCTCGCCGCGATCTTCGACTTCCGCGAGCGCGTGCTGGCGCAGCGCTTCGCGCTTCCGGCGGGAGCGGGCGAGGAAGACCGGCGGGGACGGGGCGGCGCCGGGGAGGCCTAGGCTCCCTCGTCCGGCGGCGGCGGCGGGCGCGTGCTCACGCCGGCCGCAGGCTCCGCCGCCCGCGCGCCGGCCGGTGCGCCGCGGGCCGCGCCCGCTACTGCCAGGCCCCGAGCAGGGCGCCGATCACCACGAAGGCCACGATGTGGTAGCCGTTGTTGATGCCGTAGAGGCAGAGGCTGCGGCCCTCGAAGGCGTAGTTCATCGCGCTCGTCGTCATGATGAACGCGACCGCCGCCAGCAGGCCCACGAGGACGCCGTCCACCGCGTCCTCGGCTCCCAGCCCCTGGATCAGGACGGCGAGCCCCAGCACGAAGACGAGGGCCGAGGCGATGGCGACCACGTAGGGATACCATTGCCGGGGCGTCCCCTTCATCGCCTCCATGTCCTGCTGCGTCTGGCCGGTCTCGGCCATCCAGCGGCGGCTGAGGACGGTGTACCAGGCCATCCCGATCAGCTGGTTGATCACCACGCCGACCACGATCGCCGCGTAGTTCAGGCCGCCCAGGTCGATGCCGTCCATTGCTGCGAGCTCCCCTCGCTCCCCGGGGCGACCGGGGATCCTAGCCGTCGCCCCGCGCGAAAGCGCGCGGACCCTCCTGTGCCTCGGGCGTCTGCCCCACGATCCAGCGCAGCACGCTTCCGAGTTGCAGCGCCTGTCCGAGCGGCTGATCGGGGCTCGCGAGCGCGAGCTCCTTGACGACGCGTGTGGCGAGGGGCGCATTCGCCGCGATGCGCTCGGCGAGATCGGTGGCGGTGGCCAGCAGCTCCTCGCTGGGGACGAGGCGTGACACCAGGCCCCAGCGAAGCGCCGTCTCGGCGTCGATGCGCTCACCCGTCAATAGCATCTCCATCGCCGGCGCGAGGGAGATCGCGCGCACCAGCCTCTGCACCCCTCCGCCGCCCGGCGGGAAGCCGCGCTGCACCTCCGGGAGGCCGAAGGAGGAGGCGGGCGTCGCGATGCGCAGGTCGCAGGCGAGGGCGAGCTCGAGTCCTCCCGCCAGGCAGTAGCCGTCGATCGCGGCGATCAGCGGCTTGGCCACGCGGATCGTGAAGAACTCGTCGCCCGGCTCCTTGGCGAGGGCGTCCTGCGCGGAACCCCCGGAGAAGCCGGGCGAGTCCGGCCGCGCCCACTCCTTGAGATCGGCGCCCGCGCTGAAGGCGCGGCCGCCGGCGCCGGTCAGGATCCCGACGCGGATCCCGGGGTCCTCGTGGACGCGCGTCATCGCCTCGAGCAGCGGCTCCCGGGCCGCCGTGTCGAGCGCGTTCATCGCGTGCGGCCGGTTGAGCGTGATGCGGGCGACGTGTCCGTCGGCCTCGAAGAGGACGGCCGCCTCCGCTCCGTCCGTCATGGGGTGCCTCCTCCGCTACTGCACGGTCGCGGGCAGCTCGACGGTGGCGCTCGCCGGTACGGCGACATCGCGCCCGTCGAGAGCGGTCACGGTGAGATCCAGCTCGGTGAGCCCGCTGGCGCCCTCGACGCGGGTGGCGCGCACGCTCCCTGAGAAGACGAGCGTCTCGCCGGGGAACGACATCGAGCGGTAGCGGAGGGCGAGGCGCCGCACCCAGCCCTCCGGCGCCGACCAGGCCATCAGCTGCCGGGCGAGCAGTGCGCCCAGCATCTGGCCGTCGACGAACGCGTCGGGAGCGCCGGCCACCTCGCGGGCGAAGTCGGCGTCGTAGTGGTAGCGGTGGAAGTCCCAGGTCGCGCCGGCGTACGCGGCGAGCAGCTCGTGGGTGAGCGCGACGCGCAGCTCGGGGAGCTCCTGGCCGGGCTTCACCTCATCGAAGCGCATCACGAGCCCCCTCCGCCGTCGGGCAGGAAGATCGTCGTGTCGAGGTTGGTTGCGAGCAGTTCGCCGTGCTGGTTGCGGTACTCGGCGCGCGCGACCAGCACGAGCAGGGGGCCGGCCCGGCCGCGACGCTCGCTGATCTCCTCGATGCGCCAGCGCACGAGGAGGCGGTCGCCGGGTCGGACCGGCCGGAGCAGCTCGTACTCGTTCCCGCCGCGCACCAGCGTACACGGCACGGGGAGGGGCAGGCCCTCCCAGACGTGGCCGTTGTACCCGTCCTCGGGGCGGAGCGGCAGGTCGGCGTACTGGTTCGTCTCGACCACCAGCGTCGGGGGCGCGATCACGCCGCCGAAGCGCGTGCTCCGGGCATGAGAGTCGTCGCGGTAGAGCGGGTTGTCGTCGGAGAGCGCCAGCGCGTAGTAGCGGATGGCGGCGCGCCCGAGCTCCTCGGGCGCCTCGTAGGAGGCCTCGCGCCCGATCCAGCCGCGGAGCTCGTCGGTGAGCAGCGACGCCCCCGGGGAGGCATCGCTCACGGCAGCACCGCGATGGCGTCGACCTCAATGAGAAGGTCGGAGCGAATGAGGCGCTCGCAGATGACGCCCGTGGAGGCGGGATAGGGGCGATCGAAAAGGTCGGTCCGGACGCGACCGGTTCGCGGGTAGCGCTCGGCGGCGGCGGGTGCGACGTACTCGACGGTCTTGATCACGTTCTCGAGCGAGCCCCCGGCCGCCTCCATCAGGCGAGCGATGTTCTCGTATACATAACGCGACTGGGCGATGACGTCGCCCTCGTGCTCGGTCGCGTTCGTCTCGGGGTTGAAGGCGGCCATGCCCGAGATGAAGAGGAACTGGCCGGCGCGCACCGCCGGCGCGTAGGTGAGACGCGGGTGGTGGGGCCACGGCGCCGCGATCCCCTCGCGCGGCCTCGTCGAGGCGATGAACTCCACCTGGATGAGGGCGCCCGGCGTCGCGAGGCGCTCCATGATGATCCCCGTGGAGGCGGGGAACTCGGAGGCGTCGTGCGCTCCGAAGCGCTCGCGGCGCACGTCGGCCGTCACGCGGTAGTCGCGCAGGGCCGAGACGTCCAGGAAGTCGGTGGTCTTGACCACGTGCTCCCAACCGAGTCCGGCGGCGTCGAGCACCCGGGCGGCGCGGTCGTAGATGGCCCGGGTCTGCGAGCCGAGATCGTCTCCGGGCGCGTCGAGCGCGGGGATCACGAGCAGGTCGCCGCCCCGCCGGGCCAGCGTTCCGGCCGCCTCGACGGTCTCGCCTCCGCCCGGGCGCGCGACGAGCTCGATCTCGACGAGGGCCTCGGGGCGCAGCAGGGACTTGACGGCGACGGTCGAGAGGGCGGGGCGGTGGGCGCCGAAGTGCTCTCCCCGGAGGTCGGCGAGGCATCGCGCGTCCCCGGCTCCGAGCGCTCCCGGGGCCAGGTACTCGATGCTGTGCGCGACGTCGTCGAATCCGAGGCCGGCGGCCTCCAGGATCACGCGCGCCTTCTCGTAGACGATGCGGCTCTGCGCCTCGAGATCGCCCTCGGCGGTAACGACGTCGCGCCCCGGCTCGTAGCGGGCCGCGGTGTGGCCCGAGAGCCAGGTGGCGCCGCCGGCCTCCATGGCGAGGCAGAAGGCGTAGCGCGAGGCATCCATCCAGGGGAAGCTCGCGGGCTCGATCGCCCTCTTCAGCGGCGCGTTCCCGGTCACGCTCAGCGTCCCGACCAGCCGGGTGGCCGGCGCTCCGCATACGCGCGCAGGGCCTCCGTGTGATCCTCGCTCTCGCGGGCGAGCTGCTGTGCCCGCTCGGTGAAGCGGATCGCCTCTTCCAGCGGGCGATCGAGCGCATCGACCAGCGCGAGCTTGAAGAGGCGGGCCGTGAGCGGCGGGACGGAGGCGATAATCTCGCGGGCGAGGGCGCGGGCGCGCGGGAGCAGCTGCTCTTGGGCGACGACCTCCGAGACGAAGCCCCAGCGGAGTGCCTCGTCGGCCTCGAGCCGGCCGCCCCTGACCCCCCACTCGAACGTGCGGGCGTAGCCGAGGATGTCGAGCACGAGCTTGAGGCTTCCGTCGTCGGGGAGGATGCCGCGCCGCGTGAAGACCCAGCCGAAGCGCGCCTCCGGCGCCGCGAGCCTGACGTCGCAGCCCGCGGCGAGGCCGACCCCGGAGCCCACGGCCGGTCCGTTGACGGCGGCGATCGCCGGCTTCGACATGCGCCGGAGCGCGACCGTGACGCGGCGGATGTCGGACTCGGCGGGGTGGAGCCGCTCGCGAAGCGTCTTCTCATCCGGCTCGAGCGAGCGTCCCTGCGCCGTCATCTGGCCGATGTTCCCGCCCGAGCAGAAGATGCGGCCGCGTCCGGTCAGCACGAGGACCCTGGCCGCATCGTCCTCGTCGATGCGCTCGATGGCGTCCGCGAGTTCGCGGTTCATCACGAAATTGACGGCGTTGTTGTTCTCGGGATCGTCGATCCAGAGGGTGACGACGCCGTCGTCGCTCTGCTCGAGCTGCAGGTACTCGTAGTCCATCGTCTCCTCGGGCCGGATGCCGCTAGAGCACCCCGGCGAGCCGCCGCCGATGGTAGCGCGCATCGCCGTAGGCCGCCGCCGCCGCGATCGCGCGCCGCGTGAAGATCTCCAGCGGGTAGTCGCGGTAGTAGCCGACGCCGCCGTGTACCTGGTGCGCGAGGCGCGTCGCCCACGGTATCGCCTCGCTCGCCTTCGCCTTGGCCGAGGCGACGGCGCGGCGCACCGCCGATGGCGGCAGCTCGCCGTCGGCGCGGTCGAGCGACCACGCGGCCCGGTAGGCGAGAAGGCGGCACGCGGCGACCTCGCGGTAGATGTCGGCGCAGTGATGTTGCACCGCCTGGAAGGAGCCGATCGGGCGCCCGAACTGCGTCCGCTCCCGGGCGTAGTCGAGGGTGAGGTCGAGCGCCGCCTGGCCGATCCCCACGAGCTCCGCCGCCTTCAGGGCGGCGCCCCGCGCCAGCAGCCGCTCGACGTGCTCCCGCCCGGCGCCGGGGGGTCCCAGCAGCGCCTCCTGCCCGACCTCGACGCCGTCGAGGCGGAGCGAGAAGAGGGGTTCGCCCGCGGCCGGGGGCTGCGGCCGCAGCTCCAGCCCCGGCGTGCCGCGCTCGACGAGAAGCAGGCTCACCCCGGGCGCCTGCCCGGCGGAGTCGTCGCGCGCCGCGACGATCACCGCGTCGGCGGCGCCGGCGTCCCGGACCAGCACCTTGGCGCCCTCGATACGGTAGCCGCCGCCCGCGCGCGGCTCCGCCCGTGTCCGGAGCGCGCTCGCCGCGAACTCCCCCTCCTGCTCCAGCAGCGCCGCCGTCAGCACCGCCTCGCCGGCTGCGATCCGGGGCAGCCAGCGGGCCCGCTGCTCATCGCTCCCCCCGCCGGCGATCAGCAGCCCCGCCTCGACGACGCTCCCGAAGAGCGTGGTGGGGAGAGGCGCCGTCCCGCAGGCCTCGATCACGAGCGCGAGCTCGAGCAGTCCGAGACCCTCGCCGCCCTGCGCCGCCGGCAGCGCCGCGCCGCTCCAGCCGAGCGAGCCGAGCTCGGAGGCGAGCTCGGCGTCGTGCGCGTGGTCGCCCGCGGCGGCGCGCTGCTCGAGGGCGCGCGCCCGCTCGTGCCCCATGCGCTCGCGCGCGAAGAGCAGGGCGGCGTCGCGCAGCAGTCGCTGCTCCTCGCTCGCTACCAGGTCCATCGCCGCCCCCCCCGGCCGCCCGCGGCTACCCGCGCGGCAGGCCCAGCCCCCTCGTCGCGATCACGTTGCGCGTGATGTCGAAGCCTCCCGCCGCGAAGTGGAAGTAGAGGTGATCGAGATACTCGCGCAGGACGGAGCCTCCCAGCGCCGCCGCCGGCGCCTCGGGCCGGAGGGCGCCGCCGGCCCCCAGCAGCTCGAGCGCCGCCACGTCGAGCGCGCGCGCCGTCTCGCGCTTGACGAGCAGGGCGAGCGAGGTCTCGTGCTGGGGCCTCTCGCCGGCCGCGATCAGCGAGGCGACCCAGTAGGAGATGAGCTGTGCGGCGTCGGCCTCTATAGCGAGCCGCGCGAGGCGATCCGCCACGGCCGCATCGTCGAGCAGCACGCCCCCGCCCGCCTCGCCGCCCGCGGGCGCCCGGCGGCAGTGCTCGGTGAGCCGGTCGAGCTGCGCGCGGAGGAGACCGGGGGCGGCGAGCGAGGCGCGCTCGGCATCGATGGCGCCCATGATGACGCGCCAGCCCCCGTTGAGCTCGCCCACGAGCGCCGATCGCGGCACCTCGACCGAGTCGAAGGCGACGGAGTGATGCTCCCATCCCGCCGTCGTCTCGTGGCGGGCGATCTCGATGCCCGGGCTCGCCATGTCGACGATGAAGAGCGAGATGCCGCGGTGCTTCGGCGCCTCGGGGTCGGTCCTGGCCGCGACCCACCCGTAGTCGGCGCGGTCGGCGCCGGAGGAGTACGCCTTCTGGCCCGTCACGATGAAGGTGTCGCCCCGTGCCTCGGCGCGCGCCTGCAGGCTCGCGAGATCCGATCCGGCGTCGGGCTCGCTGTAGCCGAGGAAGAAGGTGCACTCGCCGCGGGCCAGGCGCGGGAGGAAGTCGCGCTTCTGCGCCTCGCTCCCGAACTGGAGGATGGCGTCCGGCACGTAGGTGACGGAGCGGTCGAACGCGGGAGCGTCGTGGTATTCCATCTCCTCCGCGAAGATGACGCGTTCCCTCGCGTCGCGACCGCCGCCGCCGTACTCGACGGGCCAGGTGGCGCCGATGAAGCCGCGGGCGCCGAGGCGCCGGCGGAACTCGCCGGCGAAGGTCGCCTCCCAGCCGTCCCACTCGCGCGGGTCGCGATGGCTCGCGCGCACCTCGTCGCTGAGCTCGGAGGAGAGGAATCCGCAGAGCTCGGCGCGGAACGCCTCCTGCCCGGCGTCGAGCGCGAAGTCCATCGCTGCTCCTCCCGACCGCTGCCGGCGGCCCGGCGGCGCCGGGGGTGACAGGGCGGCCGGGGCGACTCTACCGCAGCGCGGGGCCGGAGCGGGACCGGGCGACGAGCCCCCGCGGGCTAACGGAGGACGCCCGCCTCGTCGAGTGCGTCGTATTCGGCAGCGGTGAGGCCGAGCAGCCCCGTCAGCACGTCGCGGGTGTGCTCGCCGAGAAGCGGCGCCGCCCGGTACGCCGGCTCGAGGTGGGAGGCGCGCCACGGGATCCCGGGGTGGCGCCGGCGTCCGCCCGTGGGGTGTTCGGTCTCCACCAGGAAGCCCCGCGCGCGCAGCTGCGGATCCTCGTGCAGCTGGTCGGGGCGAAGCACGGGTCCGGCGGGCACGCCGGCCGCCTGCAGCAGCTCGGTCGCCCGCTGCGGCGTGCGCTCCCGCGTCCACGCCGTGATGCGGGCGTCGAGGGCGTCCTCGTTCGCCCGCCGCGCCCCGGGCGTGGAGAAGAGCGGATCGCGCGCATCGGCGCCGATCACCGCGCAGAGCGCGCGCCACTGCGCGTCGGGGCCGCTCGCGTCGGAGACCTCGGGGTCGACGGAGATCGCCACCCACTCGTCGTCCCCGGCGGCCCGGTAGAGGTTGTGCGGAACCTTGCGATGGTCGCGGTTCCCGATGCGCTGCGGTGCGCGCCCGTTCATCGTCACGTCGATCACGGCCTGCGGGACGAGGGAGATCATGCCCTCGAACATCGCGCCGTCGATGTACTGGCCGCCGCCCCCGCGCCGCCGGTGGCGCAGCGCGGCCAGGGCCCCGAAGACGGCGTAGGAGCCGGCGATCGGATCGGGCAGCACGCCGCCCAGGATGCGCGGCATCCCGCCGGCATACCCCGTCACCTCGGCGACGCCCGAGAAGAGGTTCACGGCCGAGTGGAGCCCGCCCTGCGTGCGCATCGGACCGCTGCGCCCGAACGCCCCGAAGGAGAGCTGCACGATCTCGGGGTGGAGCCCGCGGACGACGTCCGGTCCGAGCCCCAGCTTCTCCAGCACGCCCGTCTTGAAGTTGTCGATCATCACATCGCAGAGCGGGACGAGGCGCTTGAGCAGCGCGAGCCCCTCCGGCGTCCCCATGTCGATGCGCAGGCTCTTCTTCGAGCCGTTGAGCAGGTTGAAGTGGCCCGAGTTGTCGTGGTGCGCGACCCCCCCGACGTAGGGCGGCGTGACGCGCGCGGTCATGTGCTTCACCGACTCGACCAGGAGCACCTCGGCCCCGAGCCAGGCGAGCCACTGGCTCCCGAAGGGCATGGCGATGACCTGACCGAAGTCGAGCACGCGCACGCCGGCGAGCGGGAGCGGGCGCGGCGAGGCCGCACCGGCCGGCGCCCGCGGAGCCGCCGGGGGGCGCTCCCGCCCCGCGAGCACCTCGTCGGTGTGCTCGCCGAGGCGCGGCGCGGGCCGCCGGATGGTCCACGGCGTGCCGTGCATCGCGAGCGGTGCACCCGGCATCCGCAGCGTGCGCCCGCCCGCCGACTGCTCGACGAGGCTCCCGCGTGCGCGGACGTGCTCGGATTCCGCGCTCTCGGCGATGGAGTAGTAGGCGAAGAACGGAAGCCCGGCCTCGTCGGCCATGCGGACGATCTCCTCGCCGTCGTGTCGCATCGTCCAGTCGGTGAGCAGCAGCTTGAGCGCGTCCCAGTAGGCCGTCCGCCCGGCGTCGTCGCAGAAGAGCTCGGAGAGCGCCCACTCGGGGCTTCCCATCATCTTCACGAGGCGGGCCCACTGGTGGTCCCAGGGGGCCGCGAGCGCGACGTAGCCGTCCCGGCACGGGAGGTAGTAGTTCGGCATGCGGGCGATGCTGGTCGGCATGCGGCCGATCACCAGGTTCCCGTAGGACCAGGCCGTGAGATCGCGCTGCTCCATCGCCGTGATCGCGGCCTGCTGGCTGACGTCGACGTGCGCGCCCTCGCCGTCGTCCCCGCGGCCGAACACCGCGACCATGCTCGCGACGGCGGCGACGAGCCCGCCGATGGTGTCGGCGACGTAGGTATGCGGGTGCAGAGGCGGCTCCGCCTCGGGGTCGTCGACGACGTCGGGGACGCCCGGCGAGGCGTAGGCGAGTCCACCCATGGCGTAGGTCACGAGCTCGTCGCCGAGGTAGTCGGCGTAGGGGCCGTCGAGGCCGAAGGGCGTGATGGTCGTGACGATGAGCCCGGGGTGCCGGCTCCGCAGCGATTCGGGATCGAGCCCCGTCTCGAGGAGCCGGCGCCGCGGGAGGTTGGTGATCAGGAGGTCGGTCTCCTCCAGCAGCCGCTCGAGCGATGCCCTCCCGGCGCCGTCCCGGAGGTCGAGCTGGACCCCGCGCTTGTTGGTGTTGAGATAGAGGAAGAGCCCCGAGCACTCGGAATCGGGGCGGTCGTCCGGGAAGGGGCCGTCGGTGCGGGCCGGGTCGCCCGCGCCGGGGCGCTCCACCTTGACCACGTCGGCACCGAAGTCGGCGAAGAGCTTGGCGGCGAAGGGGGCGGAGACCCACTCCCCGACCTCGACGACCCGCAGTCCGGCGAGCGCGCCGGGGGCGCCGTCCTCGCTAGTCACGCTCGCGCTCTCCGGCGGGCAGCAGCTGGGACTCCGAGAGGCTCTCCGGGTTGCGCTGTCGCCAGCTGCCGGCGTCGACCGCCGCCAGGAAGTCCTCGACGGCGCGGTTGAAGGCCGCCGGCTCCTCCAGGTTGACGGTGTGTCCGGAGCGCGGAAGCACGACCAGCGCCGAGGATCGGATCGCCCGCTTCATGAAGAGCCCGGGCTCGAGGCAGGGCTCGTCCTCGTCGCCGGTCACGATCAGGGTCGGGACGGTGAGCCCCCGGAGCTTCTCCTCGAGCGCGAGGATCGAGGGGCGGTTGCGCTGCACGCCCAGCATCGTGTTGGCGTGGCCGGTGGTCGAGGAGCCCCGGAACTGCGACCGGAACTCCTCCCACCCGCGCGGATCCTTGTCGCGGAGCTGCACGCGCGTCGGACCCCGAGTGTAGATCTCCCCGAACGCCTCGATTCCCTCGGCGAGCAGGCGCTCGGCGACCCGCTCGACGTCGCGCTCGAAGTCGGATCGGTCGGCGGTGCTGCCGTAGCCGGCTCCGGCGACGGTGAGCGAGCGCGCGCGCTCCGGGTAGGTCAGTCCGAAGACGAGCGTCGCGTAGCCGCCCATGGAGAGCCCGACGACATGCGCGCGATCGGCTCCGATGGCGTCGAGCACGTCGCGCACATCGTCGACGGCGCGCTCCTGCGAGTAGCTCGACCGGGCCTCCGGCACGTCGGAGGGCGGGTACCCGCGGGCGGAGTAGGCGACCGCCCGGTAGCGCCTCCCGAAATGGCGTACCTGCGGCTCCCAGCTGCGGTGGTCTCCGGCGAACTCGTGCACGAAGACGACGGGTATCCCCTCGCCGGTCTCCTCGTAGTACAGGCGGACGCCGTCGGAGGCGGTGGCGTACGGCATCGGGCTCCTCTCGCGGGATCGGGAGGGTGGGCGCCCCGCGGCGCCCGGCGCCATTGCGCGCGTTCCCGTGCAGCAGGTGGCCGCCGCCGGGCGGAGCGACCACGCCGGGCCGCACACGATACGGGATCGCCCCGCGCCGCCGCCACGCGCCGCCGCTCGCGTCGCGGGCGCGGCGACCGCAGAATGTCCGGCGCCGGCGCCCCGGGGCGCCGCGACGCGGGTAGGGGAGGACGCGGTGACGAGCAGCGGGAGCGGGCGAGGTGGTGCCAACCGGTCGGAAGCGCTGGGCGGCGGTCGCGAGCGGTTCGCGCGGGGACTCGGCGTGCGCCGTGCGGTGCTCGGCGCCGAGTACGTCGACGCCTCGATCGCCGGGGCCGACGCCTTCACGGCGCCGCTCCAGGAGCTGGTGACGGAGTACTGCTGGGGCGAAATCTGGACGCGCCCGGCGCTCTCGCGCCGCGACCGCAGCCTGCTCAACCTGGCGATGCTGACCGCGCTCAACCGGCCCCATGAGCTCCGCCTGCACACGCGCGGCGCCGTCGCGAACGGGGTCAGCCGCGAGGAGATCCAGGAGGCACTGCTGCAGGCCACGATCTACGCGGGTGTGCCCGCCGGCGTCGACGCCTTCCGCGTGGCGCGCGAGGTGCTGGACGAGATCGCGGACGGCGCCGACGGCGGGGATGCGGCGCCGGAGAGCGGGCAGTGAGCGCGCCCCGCAGCTCCGGGCCGCTCCGGCGGGTCGGCGTGGTGGGGGTCGGGCGCATGGGCGCGCCGATGGCCGGCCACCTGGTCGCCGCCGGGCTCGAGGTCGAGGTCTACGACGCCCGGGAGGAGGCGGCCCGGGCGGTGGTGCGCCGCTACCCCGCCGCTGGGGCCGCCCCCTCGCTCGCCGCGCTCGCCGCCCGGGCGGATGCCGTCGTGACGATGCTCCCCGACGGGTCGGTCGTGCGGACGGTGGCTCTCGGCGGGGAGCGCGGCGGGGACTCGCTCTCCGCGGGCTGGGCGGAGCGGGCGGGGAACGGGGGCCGGCGGCCCCTGCTGGTCGACATGAGCTCGTCGCATCCGTCGGGGACCCGTGCGCTCGGCGAGACGGTCGCCTCCCTCGGGGTCGCGATGGTCGATGCGCCGGTGTCGGGGGGAGTGCGCGGGGCGGAGGCCGGATCGCTCGCGATCATGGCCGGGGGCGACCCGGAGGCCGTCGATCGCTGCGAACCCCTCTTCGCGGCCGTGGGACGGACGGTCGTGTGCACGGGAGCCCTGGGATCCGGGCACGCCACGAAGGCGCTCAACAACTTCCTCTCGGCCAGCGCGATGATCGCCGCCACCGAGGCGGCGCTGGTGGCGAGGCGCTTCGGCCTCGAGCCGAGGCTCGTGATCGAGGCGGTGAATCACTCGACCGGCCGCAGCTCCTCGACCGAGGAGAAGTTCCCGCGGTTCGTCTTCTCGGGAGAGCTGAATGCCGGCTTCGCGCTCGATCTGATGCTGAAGGACGTCGCCTGCGCGGTCGATCTGGCACGAGAGACGGGGACGCCGGCGCCGCTCGCGCGAGCGACCCACGAACTGCTCGCCGGCGCGCGCGAGGACCTCCCGGCGGGCGTCGACTACATGCAGATCGTGCGCCACTTCGAGGCGCGGGCGGGATCGGCGATCGAGGCGCCGCCGGAAAACTAGGCGCCGGTAGCGCCTCGTGGCCTGAGGCGGTGGATCCCGCCGCTACCCGATGTAGGCCCAGCCGCGGGACGACTCGCCGGCGCCGCGAGCCGGGAGCGTCCCCAGGTAGCCGGCGCGGCGGAAGAGCTCCATCGCCGCCTCCTCCGCCTCGCGGATCACCAGCTCCTCGTCCCAGACGGCCGCGCGGGAGCCGTCGACGAGCACGCGGCCGTTCACGAGCACCGTCTCGACGTGCGAGGCGTCGGTGCTGTGCACGAGGTAGCTGAGCGTGCGCCGGCCGTCCATCGCCGGGGCGAAGTCGGGGCCGCTGATGTCGACGACGACCAGGTCGGCCGCCGCGCCCGCCTCGATGCCGCGGACGCGCGGGTCGAGGAAGAGGTGGCGCTGCCCGGCGCGCGTCGCCATCTCGAGCAGCAGCTCGGTCGTGATCGGCTGGTCGTGGTCGCTGGTGTCGCCGCTCCGCTCCTCGTACTCCTTGCGGACGGCGACGGAGGTGAGGAGGCGCCGCATCACCTGCCAGACCGAGGACTTGGGCCCGCCCATCGGACCGTCGTTCCCCATGGCCGGGACGACGCCCACGGCGAGGAAGTGATGGAGGCCCGGTCCCATCTCGTCGCGCGTGCGCGGGGGGACGAGGCAGGCGGTGACGCCGTGCTCGGCCCAGATCGCGTACTCGTCGGGCTCGAGGTTGAACGACTTCCCGCCGGAGACCTGGTCGTCGAGGATGCCGATCTCGGCGGCGTGCCTCACGGCGCCGCCCTTCGTGTAGCCGCGGGCCGCGAGCGTCCGGCGCCACTCGGCGCCGGAGAGGTCGAGATCGAACGGCACGCCCAGCTCGCGCACGCCCTCGCGCAGCGCAACGAGCTCCTCGTCGGTCGCGACCCAGGTCCCGTTGATGGGACTCGCGGTGACGGTAATCCGGTCGCTGTTCCAGCGCTTCCCGAGGCGCTCGGTCTCCGCGAGGACGGCGTCGACGCTCTCCCGGGCATCCGGCGGGATCATCTCGGCCGAGAGGTGGACGCGGGAGGCGAAGCCGCGCATCCCCGACTCGTCGATCGCGCGCAGCACGCCGTCCATGTTGTCGAGCGGCACGTTGGTGAAGTGCTGCTCGTGCACGGCCGTCGTCCCGGCCCGGAGCATGTCCAGCATGTGCAGCCGCACGAGCCTGTAGGAGATCTCCTCGCCGGCGTGCGACCAGAGATCATGCATCGTCACCATCAGGCCGCCCATGCCGGCCCCCGGCTGCGGCCGGTCGTCGAAGCGGGCGCGCATGAGCACCTGGTCGAGGTGGTTGTGGGCGTTGACGAGCCCGGGGAGGATCGCCTTGCCGCGGGCGTCGACCGTGCGCCCGGCCTCGACGGTGCAGCTGCGGTCGGGCCCGACCGCGACGATGTCGCGGCCGGAGACGGCGACGTAGCCGTCGCGGTAGACGCGGCGCTCGTCGTCCAGCGTCACCACGTAGGCGTTGCGGAAGACGATGTCGGCGCGGACAGGCTCTCCGCCGGGCTCTGCGGTCACGGCTCTCCCCCTTCTCCGACGGCTCCCTCTCCCGACCGCTCCCTAGCTCGCCGGCGGCACCGGGCGGGCGAAGGTCTCGAGGATGCCCTGGTAGTTCTTCATGTGCCGCTCGAGCGGAACGGCGTGACGCGGCGAGTAGAAGATGATGCGGTCGAGCAGGCCGTCGTAGCGCTGCGCCTGATCGCGCACCTCGGCCGGCGTGCCGACGAGGCAGCACGACTCGAGCATGCGATCGGTGACGGCGTCGGCGACGTTCTCCATCTCGCCGCTGCGGAACGCGTCGCGCACCTGTCGCTTCTCCTCCTCCCACCCGCCCGCGTCGAAGATGCAGTCGAAGGCGCGCGGAGAGAGATAGAAGCCGAGCGTGATCGCCGCGTCGCGTCGCGCGACGGCGCGATCCTCGTTGATGGTGGTCACGACGTCGGAGGTGAAGGAGAAGCTCTCCCGCGGCCGCCCACCGGCATCGAGGCGTTCGCTGATGGTGGGGATGATCGTCTCCCGCAGGTACTGGACGCTGTTGATCGGATGACCGATCAGCCCGTCCGCCAGGTCACCGGCGACGCGCAGCGAGAGCTTGTTGACGGCCGCGAGATAGACCGGGACCGGGTTGGCGGGCCGGTATCCGCGCGCGCCCTGCAGGCGGAAGAAGCGCCGCTCCCACTGGATGCGCCCCTCGTTGGTCGTCAGCTCGCGGAGCAGCTCGAGGAACTCCCGAATGCGCGGCGCGGGGTGCTCGGCCTGATCGCCGAGGATCCCGTAGAAGCGGTTGAGCTGGGGCCTGACCCCTGATCCGATGCCGGCGACGGCGCGCCCGCCGGTGAGCTCTCCGAGGTCGGTGATCATGTCGGCGTGCGCGACCGGGTTGATCAGGGGCTGCACGACCACGGCCGTCCCCAGCGTGATGCGCTCGGTGTGCTGCGCGAACGCGGCGATGCGCAGGTAGCCGTGGCTCCCCGAGGTCCAGGCGCTCTCGAAGCCGCTCGCCTCCGCGCGGCGGACGAGTCCTATGGCCTCGGTGGCGCTGACTTCGAGCGGCGCGATCCCGATCTTCTCGACCATGGCGTCTCCTCCTTCGCCCGCGGACGGCCGCCGCACTATATATGCCGGCACCCCGCGCGCGGGAGCCGCGCGCGGGAGAGGCCCCGCCCCACCGTCCGGCCGGAGGGCGCCCGTTCGCTACAGGGAGATCGGCGCGAGGTCCCGGTGCAGGGCGAGCGGGGCCCCGGTGAGGGCGCGGATCCGCTCCGGGTCGACGCCGGGTGCGTGCTCCCGCAGCACGAGGCCCGCCCCGGCGACCTCGATCACGGCGAGGTCCGTCACGACCAGCGAGACGCACCCGGGTCCCGCGGTCACGGGGAGCGAACAGCGATCGACCAGCCGCGGGGCGCCGGCGTTGGTCGTGTGCTCCATCACCACCCAGAGCCGCCGCGCGCCGGCGGCGAGGTCCATCGCGCCGCCGATGCCGCCGAGCGCGTGATCGCCGCTCACGCTCCAGTTCGCGAAGGAGCCGTCGGCGGCGACCTCGTAGGCGCCGAGCACGGTGCAGTCCAGACGCCCCGCGCGGATCAGTGCGAAGGAGGCCGCGTGGTCCACGATGGCGGCGCCGGGCTCGAGCGTGACCGGCTGGACGCCCGCATTCACGACATCCGGGTCGACGCCGTCGCCGGTCGCGAGGGCGCCGTAGCCGACGACGCCGTTCTCCGAGGTGAGCAGGATGCCGCCCCGGGGATCCAGGAAGCTCGACGCGAGCGTCGGAATGCCGATGCCGAGATTGACGATCCAGCCGGCCTCGAGGCGCCGGGCGATCACGGCGGCCATCTGCTCGCGCGAGAGGCGACCCGCGACGGAGGCGCTGCCCCGCCCGCCGCTCACGCGTCCACTCCCCGGGCGCGCTCCGCCGCCGACGGCGGCCGGAGCGCGAGCCAGTCGACCGCGAACAGTCCCTCCGGCGCCGGCGGGATCGGTGCCAGGCGGTCGACGTAGAGGCCGGGCGTGTGCACGTGGTCGGGATCGATGGCGCCGCGCTCCTCGACGGGCTCCTCGATCTCGGCGATGACGAGCGCGGCGGCGGTCGCCATCAGAGGGTTGAAGTTCCGCGCCGCGCGGCGGTAGACGAGATTGCCCGCGCTGTCGGCGCGGCGCGCGCGCAGGAGCGTGACGTCGGCGACGAGCGCCGTCTCGAGCAGGTGCTCGCGCCCCGAGAAGGTGCGGGTCTCGCGCCCCTCGGCGAGCGCGGTGCCGGCCGCCGCCGGCGTGTAGAAGGCGGGGATCCCCGCGCCGCCGGCGCGGATGCGCTCCGCCAGCGTTCCCTGCGGAACGAGCTCGCAGCGCACGCTCCCCTCGCGGATCGCCTGCTCGGCCGGGCCGGGAATGGAGGGGCGGGTGGAGGCGGAGAAGGAGACGACGAGGCGCGAGACGCGGCCGTCTGAGACGAGGTCGCCGATCGTCTTCACGTCGGGACGCGGGCTCCGGTAGCCCACCGAGTTGGCGATGATCGTGAGGTTGCGAGTGCCCCGGCGATGAAGCGCCCGCAGCAGGTTCCAGGGCGTTCCCGGCCCGAAGCCCGGTACCAGGATCGAGGCGCCGTCCGCGACGCCGTCGAGGGCGGCGTCGGGGCTCCGTGCGATCTCGGGTCCGGCGTGACGGTGCGGCACACGCGCATCTTACGCGAGCGCCCGCCCGCGCACGGAGCCTCCTCAGGCGGAGCCCACGCCGGCGGCCTCGGTCGCGAACTCCGGCATCACCTCGCGGCCGAAGCGCTCCATCGAGCGCAGCACCATCTCGTGCGAGAGGTCGCCCCAGGTGAACGAGAGCATCATGCCGCGCACGCCGGCGTCGCGGATCTCCCGCAGCTCGCCGCGCACCGTCTCGGGGGAGCCGAGGATGAAGCCGCGCGAGATCAGGTCGGCGACCGCCTCCTCCGGCGTCGAGTCGGGCGAGCTCCACTTCTGGGAGGCGTTCTGCGCCGCGCGCGACCGGTTGTCGACGTCCGCGGGGTTGAAGGTCTGGCGCGAGTGCTGCAGGTGGCCGTGGAGGCGGAAGGTCGCCTCCTGCACGTCCGCGTGGGCCTGCTCGTCGGTCGCGGCGACGTAGACGCTGCGCTGCAGCGTGCAGGCGTCGAGCGCATGCTCGACCTCGGCACGTCCGAGCGACGCCTCCTCCAGCGACCGGCGGTAGAAGGCGAGCCGCTCGGTGGCGCGGGCGAGGGCGAGCCGCGGCATCATGATCGGGTAGCCGCGCGCGGCGGCCCACGCCACCGTGTCGTCCGAGAGCACCGAGAGCACCAGCGGCGGATGGGGCTTCTGCACCGGGGTGGGCCGGACCCCCGGGATCCGCAGCTGGAAGTGCTCCCCCTCGTAGGGGGTGTTGTCGCCGGCCCAGGCGCGCTCCATCAGCTCGATGGCCTCGAACATGCGCTCGCGCTGGCCGTCGGAGCGCACGCCGAAGGCGACGTATTCGTACTCGTTGAAGGCGGAGCCGCGCCCGATGCCGATCGTGAGCCGGCCGTCGAGCAGGTTGTCGAGCAGGCTCGTCTGGATCAGGAGCCGCGTCGGGTGATGGATCGCCATCTGCACCACGGCGAAGCCGACGCGGATGCGGCTCGTCCGCTGCGAGAGCGCGGCCCCGAAGACGATCGGATCGGCGTAGCCGCTCTCTCCGGTGAAGTTGTGCTCGGTGAGCCAGGCGTAGTCGAAGCCCAGCGACTCGGCGGCCTCGATCTGCCGCAGCTGCTCCTCGATCACCCGGCGGTCGTCGGCGGGGCTCGGGGAGAGCGGCAGGTGGAAGGTCCCGAAGCGCATCGGCTGCTCCTCGTCGTCTGTCGGGCGGCGCGGGGCCCGGGCCACGCCCGTCCCGCCGGCCGGAGCCTACACGAGGACAGCCCGCCCCCGCATCCGGAGCCGGCGGCGCGGCGAGCGGCCGGGAGCGGGGCCCGGCCCCGGCCGGGAGGCCCTAGAGGCGGGCGCTGGCGGTGCCGACGACGACCTCCTCGCCGCCCTCCTTCTCGGCCCAGACGCGGCAGTGCGCCCGTCCGTCCGAGTTCTCGAGGATCGCGCCGCGGACCTCGATGCTCTCCTCCGACCACACGGTGCGCGTGAAGTGGATGTCGAGCTCGCCGCCGGAGACGAATCCCTCGCCGAAGCGGTCGCGCATCATGCGCGCGATCAGGCCCATGGCGAAGGCGCCCTGCGCCACCGGCCCCGGCTGGCCGCGCTCGCGTGCCGAGGCGACGTCGGTGTGGCCGTTGTGCTCGCCGGGGCCCTCGAAGTAGTTCATCCGCTCCTGCGCCAGGTGCAAAGAGAGCGGCCCGAGGCGCTCGGCCGACTCCGCGGCGGGGGCCGGGATCTCGCGGCTCCGCTCCTCCAGCCCCTCGAGCTGCTCCTCCGTGGCCTGGAAGTACCAGGTGCGCGCGTTGCGCTGGATCAGCTCGCCGCCGGCGCGCGCCTCGATCTGCCACTCGATGTAGCCGCGTCCGCGTCGGCGGTACTTGGAGAGCACCTCGCCCGAGATCTCCATCGGTCGATCCCTCGGGACGGGCGCGATGAACTCGGCGCGGAAGCGCGCGAAGCCCGCCGAGATGTCGCGCAGCGGCGCGACGATGCTCTGCCCGGCGTAGTAGAGGATGTAGTGCGGGGCGTGCTCGACGTAGAGCCCGGGGTCGTCCTCGTAGAGGCGGCACCAGCGCTCGATGTCGTCGGGCGTGACGGTGAGCTCGAACGAGCGGGGGAACGGCCCGGGTGCGAAATCGTCCCAGCCGGCGCTGCGGGGCGTGCCGACCTTCGGGATCTTGTGCGTGGCCGGGATGGTCGCGAGCTGCGTGGTCATGACGTCTCCTCCGAGGGGCCGCGCGTCAGCCGCCTCTTCCCGATTCTGCGCCGCCCGGCGATCGCCCTGTCAACCGTGCGGCGGGCGGCCCGCACCGGCCCCGCTCGCGCGGCCCGGCTGCGGGAGGGGATCGCCGGGGCCGCGTGCTAGCATCGCGCCGGACGCGGGGTCCGCCGGCGCCCGCTGGGCCCGGTGCGGCGGGTGCGCGAGAGGGGGCGGATCATGGCGGCGCGCGAACTGCGGGTGGCGATCCCGCCGGGGGCGACCGGCTTCGATGCCGAGGCGCGCGGTGCGAACGGCTTCTTGCAGCGGCTCTGCTACGCCCGGCTGCTCTCCTACCCGCCGAAGCCGCGGTCGGACGGCGACCCGCTCGGCGACGTCCCGAACCTGGAGGGGGTGCTCGCGGAGGGCTGGGAGGCCTCGGAGGACGGCACGGTCTACACCGTGCGGCTGCGCCGCGGCGTCCGCTCGGCGTTCGGCAACGAGTTCACGGCCGACGACGTGGCCTGGGGGTGGGAGCGCGCCTTCGGTCTCCGCGACGTCGGCAAGTGGGTCGCGATCATCGGCTCGGTGACCGATCCGGCGAACGTCGTCGTGCGCGATTCCCACACCGTCGAGTTCCGCCTCCGGGCGCCGAACCCGACTCTGCTGCAGCAGCTCACCCGCATGACGCCGGTGATCCACGACTCGGTGGCGGCCCGCGAGCACGCGACCGACGCCGATCCCTGGGCGACCGACTGGCTGACGCGGACCCCGGCCGGTTTCGGCGGCTACCACCTGGAGTCGCTCACGCCGTGGGACGAGGCCGTCTTCGCGGCGAACCCCGGGGCGCCGGTGGCGCCGGCCATCGATCGCATCCGCGTCCGCTTCGTGGCGGGCGCGCGGGAGAGGCGCCGCCTGCTGGAGGCGGGCGAGGTCGACATCCTCCCGGACATCGGGCCCGGCGAGGTCGCCTCACTGCGGTCCGCCGAGGGCGTGCGCGTCGCGCACGCGCCGTCGGGGGCGCACGTGCTGCTCGCGATGAACTGCCGCCAGGAGCCCTTCACGAGCCGCGCCGTGCGCCAGGCGATCTGCTACGCGGTTCCGTACGAGCGCATCCTGAGCGAGGTCTACCTCGACACGGCGGAGCCGTGGCGCTCCCCGCTCCCGATGGGGACGCCGATGGCGAGCGACGAGGGCTGGCCGTACCACCACGACCCGGAGCGCGCGCGCTCGCTGCTGCGCGAGGCCGGGCTTCCGGACGGCTTCGAGACCGATCTCTTCGTCGACGTGGGCGCTGCCGACCACGTCGCCTCCGCGCACCTGATCGTTGCCGCGCTCGCCGAGGTCGGGATCCGCGTCGAGCTCGAGTTGCTCGATTCCACCACGCACTGGGCCGGCGCCCGCTACTTCCGTCCCTACCCGATGCTGATCTACTCGGATCACCATCAGGTTCCCGATCCCTACTACGGGCTGGTGCACGACTACTCGCCGAGCCGCCTCGGCCTGATCAACGTCGGCAACTACGCGAACGATCGCGTGGTCGAGCTCACGGCCGAGGTGGAGCGCACGCCCGACCCGTCGGAGCGGGAGCGGCTGGTGCGGGAGGCGCAGCGGCTCATCACCGAGGACGCGCCGAACGCCTACCTCTCGCAGCCGGGATTCCTCGCGGCGATGACGGAGGATCTCGAGGGCTTCTACTGGCCGCCCGACCGCGGACTCGTCGCCGAGCGCCTCTCGTTCCGGGGCCCGTAGCGTGTCGGGGGGCCGCCTCCTCGGCAAGCGGGCGCTGATCACCGGCGGGGGGGCGGGCATCGGGCGCGCGATCACGCTCGCCTTCGCGCAGGAGGGGGCGTCGGTGCTCGTCGCCGACATCGACGAGGCCGCCGCGCGCGCGGTCGCTGAGGAGGCGCTCGCGGACGGAGCGACGGCAGCCGCGGTCCGCCTGGACGTCGCCGATGAGGAGTCGGCGCGCACCGCGGTGGAGGCGGCCCGCGAGCGGCTCGGCGGGCTCTCGGTGCTGGTGAACAACGCGGCGAATCGCGATCCCTCTGCCACCGTCGTCGAGCTCGACCCGGCGAGCTGGCGGAGGACGCTCGACATCAACCTCACCGGCGCCTTCCTGATGGCGAAGTACGCGATCCCGCTGATGTCGGCGGGCGGCGGCGGCAGCCTCATCAACGTCGCCTCGCAGCTCGCGCGCGTCGCCTCGCCACGCTCGCCCGCCTACTGCTCGACGAAGGCGGCGCTGGTCCAGCTCTCGAAGGTGCTGGCGCTGGATCACGCCGCCGACGGGATCCGCGTCAACAGTCTCTCGCCGGGCGCGGTCGAGACGGAGCGACTGGTGCACCGCTTCGGCAGCATGGAGCGGGCGCGGGAGGCGATCGCCGCCAAGCACATTCTCGGCCGGCTCGGCCGGAGCGAGGAGATCGCCGAGGGCGCCGTCTTCCTGGCTTCGGACGAGTCGTCGTTCATGACGGGCGCCGATCTCCTGATCGACGGGGGTTACACGGCCACGGTGTAGGGCTCCGCGCCGGGGCGCGGGCCGCCGGCTCCCGTGGCGGGGCTCGCGGGAGCCTCGCGGCGATCGGCCGGCTGGCCGTCCGCGTGGCCGCGCCGAGAGGCCGCTGTCGTCCCAACGAACGGCAGCCGTAGACTCCTCTCGCCGCCAACGGCGCCCTGCGACGGGGAGGGGCCGCGATGCTGCGTCGCCTCTTCCCCACCGTCTACGAGGGATGGATCGTCGTCGGCGCGGCCGGCGTCGTCATGCTCGTCAACGGCACCACCTTCTTCTACGGCCTCGGGACCATCTTCAACGACCTGGTGCTGGAGTTCGGCTGGAGCGTCGCCGCGACCAGCCTCGCCTTCTCGCTGCGCACCGAGGTGCAGGGCGCGGCCGCCCCCGCGATCGGCTACGCGATCGACCGCGTGGGCGCGCGGGCCGTCCTGCTGACCGGTGTCTCGGTCGCCGCCGCCGGGCTGCTCGCGCTCTCCTTCGTGCAGAACATCTGGCAGTTCTACGCGGTGATGCTGCTCTCCGCCGCCGGGATCGGAGCCGCCGGGGGCCAGGTCGGCATGACGGCGACCACGACCTGGTTCCGCGTGCGCCGGACGCGGGCGCTGGCCCTGATGTCGATCGGGGGCTCGCTCGCCGGCGTGCTGGTGGTGTTCATCGCCCTGCTCGTCGAGGCGCTCGGCTGGCGGGGTTCGCTGCGCGTGCTCGCCGTCGCCTACTTCGTCATCAGCGCCTTCTGCGCGAGCAACGTCCGCTCGCGCCCGCCGTCGCACCCGCAGCCGCTGGACGGCATCGATCGCGGCGCCGGGTCGCAGCGGGCCGGCGACGACGACGGCGGGGGCATGACGGCGAGGCAGGCGCTCCGGACGCGCGCCTTCTGGTTGCTCGCCGTCGGGCAGGCGGCATCCTTCTTCTCCATCGTCTCCGTGATCCTCCTGACCATCCCCTACCTGGAGTCTCTCGGGTACTCCAAGGGCGTCGCGAGCACCGGCCTCGCCGTCTACACGCTCTCCTCGGTCGTGGGGCGCGTCGGCTTCGGGTTCCTCGCCGATCGCTCGGACAAGCGTCGCATGCTCGCCCTGGGGACGGCGCTCGCGGCGGCCGGCACCGCGCTGCTGGCCGACTACTACGGCGTCCGCTACTTCGGGACGATCAACGGCAGCGCGGCATTCGTCACGACGGCGGGCGCGGTGATCGGTCCGTGGGTGGTCGGCCGCACCGTCGACGCCACCGGGACCTACACGCTCGGCTGGGCGATTGCGGCGGCCGTGGCCTGGCTCGCCGTGCCCGTGCTGCTCGCCGCGCGCCCGCCCGCCCCCGGGGCGGGTGGCGCCGGGGCCGCCCCGGCGGGGGAGGCTGCCCCCGCCGCGCGCGGGTCGTAGACTCTCCAGCGCGCGTCGGCCGGGAGCGCCGGACGCGGGAGGGAGCGGCAGTGCCCGAGGCCACGGTCCACGGCGCGCGGCTCCACTACGAGCGACGGGGCCCGCCCGGCGCGCCGGCGCTGCTCTTCCACCACGGCTACATGAGCGCCGGGGACACCTGGGCCGGCGTCACCGAGCGACTCGCGGGCGACTACGACTGCATCGCCCTCGATGCGCGCGGCTGTGGGGAGAGCGAACGCACCGCGGGCGGGCACAGCGTGGAGCAGTACGCCGCCGACGCACTCGCGCTCGCCTCGGCGCTCGGCGTGGAGCGATTCACCCTCGTCGGACACTCGATGGGCGGCGCGGTCGGGATGTGGCTGGCGCTGGCGGAGCCGGAGCGGGTCGAGCGGCTCGTGCTGGTGAGCTCGGTGCCGGCGGCCGGTGTCGCCGACGACGAGGCGGCGGCGGCCCGCCGGGATCACACCGTGTGGCTGCGGAGCGAGGCCTCGGTCGAGCGTCTCGTCGCCGAGCGGCGGGCGACGGCGGCGCGCCCCCGCCCCGACGCCGCGCTCGAGCGGGCGGCACGGCGCTGGCTCGCGGCTTCCGATGCGCACGTCGAGGGGATGGCGCGCGCGATGCTGGGCCTCCGCCTGGGCGATCGCCTCGCCGAGCTCACGCAGCCGGTGCTCGTGGTGAGCGCCGCCGCCGACGGGCTGCTTCCGGCGAACCTGGCCGACTACGGGCGGCTCCCGAACGCCACCCTGCACGTCTTCAGCCGCGTGAGCCACGGCGTACCGAGCGAGGTGCCGGACGACCTCGCCGCGGTGATCGCCGACTTCATGGAGCACGGCGTCGTTTCGGCCCGAACGCTGCTCGCGCGGCTCCACGCGCTGGAGGACGGGGCCGCTTCGTGAGCGCCTCCGGCGGCCCCTGGATATACGCGCTCGGCACTCTCGCGCCCCGGGTGGACGGATCGGCCTACATCGCGCCGACGGCGACCCTGATCGGCGACGTGGTGGTCGGACCCGGCGCATCGATCTGGTTCGGAGCGGTGCTGCGCGGCGATTCGGGCTCGATCACGGTGGGCGCCGGGACGAACATCCAGGATCTCTGCATCCTCCATGAGGAGACGACGATCGGCCGCGACTGCGTGCTCGGCCACGGCGTCCTGGCGCACGGGATCCACGCCGAGGACGGCGTCGTCATCGGGAACGGCGCCCTGGTGCACGAGGGGACGCGCATCGGCGCCGGCGCGGTTGTGGCCGCGGGCTCGCTGGTGCCGGCCAACTCGGTGATCCCGGCGGGGACGCTGTGGATGGGCGTCCCGGCGCGGCAGCGGAGCGCGAGCGTGCCCGAGCGCATCCGTCAGCGCTTCCAGGAGACGCGGGAATTCTATGCCGACGCGGCGCGGCGCTACCCGCGCGAGCTCCACCCCCCCGGGCCCGATTCCGCTTGACGCATCCGGCCCCGGGCGTAGAGTGCTGTTGCGAATCTTCGCAGGTGCGACGGAGGGCGCGAGGGTGAGCTGCGAGTCGGAGATCGCGCAGGCCGTTCGCGATCGCGGTCGCCGGTTGACGATGCAGCGCGTGAGGATACTGAGCGCGCTGCGGCACGCGAGCGAGCACCAGAGCGCGGAGCAGATCCTGGACCGCGTCCGCGGCGGCGACCCCCTGGCCGACATCTCGCTCTCCACCGTCTACCGCACGCTCGAGACGGCGACCGCGCTCGGGCTCGCGTCCGAACTGCGAGGGGCCACCGGGACGGCCGTCTACGAGTGGAGCGAGCCGGGGACGACCCACCACCACGTCGAGTGCCTGGCCTGCGGCCGCACCGAGAGCGTCGCGCTCGCCTCGCTCGCCCTCGCGGAGGCCGAGATCCGCGAGCGCTCGGGCTTCGAGGCGGACATCCGCCACCTCGCGATTCCGGGGCTCTGCGCCGACTGCCGCGCGCGCGGCGGCCGGTGACGGCGCGGCGCTGATGGCGGCCGTCGACCCGCTGACCGTGCTGGAGGCCGCCGCCGCGCCGCCGCTGCACATCCCCGACGGCTTCGTGAGCCTCCCGGTGGCCGCCGCCGGCTGGGCCGCGGCCGCCTGCGCGGTCGTCGTGGCGGCTCGTCGGGCGGATCGCCACCTGGACGAGCGCGCGGCGCCTTTGATGGGGGTGATGGCGGCCTTCATCTTCGCCGCACAGATGGTCAACTTCCCGGTTGCCGGTGGCACCTCGGGACACCTGCTGGGCGGGGCGTTTGCGGCGATCCTGCTCGGGCCCTGGGCGGCGATCATCGTGATGACCGCGGTCGTCGCGCTGCAGGCTCTGATCTTCCAGGACGGCGGCCTCGCCGCCGCCGGCCTGAACACCCTCAACCTGGCCGTGGTCAGCGTCCTTACCGGCTGGGCCGCCTACCGGGCGCTCCACTCGCTTCGCGTTCTCCATCCGGCGGCGGCGGCGATCGCGGCGTTCGGCGGCGCCTGGCTCTCGGTCGAGGCCGCGGCGGTCGCGACGGCGCTGGAGCTCGCGGCCTCCGGTACCTCGCCGCTTGAGGTGGCGCTCCCCGCGATGGCGGGCGTGCACGTTCCGATCGGCATCGCCGAGGGGCTGATCACGCTCGGAGCGCTGGGGCTCGTGCGGGCCTGGCGCCCCGATCTTCTCGCGTCGCCGTCGCAGGCGTCGCGATGACGCGGAGCAACCTCGCGCTCCTCGGCGGCGGGCTCGTGATCGCGCTGCTCGTCGTTGTCGCGCTGGCTCCGCGCTCTTCCGGCGATCCCGACGGGCTGGAGCGCGTCGCCGAGGACGAGGGCTTCGCGGAGCAGGCGGCGGAGGCCCCCTTCCGGCTGCTCCCGGACTACAGTGTTCCGGGTGTCGGGGACGGAGCCGCCTCCACGATCCTTGCCGGCGCGATCGGGGTGATCGCCGTCACGGCGCTCACGCTTCTGGCCGCTCGCTGGCTGCGCCTCCGGTCGCGGCGCTCCGGCGGTCGCGGCGAGACCTCGCCACCGGGAGTGCGGTAGGTGCCGCTCGTCGCGCTGCTCGAGCGCTTCTACGCCGCCGACAGCGCCGTGCACCGCTCCGACGCGCGGGCGAAGCTCCTCTGCGCCCTCGCCTACGTCGTGGTCATCACGATCACCCCCGAGGGCGACTTCGCGACGCTCGGGCTGTTGCTGCTGCCGGTGGCCGCCGTGATCGCGGCGGCGAAGCTGCCCCCGCTGCTCCTCCTGGGGCGGGCGCTCATCGCGCTGCCCTTCCTGCTGGTCGCGCTTCCGCTGCTCTTCACCAGGCCGGGCGAGCCGCTGGCGACGCTTCCACTCCTCGGCTGGGTCGTGAGCGACGCCGGCGCGATAGCGGTCGCCACCATCCTCGGGAAGTCGGGGCTCGCCGTCGTGGTCGCGGCGGTGCTGATCGCCACGACGGAGGCACCGGCCCTGCTGGGAGCCCTCCGCTGGCTGCGCCTCCCGCGGCTGCTCGTGGCGTCGATGGAGTTCGCGTACCGCTACCTCTTCCTGGTCGCCGACGAGGCCTCGCGGATGCTGCTGGCGCGCGCGAGCCGCAGCGCCTCGGCCCGGGGGCGACGGCCGGGCGGCGGCCTCCGCTGGCGTGCCCGCGTCGCCGGCCATCTCATCGGAACGCTGTTCGTGCGCTCCATCGAGCGCAGCGAGCGGGTCCACGCGGCGATGCTCGCGCGCGGCTACGACGGGGAGCCCCGCCGGCTCTCCTCCCCGGGCTTCGACCCTCGCTCCGCCGCGATCGCCGCGGCGATCGTGCTCTACGGCTGTGCCGTGCAGGCGGCGGGGCGGCTGTGAGCGGGGAGGCGGGCTCGCCGCCGGCGCTGCGGCTGCGCGGCGTCTCCTACCGCTATCCGGACGGGACGCCGGGGCTCGGCGGCCTCGATCTCGACGTGGGATCGGGCGAGATCGTCTGCGTGCTCGGCCCGAACGGGGCCGGCAAGTCGACGCTCACGCGCGTGATCAACGGCCTGCTCCGCGGCGACGGCACGATCGAGGTGTTCGGGGAGCGCCTCGGCGATCGGACGGTGCGGGCGATCCGCGCGCGCGTGGGGCTCCTCTTCTCCAACCCGGACGACCAGCTCTTCTCGCCCACCGTGCTCGACGACGTCGCCTACGCCCCGCTCTACCAGGGGCTCGACGCGGCCGAGGTGATCGAGCGCTCGCGCGCCGCCCTCGCGGCCGTGGGGATGACGGGCTACGAGCAGCGGGTGCCGCACCGGCTCAGCCTCGGCGAGCGCAAGCGAGTCGCGATCGCGACCGTGCTCTCGATGCAACCGGAGATCCTCGTGCTCGACGAGCCGACGGCGTCGCTCGCCCCGGCCGCGCGGCATGACCTCATCGAGCTAATGCGGAGTCTCCCGCAGACGCAGATCATCGCCACGCACGACCTCCCGATGGCGCGCGATCTGGCGACCCGGGTCGTGGTGCTCGCCGCGGGCCGCATCGTCGCCGACGGTCCGAGCGAAGTCGTGCTCTCCGACGGCGAGCTGCTGCGCGCGCACGACCTCGAGCCCGTCCCGGGCGAATCGCCCGCGCCGGCGCCGCGCCCCTGATGCACCCCGCGCCGCGGGGCAACCGCTATGCTGCTCGGGTGCGGGCCAGGGAGGGGCGGATGACGACGAGCCAGGCGTACGAGGCGGAGCGCGAGGTCTCCGCGGGGGAGGCGGAGCGGCACCGCGAGGAGATCCGCGCATTCATCTCCGACTGGGACCGCGTCGCCGTCTACCTGCTCACCGTGCGTCGCGACGGGCGCCCGCTGATGCGCCCGGTGTCGGCCTTCGTCGAGGGCTGGACGATCCAGACGGTCACGCAGAACGTGCACCTGAAGACCCGGCAGGTGCGCCGGAACCCGGTCGTCGCGTACCTCTTCTCGGGCCTCGAGGCGCGCGAGCGGGGCAACGACCCGGTCTCGGTCTACGTGCAGGGAGTGGCCGAGCTGGTCGAGGATGCGGCGGAGGTGGAGGCCTTCTACGAGCGCCGGGCGGCCGCGACGGGACGCCCGCGCGGTCACGCCGGCGACAGCTACACGTCGCACGTGATCCGCACGACGCCGCAGTACCTGCGCGCCGAGGGCTTCACGGGCCGGCGGCACCCGGTGATCTACCGGGACTTCCCCGGCCTCAAGACCGCAGCGCAGATGCCGTAGGGGCCGAACGAGGAAGCGACTCGAAAGGAGAGAGCGATGGCCTACAACGACTATGAGCACCTGGTGATCGAGGTCGAGGACGGGGTGGCGGTGGTGCGGATGAACCGCCCCGAGAAGCTCAACGCCTTCAACCCGACGATGGGTCTGGAGCTGCTGCGGGCGCCGGCCGAGCTTCGCGACGATCCGGGCGTGCGCTGCGTGGTGCTCACGGGCACCGGCCGCGGCTTCTGCTCGGGCGTCGACACCAGCGAGGAGCGCAGCCGCGACGGCGCCAACCCCTTCCACCGCGCCGCGACCGACGAGATCGGCTACTCCGGCCGCGTGACGCTCGCCTGGCACGAGCTCGACAAGCCGAGCATCGGGGCGATCAACGGCGTGGCCGCGGGCGGCGGCCTGGGGCTCGCGATGGCGCAGGATCTGCGCATCGCCGCCGAGTCCGCGCGCCTGATCCCGATCTTCACGATGCGCGGGATCTCGCCCGAGCTGGGGCTGAGCTGGACGGCGACGCGGCTGATCGGGACGGCCCGGACGCTGGAGTGGTTCTACACGGGACGGGAGCTCTCGGGCGCGCAGGCGCTCGAGTGGGGCGTCGTCAACCACGTGGCGCCGGACGATCAGTTCGAGCAGGCGACGCGCGACCTGGCGCAGCGCATCGCCGACGGGGCGCCGATCGCGCTCTCGCTCAGCAGGCGAACCGTCTACCACGCGCAGAATACGCCGCTCCGCGAGCACCTCGTCTACGAGGCCGCGAACGTCGGAATCAGCGGCCAGACCGAGGACACGGTGGAGGGTCGGGCCGCCATCCGGGAGCGCCGCAGACCGGTCTTCCACGGGCGGTAGCCGGCGGTTCGCTCCGGGGAGCCGGCGAACGCGCCGGGTCTCCGGGCCCCTCCGCGGCGGTCAGCCGTCGAGGAAGTCGAGCACGATGCGGGCGAAGCGCTCCGGGTCGTCGTTGATGTTGAGCAGAGCCGGGCTCTCGGGGCGCATCCCCGTCGCGTTCGGGATGCCCTGGACGAAGCGCTCGTGCTGTTCGCCGAGCGGCGAGCCGGAGCCGTGCAGAATGAGCGTGCGCGCCTGGATGCGCGGGAGCGCGGCCCAGTAGTCGTAGCGCAGCATGCCGTACGGCGCCGATCCCTCCCAGCCGGTGTCGCCGTAGAGTTCCTGCACCCCCTCGTCGGAGTTGATCTTGAGGTGCTCGACCACCGTCTCCATCACGCGGTAGAGGTTGGCGTCGGGGTTCTCGCCGCCGTGGCGACGCCAGATCTCGAGCAGGTGTCCGCCGTCGGCGCGAAGCGGGAAGTAGTGGTGCGCGCGGTGGAGGCGCGCCGGCCCGTTCTCGGTCGATCCGTAGCTGTAGGCCTCCTGCACGACGATCGAGCCCAGCCGCCCCGGGTGGTTCGCCGCCAGCGCGACCGCGACGGCCGACCCGGTGTGCGTCGCGAAGAGATCCGTGCGGTCGATCCCGAGGCCGTCGAGCAGCCACACCGCGGCCTGCGCGAACTCGTCCAGCGTGGTGTAGGGCGTCGGCGGCCGGTCGGAGTCGCCGCAGGCCGGCATCGTCCACGCGACGACCCGGCGCTCACGCGAGAGCCGCTCCATGTGCGGCAGGTACATGCGGGAGGACTGCGGCAGGGCGTGGAGGAGGAGCAGGGGCGGCTTCCCGCTCTCCTGCTGGGGGCCGGCCTCGCGATACTCGATGTGGCCGTCCGGTCCGAGCACGAAGCCGCGCCGCACCTGCACACCGGTCGTGGTCATCTTCCTCACCCCCGCCTCATGGGAATCCTGGGCGCCTCCGGCCGCGGCCGGACGGTAGCACAGAGGAGCGGCGCGGGTGGCGAGCGTCGACGCGGCGGACGGCGCCCGTGTGGCCGGGCGTCAGGCGACCGCACGCGGGCGGACGGGGAGGATTCTCCCGCACCGCCGGCGCTCTCCCGGCTCGGACCCGGAGCCGGGTTCGCGCCCGTTGGCGATCGTCGCGGTCGCGCGGGGGCTCCGGAAGACCCGGGCGGGATCTCCAGCCGGGGCGCACCACCCGGCCCCGCGACGCTAGCTGCGCCGCTCCTCGTCGAGGAAGGCGAGCAGCTCCGCGGCGAAGAGCTCGGGCGCCTGGTTGGGGAGGAAGTTGGCGTCCGACGGGAGGCGGAGCCCGCGCGCTCCGGGAATCGCCTCGACGAATCGCTCGTGCGCGCGGCCGAGCTGGCTCATCGTGCCGTGGATGACGAGCGTCGGCGCCCGGATCGCGGCGACGCGCGACCAGGTGTCGTAGTGCCCCATCGCGTAGGGAGCGGCGCCGAGCCAGCCGACGCCGCCGTAGATCTCGGCCCCTGCGGCCGAGTTGACCCGAAGCGTCTGCAGGATGCTCTCGGAGACGGGCTCGAGGTCGTGGCCGGCGAGGGCGCTCCCGTTGCGACGCCGCTGGGCCCGCTGCCGCTCGTGGTGACGCCACGTGCGCTGCCAGAGCGCGAGCAGGTGCGACCCGTCGGGCCGCGCCGGCTCATAGCTGTGCGTGCGGAGCAGGGCCTCCCGGCGCCCGGGCCTTCCCCAGTGGAAGGGCTCCTCCAGGGCCAGGCGCACCGTGCGCTCCGGGTAGGCGGCTGCGAACTCGACCGCGAGCAGCGCCCCGGTCTGTGCCCCGAAGGCGGAGACACGCTCGATGCCGAGGCCGTCGAGCCCCCGGGCGAGCGCCCGCGCGTACTGGCCGAGCGTGGTGTAGGGCTCGGGCGGCCGGTCGGAGGCGCCGTAACCGGGCGTCGAGAGAGCGACGACCCGCCGCTCGGCCGCGAGCAGCGGCAGCAGCCAGTCGAAGCTCTGCGCCGCCCCGGGTGTGGAATGGACGAGGAGCAGCGGCTCGATCTCCGGTGCGGGGAGGGGGGCCGTCGGACCCAGCTCACGGCACTCGATGTAGCCGTCCGGGCTGTCGATCAGGCTCCGCCGGATGTCTCTGTTCGGCATCGTGGGTTCCCCGGGCGCCGCTAGTCGAAGGGCGTGTTGCCGACCTGCACCAGGACGCCGTTGACCTCGCGCGGGTGCACGAAGATCTGCTGCGTGACCGGCTCCCCGCGACCCGGATCGTTGACCAGCCTCACCTCGTTGTCGCGCAGGTGCTCGACGCAGGCCCGGGGGTCCTCGTTGTCGAAGGAAATCTGGTGCAACCCCTCGCCGCGCGAGCGGAGGGCGCGCGCGACCGGCCCCTCCTCGTCGAGCGGGGAGATCAGCTCGATGTAGGTCCCGTTGTCGTAGGTGATGACCGACGTGTCGAAGCCGAGATCCTCGAAGGCGTGCCGCTGCGTCAGCGTGCCGCCGAAGAGCCTGAGGTAGCGCTCCGTCGCCTCCTCGAGGTCGGCGACCCGGATGAAGACCCCGCGGATACCGGTGAACATCGGATTCCCTTCGCGCGCGCCGCCGCAGGCGCGGCGGACCTCGATGCGGCATCATAGCGCGCGCCGCCGGGGGTGACCGCCGGTGCGCGCGGGAGGGAGATCCGGGTGCCGTCAGCGACGGGGCGGGGCTTCGTGTCGACGGGCGCCGGGCAGATCCACTACCGCGAGGTGCTTCCCCGAGCGGCCGCGTCGGGGGAGCGATCGGGCGCGCCCGTCGTCTTCCTGCACATGACGCCCGGCTCCTCGCGCGTCTACGCGGATGTGCTCCCGCGCGTCGCGGCGTCCGGCTGCCGCGCGATCGCGATGGACACGATGGGCTACGGGGACTCCGACTCGCTGGGCGCCGCCCCGCGGATGGAGGACTACGCGGAGTCGGTGACGTGGCTCCTCGACGGGCTCGGCATCCGGCGCGCCACGATCGTCGGGCTCTCCACGGGATCGATCATCGCCGCGGCGACCGCGATCCACTTCCCGGAGCGGGTCTCGCGCCTCGCGCTCTGCGAACCGGGCCGCTTCAACACGCCGGAGCGGCAGGCCCGCGGCTATATCGGGGGCCGCTGGGAGGTCGACGCCGAGGGCGAGGCGCTGGCGGCTCGCTGGCGGCAGATCGCCCGCGGCTTCGGGGGCCGGCTGACGACCGAGCAGGCGTTCGTGCTCTACGTCGACTCGCTGCGCTCCGGCGAGCACCAGCGCGAGGCGTATCACGCGCTGATTCACTACGAGCTGGTAGAGGGCCTGTCGCGGATCGCCGCACCCACGCTGCTCCTCACGGGCGAGCACAGCACGCGCGAGGAGCCGATCGAGACCTTCCTCCGCGGCATCGCCGGGTCGGCACACGCCGTCGTCGCCGACTGCGCGAATGCGCCTCCCCTGGAGCAGCCGGAGGCGTTCGCCGACGCGCTGCTGCGCTGGCTCGATCGCACGCCCGAGCCGCCGGCCGCGGCGGGGGCCGGGGCGTGATCGTCGACGCGCAGGTCCACTTCTGGGAGCCCGACCGCCGCGACCGCCCCTACAACGGCATCAGCGAGCCCAACCTCCCCCATCCGTTCGGGCCGGAGCAAATGCTCCCGCTGATGGAAGACGCCGGCGTCGACCGCGTGGTGATCGTCCCCCCCGGATTCATGGATCCCCACAACGACTACGCGCTCGAGTGCGCGGAGCGCTACCCGGATCGCTTCGCGGTGATGGGTTTGCTGCTACCGGGCGACCCGGGATCGGCGGAGCGCGTGAGAGCCTGGCTGCGCCAGCCGGGGATGCTCGGCGTTCGCACCCACGTCAACGCGCGCCAGCGCGCACGCTGGGGCTCGGACGAGGCGGCCGAGCCCTTCTGGGCGGCGTGCGAGCGCCACGAGGTCCCGGTCGCCGTCTTCGCCGCCGGGGAGGCGGCGTACCTCGAGGCGGTGCTCACGCGGCACCCGGCGCTCAGGCTCGTCCTCGATCACCTCGGGTTGCCGCAGATCGACGCCGGCTTCCGCCGCGAGGACCTTGAGCCGATGCGCCGGCTCGCGCGCTACCCGGGGGTTGCGGTGAAGCTCTCGACGCTTCCGGCGCGCTCCACGCGCGGCTACCCCTTCCCCGAGGTGCACGAGGCCGCTCGGGCGGCCTACGAGCTCTTCGGGCCGGAGCGGATGGTATGGGCGACGGACCACACGCAGACGCTGCGCCGGGGCCGCGCCTCCTACTCCGAGGAGCTCCGACTCTGGAGCGAGGCGCTCGACTTCGTGACGGAAGCCGACAGGGATCTGATCCTCGGCGGCACCGCCTGCGCGCCCCTCGGCTGGCCGGCCGATGCGCCGTCGACCGCGCTGGCCGCCACTCGCTAGCCTGTCGTATCACCGAGTAGTAGCGACACGTACAGGGCCTCGGAAGTAGGGGCCAGACGGTTCATCCTGCTGTGTGTAGAGGCACAGAGAGGAGACCGCCATGACCCCTGACGACCAACTGTATCGCTTTCGCCAGCGTGCG
>JAPONQ010000013.1 GCA_026713865.1 Chloroflexota bacterium | reverse complement strand
CGCCTGCTGGTCGTCGACGAGGTCTGGTCGATCATGCAGCACCCCGAGGGCGCGGCCTTCATGGTCTCGATGGCGAAGCGCGCGAGAAAACACCGGCTCGGGTTGCAGTTCATCACCCAGGACGTGCAGGACCTGCTCTCCGAGGATCCTTCGCGCGCGATCACCGGCCACTCGGGGCGGGCGCTGCTCCAGAACGCCGCCTTCAAGCTCCTCCTCCAGCAGGACGCCGCCGCGATCTCGACCGTGGGCGACGCCTTCGACCTGCCCGTGGACCTGCAGCGCTGGCTGCTGTCCTGCCCGCGCGGCGACGGGCTGCTGCTCGCGCGCGGTAACCGCTTCCCGATCCGCATCGAGGCGACGCCCGAGGAGGCGGAGCTGATCGAGTGGCGGCCGGGCGCGCGCGGCCGCACGGGCACCGTCACCACAGCGGACGCCTCACCGAGACGCGCCAGAGGAGACGACCAATGACCACGCCATCGCGCTCGTAGCGACCAACGGACGCACTCACCGACCCAGTGAAGCGAACGACCACCAACCAAGGTCAGGCCAACCCACGTCAGAACCAGAAGAGAGGAAACCCACTCATCCGACTCAACCCGTTCCACCGATCCCCTGCGAACACCAACACCACGAAAGGCAACCCCCTCATGCGACTCAATCCCCTGAACCTCTTCCGCCGGGCCGCGCCCGAGCCGGTGCTGCTGGCGGTGACGCCGCCGCGCACGGGCGAGCGCACGCTGCTCGGCGTCGAGAACCTGCTCGCCTCGATCGCCGTGCCCGAGCCCTTCTCGCTCGAGCTCGCCGGCGACGCGGGCGGCGTGACCCTCATGGCGCGCTGCCGCGACGGCCAGATCGTGCGCCAGCAGCTCGCCGCCCACTACCCGCAGGCCCGCCTCCAGGAGCTGGAGGCCGCGGACGACCCGCTCTCCCTCGCCGAGGGCGAACAGGCGTGGAGCATGCGCCTGCGCGCGAGCGGTCCCGAGTACGCCTCGCTGCGCGTCTTCGAGGACGGCGCCCTGGTCGAGCCCGGCTCCGACCCCCTGCTCGCCCTGCTGGGGGCCTTCGACGGCCTCGGGGAGGGCGAGCGCCTCGTGGCGCGGCTGCGGCTGCGCTCGCTCGGCCCCGAGTGGTCGCGCGCGCACCAGGAGCGGGCGCACCGCCCGGCGGTGGAGCGTCCCTACCACGACGCGCAGACGGGCGAGGTGCGCCGCCACACCCAGGACGGCGTGGCGATGGCGCTGCTCGCCCTGGGCGGACTGGGCGCCTTCAAGGGCTACCAGTGGTGGCAGGCGGGCGAGGAGTGGAAGACGATCGTCCTCGGCGCCGGTATCACGCTGGCGCTCGTGCTCTCCGGCTGGGCGCTGGCCCGCTGGAATCGCGCGCGCAACCGCGTCTACGACCCGCTCCTGATCAAGGAGAAGGTCTCGCGCATCGCCTTCGAGGCGGACGTCGAGCTCGTCGCCATCCTCCCGCCCTCGAAGCCGAGGGTCGCCAGGCAGCGGGCGAAGGAGCTGCTGCAGCCCGTGGCGGCCGCCTACCGCCAGTACGACCATCCGGCGGGCCTGCGCCTGGGGGCCGGCAGGGTCCGCGCCGTCCTCCCCGACCGCGCGGCGATGCACCCCGCCCCGCCGGGGCTGCTGCGCGGCCGCAGCGTGCTCGGCGTGCGCGAGGCGGCGGCGCTCTGGCACCCGCCCGGGGCGAAGGACGAGACCCCGCTCGTGGCCCGCTCCGGGGCGAAGGTGCTGCTGCCGTCGGGGCGGGATGTCGCGGGCGGGGCGCTCGTGGGCGCGACCACGGCGGGCGCCCCGCAGCAGATCCGCTTCCCCGACAGCCTCGTGCGCTGCCACCACCTCTACATGGCGCGCACGCGTATGGGCAAGTCCACGCTCATGCAGCACCTCATCGTCCACCGCCTCGAGGAGAAGGCGGGCGGGCGGGACGGCGACGCGATCGTCGTGATCGACCCCCACGCCGACCT
>JAPONQ010000012.1 GCA_026713865.1 Chloroflexota bacterium | reverse complement strand
CGTACGCGAGGGCGTGCACGTGGCGGTCTCGGTCGCGGACGAGGGGAGCGGCATCCCGGCCGAGAGCCTGCCGCTCCTGTTCCGCAAGTTCTCCAGGGCGCAGTCCGAGGAGCAGGGAGGGGACACGGGCCTCGGCCTCGCGATCTGCAAGGGCATCGTGGAGGCGCACGGGGGCCGCATCCAGGCCGAGAGCGACGGGCCGGGAACGGGCGCGCGCTTCACCTTCACCCTGCCCTCGGTCGAGGACTCCCGGGCCGGCGCGGCCGGGGCGCTCCCCGCGCTCGCGCCGCGGCGCGAGCGGCCGGCGGAGGACGAGCGGCTGCGCGTGCTGGCGGTGGACGACGACCCCCAGGACCTCCGCTACGTCCGCGACACCCTCGCCAAGTCGGGCTACGACCCGATCCTGACCGGGGAGCCGGAACGGGCGCTCCAGCTCGTGGCGGACGAGCGGCCGGCGCTCGTGCTGCTGGACCTGATGCTCCCGGGCACGGACGGCATCGAGCTGATGCAGGAGATCCTCAAGGTGGCCGACGTGCCGGTGATCTTCCTCTCCGCCTATGGGCGGGAGGAGCTGGTCGCCAAGGCCTTCGACATGGGGGCCGTCGACTACGTCGTCAAGCCCTTCTCGGGGACGGAGCTCGCGGCGCGGATCCGGGCGGCGCTGCGCACGAGGGCGGCCGCGGAGCCGGCGGAGCCGTACGTGCTGGACGACCTGACCATCGACTACCCCGCGCGCAGGGTGACCGTCGCCGGCCGGCGGGTGCACCTGACCGCGACGGAGTACGGGCTGCTCGCCGAGCTGGCGGCCAACGCCGGGCGGGTGCTGACCTATCAGCACCTGCTGGAACGGGTCTGGGGGGAGAAGAGCGACGGCGACGTGCGCCCCATGCGCACCATCGTCAGCAAGCTCCGCCGCAAGCTCGGCGAGGACGCCGACCACCCCCGCTACGTCTTCACCGAGCCCCGCGTCGGCCTCCGGATGCCCCGGGGGGGAAAGCCGGAGGGGAAGCCGGCGGCGGGTTCCTGAGCGAGAGCGACCGGCCCCGCCTTCGTAGGGGTAGTACCTAGCCGCGAGGAACCGCACTACCCCGTCCCTCTCATCCGCGAGGCACGGGGCCTAGGTCACCAGCAGGGAGCCCGTGCCGCGGTGCGCGATGTTTTCGTCGCCGCGGTGGCGGGCGAGGCGGGCGCGGATGGCGCCCTGACCCACGCACACCATCCTGCCCTCGCGTACCAGCGGGAGAGGCGACCAGATGACGTAGATGCCGGTGAGGTGCGGCGGCGGGTCGCAGGTTGCGAGCAGACACCACTCGCGTCCGCAGCGCTGCCAGTCGAGCTCCAGGTCAGGCACTCGTCGCACCACGGCGCGGGCACCTGCGGGCCGCCGCCTCAGTTGCCCTTGCTACCCGGCAGCAGGGGCGTGTCGGGCGGGAGGCCGTGCGGGAAGAGCTCGCCGAACGCCTCATCGACGAGGTCCGGCGCTCCGGGGAAGCAGGGATCCATACGCGGGAGACGGCCGTGCCGCCGTCCTCCGCGGCGACGGTGGTCACCGGCGCGCCCGCTTCCGCGGAGCAGCGGGGAACGGCGAGAGCGCTCCTACTCGGTGATGGTGAACAGGGCATTGATGTCGGTCACCCTGAGCACGCGCTGCAGGCGCTGCCGCATCTGCGGGAAGGGGTGGGCGCTGCCACTCATCAACTGGGAGAGATAGCCCGGGGAGATCCCCGCCAGGCGCGCCAGCTCGTTCTGGGAGATGCCTCGCTCCTCGAGAAAGACCCACACCGGCACCGGGTTGAGCCTGACCCGCGGCGGGCTGCGCGCATACTCTGCCCCGCCCGGGCTCACCGCCGTTCCCCGCACCACGACAGGCCGCCGCCACGGAGGGGATGCATGGCGACGGCCTCAGTTGTCCCCGCCCGAGCCCGGAGCAGCGGCGGGAGGCGGGCGCTCGCTGCGCACGACGAGCGGCGTGAGGGGGCACAGGCCGTCGGCGTAGAGCTCGGAGAAGCGCCGGTTCACGAAGCCGGGCGCGCCCGCGATCCAGCCGACCCAATCGCCCCCGTCGAGCACCCAGGCGACGTCCACGGCGTGCTCGCCCGCGCACGCCGCCAGCTCCTCCACGCTCCCGCCCTCGTAGAGCACCAAGCTCAAGCCCACCGCCACCTCGCCGTGCAGGCAGGCGGGCCAGTCGTCAGGCGCGGCGAGCTCGCCCACCGGGTCCCCGCTGCCGGGCCCCTCGCTCGCCGCCACGAGCGGCGTGAGCGCGGGCACGCCGTCCGGGTAACGCTCCGCGAATGCGCGGTTCACGAAGTCCGGCGCTCCCAGGATGTGGGCGGCCCACTCGCCCCCGTGCACCGCGTAGAGCGCGGTGACGCCGCGGCTCTCCGCGCACGCGACGAGGTCTGCCACGCTCCCGCCCTCGTAGACGAGCAGGCTGAAGCCCTCCGCGACGGCGCCCTTCAGGCAGTGCGCCCAGGGCTCCTCGGCGGCGCCCCCGAGCTCCACCCGGTAGACGCGCGTGCGGGTGCCGTCCTCCGAGGTCACCGTGACGGTGATCTCCTCTAGGCCCTCCAGCGCGACCTGGTGGCCCGCCGCAGCCTCGTCGGCGTCGGCCGGCTCGATCACGACCTCGGCTCCGGACTGCGCGGGCTCGGCCGTGGCTGTTGTCTCCGTGATGCCCTCGCCGATGACGCCGTCGTAGCCGGTCCGGGCCGGGTCGAACGCGCCGATCTCGACGCCCGACAGCTCGAGCGAGCCGAGGCGAGCGTCGATCGCGTCGCCAGCGAGCTCCACCCGGTAGACGCGCATGCGGGTGCCGTCCTCCGAGGTCACCGTGACGGTGATCTCCTCCAGGCCCTCGAGCGCGACCTCGTGGCCGTTGGCGGGGTCCCCGTCGGCGTCGGGCGGCTCGATCGCGACGCTCGCACCGTCCCGGGCCGCCTCGGCGGTCACGACGGTCGCGGTCACGCCCTCGCCGATGACGCCGTCGTAGCCGGTCCGGGCCGGGTCGAACGCGCCGATGTCGACGCCGCTGAGCGTGAGCGAGGCGAGGCGCGCGTCGGAGGGGACCGCCAGCTCCTCGGGGCCCGCGAGCGCCACCCGGTAGACGCGCGTGCGGGTGCCGTCCTGCGAGGTCACCGTGACGGTGATCTCGTCCAGGCCCTCCAGCGCGACCTGGTGGCCCGCGACAGCCGCGTCGGCGTCGGCCGGCTCGATGACGACGGTGGCTACGGCCTGCGCGGGCACGGCCTCGACCGTCGCCTCCTCCGCGCCCGTCTCGGCGCCGCCCTCGTACTCCGTGCGCGCCGGCGAGAACTCGCCGAAGTCGACGCCGGCGAGCGTGAGCGAGGCGAGGCGCGCGTCGATCGCGTCGGGCATGTTGTAGCTGTAGACGCGGTCGTCGTGCGCGTCGGCCACGTACATGACCGCGCCGTCGGACCAGAT
>JAPONQ010000011.1 GCA_026713865.1 Chloroflexota bacterium | reverse complement strand
TGGAGTCGGAGACGCTGCGGGTGTGGGTGGCCGGCTACGACGGCTACGTCTTCGGCTCCGGCTGGAGCCGCGACGAGTAGGTCGGGGCGCGCCGGTGGACAGACACCGAGCGGCGCTGTGGGCGATCGTCGTCGGGTCGTGGCTGATCATCCTCGGTACGGTGGCGGGGGAGTGCCTGCGCTTACGGAGGCGTGATGCTCATCGTCCGGCTGGTCTACTGGCTGCTGGCGCTGCGGGAGCGCTGGACCATGAGGCGAGCGCGGCGTGCGGAGGAGCGGCGCGCACGTGAAGTCATGCTCAAGCGCGCCAGGGAGCGCCGCGAACAAGACCACGCCGATTGACCGGTCAATCGCCCCTGCGCTGACTCGTCAGCGGCACCAGATCGCGATAGCGGCGGCGTAGGCGTCCCACTGGTCCTCCGGGACGCTGGTCGTGACGAGCACGGCAGCGACCACGGTGGGGTCCGCAGGCTCGAGGCCGCGAAGGCCCATGGTCTCGTAAACATCGAGGGCCGCCGCCTCAATGTCGCGGCAGGCGGGGATCACGGTGCTCCGCCAGGTGTCGTAGTGGTCTTGCACGATGTCCTCAATGACGAGGTGGCCGGCGAGCTGCCCCCACGCCAGCACTCGTGATCGAACGCGGTGAGCACGGGCGGATCCGGCGTTTCGGGTGCGGATACCTCCGAGCAGGCGACCACGAGGATGAGGACGACCGCCCACGGGAGAACCAATCGCGCCATGACCCCTTACGTTGTTCCCGAGGGCTCAGTAGCCTCTGGGCCCAGGAAGCCCAGCAGTGCCGGCATGGCTCATCTGGCCCTGCCGCAACGGACGGCTCGGGTGGTGTTGCCACCGGCACTGTTCGGCGCGTGGAACCTCTGATGGGGACATGCGAGCCAATCGCTGATTTGTAAGGTGGATGACGGCGAGCGCGCCTGTGGCCTTCCTGCTGAGTGAGGGGAAAACCCGGAAGGAGTTGCAGTGGGTACGCCCGACGAAACGACCGTGTGGATCGGCCTCGACATCGGTAAGACAGAGCACTTCGCCGACGTGCTGGACGCGGCGGGCTCGCCGCTGTTCGCCGGCGCCGTCGCGAACGACGAGGCCGACATCGAGGCGCTCCTCGCTCGCGCGGAGCCCTTCGGCTCCCCGGCACTGGTCGTCGACCAGCCCGGCTCGCTGGCCCGGCTCGTGCTCGGCGTCGCCGCCCGCTGCGGCGTGCCGGTGGCATACGTGCCGGGGCTGGTCATGCGCCGTGCCGCCGACCTCTACCCGGGTGAGTCGAAGACCGACCGCCGCGACGCGTTCGTCCTGGCCGACACCGGCCGCACCCGGCGCCACCAGGTGCACTGGCTCGACGCCGGCAACGACGAACTCCTGGAGCAGCTGCGCGTTCTCAACGGCTACGACACCGACCTCGCCGCCGATGCCACGCGGCTCACGAACCGGCTGCGCGACGCCCTCACGGGTCTCTCCCCGGCCCTGGAGCGCATTCTGGGCCCCCGGCTGCACCATCCCGGCGTACGGGACCTGCTCGCCCGCTACCCGACACCGCAGGCGCTGGCCACGGCGGGTCGCGGCCGCATCGTGCGGACGCTCCGGAAGCGCTCGCCGCGCCTCGCGAACGCGCTCACCGAGGCCGTCACCGGGGCCCTCGACGCACAGACCGTGGTCGTACCCGGCTCGGTCGCGATGGGTCGGGTGATCGCCGAGGTCGTGACCGAGCTGGAGCGCGCGCAGCAGCGGCGGGAGCGGCTCGGCGCGGAGATCGGGGAGCTCTTCGAGGCCCACCCTTTCGGCCTCATCCTCGGTTCCCTGCCGGGGGTCGGGCCGAGGACGGGAGCGCGGATGCTCGCCGAGATCGGTGACATCTCTCGCTTCGCAAACGGATCGAGGCTGGCCAGCTACGCCGGCCTTGCCCCGGTCACCCGCCAGTCCGGCAGCAGCATCCGGGGGCAGACCCGGAGCCGCCGCGGGAATCACCGGCTCAAGAACGCGATGTACCTCTCCGCCTTCGCCTCGCTGCGCGACCCCGTCTCCCGGGCGTTCTACGACCGCAAGCGGGCCGAGGGGAAGAAACACACCGCGGCCGTCATCTGCCTCGCGCGTCG
>JAPONQ010000010.1 GCA_026713865.1 Chloroflexota bacterium | reverse complement strand
TCGGAGCCGAAGCGCGCCGCCGTGCGGTAGCCCTCGCGGGCGAGGCGGCGCGGGTGGCCGGTGGAGTGGGCGAGCTCGTGGAAGAGCGTCGCGTAGTAGCCGTGCGCGTCCGCGAAGGCCTCGCGCGCGGGCAGGTGCACCTCGTCCCGCTCGGGGACGTAGTAGGCGCCGTCGGCGTCGTGGTGGACGGTCGGTCCGTCCCGGTAGCCCGAGATCACCGCCTCCGCCCGCTCGAGGGGGTCGAAGCAGTCCCGGGCCTCGCCGCGGGGGAGCCTCACGCCCTCGCACTGGGCGACGTTGAAGACGGAGTAGAGGCGGATGAGCGGGAAGCGCTGCACCTGCTCGGGATCGTCCGGATCTCTCTTCTCGATCCACTTCCAGAGCACGACGCGGGTGCCGTGCTCGCCGCGCAGGACGTGTCCGCCCGATGCCTCGGCCTGGCGGTAGGTGAGCCAGCGCGGGTCGCTCCAGCCGCGCTCGAGCGCGGCGGTCTGCAGCACCAGCGTGTTGATGCCGCGGTAGGGGCGGCGGGAGCGGGCGTTGCGGTGCCCGCGTGCGTGCCAGGGCGTGCGCCACGGCACGGTGCCGCGCTCGAGCGCGCGGGTGATGCGGCCGGTGATCTCCTGGTAGGGGTCGGTCCGGCCGCCCTGTGGCCTACGCCGCACGGGAGCCGCCCCCGCGAGGGGGTAGTCCCGGGCGCTCGTAGAGCGTGAGGCGTATCGCCCGCCGGGGCGGGCGATCGGCGCGGACGGCCTGGATCAGGGACGCCCGAAAGCCCGGCAGCGGGCATTCGGGCAGCGGTATCCGGGCGACGTCGTAGCGTCCGTGGCGCGTCTCCACGACGCGGCTGATGGGGCGGGCCATCTGTTCAGGCCGCCCGCGCGCCGTTTCGGCGGTGGAGTCCGCGCGAGAGCGCGTCGACGCAGGCGAGCAGCGCCGGCGCATCGAGCTGTGCGAGCGGGCGCCCGTAGCGCTGCTCGACCCAGGCGCGCGTGCGCGCCTCGTCGGCGCCGGCGCTGGCGGCGATCGCCAGCACGCGGCGCCGCAGCTCGTCGGCCTCGACGGCGGAGGAGGCGAGTACAGAGCCGCCCTCGACGGCACCGAGCCCGTTCCCGAAGCGCTCCCCGAAGTGCCGGAGCGCGCGCTTGAGCGCGTCGGTGACGGCGGCCTTGGCGGCGACCGCGTGTCCCTCGGCCGTCGGTTCGGAGGTGACGGCGGTACCGACGTCGCTGTGGGGCAGGCAGCCCCGGGCGGTGACCCGCACGGTCGCCGTGTAGAGCGCGGCGGGCGCATCGCCGCCGCCGGTTTCCGGGAGCTGGCGGCACGTCACCTCGCCGACGAGCTCGGCGCCCCAGCGGTCGTGCCCGAAGACGGCGTTGGCGAGCTCGATCGCGCGCCAGCCCTCGATGTAGCGGAGCACCTCGCCGTGCTCGGTCGTGCGCTCCGACACCAGCTCCGGGGGGAGCGGCTGCTTCAGTCGCCCCAGTGCGGCCCGGCTCAGGCGGCTTGGCCGCGGCGGCCTTGGTCTCGTGATCTCATCCATGATTCCTGCTCTCGTGCATATGCCTGCTGGAGCGAACGCAGGAACGCCCGGCGGCCGTCCCGCCGGGATCCGAGTTCGCTGAGGTCGTGCGCTCCCTCCGGGAGCGGCACGACGACCGCCCGCGCTCCGAGCTCGGAGCGGAGGCGGGCCGAGGCGCGACGACCGGGGCCGTCGGCGTCGAGCGCGAGGTAGACGCGCCGGAAGGAGCGGAGCGCCTGGAGCGCCTCCCGCGAGACGTGGGTCCCGAGCGACGCCGCGGCGTGGATCTGCCAGGCGCACGCGGTCAGCCAGTCGAACGGCCCCTCGGTCAGGACGAGGGCCCGGGCTCCCGCCGCCCGTACCCGCGCGAGGCCGAGGAGGGGCGATGGAAGGCTGAGGTTGAGGTAGCGCGGCTCGCGGTCGTCGAGGGAGCGCGCGGTCAGCCAGGTCGCCCGGCCGGAGGCGTCCAGGTCGGGGACGACGATGCGCCCCGAGAGCGCGTCGCGATCGCCCGCCAGCAGCCCGACGCGGCGCGCCGCGCCCGGGTCCAGCCTCCGGGAATGGAGGCGCCGGGCGAGTCCGCCCGAGGCGACGCCGATGCGAAGCCGCGAGGCGGTGTCCCCGTCGATGCCGCGGCTCTTCGCGTACGAGCGGGCCTGCCGGCTCCCCGCGTACTGCTCCGCGTAGAGGGAGCAGGCCTCCTCGATGACCGCCGCCGCCCCGTCATCCGGCACGGGGGCCGGCCGTCGCGGCGGGGATCGCACCGCCGTTGAGGGCACCGGAGCGGCGCCGGCGCTCCCCGCGAGCATCGCCGCGGTCTCCCGGAAGGCGGTGCCGTGCATGCGGCCGACGAAGTCGATGACGTCGCCGCCGGTGTCGCAGCCGAAGCAGAACCAGCTGGCCGACTCCGGGTAGACCAGGAGGCTCGGCCGGCGGTCGTCGTGGAACGGGCAGAGGCCGACCAGGCGGCGGCCCGAGCGCCGCAGTTCGACGCCGGCGCCCCGGACCGCCCTCGCGATCGGGTGCGCCGCCCGGATCGCCTCGGTGTCGAACACGTTCAACCGCCCCGGGGCAGCGGGGTCAGGCGCGGACTGCGGTCGGCCCGCCCGTGCGCGGCGTGCGGCGCCGGGGCCGCTGCGTGCGCGCCCTCGCGCTTCGCCCCGGGCGATCCGGGGCGATCGTGACGCCGCCGTCGGGCAGCGCGCGGCGCCCCCCGGCAGCGACTCTTCGTCCTGATTCTCCTCACTTCCTTCTCCTTTCCTCTTGATCGCGGTGCGCGCACGATCCGCCGGCCGCCGCCGGAGGCCGGCAACCTGCGGACAGAGGGAGGGACCGCCCGAAGGCGGTCCCTCACCTCAGTCGTCGCGGTGGTCGGTCGGGGTCAGCCGAGCGGGCGTGCTCCGCGCAGCGCCCGCGGTGAGAACGTGCGGCCGCGCTCCCAGCGCCTGAGGCCGAGGGCCGAGACGACCTCCCAGCGCCCGTCCGCGGTGGGCATCAGCACGGCGCCGCGCCCGAAGCCGGCGCGGTAGTGGATGGCGGCGAGCAGCTCGAGCCGGCGGCAGGCGGTGAGCCAGCAGCCGTAGAGGTGGCGCACCACGTCCTCGGGCAGGCCCGCGAGCTCGACCGCCTCGATGAGGCCGATTGCCCGCGCCGGCTCGCGCCGGTGCAGCCGGCGCGCCTCGCGCAGCGCCTCCTCCGCCGAGCGGAGATGCACCGCCTGCTCGCGCCGCCGCAGGCTCTCGTACGCCTGCCGGTCCTCCGGGTCGCCGCCGATCGTCCCCTCGAGGGATGACAGCAACCGCCGGGCCTCGTCGTTCCTGCCGCCGTCCAGGTGTCTCCCGGCCAGCGCCAGCTTCTCGCGCATCTCGACCTCCTTCTCCTTTCGCTTCTCCTCCGCCAGCAGCCGTGCGACGTCGCCCCGCCCGGCGAGCGTCCGGGCCTCGCGCTCGAGCGCCTCCGCGTGGGCCTCGGCCTGGTTGCGGAGCCGCCCCGCCACGGCGGCGACGTGCTCCGCCCGCCGTCCGGCGGAGCGCTCGAATGCCGACTCCGCGAGCGCGGCGGCGCGCTCCGCCGCCTCGCCCATCTCGCGCGCCGTCCGGCGCAGGCCAAGGGCCTCCGACGCGGTCTCGCGCAGGCGGCCGAGACCGCGCTTCGCTTCCACGCGGCGCTCGCCGTCGCGTGCGAGCAGCTGCTCGAGCTCGCCGGCCGCCCGCCGCGCCGCCTCGGCGAGCGCCCCCCGCTCCGCCGCCCCGGTGCCGCCGATGACGGGCACGAGCGCCCGCCCGACGGGTACCGGGCCTCCGTCCGCGAAGAGCCCGCGGACCGCTTCCAGCTCGCCGAGACTTGTGAGCACCAACCGGTGGGTCATGACCTCTCCCCCTATCTGCCTGCCCGGGCCGGGAACCCGCCGTTGAGGCCTCCGAACGCCGCCGGAGATGACGCCAGCTCCTCGAGCGGCGTCGGCTCCGGCGGCTCCGATGGCGGCGGTGTGTGATCGGGCTCGGCCCGACCGGCGACCGGTTCCGCCTCCGTGGCGACCGGCGCGCCCAGCTCCGCCGCGACGACCCGCTGCAGCTGGTGCCTGAGCGCCGCCACGACCTCGCCGTCACCGAGCTTCCGGTCGCCCGTCGAGGCCGCGAGGAAGAGCACGTGCCGCCTCGGGCCCCTCTCTCCCTCGAACACCTGGAGCAGTGACGCGAGCGGGCGCCCGTCCAGGACGACCGTGCGCTGCACCACCACGAGCAGGTGCCCGGGCGGCGTCACGCGGAGCGCGCGGAGGTGGCTCCGCGCCGCGCGAGCGATCGCCCGGCGGAGCCTGCGCCCGCGCTTCCCCGGAAGGTCGACCTCGACCTCGGGACGCCACGGCCGCAGCCGCGCGGAGGCCGCCCGGCCCAGGCCCTGCGACCGCCGGACGACACGGCTCCACACCGCGGCCAAGCGCCGCGCGACCCTTCTCCGGGGTCGCTTCTTCCTGCCGGCCATCTCACTCTCCCTTCTCCTTGACTGGCCCCTGCTCGCTGGAGCGGGGCACTTCGTCGCTGGCTCGTACGCGGTCGGGTCGACCGCCTGCCGGTGCCCGTCCTCATCGGTCGTCCCGTCGCTCTCCGCCGATGAAGAAGCCCCGCGGCGCTGGGCCGTGCGGGGCTGTCGGTCCGGCGCCACGACTCCTCCGGGGCGCGCTGCCGCGGGGGTCGTGACTGCCTCGTTCGTCTCGAGTCAGCCCGCGAGCGGGCTCACTCCCGGGATCGTTTTGTGCTTGCTGCTGCTCCTTCCGCCCGTCGACCGGGTCTCGCTACCGCCGGCTGGATTCCTGCCCTGGCACCTCCTCCGTCGTCCTCGTCACCGGCTCGTCCCCGCCCGCTCGATTCGGCGCCCGCGTCCGCGCAGGTGCCCCGGATGAGCCGTCCGCGCCGGTTTCTTTGCTCCCTGCGGAGCGGCGGTACCGACAAACGCACGTCTTGTGCGGAGGACGCTACAGACCGGGGCACTCAGGATTCGCTCAGAGATCAATCACAAAGCAATCAAGGGGGTCAGGGGCACCTGGCGGCGCAGGCCGGTTCCCGGCGGGCGGCCGCACGCGATTGATCATCGTGGAGAGCGTTCCACACGCGGCTCGCGAACCTGGCTGAGTCAATCGTGAGCGGGGCGTGATGGGAATTTGATTGGTATTTGATAGCGGATCATATGTACTTCTTTTCTTGGACTGCGAACTCGCCGATAAGCACGCTCGCCGGTTGCCCGACTGTCGACGAGCACCGATTCCGTCAGTCGCTGACCTGCCACTCGCTCTGCCGCTCCCCGTTCACCAGGCCAGTGGTCACCGTGCAGCGTGTCGACGATGCGCGGCGCCACGTAGTCGACGATGTGAGTCCGGAGACCTGCAGCTCGTGCAGACCGATGAGGGCCCGGGTAGCGCCCGGCGCCACGCGAGCAACTGCTCGCCGCCTGCCGGACACGCGTCGCCGCGGCGTTCGCCTACGGCAACCGCGGGCGCCGCCCTGATGACGCCCTCCCGGTCGAGGTCGTCCGGGGGGCTGAAGCCGGTGCCCTCTGCGCGTCCGTCGCGGGGACGCAGGTGCACCCCCCCGGCGCTCGCGGCGGCGTCAGCGTCGATCTGGGCCGCAGACCGGGCAGTCCCCCCTGACGGCCCGCTCCTTGTGGGGCTCCGCCCAGTGGAACAGGTACTGCCCGGCGTAACCCGCGTAGGCGCCGAATCGGGCGCGCGCCCACGCCGCCACCTGGTACTGCTGGGCGTCCGTCAGGGCGAGAGAGCACTCGATCTTCTCCGCCAGCGAGCGCCGGCCCCGGCCGTGCGGCATCTCCGAGAGGTCGCACTTCGCGATCGCCCGTTGCACCCATCGGTCGACCGGGAACGCGTCGAGCGAGTCCAGCGCCATCAGCGCGACGCAGCTCGCGATCTTGGGTCCGACGCCCGGGTAGCCGTCCAGCCTCCGCACCACGTCCGCCGACGGCTCGGCGCCGGCCCCCGCCCGGTCCAGCGGCAGCGCGTCCCGTTCGACGGAGCCGGCGATGGTGACGATGTCGCGCGCCCTGCTGAGGCCGAGTCCCGGGTCCGCCGCGGCCAGGTCCGAGTGCGCCACGAACATCGGCGCGGGGAACACATGGCGCACGTCGTCGCCGATCCTGACCGTGCGACGGCTGAGCCGCGCGATCGTCTCGACGTCGCCCCGGGTGCCGCGGATGCTCTGGACCCGCGAGCACACGTAGGACGCGAGGCACTCCCACGGGTCCTGCCGGAGCAATCGCAGACCCGGATATTGCTCCACGGCCCGCTTCACGACGGGGTCGCGCGTGATCTCGGAGTAGACGGCGGTGATGTCGTCGTCCAGCCGGAAGTAGTCGCGGAGACCCTGCTCCAGGTCGATGTCCTCCCGTTCCCCGGCCTCGTCCCCCACCCGGTACTCCATGCCGCCCGGCATCTGCCGGACATGGACCAGGAATTCCCCGAGGACGCCCGAGTACCAGCCGCCGCCCGTTCGCCAGCGCTCCGGCGGGTGTCCCCAGTCCCGATCGCGGACGTCTTCGTCGCCGACGCGTCGCCAGCGGAAGGTCTGGCCCATCTCCAGGCTGAGAGCTAGGTCGAACGGCTGATCGACGACGAGTCGCATGGTCATGACGCGGCGCTCACCGGGTGAGCACGGATGACGGCCCCGTGCGCGCATCCGCCTCTCGGGCGTGCGGGTCGGTAGCCGCCGTCAGGAACACGGCGGCGGTCAGGTTCTGGCGGAGGGAGTGGAACGGTTCCGCCCTGTCGCGGGTGGGGTTTGAAGAAGCTCGGTCCGCGGCCATCATGCTTCCCCGTCCTCGCCGTGCCGGATCCGCACGCGGCTCCGGGTCTCGACGACGATGCTGCCCCCGCGCATCGCCTCCTCGCTGCGCTCGATGAGCTCGATCATCGCGTCGACCTTCTCCCCGATCGGCATGTCGGTGAAGCGGATGATGCAGGATGCGGGAGCCGGCGGACGAACACCAGCTCGCCGGAGCCCCTGTCCTCCGTGATCAGGATGCGCTCCTCGGCCAGCGCCACGGCGAGCAGCTCGTCATCAGGGGCGCGCGGCATCGCCTCCAGGGCCGAGGGGACATCGCGGCCCTGGCCGGTGAGCGCCTCGCGCATGCTGGGACGCGGCGCAGGCGTCCAGCAGGAACCTCACGGGCCGCTGACGGGGACGCGGTCGTGCACGTCCTCACCGGCGATCGGGCGGTGGGCGTACAGCAGGCACGCCCGGATGTCCTCCGGCTCGATCACCGGGTACTCGCGCAGGATCGTCTCCTCCGAGCAACGCGGCTGGATGTGGTCGCCCTGTGCGCTTCGGGCTCGAACGCCGGCGGATGGCTGACATGTGCCGTTCGTCGGTGAACCTGCGAGCCCGGCCTCAGCCGACGCTCTGGACCGGCGGCTGCTCGGTCGATGACTGCTCGCTGGGGGGCATCGATCGCCGCGCGGCCTTCCACCAGCCAGCGATCTCCGCAGCCATCCGGTAGTGCGCTATCCGGCCCTCCGCCGTGTCGCTGGACCGGCCCTCCACCTCGAACGGCCAGTTGTCCCGCCCGAAGTCGATGCGCACCATCCTCGTGAGTCGAGCGAGCAGCCCCCGAATCTGGTGTGGTGTCTCGTCGCCTCGGTCGCTGGCGGTCACGATGGAGAGCCAGACATCGGGCTCGTCGGCCAGCACATCGATGACCGCGGCCAGGCGCGGATGCGGAACGCTCGCCGAGCGCGCGCCTGCCTCCACCGGATCCGCCAGGACCCGCACGAGGCGCTCGATATCGCTCTCGGTCCACGAGATCACGGGGTACTTCCGTGGCTCGGACTCGTTCACCTTCTCGCGGACGCGGACGAGGTAGTCGTCTGCCTCGGGCAACGGGATCACCGGCGTCACGTCGAGCACGAGTGTGCCCTCGACGCGGTACGGGAGCAGGCGAATGCACGCAATGTCGACGCCCCGGTCCCGCAGCCACAACACCAGTGTCGTGAGCTCCCGCGGGAAGTCGCGCGCCGCGAGCAGGATGCGCGGGTTCGCGCTCTCGATCTCGGGTTCGACGCCGTCACCCACCGCGAGATGGCTGGCGATGCGCTCGCGCGCGTCGCCACCGGTGGCTCGCGCGCGCAGCCAGCTCTCGTGCGCGGCGACCGCCTGCTCGAACGTCATGTGCGCGACCATCGCGGCGTACCTCAGCGCCTGCAGGTCCATGTAGGCGCCTTCGTCCCGCTTCAGCTCGACCACGACGAGCCGGCCGCGCTCGTCGAGCGCCAGGAGGTCGATGCGCCTGCCGCTGTCCCACTCGCCGAATTCCTCGGCGAGCACGAAGAGGCCCTCCTCGAGCACGGCGGGGTGATCGCGAAGCCACCGCTGAAGGTCGTGGCGCTCCCGCTTGCCCTCGCCCGAGAGGGTCGTCTCGGGGATCTCCCGCAGCGAGCCGCCGGTCTCGTCGATCCTGTAGAGGGCCATGCGTTGCCTCCTGGATGGTCCGTCCGCCCACGCGTCGACGGCGGATCGCCCGCACCCGCGAGCCAGCGTATCGCGCGCCGCGTGGAGCCACAGTCCGGGATCGCGAACCCGGACGCGGGGCTCCCCCCGCCCCCCGACTACAATCCCCGGCGGACCGTCGCGAAGGCGGACGGCCGGGCGTCCCCGGCGAAGGCTGAAGGCACGGGAGGAAGCGCATGGCGGGCGAACTCAAGATCTGGGCCCTCGGCGATGGGGCGGAGGTCGAAGTCCTTGAGAGCGTGACCGTGGGACTGGAGGATCACCTCGAGGAGACGCTGGTGCGGCGCCCCGAGATGCTCGAGCCCGGGCTCTACCTGGTCGGGCGCCAGACGCCGACCGAGGGCGGTCCCCTGGACCTGCTGGGCGTCGATAAGGACGGCCGGCTCGTCGTCTTCGAGCTGAAGCGGGAGAGGCTGACCCGCGAAGCGGTGACGCAGTGCATCGACTACGCCTCGGCGCTGAACACCAGGACGCCCGAGCAGCTCGCGGCCCTGATCGCGGAGCAATCGGGAAGCGGGGGCGTCGAGGAGATCGACGACTTCGAGGAGTGGTACCTGGAGCGCTTCGGGGAGAGCGAACTCAGCGATCTGTTGCCGCCGCGACTCGTGCTCGTGGGACTTGGCGTGGACGCGCGGGCGGAGCGGATGGCGCGGTTCCTCGCGGACGGCGGCATCGACATCTCCGTGCTGACGTTCTTCGGCTTCGAGCACTCGGGAGAGACGCTGCTCGCGCGGCAGGTCGAGGTCGAGCGGGAGGAGGCCGTGCCATCCCGGCGACGAAGTGGCCAGAGCAGGGCCGAGAAGCGTCAGGCGCTCCAGAAGCGGCTGGCCGAGAGGGGGATGACGAACCTCTTCGAAGAAATCGCCGCAACGCTGAGTCGCGCACTCCCCGGATCCTTCCAGAACACCACCGCATGGGGACTCGGCTTCCGCCTGCCCTTCGGGGAACGCCGTCGGACCTTCTGCCATCTCTGGGTACAGGAGGAAGTCGGCGCACGGGTCCAGTGGTATGCGAGCCCGGAACACTACGACGCCGATGCGCTCGACGCCCTCGGGGAGGAGGCCGAACGGCTCGGCTGGCAGCCCGGGGGGAGCGGCTTCGCCCTCGACATCGCCGGCGACGAGCAGTGGCAGCACGTGCGCGAGGGCCTTACCGGTTTCGTCACGACCGCGCTGGATTCCTGGAATCCGCCGCCACAGAGCGGGACCGGGACCTTCCAGGAGCAGGTGTGGTCCTACCTGCGGCAGGTGCCGCCGGGCAAGGTCGTGACGTACGGGCAGGTGGCTCAGGAACTCGGGTCTCCCGATGCCGCGCAGGCGGTCGGGAAGGTCATGCGCGCCCTTCCCGACGAGACCGACCTCCCGTGGCACCGGGTCGTCAACGCGCAGGGGCAGCTCGCGGCGACTGAGATGCCGGAGCAGCGCAGGAGGCTCGCCGGCGAGGGCATCAGCATCGGCGACGACGGGTCTGTCGATCTCGGCGAGCACCGGTGGCGCGGGTGAGAGTGCGGCCGGGCGGCTCCCGCGTCTCGGAGTGCGGCAACTCCCTCCCATGGAGGGCGAGGCCGGCACGACGACGACCGGAGTGCTGGAGGCCGGTCCTTTGCCCGCGACCTGATCGAAGCGGGGCGGGCTGACACTCGACTTCGTGTCCTCCGCGGCGCACGGCGACATCGCCCGCGCCCACACCCGCGCTGAACCCGCTGGCGCACGCCCGACGCGTCAGTCCGGGGATTCGTCGCCGGGGGAGCCCTCCTCGCCCAGCAGGCGGGCGACGAGTTCGCGCGCCATCGGCGAGGGCTCGAAGCCGAACTCGTCGAGCAGATCTCGCCGGAATGCGAGGTAGCAGTCACGGGCCAGGGCGTCGCGGCCCTCGGCGAGGTAGGCCTCGATCAGCAGGCGCAGGGTGCTCTCGCGGAACGGATCGGCCCGGAGCACCTTCCGGGCGAAGGTCGCGGCGGCGCTGCGGGCGCCGCCGTCCAGCAGCCGTCGGATCTCGGTTTCCAGTGCGCTCAGGGAGAGATCCTCGAACCGTTGGCGTGCGACCTGCGCCCAGATCTCCGTCCAGCCAGGAAGCACCTCCTGTAGGAGCCGGTCGTGGTCGGCGCTCCACCGCGGGTCGCCCCCCTGCCGCGCGAGCCGGGAGAAGAATGCCTCCGCATCCTCGGCGTCGACCGTGACGCCCGCCGCCAGGCTGAGCACGCGGCCGTCGTGGTCGAGCATGTCGAGCCCGGCCGACCTCAGGCGGGCGATCGCCTCGTCGACGCGGGCGACCGCGCTCGCCGGCTCGATGCGGGGTGCGAGCCGCGCCGCGGCCCAGGACAGGCCCACGTGGCGGTGGAGTGCCACCAGCGCGACGAGGCGCTGCTCGGCCTCTGGAAGCGTGAGCGTGTTCCCGTCCCGGGTGACGCTGAACCCGCCGAGAAGCGACACGCGGATCCTCCCGGGACGCCGGCCCGGCGCCGGTTCGTCCGGTGATGCACCGTGCGCCCGGCGGACGCCCCCCGAGTCGCCGGCGCCCGTGTCGCCGGCCGGTGGACGCCAGGTCATCGGCACGCCGATGAGCGCAGCGCCCATCCGGGCCACCAGGTCATCCGTGCGGCAGCCGAGGCGGGCGCAGTCGTGACCGGGCTCGCTGTGCCGCAGCAACTCGGCCGCCGCGTTCGCGAGCGCCACGTTCTCGCGCTGCTCCTCCAGCACCTCCCCGGAGACGCCGCGCGCGGTCATCTCGGCCAGGACCGCGCGGTGGAGGGCCAGATCCGCGTGAGCCTCAGCGTCCAGCTCGGCCCGGCTGGGGGTCTGCTCGGACATGGGCGCCCCTCCGGGCGGTCCTCACCAGCAGGCGTGTCCGCGAGCCTCCTGGAGGTGCGGGTAGAAGTACGCGGATCGCTGCTCCAGGAGACCCCGCGCGTAGCCGGCCAGGTCGTTTCCCAGGCCCGCGAAGGGGTACAGCGCCATGCCGCACTCGGAGGCGACATCGAAGCCGAGCTCCCACACGCTCTGTTTCAGCCGGCGCGTCCGGTCGCCCCCCTTGGAAGACCACTCGGTCGCGTCCAGCGCCGACCTGACGCGATCCGCCAGCTCTCGCCCCGAGGGCAGTGCATGCGCCGCCATATCGCTCCCGCCGCGCCCGCGAATCCGCGCCGACAAAGCGCCGTCCGCAGGCGGACGATAGAGGATCGCCCCACCGGCGTCAGGGGTTGCAGCGCTGGCACTCGTAGATGTCGCGGCCGACCTCACGGGCGACTCTCAGCGCGCCCTCCTTGAGGCGAAACGGTCCGTGCCATTGCCCGTCGCGCGCCCGCTTGCGCTGGGGGACCTGGCAGGGCCCCCCCGCCCGGTGGACCGTCGCCGAGCGGGTCGGCCTGTCTTCGTTGACGTGGAAGGCGCCGGTCACGCTCCTGCCCTCCCGGTCACATTCCCTCGGGCGCGCCACCCTCTTCGCGGGGGGCACGGACAGCGCCATCCGTGCGGTGCGCGGCCCGCACGGCGGCGAGCCCGGCACGCGGTGTGTGGCGTCGCGTTGCTCGGTCGGTGAGGAGCGCCGACCGGAGGCGGGACCCGCCAGCCGCGCTTCCGGCGCCGCCTCAGCGCGTGCCGACCTTCTTCCACACCAGCACGCGCTGCCGGTCGTCCGCCCACGAGGAGCGGATGCGAACGTTCGCCTGACGTGCCGCTTCCTGGAGCATCCGCTTCACCGTCGCCGGCTTCTCGCCACGCTCGAGCGTGATGCTGCCCGCGGCGCCCGCCTCCAGGGCCTCGACGTAGGGCCTTCGCTGCTCGGCGGCGGCGCGCCCGCGGCCGACGGCGACCTCATCCGGGTTCATCCTCGTGAATGTCGGCATCAGAGTCCTCCCGTCAGCGGGCATTGTGAGCGGCGGGCCGCCCAAGGATCGAGTGGCCGAACCGCCCCGCGCCTGCCTCCATACACACACTCGACGGCGCCCCCGAGGGCGCGCCGCCTGTCGACGCACCCGCCCGGCTGCGGTGCTCGAAGCCGCCCCTCCCCCAGCCGATGAGCAGCCACCACCCATCATCCCCTCCGAAAGCATCGCGCAGCCGGGGCTCCAAGAGCTCGAAGCCGTCCTCGAGAGCGTCGCGGTCCCACACCATCACGTGCAGGTTGGCGCGGGCGCAGAGCAGCTTTGTTGAGAAACGTCAGGCCAGCGACGCCCGCCGCGGTGATTGACGCGCCCGCCATCCGCTGTTACCTACCCGCCTACGGCCTGCGGATCGTCGTGGCATGAGTATCCTGCGGACTGGTCGGACGAACCCTGGCGACCGGGTGCGCATGCCCCGGACCGGCGGCGGGCTCCGGGGGCCGACGCGCGGCCCGGCAGGCGGGCGGGAGGCGGACGTGACGCCCGAGCGAGGGCTCCCGGCCGGCGCGGGGTCCGGCCCGGCATGCGTCGCCCGCGGCCGCGAACGGGATCGGCCGGCGATCCGGATCACCCTCATGGGCGGCTTCGCCGTCACCGTGGACGGAGTCCCCCGTCGCCTCCCGGGGGAGGCGGGCCGGCTCGTCGCCCTCCTCGCTGTCATGGACACGAAGCCCGGCCTCCGCTCGCGGGCCCGTCTCGCCGCCTCGCTCTGGCCCGGCCTCGATCGCACCCGGCGCCGCGCCCGGCTGGGGGCGGCCCTGCGGGATCTCCGCGCCTCGGCGCCGCGGCCGATCGTCGAGGCGCGCGGACGGACGCTGCGGCTCGTCCCGGGCACGGCGGTCGACAGCGAGGAGCTGGAGGCGGAGATCGCGGGCCTCTTCACGACGCTGGACGCGCTGCTCGGGTTTCAGCGCCCCGAGCGACTCACCGAGGAACTGCTTCCCGCCTGGGAGGATGACTGGGTTCGCGCCGAGAGGCGCCGGCTGCGCGATCTCTGCCGGCTCGCGCTCGACGAGTACATCCACGGGCAGGTCGCGCACGCCAGCCTGGAGGCGGCGCGGCGGGGGATCGAGATGGCGCTGCGAGCCGACCCGCTGCACGAGTATGCCGCGCGGGGGCTGATCGGGATCCAGATCGGCGCCGGCGAGCGTGCCGGGGCCGTCGCGACCTACAGTCGCTTTCGCGATCACTTCGTGGCGCGGTTCGGGGTCGAACCGGGCGAGATGGAGGAGTTCTTCATCACCTTCATGACCCGCGACTGGAGTGCTCCCCTGGATTTCCCGGAGGCGCGCGACGCGGAGTGAGCGGGCCGTGGCGCAGGCGGCGCGGCGGGCGGGTCGGCCGCCCGCGCCGCGCCGCGAAGCGCGCGCCCGGCAGCGGGGTGCGCTCCGGGTCGTGGTGCGGTTCCGCATCCACCTGCGCTCGGTACGGGTCCTGTCTGTCCGGGGTGCACCTCCATGCCGACTCTCTCTCGATCTCAGCGTCGCTCCAGGACCCGCGCGACGAGCGCGCGCAGCTGCAGTGAGGGCTCGATGCCCATCTCTTTCTTCATCCGCGCCCTGAGGTCGAGGTAGACGCTCGCCACCTCGGCCTGGTTTCCCTGGGCGAGGAACATCTCGACCAGCACGGCGACGGTGCTCTCCCGCAGCGGCTCCCTGCGCAGCACGCGCCGGGTGATCGCCAGCACTGCATCCCGGTGGCCGCGCTCCGCGAGCGCGCGGGCATACTCGTCGAGCGCATTCAGGGTGAGGTTGCGGAACCCCGTTCGCTCGCTCTCGACCCAGTCATCGTCCCAGTCGGGGAGCAGCTCCTGCGAGAGGCGCTCGATGACCGTCATATCCGGCAGCGGAGCGGTCTTCCCGGCGACGCTCGCCGCCAGCGCCTCGACCTCCTCGACGTCGACCGTGACGTGCGGGGCGAGCCGTAGATCGGTGCCGTCGTCCTCGATCAGGCCTGCCGGCGCCCGGCTGCGGAGCCGCCCCAGTTCCATGCGCAGGCTCCCGCGCGCGCTCCCGGGCTCGAGGTGAGGCCTGAGCAGCGCGGCGGCGCTCTTGCGCGAGAGGCCGTCGCGGTTCAGGGCCAGCAGCGCGACGATGCGGCGCGCTCCCTTCCCGATGTCGCGGCGGACTCCGTCCACCGTGAGCTCGAACCTCCCGAGTAGCGCAACGCGAAGGGCCGGCCGGCGCCGCGCCGCGGGGCTGCCGTCTCGTTCCGGGCGCGACGCGGGCATGTCTGGTACCGCCTTCTAGCCACGCCCGGTGGCGCGGGCGCGACCGGCCGGCGCCGCCGCCGGGAGCTGGCCCCGCGCGGTTGTGACGTGCCCCGGCGCGCCCTCCGCGGTCCGTTATCGCCTTCGTGCCGCAACAGCACCGCAACAAGCCGGGGGGGCCCGCGCCCCCCGATCTCCGGTTGGCGCGGGACCTCGCCGGACGCCCGCCGGGTGCCGGTCGGGACCCCCGCGCTGCGGCGCGTTGCGGTCGTGTTTCGGCGTCCCCCGTAGCTTTTCCGGCCCGGCGCCGGGGCGTGGGCCGTCCCCGCCGGAGGGCGCAGGCGACTCGCGTCCGCTCAGGTGCGGACGGGGACACGCCGGGGGAGGCACATGGCTGCGGAGAGCACCGACCGGCGACTGGGCCAGGTGGCGCTGCCGCGCGTGGACGTGCGGCTCGTCGCCGGCCTGGCGCTGGTGCTCGTCTCGGTGGTGGGCGGCCTCACGCTCTGGCGCCAGGCGCAGATCACGACGCCGGTCGTGGTCGCGGCGCGGGCGATCGACCCCGGGGACGTGATCCAGCCGGACGACCTGGCGGTCTCCCCGGCGCGTCTTTCGGGGTCGCTCGCCTCGCTCGCCGTGCCCGGCGCCGAGATCGCGGCCGTCGCCGGCCACACGGCGACCGGCCCCATCCATGCAGGCGAGCTCGTGGTGCGGCCCGACCTGGGCGACGGGCCCGTGATCGGGCCCGGGGAGCTCGCGGTGACGATCGCGGTCGACGACGACTCCGTCTACGGCCGGCTGCGGCGCGGCGACGCCGTGGCCGTGATGGCGACGACAGGTGCCGGGCAGCCGGAGAGCAGGACGGAGACGCTGCTGGAGCGGGCGACGGTCTACGCCGTCGCGCTCGAGGCGTCGCGCGTGTCGCTGGGAGGCGGCGGCTCGCGGGAGGAGGAGGGTCTGCCCACGGGCGTGACGCTGGTCATCCCGCGCGAGGCCGCGGCGCGCGTCGCCCACGCGGTGGTCAACGCCGAGCTCACGCTGCTCCTGCTCGCTCCCGATCCGATCACCGCCGGGGAGACAGGAGAAGCCGGCTCGTCGGATGCAGGCGAGGGGGAGAGGCGATGAGCGCAGGCGCGCAGGACGAGGTGCGGGTGCTGCTCGCAGTCGGCGACCGCGAGCTCGAGGGCCGGCTCCAGCGGGAACTGCCCGAGGCCGGGATCGCGGTCCGCGGCCGCTGCCTGGACGGGCCGAGCCTGCTCGAGCTGGCGGCGCCCGGGGACGCCGACGCCGTGCTCGCGGCGGCCGACCTGCACCGCCTCACCGAGGAGACGCTGCGCCGGCTCGCGGCGCGGGAGATCCCGGTCGTGCTGCTCGCTCAGGCGGGCGACGCGGCGCGGCTCTCACGGCTGGCCGGCACGGTGCCGGCCTCGTCGCCCGCACCGGTCGTCGCCGAAGCCGTGCGCCGGGCGGTCTCGCGGGGCGCACGCCCGGCCGCTCCGGCCGGCGACGGGTCAGCGGATGCAGCGGGGGAGGCGCCGGGGGAGGCGTCGCGGGCCGCGCCCCGACTCGAGCTCCTCGCGCCACCCGGCTCCGGGCGCGGCCGGCCCCGCCGGCAGGCGGCGCCCGGAGCCGACGCAGGCGGGCGCGTCGTGGCGGTGGTGAGCGGCAAGGGCGCTCCCGGCAAGACGACGCTGGCTATCTCGCTGGCGGCGCTGTTCGCGGAGGGGGGATCGCGGACGGTCCTGCTGGACGCCGACCTCCGCGGCGGCAACGTCGCGCCCTACCTCGACCTCGATCCCCGGCGCGGGCTCCTGGGGCTCGCGTCGCCGGGCTCGCCGCTCTCGGAGGAGCTCCAGCTGACGGCGGGGTTCGCGGTGGTCGCCGGCCTCGAGCGCCCCGCGCTCGCGGCGGGGCTGCGCGAGGAGACGGTGCCCGCCGCGGTGGCGGCGCTCAGGGGGCGCTTCGAGACCGTCGTGGTCGACCTCTCCCCGATGCAGCCCGGGCTGCTGCGCCCGGGCGACGAGCTGCTGCTGGTGACGGGCGCCGACCTGGTCTCGGTCTGGAACGCCCGCACCGCCCTCCCGGCCGTGCGCGAGCAGGCGGGGGGCTCGGTCCTCACCGCCGCCGTCAACCGCCGCGACGGGCGCGACCACTACGACGCCCCCGAGGTCGGGCCGGTGCTCGGCCTCCCGGTCTCGGGCGTGGTGCGCGAGGACCGCGAGAGCGCGCGCCGCGCGGTTCAGCAGCAGATCCCGCTCGTCCGCTCGGGCGGGAGAGTCGCGGCCGACCTCGGCGCGCTCGCCCGCGGCCTCGGCGCCGACGTCGACGCGCCGCCCGAGCCCCGGCAGGCCTTCTTCTCCGCGCTGCTGCCGGGCCTCGCCGGAGGACGCTGAGATGGTGACGGAGGCGGCGGCGGCGGGCGGGCCCGCGCCCGGGGAGAGCGAGGCGGCGGTGCGGAGCGAGGTCCGCGAGCAGCTGCGGGAGCTGCTCGACGCCGAGGCGCTGCTCCGGCCGGGGCCGGCCGAGTACGAGCAGGTGGAGCGCCTCGCCCGCGAGCGCATCGCGGCCTCGGACCGGCGCGCCGCGAACCTGGGCCGGCCGCCCCTCCCCGACCCCGCGGGTCTCACGCGCCGCATCCTCGACGAGCTCCTCGGGCTCGGGCCGCTCCAGCCCCTCCTCGACGACCCCTCCGTGGAGGAGATCATCGTCAACGGGCCGCAGCGCGTCTTCGCCATCTCCGCGGGCCGCAAGCGCCTCTCCGAGATCGTGTTCGAGGACGACGAGCAGCTGCTGGCGCTCTTGCGCCGCGCCCTGGGGCCGCTCGGGCGGCGGCTCGACGAGACGAGCCCGATGGTCGACGCGAGGCTCCCGGACGGATCGCGCCTCAACGCCGTGATCGCGCCTCTCGCCGTCGGCGGGACGCACGCGACGATCCGGAAGTTCGTGCTGAGGGCGCGGACGCTTCCGGACCTGGTCGCCCTCGGCGTGCTCACGGAGGAGGCGGCGGCCTTCCTGGAGGCGGCGGTGCGCTCCGGCCTCAACATGCTGATAGCGGGCGGCACCGGGTCGGGGAAGACGACCTGCCTCAACGCGCTCGGGACCTCGGTGTCGGGGCTCTCGGAGCGCGTGGTCACCATAGAGGAGACGGCGGAGCTCCAGCTTCAGCCGGTGCTCCCGGACTCGGCCGCGCTGCAGGCGCGCCCCGCGAGCGCGGAGGGGCAGGGCGGGATCCCGATCCGGGCGCTGGTCAAGAACGCGCTCCGCATGCGGCCGACGCGGATCGTGGTGGGGGAGGTCCGCGGCGCCGAGGCGCTCGACATGCTGACCGCGATGAACTCGGGACACCAGGGCTCGATGTGCACGATCCACGCCAACGGCCCCCGTGAGGCGCTCTCCAAGCTCCGCACCTACGCGCTGATGGCGGAGGAGGCGCTCCCGGCGTCAGCCGTGACCGAGATGATCGCCGAGGCGGTCGAACTCGTCGTGCACCTGCGGATGGAGCCCTCCGGGCGCCGCGTGGTGTCGAGCATCTACGAGGTGACGGGCCTGGAGGGGGACGCCGTCTCCGGCTCCGAGCTCTTCTCTCTGGAAGAGGGCCGGCTGCTCTGGACCGGCATCCGCCCGCGGCGTCAGCAGCGGCTGGAGGCCGCGGGCTGGGCCGGACCGCAGGCGGGCCCGGCCTGATGCACCTCCTGCTGAGCCTCTGCCTGGGGGCGGGCCTGTACCTGATCGCCCGCTCGCTGACGGGGAGCGCCCGGTCCGGCCTGAAGCCGCCCGGGCCCTCCGGCCAGCCCGGGGAGCCCCGGGACGGGCGGGCCGGGCCCGGCCGGCTGCCCGGCTGGCTCAGGGGCGCGGTCCCGGGCGGCGCCGGCCTGCGCGAGTTCTCGGTGATGAGCTCGGCCTCGGCCGCGGCGTCGGCTCTCCTCGCGCAGCTTCTCTTCGGCTGGCCGGTCGTGACGCTCGCGGTCGCAGGGGCCGGTGCGCTGGCCCCCTTCTGGTATTTCCGGCAGCGAGCGCAGCGCCGCCGCGGCGAGGTCGCCGAGGCGGTCGGGGAGGCGGTCGAGACGCTCCGCGACGCGGTGCGGATCGGGCTCGGCATCGAGGAGTCGCTGCGCGCCCTCGCGCGGACCGGCCCCGAGCCGCTGCGGCCGGCGCTACGGGAGATGGAGCGCGACATCCGCCTCGCCGGCTTCGAGGAGGCCGTTTCGCGCGCCCGCGAGCGCCTCGCCGAGCCCCTCTTCGACACGCTCGCGGTCTCGCTCCTCACCTCCTACCGCCTCGGCGGCCGCAACCTCGCCCAGGTGCTCGACGGCATCAGCGCCTCGGTGCGCGGGAGCGTGCAGGTGCGCCGCGAAGTGAGCTCCCAGCAGGCCCAGAACGTGCTCTCGGCGCGGGTCATCGCGGCGCTCCCGGTCGTGCTCGTGCTCGTCATCCGCGCCACCAACCCGAACTACCTCCAGGCGTTCTCGCAGCCCGTGGGGCAGCTGATCCTGGGGCTCTGCCTCCTGAGCGTCGCGGCGGGCTACACGGTGATGCTGCGCCAGGCGGCGCTCCCCGGGCAGGGACGGATGCTCCGGTGACGGCGGCGCTCGCGCTCTCGGGCGCGCTCGGCTGCGGGCTGCTGCTGCTCGTGACGTGGCAGCCGCTCGGGCGCCCGCGCCCGGAGCTCTCCTCGCGCCTCGACCGCCTTTCCGCGCAGGGGCGGCTCGCGCTCGAGGAGGGGGCCTCAGCCCCCGGCGGGCCGATGTTCCGTCAGCCCCTGCTCGAGCGGACGCTCCGGCCGCTGATCGAGGACGCGGGGAGGCTGATGGAGAGGGTCCTGGCGCGGGCCGGCATCGAGGTCGGCGACCTGGAGGAGCGCCTGGAGCGCGTCTCGCCCGGGATGACGGCGCGGCAGTTCCGCGGCCAGCAGCTCGCGACCGCCGCGGTCGCGGGCCTCGCGCTCCCCGCGATGAACGTGGCGGGCGTCCACCCCCTGGGGCCGTGGCCGGTCTGGCTCTGGCTGGGGGCGGCGGGGTGCGGCTTCGCCGCGCCGAGCTGGGAGCTCGCCTCGAGGCTCCGCCGGCGCCGCCGGGCGATCCTCCAGGAGCTCCCGGTCGCGCTCGACCTCTTCGTGATAGCGGCCTCGGCCGGGCTTTCGCCGGAGCAGTCGCTCCACGAGGCGAGCAGGAGGCTCGGAGGCGTGCTCGGGGAGGCGCTCCGGGAGGTCGTGCGCGAGGCGGGGCTCGGCGCCGCGGACGAGATGGAGGGGCTGCGCGCGCTCGCCGGGCGCGAGGACGTCCCCGAGCTCCGCTCGCTCGCCTCGGCGTGGACGCTCGCGCACCGGCACGGGCTCCCGCTCGCGCCGTCCCTGCTCTCGCTCGCGGAGACCGTGCGCGATCGCCGCCGGGCCGCGCTCGTCGAGGCCGGGGGCCGCGCCTCCGTGCGCATGCTCTTCCCGGTCGCGCTCTTCATCTTCCCGGTGTTCCTGGTCGTGCTGCTCTACCCCGCCGGGGTCGAGCTGCTCGGACTGGGCGGATAGCAGGCGGCCCGCGGGGCCGGAAAGGGGGTCTTCCCATGCGAGACCGGATGGCGGGAGCGCTCGGCGCGCTCCACCGCGACGAGGGGGGCGCGGCGATGGTCGAGTACGCGATCGTGACCGCGGTGATAGCGGTCGTGGCGCTGACGGCGGCGCAGGCGCTCGGGACCGCGGTCACCGACGTCTTCGACGACATCACCGCGGCGCTCCAGGGCATCTAGGGCGCGCCGGTGCCAGGGGCGCTTCACCGCGACGAGTCGGGGCAGGGCGCGGTCGAGCTCGCGCTCGTGATGCCGTTCCTGCTGCTCGCGCTCATCGGATCGGTGCAGCTCGCGCTCGTCCACCACGCCGGGCAGGTCGCCGCCGGCGCGGCGCAGGAGGGGGCGCGGCTCGCCGCCGGCGAGGGCCACTCTTCCGCCGAGGGGGCGGAGCGCACGCGCGAGCTGCTCGAGGCGGGCCTCGGCACGCACGCGGCGACCTTCACCGTGACCGCGGAGGAGCGCTCGGGGCGGATCGTTCTCAGCGCGAGCGGCCACTACCCGCTCTTCATCCCCTGGGTGCGGGACGTCGCCGTCCCCGTCGAGGCGACCTCGGAGGTCCGCGGGGAGGGGTTCCGCGGTGGCCCGTGACGCGCCGCGGCCTTCCGGTCGTCCCCGCGCCGGCGAGTCGGGGAGCGTCCTGATAGAGGCGGCGCTGCTGCTCCCGGTCGTGATCGTGCTCGCCTCCGGCGTGGTGATGGCGGGGCGCGTCGCGCACGCCCGCATCGGCGTGGAGGCGGTGGCGCGCGAGGCGGGGCGGGCGCTCGCACAGGCGCCCTCGCAGGCACGCGGCCTCGCCGACGCGCGCGCCGCGGCGCTTGATGCGGCGAGGGGCTACGGCCTCGACGCGACGGCCGTCGTGCTCGATCTCCAGACCGGCTCGTTCCGGCGGGGCGAGGTGGTCAGGGCGCGCGCCTCCTACCCGGTCGAGCTGGCCGACCTCCCGCTGCTGCCACGCGCCCGGGCGACGGTCTCCGCCTCGCACGAGGAGCGCCTCGAGCTCTACCGCAGCCGAGCGCGGGCGCTGCCGTGAGCCCGCGGCGTGCGGCCCGGGCGCTCCACCGCGACGGGCGCGGCTCGGCCTCGGTGCTGGTCGCGCTCTTCCTGCTCGGGCTCGTCGCCGTCTCCGGCCTGGTCGCAGACGGCGGGCGGGTGCTGGCCGAGCGCCGGCAGCTCCAGAACCTCGCCGACTCGGCGGCGGCGGCCGGGGCGATGCAGCTCGACGTCTCGGCCTACCGCCGCGCGGGCTCCCGGGTCTCGCTCGATGGGGCCGCGGCGCGGCGGGCGGCGGAGGAGCGCCTCGCCGCGGCACCCGGCCTCTCGGCCGACGTGGTGGCGACCTCAGGGCTCGTCTCCGTGCGCGTCGAGCGGAGCGTGCCGCTCGCCTTCCTGGGACTTCTGGGGGTGGGCGGGGTCACGGTGAGCGCCTCGGCCGAGGCCGAGCCGCGCGCCGGCGTGGGGGCTCCGTCGTGAGCCGCCGCGTCCTCGCCGCCGCGGCCTGGGCGCTCGCCGCGGCGCTCCTCGCCGGCGCCTGCACCTGCGCGGACGGGAGCGAGAGGGCCGTCCCCGAGCGGACCGCGGCCCCGGGCGCGGGGGCGGCCTCCGCCCCCGCCCCCGCGATACCGCCGTACCCGCCGCCCGCGCCCGCCGAGCCGCCGGCGGCCGGGACCCCGGTCGCGCCCCCGCCGCTGCCGGCGCCGGAGCGGGAGCTGCTCCGGGACTACGCGCGCTACTGGGAGCTCTACGCCGAGGCGCTGCTCGCACTCGATGGGAGCCGCCTCCCGGAGGTGATGACGGGGCCGCGGCTCGAGCGCGCCCGGGAGGAGATCGCGCGCCTCCGCGCCGCCGGCCACGCCGTGCGCGTCGACGTCGAGAACTCACCCATCGTCGGGATGCTCGCGGGAGAGGAGGCCGTGATCGTCGACCGCTACCGCAACCAGAGCTACCTGGTCGACGCCGCGAGCGGGCGCCCGGTCTCCGCCCGCGGCGTCGCCAACAGCGTCCACGCCACCGTCTCGCTGCTGCGCGAGGAGGGCTCGTGGAAGGTGCGCGATTCGCGCAGGGAGGAGGATCCCCGATGAGAGCGGACGGTCTCCGGAGGACGATCGGCGCGGCGGCGCTGGCGGCCGCGCTGCTGTTCGCGCCGGCCCCCGCCGCGGCGGAGCCGGACGGGGGCTACGACCCGGATGGGGGAGGGCCGCAGACCAACACCGAGGTCACGGTCACCTCGACCCCCGACGGGGTCACCATCTACATCGAGAGCGAGCAGCTCACGCCCGGGCAGGAGGGGGGCCAGGGGACCGGCGGCGACTCCACGGGCGGGGATGGCTCCGGGGGCTCCGGGCCCTCCTGCCAGGCGGCCCCCGTCAACCTCGGCCACACCAGCACGGAGTGGGTCGAGCAGGGGCTCCAGGAGAACCCGGGGACCTACCCCTGGGGGGTGAGCTGCGACGACGGCGCCTTCGGCATCGCCTGGGTGCCGACCGACGCCCAGGGCTCGCCGCAGGTCGTCTCCGGCTCCGCGCCGCCGCCGCCGATTGACCCCGAGGTCGTGCGCAACTCCGTCTTCCAGATCGTGCGCCTGCCTCACATCACCCCCCGCGCGAACCCGGCGGTCGGCCTCGTCGCGGTGGAGTCGTGGTTCTGGGTCGGAGGCTACGGCGGGGGGGCGCTCACCGGCTCCGCCACGCTCGAGGGCTCGCACGTCGACGTCGAGATCACGCCCGTGCGCTACCGCTGGAGCTGGGGCGACGGGGGCTCGCTCACGACGAGCTCGCGCGGGCTCGCCTACCCGCAGGAGAGCCCGATCCGCCACACCTACGAGCGCTCCTCGCTTGCGGCCGGCGGGAGCTACCGCGTGGGCCTCTCCATCACCTGGGAGGCGCGCTACTCGGAGAACGGCGGCGCCTGGCTTCCGCTCGATCCGATCTCAAGCGGCCACCAGAGCTCCTACGCGGTCAGGCAGCTGCAGTCGGTCCTGACCACGAACCGCTAGCGGCGGGAGCGTGCGGGTGAGGGCGGCGGCGGAGAGGGCCGGGGGGAGGGCTCCCGGGGCGTGGGGCCTCGTGGCGCTCATCGCGGCGGTCGCCGTGCTCGGCTGGGCGCTGTGGGCTCTCGACGGCGCGCCGGAGCTGCCGGACCCCGGGCGGCTGCGGCGATCGCTCCAGGGCTCCGAGCTCTCGGACGCCGAGCTGCTGGCGGCGGCCGCCTGGCTCTGCTGGCTCCTCCTCGGCTACCTGGCGCTCGCCGTCCTGCTCCGGCTCTGCGCGCTCGCGGCGGCGCGCGCGAGCGGCGGGGCGTCGTGGGCGCGGAGCGGCCTCCGGCTGAGCGCGCTCGTCACGATCCCCGCGGTGCGCCGCGCCGTCGACTCGGGCTTCGGGGGAGCGCTCCTGGCCGCGAGCTGGCTGCCGCTCCCCGAGGCCGCGGCGGAGCCGGTGCCTCCTCCCCCGGTCGCGGCCGCGCTCCAGGCCCCCGCGGCCGCGGCGGTTGCCGCGGCGCAGATCCCGCCAGCCGGGCCGGCGCTTCGCTACACGGTCGCCCCGGGCGACGACCTCTGGGGCATCGCGCGCCGCTGCTACGGGGACGGCACGCGCTTCATCGAGATCTTCGCGGCGAACAGGGACCGGGTCATGGCGCCAGGGGAGCGCTTCGCGGATCCGCGCGAGGTGCGGCCCGGGTGGGCGCTCTCGCTGCCCGCGCCGGTCGAGGGCGTGAGCGCGGGGGAGGAGTCGCTCGGCTACCGCGTGCGCGCGGGCGATCACCTCTGGGGCATCGCCGAGCGGTGGCTGGGGGACGGCTTCCTGTGGGTGGAGATCTGGGAGCGGAACCGCGGCCGCGACATGGGCGAGGGGCGGCGCTTCACCGACCCGAACGTGCTCATCCCGGGCTGGCTGCTCGAGCTCCCGCTCCCGGAGCCGGCCCCGGCACCGGCGGGCGCCGAGGCGGCCTCCCTCCCCGGGGTCGCCCTTCCCGGCCCCGGGAATGCCCCTCCGGCCCGGGCCGGAGGGGAGACGGGCGCCGGCACGTCGCCGGGGTGGCCGCGGATCCCCCAGGCGGCGCTCTGGAGCGCCGCCGGGGTGGCGGTGCTGGGCGGGGCCGCGCTCTTCGTCAGGAGGCGCAGCGACCGGGGCCCCGGAGGCGCGAGCGCGGCGGCGGGAGGCGACGCCGGGCTCGTCGCGCTCGCGGCGGGGGCGCTCCGGGAGGCGCTCGCGGAGGCGGGGTTCGGGGCGTCGCGCCCGCTGCTGCTGCGCGAGAGCCGCCGCGGGGTAGCGGTCACGGTGGCGTGCCCGGCGGGCGACGAGGAGGCGCTCGCGGCGCTGCGCCACGGCCTGGCGCGCCGCCTCGGCTGCGAGCTGGCGGCGGAGGCCCGGGGCCCGGGCCGCGTCGAGCTCACGATCTCCCGCTCCGGCCGCTTCCCGGGGCTGCTGGACCCCGGGGCGGGAGCCCGGGCGGCGCTCGCCGTGCCGGCGGGCGCGGCCGGGGACGAGGTCGTCTACCTCAACCTGGAGGCGGCGGGGGGCGTGACCGTGACCGGGAGCGAGGTGGAGCAGCGGGCGCTGCTGCGCTCCTGGCTGCGGACGCTCTCGACGCTCATCCCGCCGGATGAGCTCTCGCTTCGGACCGACGCGGGCGCGGCGCGGCTGCTCGACGGGGAGGAGGCGGCGCTCCCGCCCTTCGCGGGCCCGGCCGGTGCCGACCCGGCGGAGCTCGCGGAGGAGCTCGAGGAGACGATCGCGACCCGCGGGGGGAGGCCGGGCCGCCCGCTGGTGGCGATCTTCGCGCTGGACCGGGCCGCCGCGGATCTGCCCGGGGCCGCGATGCGGGAGGGGCCGGGGGCGGGGGTGTACGTGATCCGCTGCCTGCCGCCCGGTACCCCGGAGGAGGGGACGCCTCTCCCGGGAGCCGCCGTGAGCTTCGGCGGGGCGGGCGGGGAGGACGGGGAGGACGGGGCGGACGGCGCCGCGCCGCCCGCGGGCGGCCTGGCGCTGCGCCTCGGCCGGGAGCGCCCGCTGCTCCTCTCCCCGGTCCTCGTGCGCCGGGACGCGTCGCCCCGCTGGCGCGAGAGCGCCGAGCCCGCCGGCGCGCTCTCCCCGGCGTCGGGTGGCGCCTCCGGCGAACGGACGGATCCCCGGTGGGTGGAGACCGGTGGCGCGATCCTGACGGGCGCGGTCGTAGGTCCCCCGACCTCGGAAACCGCGGCCGCGGGCCCTCCGCCCGGGCCGGCGCCGCCGGACGCAGCTGCCGATCCTCCGGCCGGCGAATCCGTGGCGGGACCGTCCTCGCCCGGGACGGTCCCGCCGGCTACCGACTCCGAGCCCCCGGCTGCAGAGGACGCGGCCGTGCCGTTCTCGCCCGGGCCGGCGCCGCCCGATGCGGACCCCGATCCCGCGGTCGGCGAACCCGACGTCGTGCCGCCCTCGCCCGGGCCGGTCCTGCCGTGGGCGGATGCGGCTCCCTCGTCCCCCGAGGACGCGGCAGTGCCGCCCCCGCCCGGGCCGGTCCCGGAGCCCGCAGCGATCCCGGAGCCGGGCGACGGGGCATCCGCGAACGGCGCGGCGCCCGCCGGGGCGGGCCCGGCGCAGGGGCCGGATGCGCTCCCCCCGGCCACCCGCCGCCAGGGAGCGCTCCTCACCCACGGCGATCTGGATGTGGCGGGCGGCGGCGAGGACCTGGCGGCCGCGCCGCTCTTCGAAGTCCGCTGCCTCGGCTCCTTCGAGCTCCGGCTCGGCGGCGTGCCGATCACCACCTGGCCCCGCGAGAAGTCCCGCGAGCTGCTCGCGCTGCTCGCCACCTACGGCGGCACGCCGGTGCTGCGCGAGACGATCGCCGAGGCGATGTGGCCGGAGCATCCGACCGACGCGGGCCTCCGGCAGCTGCTCACGAACGCCCTGTCCGGGCTCAGGGCCGTGATGCGCTCCGCGGCCTCGGACGAGGCGCTTCAGCCCGTCGCGACGGGGCTGCAGCGCTGCCAACTGCAACCGGGGCTCTTCCGGGTCGACATCGACGACTTCGACGCCGCGCTCAGGCGCGCGGGCGAGCTCAGCGGCGAGGCCGCGCTCGCCGAGTACGAGCGCGCGGCGGCGCTCTATACGGGGGATCTGCTCGAGAACGAGTACTTCCCGTGGGCGGACGACTACCGCCGCGACTACCGCCAGCGGCTGATGGACGGCGCCGCCCGCGCCGCGGCGGCGGCCGAGCATCTCGGGGACGGGCGGCGCGCGGCGTACTTCTACCGGGTGATCCTGGAGCGCGAACCCACCGACGAGGCGGCGGCGTGCGGGCAGATGCGCCAGCTCGCCGCAGCGGGCCAGGTCCAGGGCGCGCGCCGGGTCTACCGCGACCTGGCCGCGGCGCTCAGGGAGGAACTCGACGACCCCCGGGCCCGGCCCTCGCCCGGGACCGAAGCGCTGCTCGATGAGCTCATGGGCGGGGAGGGCGGCCGGGAGGCGCGAGGGCCGTGAGCCCGGGCGGTCGGCCCCCGCGGCGCCGCGCGGTCGCTTCGGCGGCTGGCCTGCTCGCGGTCCCGGCGGTGGTGGGGGCGGTTCTCCTCCTGCGGGGCCGCGAGCCGGCGGAGGCGGCGCTCGCCGCGGGATTCGGCGGGGCGTTCTGGGTGCTGGCGTCGGCCGACCTGCGCTCGATGGTGATCCCGAACCGGCTCGTCTACCCGCTGCTCGCCGCGGCGCTGCTCGCCGCCGCCTCCGGCTCCTGGCCCGACCGCGGCACGACGGAGTCGGCGGCCGGCGGGCTCGCGGCGCTCGCGGTTGCGATCGCGGTCCGGGTGCTGAGCCGCGGGGGGCTCGGGGGCGGCGATGTCAAGATGGCGGCGCTCGTGGGATCGGTGGTGGGGATCTCCGCGCTGTCTGCCGCTGCGCTGGTCACGGCCGTCACCGGCGGTGCCGCCGCGGCGCTGCTCCTGGTCGCGCGCCGTGCCGAACGGAGTTCGCGCTTGCCGTACGGGCCCTTCCTGGCGGCCGGCGGGCTCGCGGCGCTGCTGTGCTGACCCGGCGGGGCCGCCCGGCGTCTCGCGGCGCGGCAGTTTCGCGATCGATGCGGAGCTCGCGCCGCGTGCCGCCTCGTGGGGCAGTGAGCGCCGAGCGCGGGCACAAGCACGTGACCGGGTACGAGGTTCGAGTCCGTCCCGGTGGGCCCAACTTGACGGTAGGCAGTACCACCTTCGAGGTGTTGTTCAGCCTGTAGTCGTGGGCTCGATGACGACGCGCCCACCGTCCTCGACTTCGACGTACAGGCTGTACGCATGCCACGGGGGAATCCTCATCCAGTCGCGTCGAGGAGCTGTGGCACTCGTCAGTCCTGTTGCGTCTTCCTGAGGATGCCGCGGCGGCGTAGCAGCGGGCAGCGCGCGAGGAGCGTGTGAATAACCAGCACCTATAGACCACCCAGACGCGATTTAATCAGGGGCTTTGGCCCACTTAATCAGGGGCTTTGGCCCACCCCGCGAGGCCCTCCTGACCACCCGGTCGGCCGGTACGGCCACCATCGTTTCCCCTCGCGAGAGGGGGGGCGATGAGCTACCGGGGGGTGAGATTGGTCGAGATCCGAGAGATCATCCGGCGCTGGCAGGCAGGGCACAGCCAGCGTCGGATCGCGACCGGGACCGGGCTGTCGCGCATGACCGTGCGGCGGTACGTGAAGGCGGCGGAGGCGGCCGGGCTCAGGCGTGATGGCCCCGAGCCGGCGGAACAGCAGTTCGTCGCGCTGGCGACGCTGAGCCTGACCGCTCCGCGGGAGCCGGAGGTCCCCAGCGAGGAGCTGCTCGCGCCGTGGGCGGAGCAGATCGAGCGCTGGGTCACCTCAGACCGGCTCCAGCTCACGCGCATCCACGAGCTGCTCTCCGAGCGCGGCTGCGCCGTCTCGTACAGCTCGGTGCATCGCTTCGTGACCCGCCGCGGCTGGCGCCGCAAGCGCACCACCACCGTCCGCATGGAGGAGACGCCTCCGGGCGAGGTGGTGGAGATGGACTTCGGCTACCTCGGCCTGGTCCCGGACCCGCAGAGCGGCCGCCGCC
>JAPONQ010000009.1 GCA_026713865.1 Chloroflexota bacterium | reverse complement strand
TGCTTGCCGGCGGCGTGTTCGACGACCTGCCGAGGGGCGATCCCTTCCATGAATTGTCCCAATCCCGCATGGGCTACGAACGGCTACAGGCTGAACAGCACCTCGAAGGTGGTACTGCCTACCGTCAAGTTAGGCCCACCATTTCCGGCCACGACGGACCGAACTGCGAGCTGACTCGCGCCGGCGCGTCGGACCCGACCCGCGTCCACCCGACGGAGAACGAGGCGTCAGCACGCTACCTGCGGGCCGCGCGAGTACCGTTCCGGAGGCGAACCGGCCGCGCCCAACTAGCCCTCCGACCTCCCCGCCCCACCTAGCCCGATCGTCGCGAGGGCCAGCGCCAGGCCGACGGGCACGATCGCCATTGCGGCGGGCACCGGAGCGTGGCCGACGACGCCGGTCATGGCATCCATCAGGCTCGGGTCGGGGGATGCCGACTCGGCGTCCTCGGATTCGGAGGAGTCGGTGGCGGTCGCCTCTTCATCGTGGCTGTGGTGGTCGCCGCTCGCCCCCGCCTCGTCGTCGGAGTCGTCGCCGTGGTGCCCGCCGCTCGGCGTCGTTTCCTCGTCGTCCGAGTCGTCTGAGTCGGCGGCGTGGTGACCAGCGGCCGTCTCGGCGTTGTAGTTCGCGTCGATGTGCTGCCAGACACCCACGGCGGCGACCACGATGGCGAGGACGGCGACGCCTCGCGCCAGCCAGATCGTCGCCCGCGTCTGGCGTACGACGAGGGCGATCCAGACGACGCTGATGGCGCCCAGCACGATCCACGGCGGCATCTGCAAGGGGCTCTGCCAGTGGCGGTCGAAGGCGAGCGCCAGGGCAGTACCCACCACACCCAGCACCACGAGCAGCAGCAGTCCGGCCCGAAGACCCCCCGCTGCTCCCTCGCCCCTCACCAGGTCGATCACAGCCGCGACTCCAGCGTCATCATGCGACGACCGCACGGGCGTCCCTGCGGGACGGCAGCAACGTCCGTCGCAGCACCTCGAACGCCGCGCGATGATAAGGCACCGCCATACGGCGACAGGAGATCACCTGCGCGGCCGTCGCCCAGCCGCCGAAGAGCATCTCGGCGGTCGGGCTCGGGAGGGCATGCTCTACCCCAGAGTGGAGACACGGTGGGCCGCCTCGGTCTGTGCGGCGATCAGCGAGCGGTAAACGCGGGCCGTGAGCAACGAAGGTTGTCGTGGGTGCCCTCTTCCGCGACTCGCCCCTCCGCGAGGACGACGATCCGGTCAGCGCTGCGAATCGTCGACAGTCGGTGAGCGATGACGAGTGTCGCCCGCCCCCGGCGGACCGCCTGAAGCGCCAGGTTGAGGTCTTGCTCGTTGCGAGTGTCGAGACTCGACACCGCCTCGTCGAGGACGAGTACGGGTGAATCCTTCAGCAGGGCGCGGGCGATCGCGATGCGCTGGCGCTGGCCACCGGACATCTGGACGCCGCGCTCACCTGCAACCGTCTCGTAGCCGCGGGGCATCTCGGTGATGAAGTCGTGCGCCAGGGCCGTGCGCGCCGCGTTTTCGACCTCGGCGTCGGTGGCGCCGGGGCGCGCCATGCGAATGTTCTCCCGCAGGCTCGTATTGAAGAGGTAGATGTCCTGGGGCACCCACGCAATGAGCTCCCGGAGGTTGTGCTGGGGCAGCTGGCGCACGTCGTGTCCCCCGATGGCGATGGTCCCGGCGTCGGCGTCCCAGAAGCGCATGAGCAGGCTCGCGCATGTGGTCTTCCCCGCGCCGGAGTGGCCTACGAGCGCCACCGTCTCCCCGGGAGCGATCTCGAGTGAGACATCCCGGAGCGCGGGCCCCCCGCCGCCGGGGCTGACGGTCCGCGAGCTCGTCGAGCTGGGACGCTTTCCCCACACCGGGCTGTTCGGACGACCACATTTCTCGACGTCCGGCATCAGTTCGAGGTTCTCGACCTCATTGCGTCCCTCTGCACCGGCCGCGAAATGACCGTCGTCATGGTGCTCCACGACCCTGTGCATGCAGCGAACTATGCGGACCGTGTCGTCGTCGTGGACAGCGGTCGGGTCGTGGCGGACGGTGCGCCCTCCGCTGTGCTCACCGTCGAACTGATGCGGACGGTGTTCGGGGTGGCAGCGAGGGTCTTCGCCGACCCCGAATCCGGTCGGATGATCTGCCTGCCGATCGGCACCGGCAGGAGTTGATCTCCGCGCCAGCGCAGCGAAGCGGCGACCCTCTTCGCCTAGCAGGCGCACCAGAGCCGTAGCAATGGCGGCGCCGCGCCTCTCGCGCCGCGGTGTACGTCCACCTGGCGTGTCCACGCTGGCGTGGACGGCTTCACGCTTGTCCCGCATCGTTCATTGCATGGTGGCTGTCGCGATGATCGGGGCCACGAACGCATCGCAGCGCCCGCCGCTGCTGCTCGTGCATGGCGCCGCCAACTCCTCGCCGGTGTGGCGGTTCTGGCAGCAGGCGCTCGCCGGGCATGGGTGGAGTAGCCACGCGGTCGACCTGCGCGGCCACGGCGCGAGCGAGGGCTCCGTCGATGGGGCGACGATGTCGGACTACGCCGACGACGTTGCGGGCGTGGCGGACGGGCTGCGGAGGACGCCGGTCGTCGTTGGATGGAGCATGGGCGGCCTGGTGGCCATGATGGTCGCCGCCCGCGGGGTCGCATGCGCCTGCGTCGGGCTCGCACCGAGCGCACCCGCGGCCATGCGCGATGACGCCGTCGAGATCCGTCCGGGTGTCTTCGGCCCCGAGGAGTACGGGATCACGAGCGACGATCCCGCCGACCAGCCGGCCATGCCGGACCTGGACATCGAGGAGCGCCGCGTCGCCATCGAGTCACTGTCACCGGAGTCGAGGACCGCGCGCGACGACCGCAAGGCCGGGATCATGATTGAGTCGCTGCCCTGTCCGCTCCTCGTGGTGACAGGTAGCGAGGACCGCGACTGGCCGCGGTCTGCCTACGCCGACATGCGCCTCCCGGCCGAGTACCTCGATGCACCCGGCGCCTCGCACTGGGGGCTCGTGCTGAATCGCCGCGTGCTGCCGGACCTGGCGACGCAGGTGACCGCCTGGCTCGACGCGAATGTGACGTAACGCGGGGCTACTCTGAGCCCGCCCGGACGCCAGACGGCCGCGCTCTCACGAGCGCGGCCGCTGGTCTGGTCGCCGTAGCGAAGCGGCTAGCCGCGAGGCAGGCCGAGGCCGGGCGTGGCGATGATGTTGCACTGGATCTCCGAGCTGCCGCCGGCGATCGTCGCCGGGATGGTCAGCACGTAGCGCTGCGTGAACTGCGCGCGAGCCGGCGCCCGCGGGTCGTTCTCGTCCCAGAGGTTCGCGGACAGGCGCCGCCGGCACGGCCCCGCTCGCTGGCATGCGGTTGCTCGATGGCCACAGCTGTCCGTCGAAGTCGAGGGCGGTGGGCGCGTCGGCAACGAGCCCACGGCTACGGGCTGAACAGCACCTCGAGGGCGTCGCGACACGGCGTGAGGGGAGCACCGAGAGCCTGGCCCCGGGGTTCGGAACCCTCGACGTCGACCGGATGGAGGAGAGCGAGCTCGCTCAGCTCGGCACCGAGGCCGCCAGGCTCTTCGAGTGCCTCAACGAGGAGGAGCTGCTGAAGGTACTGACGCTGCCCGCCGTCGTTGAGCAGTAGCGGGATCCGCTCATGCCCCCGCGGGTGAGCACGAGTCTCCGACCGTGATCGGCCCGCTCCCGTGCCCGACGGCACCACCGCCCCCGCGGCCGGTTCGAGAGGGCGTGGCGCCGGCCCCGGGGCACCGTCGAGGCACGACGGCGCCGCCGCGGGTCGCGTTGGGGCGACGGCCGGCACGGGGATCGCGTATCTTCCGGCTAGATGTCGGCCTCAGGCGCCGCCGACACGCTCGATCGCGGCGCAGGCGACCGGCAACCGGGTCCACCATCGGGGAGGGCGGCCCCCCGCCGCCGTCGAGGCGCCGAAGGGAGAGGACGATCAAGCTCAGATTCGCCGAGGAGATCATCCTGCTGTTGCTCGACGACGCGGACGGGACGTTCGCGCGCGTCCCCCGGGCCTCGCTCGACTACGCGCTCGCCGGCTGCGTCCTGATGGAGCTGGCGCTCGAGAACCGCATCGATACCGACCTCGATCGCCTCGTCGTGGTCGACGACACGCCGCTCGGCGACAGCCTGCTCGACCCCACGCTCGCCGAGATCGCCGCGCACGAGGGCGGGGACGCCCGCTACTGGGTGCAGCGAACGGCGAACCGCGCCGAGGAGGTCCGCGAGCAGGCGCTCGTCCGCCTCGTCGAGCGCGGGATCCTCGAGCAGCGCGAGGAGCAGTTCCTCTGGGTCTTCCGCTCGAGGCGCTACCCGATGATCGAGGGCGAGGCCGAGCGCGAGGTCAAGCTGCGCATCATGGAGGTGCTCTTCAGCGACATGATCCCGGATCCGCGGGACGTCGTGATCATCTCCCTGGCCCATGCCTGCGGGATCTTCGACCGTCTGCTCTCGCGGCAGGAGGTCGAGAACGCCAGCGCGCGCATCGAGCAGGTCAGGCGGCTCGACCTCATCAGCCAGGCGATGTCCCAGGTCATCCTCGACCTCGAGCTCTCCATCGCCTCCTACGTCCAGCCGCACCTCTACTGATCCAGGGGCCCCATCCGGGACCCCTCGCGCCGGGCGCGTTCCGCCGGCGCGAGGCACGCACGCGACTGCCCGACGACCACGCCACCGGCTCCCCGTCGGCATCGCCTGACCCCGGCGCACGGACGGCCCCGCAGGCGGCGCCGGGAGGGCGGAATCGCGGCCTCCGAATCGTTGACACCCCGCGAATCTGCCTGATACGGTCCCGCGGCCGAGCGGCCGGGGAACGCCGCCATCGCATCGGAACGGGTCGCGGCCGTCGAGATCGTGGCGTCGTGCACGGTGGCGGAGTAGAGTCAGGGCGGGCCTCTAGCTCAATTGGCAGAGCAGCTGACTCTTAATCAGCCGGTTCGGGGTTCGAGTCCCCGGGGGCTCACCAGACGCACCGGACCGCGGCCGCGCACGGGCGACGGACGCGGGCGCGGGTGGCGACGAGGGGAAGTGTCGGAACCGGTAGACGAGCATGATTTAGGATCATGTGCCGCGAGGCGTGGGAGTTCGAATCTCCTCTTCCCCACCACCTCGCAGGACGGGCGAGGCGGAACCTGAACGAGCGGCCCGCATGGCGCGGCCGCGAGCAGGAGTGCAGGGGACCGGGAGAGCGCCCAAAGGGGGACTGATGGCCAAGCTGCTCGAGATCAAGGACCTGCGCACCTATTTCTTCACCCAGGACGGCACGGTCCGCGCCATCGACGGCGTGAGCTGGGACCTCGATGAGGGGGAGACGCTCGGGCTGGTGGGCGAGTCGGGCTGCGGCAAGTCCGTGACGGCGCTCTCCATCCTGCGCCTGATCCCCAACCCGCCGGGGCGCATCGTCGACGGCGAGATCCTCTTCGAGGGACGCGACCTGCTCAAGATCTCCAACGCGGAGATGCGGCACATCCGCGGCAACCGCATCGCGATGGTCTTCCAGGAGCCGATGACCTCGCTGAACCCGGTCCTCACCATCGGCAACCAGATCGTCGAGGTCATCCGCCTGCACATGGGGCTGGAGGAGTCGGAGTCGCGCGCGCGCGCCATCGAGCTGCTGGAGATGGTCGGCATCCCCGAGGCGGCGCGGCGCGTCGACGACTATCCGCACCAGTTCTCGGGCGGGATGCGCCAGCGCGCCATGATCGCGATGGCGCTCGCCTGCAACCCGAAGCTCCTGCTCGCCGACGAGCCGACGACGGCGCTCGACGTGACGATCCAGGCGCAGATCCTCGACATCATCGCCCGCCTCGCGCGCGAGCTCGGGACGGCCGTGGTGCTGATCACGCACAACCTCGGCGTGGTGGCGCGCTACGTCGACAACGTCAACGTCATGTACGCCGGCAAGATCATCGAGACCGGCACGGTGACCGACATCTTCCGCGACCCCCGGCACCCCTACACGGTGGGGCTGCTGCGCTCGGTGCCCCGACTCGACGAGATCGAGCACGAGCGTCTCGCCACGCTCGAGGGCCAGCCGCCGCTGCTGATTGCGCCCATCGCCGGGTGCCCCTTCGCACCCCGCTGTGACTGGTACATCGACAAATGCGACGAGGAGGCGCCGCCCCTCGAGGAGAAGGCAGCCGGTCACTTCGCGGCCTGCTGGCGGGATCCGAGGACCGACGAGAAGACCCGGGACCTCTCCGCGGCTGCGGCCGAGGCCGCCCGCGTGGTCGTGACGGCGTAGGAGGCGGGCATGACCAGCGAGAACACCGACGCGGCGGTCGCCGAGCGCACCGGCAGCAGTGCAGCTGCGGAAGACCACCTGCTTGAGGTCGAGGGCCTCAAGGTCTACTTCCCCGTCACGGCCGGCCTCTTCCAGCGCAAGGTGGCGGACATCCGCGCCGTCGACGGCCTCGACTTCTACGTCAAGCGGGGCGAGACGCTCGGCCTGGTCGGCGAGTCGGGGTGCGGCAAGTCGACGACCGGCCGCGGCATCCTCCAGCTCGTCCGTCCGACCGAGGGGTCGGTCCAGCTCGACGGCAACGAGCTCACCACCCTCAAGGGCTCGGCGCTGCGCCGCTTCCGGCGGCGCATGCAGATGGTCTTCCAGGACCCGTACTCCTCGCTGAACCCGCGCATGAGCGTCCGGGACATCGTCTCCGAGCCGATGCAGATCCACGGGCTCTACAAGGGGAGCGAGCGGCGCGACCGCGTCGCCTACCTGCTCAACGCCGTGGGGCTCAACCCGTACTTCGCCCGCCGCTTCCCGCACGAGTTCTCGGGCGGCCAGCGGCAGCGCATCGGCATCGCGCGGGCGCTCGCGGTGGAGCCCGACTTCATCGTCTGCGACGAGCCGGTCTCGGCGCTCGACGTCTCGATCCAGGCGCAGGTGATCAACCTGCTCGAGGACCTGCAGTCGGAGTTCAACCTCACCTACCTCTTCATCGCGCACGACCTCGCCGTGGTGCGGCACATCTCCGACCGCGTCGCGGTCATGTACCTGGGCAAGATGATGGAGCTCGCCGGCTCCAACGAGCTCTACCAGAACCCGCTGCACCCCTACACCAAGGCGCTGATGTCGGCGGTGCCGATCACCGACCCGGTCGTGGAGCGCTCGCGCGAGCGCATCATCCTCACCGGCGACGTCCCCTCGCCCGTGCGGCCGCCTCCGGGCTGCGTCTTCAACACGCGCTGCCCGATCGCCATCGACGCCTGCTACGAGGTGATCCCGGAGTGGCGCGAGGTCTCGCCCGAGCACTGGGTGGCGTGCCACCGGATCTGAGCCCCGGCGCGGGCATGCCCGCAGGCGGGAGACGCGAGAGAGGGGGCCCCGGCGGCCCCCTCGCCGCGCCCGCCCGCGAGCCCGCACCCCGACCGCCGGTTACGATAGGCCCGTGGAGCAGAGTCGCATCCGCAACTTCTCGATCGTCGCCCACATCGATCACGGGAAGTCGACGCTCGCCGACCGCATGCTGGAGCGGACGGGAGCGGTGGCCGCCCGCGAGATGCGCGAGCAGCTGCTCGACCAGATGGAGCTCGAGCGCGAGAAGGGGATCACGATCAAGGCGCAGGCCGTGCGCCTCGACTTCCAGGCCGCGGACGGCCACGGCTACGAGCTCAACCTGATCGACACGCCCGGGCACGTCGACTTCACCTACGAGGTCTCGCGCGCGCTGGCCGCCTGCGAGGGCGCCGTGCTGGTGGTGGATGCGACGCAGGGCATCCAGGCGCAGACGCTCGCGACCGTCTACCAGGCCATCGAGCTCGATCTCACGCTCGTGCCGGTCGTGAACAAGGTGGACGCGCCACTCGCCGAACCCGCACGCGTCGCCCAGGAGCTCGTCGACGTCGTCGGCTTCGAGCGCGATCAGATCCTCTTCACCTCGGCCCGGACCGGCGAGGGCGTCGAGGCCGTGCTGGAGGCGGTGGTCCGCGACGTGCCGCCGCCGTCGGGCGACGCCGGAGCGCCTTTGCGCGCGCTCGTGCTGGACGCGACCTACGACTCCTTCAAGGGCGTGGTGCTCTACGTGCGCATCGCCGACGGCCGCCTCGACGGGCGCTCGGTGCTGCGGCTGATCCAGCAGGGGCGCCGCTTCGAGCCGCTCGAGGTCGGCTGCTTCCGGCCGCAGCTGCAGCCGGTCCCGTCGCTGGAGACCGGGCAGGTCGGCTACATCGCGACCGGCCTCAAGGGGATCGCCGAGGCGCGCGTCGGCGACACCGTCACGACCGCGGTGCGGGGCTCCGAGACCGCGCTCGCCGGATACGCGCCGGCCAAGTCGATGGTCTTCGCCGGGCTCTACCCCACCGACGCCAACCAGTACCCCCAGCTCCGCGAGGCGCTGGAGAAGCTCTCGCTCAACGACGCCTCGCTCGCCTGGCAGCCCGAGAGCTCGGCGGCGCTCGGATTCGGATTCCGCTGCGGCTTCCTGGGACTGCTGCACATGGAGATCGTGCAGGAGCGGCTGGAGCGCGAGTTCGGCCTCGACCTGGTCGCGACGGCGCCGGGAGTCGAGTACCAGGTGACGCTCACCGACGGGACGGAGTCGGTGGTCGACTCGCCGGCGAGGCTTCCCGCCCCCAACCACATCGCGGAGGTGCGCGAGCCCTGGGTGCGCCTCGCCGTCACGATGCCGGCGCGCTTCGTCGGAGCGGTGATGGGACTGATGGAGGAGCACCGCGGCGAGTTCGCGAAGCTCGACTACCTCGACGCCGGCGTCGAGGTGGAGGAGGGCGACGCCCGCGTGCTCGCCGAGTACCTGGTGCCGCTCTCCGAGATCCTGGTCGAGTTCTACGACCAGCTGAAGTCGCGGACCTCCGGCTACGCCTCCCTCGACTACCAGTTCGCCTCGTACCGGCCGGCGCGCGTGGTGCGCCTCGACGTGCTGGTGAACGGCGAGCCGGTTGACGCCCTCTCCGCGATCGTGCCGGCGGGCGATGCGGCACCGCGGGGCAGGCGCATGGTTGGGCACCTCAAGGAGCTCATTCCCCGGCAGCTCTTCGACGTCCCGCTGCAGGCGGCCGTCGGCGGGCGCATCGTCGCCCGCGAGACGGTGCGCGCGCTGCGCAAGAACGTGCTGTCCAAGTGCTACGGCGGCGACGTGACCCGCAAGCGCAAGCTGCTGGAGGCGCAGAAGGCGGGGAAGAAGCGGATGAAGATGCTCGGCTCCGTCGAGGTCCCGCAGGAGGCCTTCATGGCGGTGCTGCGCCTGCGGGACTGAGCACGCTCCGCTCCGCGTTGTCACCCCCGGCACCCCCTGATACCGTGTCTCCCTGAGACTGCATATCAACGCGTCGGCGCGGTGAGCCGCGCATCGTGCACCACAGGAGGAGAGCCAGATGCTCCAAGCGATGAGGGCGGTGCTCGCGCCGCTGGTGCTGATCGTCGGCCTGGCGGTTGTGGCCGCGTGCGGCGGCGGCGACGAGGAGGCCGAGCCGCAGGTCAGCGGCGAGGCCACGCCGCAGGTCAGCGAGGAGGCCGGGGCGCGAGTACAAGTCGTGACGACGACCAACATCGTGGCCGACTGGGTCATGAACGTCGGCGGGGAGGGGGTCGAGGTCTTCAGCCTGGTCCCCGTCGGAGCCGACCCGCACTCCTTCCAGCCCGGCGCGCGCGACGTCGCGCGCATCTCCGACGCCGACCTGGTGCTCGCCGTCGGGCTCGGTCTCGAGGAGGGCTGGCTCGTGCAGCTGGTCGAAAACGCCTCCGCGGATCCCTCCGCGATCGTGGAGCTGGGCGAGCTCATCGATCCCCTCGAGTTCGGGGACGAGCACGCCGGCGAGCTCGTCTTCCTGGAGCAGATCGAGGAGATCATCCACGAGGTGGAGGAGGGTGAAGTCGCGGCCCCGCAGGGGCTGATCGAGATCGGCGCCCTGCTCCTCGCCATGGAGGAGGCGGAGGAGGACCACGACGAGGGGGACGACGACGAGGGCGAGGGGGATGACGACGAGGGCGAGGATCACGACGAGGACGAGGACGAGCACGCCGCGGAGGCAGACCACGAGATGGTCGAGATGCTCGTCGGCATCCTCAGAGGCGCGCAGGCAGGCGCGACGACTCCCGCCGAGGCGATCGAGGCGATCGAGGAGCTGATCGGCGACGAGGAGGGCGAGCACGACCCTCACGGGCACGGGACCTACGATCCGCACTTCTGGTTCGACCCGCTCCGCGTGCAGGTCGCGGTCGACGCGATCGCGGCGCGCCTGGCCGAGCTCGACCCCGAGCGGGGCGACGACTACCGCGCCGCCGCCTCCGCCTACAAGTCCGAGCTCGACGAGCTGCACGGCTGGACCTCCGAGCAGGTGGAGGCCCTGCCCGAGGAGCGGCGCCTGCTGCTGACCTCCCACGACAGCCTGGGCTACTTCGCCTCGCTCTACGACTTCGACGTGGTCGGCGTCATCCTCTCCACGACCACGGAGGCGACGCCGTCGGCGAGCGACCTCGCCGAGCTCGCCCACGAGATCGAGGAGTCGGGCGTGCCGGCGGTCTTCGGCGAGACGACGGTCAGCGAGCGCCTCGCCGCCGCCCTGGCGGACGAGTCCGGGGCGAGCCTGGTCCGGCTCTACTCCGGTTCGCTCGGCGTGGAGGGCAGCGGGGCCGAGAGCTACATCGCCATGGTGCGGACGAACGTCACGCGCATCGTGGACGCCCTCAGGTGACGGCGCCGGCGCCTGCCCCGCCCGGGGCCCGCCCCGGCCAGCGGCGACCGCCCTCGCTGCGGGGGGGCGCCGCGTGAACTCCGAGCCCGGGATCGCCATCCGGGACGTCGTCGTCGAGCACGACGGGTTCCAGGCGCTCGAGGACGTCACCTTCGCCGTCCCGAGCGGCACGCTGATGGGCGTGCTCGGTCCCAACGGCGCCGGCAAGAGCACGCTCTTCGACGCGATCGCGGGCGTGCACCCGATCACCAGCGGCCAGATCACGCTGAGCGGGATGGGGCAGCGCCGCGGGGCGCTCGCCTACGTCCCCCAGCGCGACTCGATCAACTGGAGCTTCCCGGCGACCGCCCTCGACGTGGTGATGATGGGCCTCTCCGGCCGCGTCGCCTGGTACCGGGGCCCGAGCAAGCACGACCGCGAGATCGCCCGGTCCTGCCTCGAGCGCGTCCGCCTCTGGGAGCGGCGCGGGGCGCTGATGACGGAGCTCTCGGGCGGGCAGCGCCAGCGCGTCTTCATCGCGCGCGCCCTGGCCCAGGACGCGCGCATCATCCTGCTCGACGAGGCCTTCAGCGGCGTCGACGTCGCCGCCCAGGAGGGCATCGTGCGGGTGCTGCAGTCGCTGCGCGACGAGGGGCGGATCGTGCTCCTGGCCACCCACGATCTCACGAACCTGGCCGAGCGCTTCGACCAGGTGCTCTGCATCAACCGCCACGTCTGCGCCTGCGGCCCCCCCGAGGAGGCCTTCACTCCCGAGGTGCTCGAGGAGCTCTACGGATCCCACGGCGTCGAGTTCGCCCAGGGGAACGGCCTCGCGGCAGGGGGCCGGCAGTGATCGACTACGTCTTCGGACCCTTCCAGTACTCCTTCATGGTGCGGGCGCTGGTGGTGTCGGTGCTGGTGGGCGTGATGTGCCCGGTCCTGGGCGCGTACGTGATCACGCGCGGCCGCGCCTTCATGGGGGACGCCCTCGCGCACTCGGTGCTCCCGGCCATGGTCGCCGCCTTCCTGCTCGGGGTGAGCCCCTTCGTGGCGGCCGTCCCGGCGGGCGTCGCGATCGCGCTCCTGATGGGATCCGTCGCCCGGCGCACGGGCATCAGCGAGGACACCTCGATCGGGATCCTCTTCGCCGGGCTCTTCGCGCTCGGCCTCGTGATGCTGTCGAAGGCGACCAACGTCACCGTCAACATCGAGGACCTCCTGCTCGGGCAGGTGCTGGGCGTCTCGCGGACCGACGTGCTGGTCTCGCTCCTGCTCACCGGCGTCGTGCTGGCCGGGCTCTACGCCTTCCACCGCCAGCTCGTGTACACGACCTTCGACCCGGTGGGCGCCGCGGTGTCCGGCATCCGCACGGGGATCATCGAGTACGTGCTGCTCGCGCTGCTCGCGCTCGTGATCGTGATCGGGATCCAGGCCGCCGGGATCGTACTGGTGATGGCGATGCTGATCACGCCCGCCGCCACCGGCTACCTGATCGCGAGGCGCTTCGTCGGCGTCATGCTGATCGGGGCCCTGATCGGCGCCGTGTCGGCCGTGAGCGGCCTCTACCTCTCCTTCCACGCCGATCTCCCCTCCGGGCCCGCGATGGCCCTGGTCGCGACGGCATTCTTCGGCGTGGCCGCGGTCGGCAAGAGACGCTGGAGGTCGGCCAGGCGAGAGGAGGGGGCGACCGAGGAGCTCGCGGCGTAGCTACGAGGTTCCGGACCATCCGCCCGCGGCGCGGGGCCGCGGGCGACAGCACTGTCTCGACCGTGACTCGAGCGGCAACCGCCGGTCGGGCGTTTTGCGTATGTCCCCTCCGAGCGATTGACGCCGTCAGGCGCGCTCGCAATACTTGCCTGGCGCGGCCGCTCAGGGGCCGCGCCAGGCGAATCCGGTGTCGGACGGGAAGGGGCAACGATGGCTGAGGGCGGTCACGACCACAACCAGCACGAGTGCGACGACCACGAGCACCACGGCGAGCCCGGGCACGTGCACGACGCGCACGAGTGCGACGACCACGAGCACCACGCCCACGCGCACGCTGCGCACGAGTGCGACGACCACGAGCACCACGCCCACGTGCACGATGCGCACGAGTGCGACGACCACGAGCACCACGGCGAGCCCGGGCACGTGCACGATGCACACGAGTGCGACGACCACGAGCACCACGCCCACGTCCACGACCCGCACGAGTGCGACGAGCACGAGCACCACGCGGCCTGAGTCGAGCGATCTGAACGCCCGCCCGGCGCCCCCGCCTCCCTGAGGCCGGCGGCGCCGCGGCGGCCACCCGTTCCCCGGGGAGCGATACCCCGCGCGGCCGGGGGCGGCGCCAGCCGGTCGCGGCTCGCCGAGCCCTCGGGCGGCCCGCTCGGGGCGGCCTAGCCCGATGCTGAGGCGGCGCTGAAGCCGGTGGCCGGACCCGCAGCGGGCGAGGTGAGCGCCGTCCCGGCGGGCGGCCGCCGCACCGAAGCCGGAGTGGAGTGCGCGCCGGATCCCGCGTTCGCGGAGCTCAGGCGCCCGCCTCGCCGGGACGAGCCGGTTAGGGGGCCGCTTCCGGCTCCGGCCTCCCCCGCCCCACCGGTCCATCGCCCCGCACCGCCGGCGCTGAGCCTGGCGCTCCCGCACGGCGTGGGGGCGGCGGATGGCGCTTCGCGAAGGCTCTACCTGCCCGCAGATCTCAACGGCGGCCCGTCACCGGCAGCTGGCGGACCGGGAGAGCTTCCCCCCGGCCCGCCACCGCGGCCGGAGTCTTACCCGTCCTCCCCGTCGGCGAGGGGCGCCGGCACCTCGATTTCACTGCTCCGGAACCAGACGCCCGGCACCAGCTCGGCAGGCAGGTAGCGGATCGCGGGGACGATCGCCTCCCCCTCCGCACCGCGGAAGCCGAGCTCGATGCCGCCTGAGGCGAGGCGGCGGGCGCGGACGGTGCCGAGCGATGCGGCGCCCAGCGCCACGTCGCTGCTGATGTGCCATTCCCCGGCCCGCACGTCCGCGGAGAGGAACCGCCTGACCGGCAGCACCAGCTCCCCGCTCGCGAGCTCCACGCCGTGCTCGGTGCGGCCGTCGTCGGCGAGCCGCGCGACGATCCGGAGACGCTCGGGTGCGGGCGGCGGCGGCGGCGGCGCCGGCGGTGCCTCGGGCCCGACCAGCCCCGCTCCCTCGCGCCGGCCGGGGAGCCCCAGCAGCTGGAGGAAGCGGGCGTTGTCGGCGTCCACCGCGGCCGCGCCGCAGAGGGCGCCGTCGACGGCGAAGCCGTGGACCGGGAGCGCCGCCCGCAGCTCGCGCTCGAGCGCGAGCGCGGCGTCGACGCCATCGACCCCGGCCGCACCGAGGGCGGCGCCCAGCGCCTCCTCGCCGCCGCCGCACGCGGCGCCGGCCGCCAGCCCGAAGGTGCGCGCCCGCACGGCCGGATCGAGCCAGCCGTCCTCGGCCGCCCGCGCCGCGAGCACGATCTCCCGGGCCGAGGCCAGCGGCGCGAGCACGCGCTCGGCGTACGAGAGCTCCGCGTGCACCGCGAGCGCCTCCTCGAACGCGAGGGGCGCGCCCGAGGGGATGCGCTCCAGGAGCGCCCGCCAGGAGGTCGACGCCGCCGCGTACTGCGCCGCCGCGGCGTCGGCGGCACCGATCACCAGATCCTCGACGGCGACCGGGTTCACGACCCGGCCGTCCGCCAGCGACCCGGCGATCCCGGAGGCTTCCGTCTGGCCGGTGTAGAGCTCGGCGAAGGCCTTCGCCAGCGTGCTCGAGGAGGGACGCGCGACGCCCGCCGGGGCCGCCTCCCCGGCGGCGGTCAGCGGCGCGAGCCCCGCCCGCTCGAAGATGCCGTCGAGCAGCTGCGTGAGCACGCCCGCCGCGTAGGTCGCCCTCGCGCCCTGCGCGGCGTCCACCTCGCCGTCGGCGGCGGCGGCGGGGCTCACCGAGGTCGTGACCAGCCCCTCCTCGTCGGCGGCGGCCGAGACCACGTAGTCGACCCCGCCGACCGCGACCGTGACCGGCCCGTACGGGAGGGAGCTGAGCACGACGGCTTCGACCTCGAGCCGGTGGAACGAGTACTCCGTGAACTCCTCGTCGTAGACGCCGGCCGCGAGCACGACCCAGGTGTGGCCGGGCTCATCCAGCACGAGCTGGAGGGGACGGGCGCCGGTGAGCGGCAGGCTCGTCGCGCCCTGCGTCGCGGCGGCCGAGTGATAGGAGACGCCGGCCCGCCAGCGGTCCCCGCCCGCCCGCAGGAAGCCCGTGCGCGTGAAGTCGCCCGGCGCGGCGGTGAGGACGATGACGCTGTACATCGCGGGAACGTCGAGCTGCCCCAGGTTCCCCACGCGGTAGTCGACCGTGAACGGCTGGCCCGCGATCAGCTGGTCGGGGATATGGATCGCCTCGGCCTTGATACGGAACGAGTCGGGGCTGACCAGGCGGATCGTGAGCGTGAACCCGGTCAGCGCGTGGCCGTGATCGCGGTCCACCCACGTGGTCGCGTCGACCAGGTAGGCGCCGGCCGGCAGCTCGTTCTCGATGCGCGCGTTGCGGTCGACGCCGCCGTCGTCGTTCTCGTGGAGGTAGCCGCCGTCGGCGGTCAGCAGGTAGAGGAAGGCGTCGGATTCCTCCGGCGTCGTGAGGTCGATGCGGACCAGCCCGGGCTCCGGCAGCTCGAAGCGGTAGAGCTCCGCCGGGGCGTCGGGGCGGAAGCGCGCGCTGCAGTCACCGAAGCTCCAGGCGCTCTCGACGGTGAAGCCCTCGCCCGCCTCGAGCACGCCGAGGTCGAGCGGACCGCAGCTGCCGAGATGCAGGATCGAGAGCTCGAAGCCCGCCCCGCCGCGCGCGCGGCCGGAGCCCTGCGCCGCCTCCACGTGATAGACGCCGGCCGCGAGCCGGGTCTCGATGCGCGCGTCGAGGGCGAAGCCGCCGTCGTCGTTGTGCGTGAGCGCGCTCCCGTCCTCGGTGAGCAGGTGCAGGTAGGAGTCGCCGCCGTCGGGAGAGCTCAGCTCGATCCGCACCAGGCCCGCCTCCGCGAGCTCGAAGCGGTAGCTCTGGGCGTCGCTGTTCGGGAGGAAGGCGGAGTCGCAGTCCGTGGTCGTCCAGCGCCCGCTCGCGCCCAGCTCGTCCTCGGCGACGAGCGTCCCGAGATCGAGAGCCTCGCAGGCGTCCGGCTCCTGGGCGCCGGCGCCCGGGACCTCTCCCGCGGGCGGAAGAGCGACGAGCAGCGCCGCCGCGAGCGCGACGAGTGCCGCGGCCACTGCCCGGAGCCCGAACCTCGCGACGGGCAGCGGTCGGGGTGCGGGCATGGTGATCTCCTGTCGGCGTCCGGCAGATCGGCTCCCGCGGGCGGCCGAGCGCCGACTCCCCGCGGTCCGCCGCCAGCCTAGGAGGTGCCGCACACCCGGGCAATCAGCCGACGGGCGGGGCGCCTGCGGCTACGGGGCGCCCAGCCCGCCCGCTCCCCCGCAGCCGGCGAGCGCCGTGCGGACGGGGCCGGGCATCGCCTGCTCGGCGAACCGGACCTCGGCGCTGGCCTGGCGGCGGACCAGCTCCACCTCCTGGTTGGTGGCGTCGATCTCCGCCGTCGTGGCGGCGGCGACGACGAGCTCCGACTGGCGCTCGAGCGCCGCGGCGAGGCTCCGCACCTGGAGCAGCAGCGCCCGGTGGAAGAAGGCCGCGCCGGCCGGCGGATCGAGCGCCGAGAGGGCGGCTTCCACGCCCCGGTAGATCTCGATCTGTCGCGGCCCGATGCGCTGGTAGCGCGCCTTGCGCGCCGCGAGGTCGAGCGTGGCCGGATCGACGCCGTCCGAGATGGTCCCGGCGCGCCGGTCGAACTCGCGCTGGAGCGCGCACATCTCCCCGGCCCACTCCTCCAGCTCCTGGGCGGCGGAGGCGGACGGGGTGGAGGGCGTCGAGGCGGCCCGCACCCCCGAGGCCCCGGCGGCGGGCGCGGGCTCGCTCTCCCCGCCGCCGCACGCGGCCGCTCCCGCCGCGGCGAGCAGCAGCAGGGCGGCGAGGGCTGCACGTCGGGCGCGGGTCCCCGCGGTCGCCGGGAGCCGTGTCGTCATCGCCGCGATCGTACCCGATGGCCGGGCCCGGGGACGATCGCGCGCGCGGGCGGGCGCGGGTAGAGTTCCGGCGGAGAGGGGGCGCGATGCCGCTTGAGGTCGTCGAGCCGCGGATCCGGGGCTTCATCTCCCTCACGGCGCATCCCGAGGGCTGCGCCGAGCGCGTGCGGCGCGAGGTGGAGACCGTCCGCGCCGCCGGGCCGATGCCGCCGCTTGGGAACGCCCTGGTGATCGGCTCCTCGACCGGCTACGGCCTCGCGAGCCTGCTCTGCTCGCTCTTCGGCGCCGGCGCCGCCACGCTCGGGGTCTGCCTGGAGCGGGCTCCCCGGGGCGACCGCGGCGGGAGCGCCGGCTGGTACAACCTGGCCGAGGCTCACCGCCTGGCGGCCGCCGGGGGGCGCCACCTCGAGACGGTGAACGGGGACGCCTTCTCGGTCGACGTGAAGCGCCGCGTGATGGAGGCGCTCGCCGAGCGCTTCGGCCCGCTCGACCTGGTCGTCTACTCGCTCGCCGCGCCCCGGCGCGACGACGAGGCGAGCGGCGCGAGCTGGCGGACCACGCTCAAGCCGGTCGGCGCCCCCTTCCGGGGGAAGTCGATCGACCTGCGCTCCGGGGAGGTGCGCGAGACCTCCATCGAGGCGGCCAGCGCCGAGGAGATCGAGGCCACCGTGCGCGTGATGGGGGGCGACGACTGGGCCGCCTGGATGGAGCAGCTGCGGGAGGCGGGGCTGCTGGCGCCGGGGGCGCGCACGCTCGCCTACAGCTACGTCGGGGGCGAGCTGACGCAGGCCATCTACCGCCACGGCACGATCGGCCGTGCCAAGGAGCACCTGGAGGCGACGGCCCGCGAGATCTCCTCGCGCCTCGCCCGGGACGGCGGCGGTGCCTGGGTCTCGCTCAACAAGGCGGTCGTGACGCAGGCGTCGGCGGCGATCCCGGCCTTCGCGCTCTACGCCGCGATCCTCTTCCGTGTGATGAAGGAGCGCGGCACGCACGAGGGCGCGACCGAGCAGATCGTCCGCCTCTTCGGCGAGCGGCTGGCGGCCGCCTCAGCGGGCGATGTCGACGCGGAGGGGCGGATCCGCCTCGACGACCTCGAGATGGAGCCGGCGGTGCAGGCGCGCGTCGCCGGGATCTGGGAGCGCATCGCGACGGAGAACCTGGAGCAGCTCAGCGACTACCGCGGATACCGCCGCGACTTCGAGCAGCTCTTCGGCTTCGGCGTCGAGGGCGTCGACTACGCCGAGCCGACGGAGCTGGACCGCCCGCTGGCGGCGGCCCCGGGCTCCTAGCCCTCCCCGGCCTGCGCCGTGTCCGCCTCCCCCTGGTCGCCGCCCGTGAGCGCGACCGGACCGTCGGCCGCGACCAGGCGGGTGCGCCAGCCGGCGAGGGTCGCTGCGTCGGCCCCGGCCAGGGCCGCGCTCGCGGCCGCGAAGAGCTCGTCGGCCGCGAGCAGCGCGTAGCCGACCGACTCGGACGCGACGCGGAGCGCCTCGCCCGGCTGCGCCTCGCGCCGACCCGGCTCCGTCAGGCGGTGGCCGGATACCACGACCAGGCCCCGCGCGGGGCGCGCCCGCTCCTCGAGCAACCGGTCGGCGCGCGCGCGCAGGCGGTAGTGCGGCGCCATCCCGACCTCGCGCTCCGAGGCCTCCGACTCGAGCAGCAACTCGCCCTCGGGCGAGGTCAGGAGCCATCCCGACCCGTCCTCGCGCGCCCCGAAGCCCAGCAGCTCCAGGCAGCGCAGCACGGCCGGCATCAGCGCCTGCTCGCCGGCGCGCCACAGCACCTCGCGCAGGGGGCTCAGCTCCGAGGCGGCGGCGCGGGCGTCGTCGTAGGCGCCCTGCGCGCGCTCCAGCGCCGCGCGCGCCTCCTCGACCCGCTCCTCGCGCTCCGCCAGCCCCGGCACCTCCTGCTCGTCGAGCCAGCGCGGGCGGCGGTCGTCGTCGACCCGGCCCAGCGCCTCCCGCATCGCCGCGACCACGGCCTGCGCCTCCGGCATCGCCTCCTGGACGCTGCCCGCCGCGATCGCCGGCAGCAGCACCAGCTGCCCGGCGAGCACCGGCAGCTGCGCGCCGATCGGCGCCCCGCCCGCCGACCGCACGAAGACGCGCTGGTGCTCGGCGACGCCCGGGGCGCGGTCGTTGAGGTAGGCGCGGTAGTGCAGCCGCCGGCGGGTCGCCTCGACCACGGGGGCGAAGGGATGGGCGTGATCGACGATCGCGCCGGTGCGGCCCTCGCCGCCGCGGATCGTCTGCGCGTCCCACCCCATCCCGGCGGGGGCGGGGAGCAGGAAGTAGCGGTCGAGGCCGCTCATCCCCGCGACCTCGGTGACGAGCGATGTCGGGTGGAGGTAGGCGGCGACGACGGCGCCGCGCTCGAGCGCGCGCGCCATCTCGTCGCGGCGGCGGCTCAGCAGTTCGGCCAGGCCCGCGGCGCCGGCGATGCTCTCGCCGTTGGCGACGGGGACGCCGGCGGAGGTCTGGTGCGGCGCGGTGGCGAGCGCCGCCTCGCGGATCGACTCCTGCACCGCCTCCAGGTCGACGATGATCGCCTCGTAGTCGAAGAGCGTCGGCGCATCGAAGATCGTGCGGTTGTCGACCGCGGGGTTCGGAAGCGGATGGCCGATCGAGAGCACGCGCATCATGAGCCTCCCGGCGCCCCGCCGCGGCCGCCGCCCGACATCGTAGCCGCTGCCCCCGCCACGCGCCGTGGACGCGGCGCCCCCGCGCGACCCGCCACGCGGCTCCGCTTTGACCGGGGGAAGAGCGCGCGCCTACGATCGGCGGCGGTCGTGCTAGGTGGGGAGCTAGCGGTGCCCTGTACCCGCAATCCGCTTCAGCGGGGCTGAACGCCCGCCCGAGGGTCGACACCGGGAGCCGCTCGCCCCGCGAGGCGGCGTCGAGAGTCTGGTCCTGCGCGGCGATACCCGGCCAACCCCGTCAGGTCCGGAAGGAAGCAGCGGTACGTCGGTCCTATCGGGTGCCGCAGGAGTGCCGGGCTTGAGCTGCCGGACGGGGGGATGCTCGTGGTGCGATTCGACGGCGGGGCACGACCACAGGCCCTGGCCCGGCCGCGGAGGGGCGGCGCGGGCGGGCGATGAGCCCCACGCGACCGGCGCGGGGCCGGCGCCGCCGCGCGCGCGGCGATGGGGACGGTGAGATCCCGGCGGCGCTGCGCCGCGCCGGGCTGCGGCCGCGAGCGGCGCTCGGCCAGAACTTCCTCGTCGACGAGCTGGCGCTCGGCCGCATCGCGGAGGCGGCACGCGTCGGGCCCGGGGACACCGTGCTCGAGGTGGGCGCCGGGCCGGGCGGCCTCACGGCCGAGCTCGTCGCCCGGGTCGAGCCGGGCGGCCGCGTCGTCGCCGTCGAGCTCGACGAGGAGCTCGCCGACCTCGCGCGCAGGCGCGTCCCCTCCCCCCGGCTCGAGGTGCTCGCCGCGAACGTGCTCGACTTCGAGGCGGAGGAGCTCCTCGCCGAGGCGGGCGCCGGGCCGCCCTACGTCGCGGTCGGCAACCTCCCCTACTACATCACCCAGCCCGTGCTCAGGCGCCTGCTCGATGCGGCCGAGCCGCCGCGGCGCATCGTCGTGCTGGTGCAGCGCGAGCTCGCGCGCCGCATCGTCGGCGGGGACCGCCGCGAGTCGCTGCTCTCGCTCGTGACCCGGCTCTACGGAGCGGCCGAGGTCGTGCTCGAGCTCCCGCCCTCCGCCTTCTGGCCCCGGCCCCGGGTGCACTCGGCGCTGATCCGCGTCGAGCGCTGGGCCGCGCCGCCGCTCCAGCTCGAGCCGGCCGAGCGCGAGGCGCTGACGGCGCTGCTGCGGGCCGGCTTCTCGCAGCCGCGCAAGCAGCTGCACAACGTGCTGCCGCCGGCGCTGGGGCTCCCGGCCGACCGGCTGCGGGCGCTCCTGGCCGAAGCGGAGGTCGAGCCCTCGCTGCGCGCGCAGCACCTGACGCTCCCCGACTGGGAGCGGCTGCTGCGCCTCGTGCTCGCGCGCCATCCCCGGGCGCTGGGGGCGGGCTGAGATGACGGCCGGGGCCGGGGCGGGGCTCGAGCTCGTCGCGCCCGCGAAGCTCAACCTCGCGCTCGAGGTGCTGGGGCCGCGGGGAGACGGCTACCACGAGATCGACACAGTGCTCACCACCATCGACCTCTGCGACCAGGTGCGCCTCCGGCCGCGGCCCCGGGGTGCGGGCCTCTCGGTCGCCGTCTCGGGCCCGCACGCCTCCGGCATCGATTCCGGGAGCGAGCTCGCAGGCGCGGCGGCGCGCGCGCTGGCGGAGGCCTCGGGCCGTCAGCCCGACCTGCACATCGAGGTGGAGAAGCGCGTCCCGCATCCGGCCGGGCTCGGCGGCGCCTCCTCCGACGCCGCGGCCGTGCTGCGCGGCCTCGACGCGCTGTGGGAGCTCGGCTGGGACGGGGAGCGCCTGGCCGCGCTCGCGGCCTCGCTCGGATCGGACGTGCCGTTCTTCCTCGCCGGCGGCGCCGCGCGGGCGGCGGGGCGCGGGGAGCGGATCGAGCCGCTCCCCGACCTCAGGCCGCTCTCGATGCTGGTGCTGGTCCCGCCGGTGCCGGAGGCCCCCGGCAAGACCGCCCGCCGCTACGCCGCGCTCACCGCGCGCGACTACTCCGGCGGCGAGCGCTCGCGGCGCCTCGCGCACCGCCTCGCCCGCCGCGCGCCGCCCCCCGCCGGCGACCTCGTCAACGCCTTCGAGGCCGCGGTCGAGCGCTCCGAGCCCGAGCTCGTCGCGCACTACGCCGCCTACCGCGCGGCGGGGGCGCCGACGCTGCACCTCTGCGGCGCCGGACCCGCCGTCTACGTCCTCGTGCACGAGCGGGCGAAGCGGGCGGAGCTCGCCGAGGCCTTCCGGGCGCGGGGAGCGCTCGTGATCCCCGCCCGCACGCTGGGCCGGGACGCCGCGCGCGCCGCGCGCGAGCTGCCGCCGCCCGGCGCGGCCGGCGGGGGCTGAGCGATGGACGGGGCGACCGGCCAGGCGCTGCTCGCCGGCTTCATCGCGGGCGCCGGCGCGGCGCTCGCGAGCTCGGCCGTCGTGCTGCGGGCGCTCGTGCGCTCGGAGCGGTGGCGGCGGCGCGCCGCAGGCGGCGGGCGGCCGCTCCCGCTCGTGGGCGCCCTGGTCGCGAACGGGCTCCTGCTCGGCTGGACGGCGACCGGGCTCGTGCTCGGAGCCGCCTACCTGCGTGCGGAGTCGGAGCGCCCGGGCGCGGGCCTCGGCAGCCCGAACGGGCTCTTCACGCTCTCGGTCCTCGTCGCCGTGGGCTCCCTGCTCGGGCTCGCCGCGATCATCCGCGGACGCCTGAGCTCGCCGATGGCGCAGACGGCAGCGATCGCCGCCGCCGCCTTCGGCTGGGCGCTGCCGCTCTTGGCGGCCTCCGGGTAGCGCCTCGGGCCGCTCCGCCCGCTGCCGCAGCCTCAGCGCGCGGTATACCCTCAGGCGGCGGGGCCGGGAGGTGGCGGTGAGGGAGTACGGCGCGCGCACGGCCCTGGTCGTCGTCGACGTGCAGAACGATTTCGCCCACCCGGAGGGATCGCTCTACGTGGCGGGGGCCCCGCAGGCGATCGCCGCCGCCAACCGCGAGATTGAGCGGGCCCGGGAGGCGGGCGCGCTCGTCGCCTACACGCAGGACTGGCACCCGGAGCAGACGCCGCACTTCGCCCGGGACGGCGGCATCTGGCCGGTGCACTGCGTCGGCGGATCCTGGGGGGCAGAGCTCCACGACGAGTTGCTGGCGCCTGAGGACGCCCCGCGCGTCCGCAAGGGCGTCGACGGCGAGGACGGCTACTCCGGCTTCACCGTGCGCGACGTCGAGCGCGGCGAGCAGGCCGCGACCGAGCTCGAGGGGCTGCTGCGCCTGCGCGGCGTGGAGCACGTGCTGGTGGCGGGGCTCGCCACCGACTACTGCGTGAAGGAGACGGCGCTCGACGCGCTCCGGCTCGGCTTCGAGACGACGGTGCTCCGGGACGCGATCCGCGCCGTCGACCTCGAGCCCGGCGACGGGGAGCGGGCGCTTGAGGCGATGCGCGAGGCGGGCGCGCAGCTCGCGTGAGCGCGGGCGGCGGCCCCCGGGCCGGCGCGGGGGCCATCGACCCCGCGCTCTACACCGACCTCTACGAGTTCACGATGCTCCAGGCCTACCGCGAGCACGGCCTGCAGGCGCGGGCGACCTTCGAGCTCTACTCGAGGAGCCTCCCCGCGGGGCGCAACTACCTCCTCGCGTGCGGGCTCGACTCGGCGCTCGCCTACCTGGAGAGCCTCGCCTTCGGGCCGGAGGCGCTCGCCGCGCTGGAGGGCCTGGGCTTCCCCGGCCCCTTCCTCGACTGGCTCGGAGGGCTCCGCTTCACCGGCGACGTCGACGCCATGCCCGAGGGAACGCCGGCGTTCGCCGGCGAGCCGCTGCTGGTGGTGGAGGCGCCCGTGGCGGAGGCGCAGCTGGTCGAGACCTACCTCATCAACCAGCTGCACTTCCAGACGCTCGTCGCCTCCAAGGGCGCGCGCATCGTCCAGGCGGCGGTCGGGCGGCCGGTCGCGGACTTCGGCTCACGCCGCGCCCACGGCACCGAGGCGGGGCTGCTCGCGGCCCGCGCCCTCTACATCGCCGGCATGGCCTCGACCTCGAGCGTCGCCGCCGGCGCCCGCTACGGGATACCGGTCAGCGGCACGATGGCGCACAGCTACGTCCAGGCCCGCGGCGACGACCTCGCGGCCTTCCGCGACTTCGCCGAGACGCACCCCGAGACGACGCTGCTGGTCGACACCTTCGACACGCTCGCGGGGGTGCGGGCGGTGGTCGAGCTCGCGCGCGAGCTCGGCGACGCCTTCCGCGTGCGCGCCATCCGGCTCGACTCGGAGCCGCTGGGGGAGCTCGCGGCGCGGGCGCGGCGCCTGCTCGACGAGGCCGGGCTGGCCGGCGTTCGCATCATCGCGAGCGGGGGGCTCGACGAGCACAAGATCGCCCGGCTTGTCGGCTCGGGCGCTCCGATCGACGCCTACGGGGTGGGGACGCGGGCCGTGACCTCCGCCGACGCGCCGACCCTGGACGCCGTCTACAAGCTCGCCGCCTACGCGGGGGAGGGGAGGCTGAAGCGCTCCCGCGGCAAGGAGACGCTCCCCGGGCGCAAGCAGGTCTTCCGGGAGCGGAGCGCCTCCGGCGTCGCGGAGCGGGACGTGCTGGCGCGGGCGGAGGAGCGCCGCGAGGGCGAGCCGCTGCTCGTCCCGGTGATGCGGGGTGGGCGGCGGCTCGCGGCGGGGCGGGGAGGGCTCGAGCGCGCCCGCGAGCGCGCCCGGGCCGAGAGCGCGCGGCTCCCGGAGCGCCTGCGGGCGCTGGAGCCGGCCCGACCGCCGTACGCCGTCGTCGTGAGCGACGAGCTCCGCCGCGAGGCGGGCCGCCTCGGCCGCGCTGTGGCAGACTGAAGCGGCCGGGAGGGGGCACCGGGATGGCGAGCGGCGGGCTGACGGGGCTTCTCGCCTGTGCTGCGGCCGCCGCCGTGCTCGCGCTCGCGGCGCCCGGTTGCGGGCAGGAGGAGGCCTCCCCCGGCGGAGGCGCGGGAGCGGGCGGCGGCGAGCCGGGCGCCGCGCGCGCGTACGACCTCTCCGAGCGGGCGCGGGCGGGCGAGGCGCTCTTCGGAGCGAACTGCGCGGCCTGCCACGGTCCGGGCGCGGCCGGCACCGACCAGGGACCGACCTTCATCGCCGGCGTCTACCACCCGGGCCACCACGCCGACTTCGCCTTCGTGCGAGCGGTGAGCTCCGGGGTTCCCCGGCACCACTGGTCCTTCGGGGACATGCCGCCCGTGCCCGGCCTGGCCGAGGACGAGGTCCAGCAGATCATCTGCTACGTGCGGGAGGTGCAGCGCGCGAACGGCCTCTTCAGCGAGGAGGCCTACCTCGGCGCCTGCTGAGTCGCGGGCACCCCGCCACCGGCGCCGGCGCCGGCGCCGCGCCCCCGGCCCTACGAGTCGAGGACGGTCGTCTCCGACCCGTCCCGCATGATCGAGAGGTGCGACATCGGCGAGCCGGTGTCGTGCGCGCCGTGCCAGTGATCCTCCCCCGCCGGGACCACCACGCAGTCGCCCGCGCTCAGCACGTGCTCGCCCTCCCGGTCCCCCACCTTGCCGATGCCCGCGACGACGTAGAGCACCTGATCGCTGGTGTGCCGGTGCCAGCCGGCGCGCGCGCCGGCCCCGAACTGCACGACCTGCACGCTCAGGTGCCCCGGGTGGGGGCCCGTCAGCGAGCGCCCCCAGACGCGGCCGCCCTCGAAGATCGGTGCGTCCGTGCGCTCGACCGTCTCCCCGTCGTCCGACTTCAGGATCCGAACTGCCATCCCGCCCCCTTCCCGCGCGCGGCGCAGCATAGCGGCGGTTGCCCCTCCCCGCGCCCGGCTCCACGATCGCGGCATGCCCGACCTCACGCTCTTCCTCGACGACGGCGGCGTCCTCAGCGACAACGCCCGCAAGGGGCCCGAGTGGCGCCGCCTCGTGGGCGAGTTCTTCTCGCCGCGTCTCGGCGGCGAGCCTCGCGCCTGGAGCGAGGCGAACCGCGTCATGTTCGATCCGATCTTCGAGGCCTACGCCGCCGTGATGGCGATCCCCGACCGCTACGTGGAGGGCGCGCTCGCCTACGAGCGGGCGTGGCTCACCGCGATGTGCGACCACGTGGGCATCACGGCGCCCGCCGGCGCAGAGTGCGCCGCCCTGGCGCGCGAGGCCGTTCTCTACATAACCAGCAATGCGCAGGTGGCGCACCCCTGGACCGCGGAGGCGGTCGACGCGCTCGCCGCGGCCGGCTACACCCTGCACACCGCCTCCAATCAGCCCTCCTGGGAGATGGAGGGCTACCTCCGGGCGATGGGGCTCTCCGGGCGGTTCGGGATCCTCTTCGGTCCCGACCTGGTCAACGCCCTGAAGCCGGCCGCCGCCTACTACGCGCGCGCCTTCGTCGTGGCCGGGGTCGACCCCGCCCGGGCCCTCGTGCTCGACGACAAGCCGGAGTTCGTCGCCGCCGCCCGCAGCGTCGGGGCACGCGCCGTGCTCGTCGGCTCCGGGGAGGCGCCTCCCGGGGCCGGCGCCGTCGCGCCCCTGGCCGAGCTCCCCGCGCTGCTCGCGGGGAGGGAGTGATCGCCCGACACGGGCGACCGCCCCGCTCCGGCGCCGCGGCCCTGGATGCCGGGTCCGCTCAGGGCGCGATCAGGCCGTCCTGGGGCTGCGTCCACGGGAGGTTATAGACGGGCGCGAACTGGGGGGCGCGCGGGATCGGCATGTCCCCGAACGGCACGTCGATGACGACGGGCGCGTCCTGCTCCAGCGCGGCCGGAAGGAGGGTCGCCAGCTCCATCGGATCGTCGGCCCGCATGCCTATGGCCCCGAACGCCTCGGCGAACTTCACCAGGTCGGGGTTGTGCAGGTCGGTCCCGTAGGCCCCGCCGAACGCCACGTCGAGATCGCGGGCGACGTTGCCGTAGGAGTCGTTCCGGAAGACGACCGTTGTGACGTTGATGCCGTGCTGGACGGCGGTGGCGAGCTCCGACGCGTTGAAGAGGAACCCCCCGTCGCCGACCATGCACACCACCGGGCGGTCGGGCCTGGCCACCTTCGCGCCCAGCGCCGTCGGGAACGAGTAGCCGACGTTGAACTGGTACCCGGAGTCGATGTACGTCTTCGGGTGGTTCACGCGGTAGTGCGTGCGGGCGTAGTAGCCGAACTGCGTCACGTCCCAGACGATGAAGGCCTCCTCGGGGATGCTGCCCTGGATCGCCTCCAGCACCGGGAACTGCGGCTCCCGGAGCCTGATGTCGTAGTAGGCGATCAGGCTGCGCGCGGCGCGGACGGCCTCCTCGGGCGAGGGGCGATCCCCGGCCCCGGCCTCCTCCAGGTAGGGGAGCAGCGCCTCGATCGTCGCCCGGGCGTCGCCGTGGAGCGGGATCGTGTTCGACTGGATGCGCATGAGCTCGGAGTCGTCCACGTTCACGTTCACGAGCGTCGAGGCGTTGCCCGCCGGATTGCCCAGCGAGAAGCGCGCGCCGATCCCCACCACGACGTCGGCGGACTGCATCACCTCGAACAGCTGGTTCATCTCCTGCCGCTCGCCGCGGGGGCTGAAGCACGAGCCGTACGAGAGCGGATGGCCGTCCGGGATCGTCCCCTTGCCGCCGCTCGAGGTGACGACGGGGATGTTGGTCGCCTCGGCCAGCCTGACCAGGGCGGCCTCCGCGTCCGACCGGGCCACGCCCCCGCCGGCGTAGATCACCGGCAGGCGCGCCCCCGAGATCACGCGGGCCGCCTCCCGCAGCTGCTGCGGGCTCGGCACGACCGGCGAGACGGGCGCCGGATCCCAGAGCTCCACCTCCTCCCGCTCCACGCCGGCCTCCGGCGGCACCTCGATGAGCACGGGGCGCGGCCGACCGCTGCGCATCTGCCGGAAGGCCTCGGTGACGGCGGCGGGGATCTCCCGGGGCCTCATCGCCGCGCGCCGCCACTTGGTGACCGAACGCACGGTGTCGGCCTGATCCAGCACCTCGTGCACCGCGCCGGCGTTCTTGCCGATAGCGCCGCGCGGCACCTGGCCGGCTATGACGAGCACGGGGGAGGATCGGGCGTAGGCGGTGGCCAGCCCGGAGGCGGCGTTGTACAGGCCCACCCCCGGCACCACGAGCGCCACGCCCGGCTTCCCGGAGGCGCGGGCGTAGCCGTCGGCCATGTACGTCGTGGCCTGCTCGTGGCGGGTCGAGACCAGGCGGATCCCCGGCTCGTCCCTGAGCGCGGCCACGATCCCGTAGGTCTGGATCCCCGGGATCCCGAAGACGACCTCGACGCCTTCCCGGACGAGCGACCTGGCGAGAGCCTCGCCGCCTGTGAGCTCGACCACTGCCCTGAACCTCCACGCGCCGGCCGGGGCCTGAGGCGGCCTGAGCCGGGCCCGGCTACGAGCCTTCGACCACCACCATGTTGATGCGGGAGGAACGCGAGCGGAGGTCGTCCAGCGCCGTGTACCCGGGCGAGCCGAGCCATCTGTCGACCTGCCCGGCGTCGGGGAACTCGAGGACGGCGAGGCGCTTGGGCGACCAGCCGCCCTCTACCACCCGGATCGCATCGCCGCGCACGACGAAGCGGCCCCCGTGCGACTCGACCGTGCCGGTCACGCGCTCCATGAACTGCCGGTGGAGGACCGCATCGGTGATCTCGACATCGACGATGACGTACGTCGCCATGGCACCCTCCCCCTCGCGTCCCGGGCATCGGCCCGCGTCACAGCAGGGCGACGCCGGCGCCGCCCCCGCATCCCGGCGCGCCCTCATCAGCATAGCGGGAGAGCGCCGGCGCCTGCGGGCCCGCCGGGCTCCGGGGCCCTCTGGGCGACGCGCACGCCCGGACTGCTGGCCCGCGCTCCCGGCGTTCCGTATCCTCGGGACGTGGCCACAGCTTCCACGGACGCTTCCCCTCGACGCCTCTCCCTCCGCGACGGTCTCGATGCAGCCGTGGTGGACATGCACCTCCACAGCCGGGGGGCCTCCTCCGACTCGATGCTCGACCCCGACGAGCTGCCGGAGCTCGCCCGCAGCAACGGGCTCACCGGCATCAACATCAGCGAGCACGACCAGGTCTGGGAGCGCCACCGCCAGGCGGAGTACCGGGAGCGGCACCCCGGCTTCTTCGCCAACTTCGGGATGGAGGTCTCGACCGATCTCGGCCACATCCTCGCCGTCGGCCTGGAGGCCTACGAGAGCGGCATCCACCGCGCCGAGCGGCTGCGCGCGGCCGCCGACCGCGTCGGCGGCTTCTTGATCGTGGCGCACCCCTTCCGCCACGTCTTCGACCCGGTCACCGCGATGCGCACGGGCGGGCCGCCCTTCGCGCTCACGCCCGAGCAGGCGGCCGAGCTCCCCGTCTTCCAGCTCGTCGACGCCATCGAGATCGCCAACGCCTGCAACACCCCGCGCGAGAACTACTTCGCGGCGGAGGTCGCGCGCGTCCTCGGCGTCCCGGGCACCGGCGGCAGCGACGCGCACTCCGACTCCGGCATCGGCTACTTCGCGACCGGCTTCGAGCGCGCGGTCGCGGACTCCGCCGCGCTGCTCGAGGAGCTGCGCGCCGGCCGCTTCCACGCGGTGCACCGCACCGGATCGGGGCGCCTCGTGCGCTTCGAGCCGGGAAGCATCGAGGCCGCGCGGGAGGCGGAGGACGCGGAAGCCGCGAGCGGATAGATGGGGGCGGCGCCCGCACGGGACCGCGGCGCGCGCGACGGGCCGGCCTTCGTCGCCGTCGACCTCGAGACGACCGGCTTCGACGCCGCCACCGATCGCATCATCGAGGTCGGGGCGACGCGCTTCGACCGCGGGGGCCGCGCCGACTCCTTCGAGCGCCTCGTCGACCCCGGCCGCCCCATCCCCGACGAGATCCGCGAGCTGACCGGCATCGCCGACGCCGACGTCTCGGGCGCGCCCGAGGCCGGGGCGGTGATGGAGGAGCTCCGCGCCTTCTGCGGGGGGCTCCCGATCGTCGGCCAGAGCGTCGGCTTCGACCTGGGCTTCCTGCGCGCCGCCGGGCTCGAGCTCTCCGGCGAGGTCCACGACACGCACGATCTCGCCGCCGTGCTGCTGCCGGGGAGTCCCCGCCTCTCGCTCGCCGCTCTCGCCCGGCACTTCGGCGTCTCCAACGCCCGGCCGCACCGCGCCCTGGCCGATGCCGAGGCGACCCGCGATGTCTTCCTGAAGCTCCTGGACGAGCTCGACGCGCTGCCGCGCCCGCTGCTTCGCGACCTCGCGCGGTTCGCGGAGCGCGCGGGATGGCCGGCGCGTCGGCTCTTCGAGACCGCGGCGGAGCGCGCCCGGGAGGAGTCCGCCGGCGGGGCGGCCCCGCAGCGGGCCCCGGAGCGCGCCGAGCGCCCGGCGCCCCCGCTCGAGCCGCTCGCCTCGTGGGAGCCCGTGGGGGCGGGCGAGCTCGAGGAGCTCTTCGCGCTCGCCGGGCGCACGCCCGGCCTGCTCCCGGGCTACCAGCCGCGAGCGGGCCAGCAGCAGATGGCCGAGGCGGTGCGCGAGGCCTTCGCCTCCGGCGGCCGCCTGCTGGTGGAGTCGGGCACGGGGACCGGGAAGTCGCTCGCCTACCTGGTGCCGGCGCTCGCCCAGGCGCGCCGCTCCGGCGAGCGCGTCGTGATCTCGACGCACACGCTCAACCTCCAGGAGCAGCTCGCGGCGCGCGAGCTGCCGCGCGCCGCCGCCCTCGTCGAGCACGCGGAGGCGCCGGGCGAGGCGGGCGCGGGGCCGCTGCGCTGGACGGTGCTCAAGGGGCGGGCGAACTACCTCTGCCGGGAGCGCTGGGCGGAGGCGCTCGAGGCCGGGGCGCCGCTCGAGGAGGAGGACGCGCGCTTCCTCTCGCAGGTCGCCCGCTGGCTCCCCACTACGGAGCGGGGTGATGTCGCCGAGCTCGCGCTGCGCCGCGGCGATCGCCGCCGCTGGCGGCAGCTCGCAAGCGAGGGCGCCGACTGCCTCTCGCGCCGCTGCGCCTACGTGCGCGACGGGAGTTGCTTCCTCCTGCGCGCCCGCCAGCGCGCGCAGGCCTCGCACGCCGTCGTCGTGAACCACGCGCTGCTGCTGGCCGCGGCGAGGGCGGGGGAGCAGGTGATCCCGTCTTACGGCCGCCTCGTCGTCGACGAGGCGCACCGCCTGGAGGAGGGGGCGACGCAGCAGTACGGCGCCCGCCTCACGCTCGGCGAGCTCCGGGACCTGCTCGACCCGCGCTCCCCGCAGGCCCTCGCGGCGCCGCTCGAGCACGCGGTGAGGCCGCCGGGCGACCGGCCGCTTCAGCCGGCGGCCTCGCTCGAGGGCGTCGCGCGCGACCTGCGGCGCGCCTGCGCGCAGGCCTCCGCCGAACTCGCCCCGCTCGGCGCGGCGCTCGCGGCCTTCCTCGCCGCCTTCTCGGAGCCGGCCGCGGGGGGCGTCTCCGCGGAGCTCGTCGCCTCCATCACGCCCGCCCGGCGCGGGCTGGCGTCGTGGGAGGAGGCGGAGGGGGCGGCGCTCGACCTCGACGTCGCGCTCGCGGTCGTCGGCCGCCGCCTCTCCCAGGCGGTGCTCGCGCTCGAGCAGCTCCCCCCGGGCGAGATCCCCGACCGGGAGGGGATGCGCCAGGCGCTGGAGCGCTCGGCGGCGACCCTCGGTGAGCGCCGCGAGACCCTGGCGCGCACCGCGCTCTCGGCCGAGCCCGGCGCGGTCACCTGGATCGCGGCGCCGGATCGGCCGGGGGAGCCGCGCCCGCTCCAGATGCGGCTCGAGCTCGCCCCGCTCGACGTCGGGGAGCTGCTCGAGCGCGACCTCTACGACGGCTGCGACGGCGTGGTCGCGACCAGCGCCACGCTCGCGACTCCGGCGGCGCGGGCCTCAGCCCCCGCCGCCGGGGAGTGGGGGATGGCGTCAGCGGACGCCTTCGCGTTCTCGGCGCACCGGCTCGGCCTCCGCGGCGCCTGGGAGAGCGCTCCCGAGACGCTCGCCATCGCCTCTCCCTTCGACTACCGGCGCGCCGTGCTGACGCTGCACGTGGAGTCGATCCCCGAGCCCGGCGCCCCCGGCTATCAAGAGGCGGCCTGGCCCGTGCTCGCCGAGGCGGCGGAGGCCGCGGGCGGGCGCGCGCTCGCCCTCTTCACCTCCCACGCGGCGCTGCGCGCGGCGGCGCGGACGCTCCGCCCCCTGCTCGCGGCGGCCGGCATCTCCGTGCTCGCCCAGGGGCTCGACGGATCGCCCGAGCAGCTGCTGCGGCAGCTGCGCTCGCAGCCGCGCACGCTCGTGCTGGGAACGGCGGCGCTGTGGGAGGGCGTCGACGTGCAGGGCGACGCCCTGCAGCTGCTGGTGATGGCGCGCCTGCCCTTCCCCGTCCCGACCGACCCGGTGCACGCCGGGCGCGCCGAGCAGTACGACGAACCCTTCACAGGGTACGCGCTCCCGCAGGCGGTGCTGCGCTTCCGGCAGGGCTTCGGGCGCCTGATCCGCGGGCCGGGGGAGCGCGGGGTCTTCCTGGTGCTCGACGCCCGCCTCGGCGGCCGCAGCTACGGGAGCACCTTCCTGGCCGCCCTCCCCGACTGCGAGGTGCGCGCGCTCCCGGCCGGGGCGGTCGCCGAGGCGGTGGCGGGGTGGCTGCGCCGGTGAGCCCCGGCGCCTGGGCCCGAGCGCAGGGCGTCTCGCTGCGGGCGGTCGACGCGCTGCCGCCTGAGCCCGCGCTCCGGCGCGCGCTCGCCGACGGCGTGGCGCGCGGCTACGGCGGGGAGCTCCCGCCCTTCCCCGGAGACGCCGCGCTGCTGCTGATCGAGGAGGGGGGCGAGAGCGCGGGCGTGCTCGCCCTTAAGCCGGGGCCCGGCGCGGCGGCCCGCACGGTGCTCGCCGTCGCCGTCGCTCCCGCACGCCGCGGCCGCGCCGTCGGGCTGCGGGCGGTCGTGGCCTGCGAGCGGCGGCTTCTGCGCGACGGCGTGCGGGAGCTCTACGCGAGCGTCCCCCGCGGCAACGGGCGCGGCGTCTACTTCTGGCTGCGCGCCGGCTACCGGCCGCTCACCGAGCCGCCCGCCCTCGCCCCGCCCGGCTGGGGAGGCGGGCAGGGGGCCTCCCCCGAGGGCTGCGGCTGGTTCTACCGCCGGCTCGAGCGCTCGCCGCGCGAGCGGCGCGAGCGCGCGCGCTGACGGTAGCCGAGGGCGACCAGCGCGGCGATCCCGATCGCGATCGCGAGATCGAGGATCCGCTCCGCCTCCTCCGGGAGGATGCCCGCCTGGCGCCCCAGCCAGGCGCCGATCAGGAGCGCCATCGCGACCGCCCGGCTGGACCAGCCTCCCGCGCCCCGCGTGGGAGCGGGGGGGGGCGGCGAGCTCCTGGCCGCGCGCGCCTCGCGGCGGCGGCGGGGCGTGCGGGCGGGCTCGCCGCTCACGGCGCGCCTCCGCCCGCAGGCCGGTCGGGCGGCGCGGCCGCAGCGGGCGGGGGGAACGGGAGCGCGGAGGCCGCCTCGCGGCGGCGCTGCTCGAAGCAGGGGGCGCAGTGGAGCTCGAGGCCGGTGAAGCCCTCCTCCGCCGAGCTCCCCGCCCAGACGTCGCCGCAGTCCCTCCCGGGGCCCGAGTCGGGGTTGAGGTGGAAGGGGCGCCGGCAGCCGTAGCAGAGGGCGATGCGCCGCGGATCCGGCTCGGCCGCGCCGCAGACGGCGCAGGCCGCCGCGGCCGCGCCCTCGCCGGGAGCCGTCTTCGTGCTCACGCTCCGCCGCCCTCCGCGCGCCGCCCGGCGTCGAGCTCGCCCCGCACCCGCGCCCGCGCCTGACTCGCATCCCGGAGCCTGCCGAGGTAACGCTCGCGGCGCAAGAGGGAGAGCAGCCGCCCGAGCCCGGGCCCCGCCGCGCCCCCCCCCGCCCCCCCAACCACCCCCCCCCCCCGCGCCCCCC
>JAPONQ010000008.1 GCA_026713865.1 Chloroflexota bacterium | reverse complement strand
GCGGAAGGCGAAGATGGCCGGGTTCTCGGCGATGAACGCCGACGGCCCCGCCTCCAACGCGCCGCCGCTGTGGATGCGCTCCTCCTGCATCAGCTCGCGGTAGAGCTGGTTGCGGGCCTCTCCGTCGACCTCCCGGTTGACCGCCGCGAAGAGCTCGTCGAACCTCGGGTTGGCCCAGAGGTCGTACGGGTTGGTGCTGACGTGCCACTGCAGCGCCAGCGCCGCCTCGTAGAGGAACGACGACCAGCCCATGAGGAAGGCGCCCGGGCGCCCCTCGGTGGCCCGGCCGTAGAGCCGGTCGCGCCACACGTTGACCTCGATCGTCCGCACGTCGGTCTCGACGCCGACGTCGCCCCAGAGGCCGATCGTGGCCTCGAGGACCGGCTTGAGGTGCGGGGCGATCAGGATCTGGGCGTCGATGTTCATCGACGCGCCGCCCCCGAGCCCGGCGTCGGTGAGGAGCTGCCTCGCCCGGTCCGGGTCGTAGGGAATCGCGTCCCAGTCGGCCTGGTGGCCGAACACGTCCGGCGTGATCAGCTGGTCCTTCGACGGCCGGGTCTGGCCGTCGTAGGCCGCGACGATGATGCCCTCGCGGTCGAGCGCGTAGTTGAGCGCCTGCCGCACGCGCGGGTCGTTCGTGATGCCGGGGTCGTCCTCCGGCTTGTTCGCGAAGTCCCACGCCTGGTTCGTCGTCGGAGGCGCGTTCACCACGGTCGTGTTGTTGAAGCTGCGCACGCGGTCGGCGTCGATCGTCGGGATCTGGAGGGCGAAGTCGATGTCGCCGCCCTCGAGCGCCGCCACGCGGGTCGACGTCTCGGCGATCCAGTTGAAGTCGACCATCGTGACGCCCTTGATCTCACCCGCCCGGTAGCCGGAGGGCGACTTCACGAGCGTGACCTTCTGGCCCTGCTGGAAGTCCTGGGCCACGTAGGCGCCGGTCCCGACCGGCGTCGCACCCATGAACGCCTCGGGGTCGATCGAGGCATCCGTGAAGATGTGCTTCGGCAGCGTGAAGACGATCGCCTCGCGCTTCGGGAAGATCGGGTCGCTGTCGGTGCTGATCTCGATGGTGCGGTCGTCGAGCACGCGCGAGCCGGTGTAGGTGCCGACGCGCGAGATCAGCCGCGACTGGCTCTCCGGGTCCTTGTAGAAGTCGTGGACCCACGCCACGTCCTCGGCGGTGAACGGCGTGCCGTCCGACCACTCCGCCTCGCGCAGCTTGAAGACCCAGGTCGCGCCGTTGTCGGTGCTCTCCCAGGACTCGGCGAGGCCGGGCTCGATGTTGGCGCCGCCGCCGGGCTGGGGCACCTGGCGCGTGAGGCCGTCGTAGATGGAGTGGAACTCGGACTCGCTGGCCGCGGTCGAGTTCGGGCTCATCGTCGGGATCGGGTTGGAGCCCGACCAGCGGACCGTGATCTCCTTGGCCGGCGCGGCCGGAGCAGCCGTCGCCGCCGCCGTCGCAGCGGCCGTCGCAGCCGGTGCCGCCGTGGCAGCCGCCGCGGCGGCCGTCGCGGCCGGTGCCGCCGGGGCCGCAGTCGCCGCGGGAGCGGCAACCCCATCGTCGTCGTCGTCATCGCCGCAGCCGATCACGGCCGCGGTCGCGAGCCCGACACCACCGATGGCGCTCCCCCGCAGGAACGCCCGGCGCGTGACGCGCCCGCCCAGAACACTGATTTCCATAATCCTCTTCGCTGCCTCCCTCTCCGCCTGCTGTCGATGCGGCGGGCCGTCCACGCCTCTTCCTGCCGGCCGCCTCTGCGGTCCAGCGATGTGACTTGACCCGAGTCGTGATTTCTATCACGGCTCCGCGGTAGGCGCACGCGACGCCCTGCCCGTTCGACGCTCACCGGACCGCGCCCGCATCTCACGATCGTGCAGCAACACGCAATCGTTATCGCGGCTCACGCGGACATCACGAGCGCTTGACCGCGGGACGGCGGCCACCGCACCGTCCCGGTGTGGGGACGGTGGGAATCGCCGCGGATCCGCTCCACCGGGAGCATGCCTCCGGGGGCCACCCGGAGCGCCCGGCCCGCCTCGACGCGATCCTCGGACAGCTCGAGCGCCGCGGTCTCCGCGCGCGGCTGCGTGAACTCGCGCCGCGCGACCCCGAACCCCCGGAGCTGCTCGCCGTCCACACACCCGGCGCCCTGGAGCGGTTCGACGCGGTCGCCGCCGCGGGCGGGGGCTGGCTCGATCCCGACACCTACGTCACCCCCCGATCGCCCGCCGCGGCCCGCCGCGCCGCCGGCTGCGTGCTCGCGGCGATCGAGGCCGTGCTGTCGGGCGAGGTGAACTCCGCCTTCTGCGCCGTCCGCCCTCCCGGCCACCACGCGACACGCGATCGATCGATGGGGTTCTGCCTGCTCAACAACGTCGCGATCGCGGCGGCCGGGGCGCTCGCGGCCGGGGTCGATCGCGTCGCGATCGTCGACTGGGACGTGCATCACGGCAACGGCACGCAGCAGATCTTCGAGGCGGATCCCCGCGTGCTCTACGCCAGCACGCACGCCGCGCCCTTCTACCCGGGGACGGGCTTCGTCGACGAGGCCGGGCCGGGGGATGCGCGCGGGACGAACCTGAACCTCCCGCTTCCCGCCGGCACCGGCGACGCCGGCTTCCTCGCCTGCTACGAGCAGGCCGTGCTCCCGGCGCTCGAGCGCTTCGAGCCCGAGCTCGTGCTCGTCTCCTGCGGCTGGGACGCGCACGCCCGCGATCCGCTCGCACCGCTCAACGTGAGCACCGGCGGCTACACCCGCATCGCCCGCCTGGTGAGAGACGCCGCCGCACGGCTCTGCGGCGGGCGCCTCGTCGTCGCGCTCGAGGGCGGCTACGACGAGCACGCCCTCGCGTGGTGCGCGAGCGCCCTCTGTGAGCTCCTGCTCGGCGACGAGCCGGTGGCGGACCCGCGGCCGACCACGGCCGCCCCCGGGCCTGACGTCTCGCCCGTGATCGCGGCCGCGCGGCAGGCCGCCGGGCTCGGCTGAGCGTCCCGCGCCGGGCCGTCGCCGCTGTGATAGCGTTCGCACGCTCGGGGATGCGCGGGAGGAGGCCCCACCGATGACAGCGACACGAGAGCGGGTCAGGCGCGGCTTCGTCGCGACGCCGCACGGTGACGTCGAGTACCGGGAGAGCGGCGAGGGGCCGCCGCTCATGATGATGCACGCCACGCCGTCCTCCTCGGCCTCCTTCGAGCCCCATTTCCCGCTGCTGCCGGGGAGGCGGCTGATCGCGATGACGACGCTCGGCTACGGCGAGTCCTCGCGCCCGCCCGAGCCCTACCGGAGCGTCGGGCAGTACGCGCAGTCGGTCGCCTGGTTCCTCGACGGGCTGGGGCTCGACCGGGTCGACCTCTTCGGGACGCACACCGGCGGCGTGATCGCCGTCGAGGTCGCCGCCGCCTATCCCGGCCGCATCGACCGCCTCGTGCTCGACGAGGTGGGGAACTACGCGAACCCGGCGGGCCTCGAGCTGCACAGCAACATCCACCGCTACTACGAGGAGCGGCCGGACGGCTCCCACCTGCTCGAGATCTGGAAGCGGATGGGCGGCGATCAGCCCGGGGTGGACTTCGATCGGGTGACGCAGCGCCTGATCGACAACCTGCGCGTGAACTCGGTCGCGGGGTGCGAGGAGGCCTACGGCCACATGGGCTGGGAGGGGGCCGGTCCCTACGCGATCTGCCGCTACGACACCGAGGAGAACGCGCCCCGTATCGAGGCGCCGACGCTGCTCGTCTACGGCGAGAGCAGCAAGCTGCGCCCCAGGGGCGAGGAGATGGCACGGCGGATCCCGCGCTCGCGCCTGGTTCTCCTCCCCAGCGAGGGGATGTTCACGATCGACCAGGGGCCGGAGCTCTGGGGTGCCGCCGTGCGCGACTTCCTGAGCGACCCCGGGGTATAGCCGCGAGACCGCGAGCAGCGGGCGGGCCCGCGGGATCAAGGAGGCGGAGATGAGTACAGGCGTGCGGATCGGGGGCGTGGTCCACGCCGTGGCCGACATGGACGAGGCGATCGCGCAGTACAGCACGATCCTGGGCGTCGACCCGGAGTTCACGAGCGAGAACGAGGAGACCGGCCTGCGCGTGGCGATGTTCCGCACCGGCCCGACCTTCGTGGAGCTCTGGGCGCCGACGCGCGAGGGGCCCATCAAGAGCTGGGTCGACTCCCACAACGGCGGCGGTCTCTACCTGCTCTCCTTCCACGTGAGCGACGTCCCGGCGACCGTCGGGCGGCTGCGCGAGGCCGGCGTGCGGATGATCGGCGATCCCGGCCCCGGCAACCCGATCGAGGGGATGGTCTACGTGCATCCCCGGGAGTTCTCGGGAGTACTGGGCCTGCTCTACCCCCACGACTAGCGCCCGGGGCCGGGCACGTGCTGCTCGAGTTGCGCATCTACACGGCGAAGCCGGGACGCCGGGACGACTTCGTGCGCTGGTTCCACCGGCGCTCGATCCCGGCGATGGAGGCGGCGGGGATGCGCGTCCTGGCCGAGCGCGCGGAGCCGGGAACCGATCGATTCGTCTGGCTGCGCTCCTTCGCCGGCGACGAGCAACGCCGGCGGCAGTACGACGCCTTCTTCCTGGGCCCCGCCTGGCTCGAAGGGCTGCGCGAGGAGGCCTACGACATGCTCGATCACGTCGACGTGCACACGATGCGGATCGAGGGGCATGCGACGTCCGAGGGGTGGAGCGATCTGGCGTGCGAGCTGGTCGCGGAGCTCGTGCCGCCCGGCCGGGCGGCGGATAGCGGCGCTCGCTGAGCGCGGCAGCGCGGGCCTCCCCACGGGGGCGCGCGCACGAGGCGGAGGTCGACGATGTTCTTTCACATCCTGCTCTGGAGCCTCTACCCCGACGCCCGGCCCGAGGACGTGGCCGAGGGCATGCGGAGGATGCGGCGCGAGAACCCGCAGGAGATGAAGCGACTCACCTTCGGGCGGCGCCTCGACATCGACGCGCCTGAGCCCGGCTCCTCCGGCGAGTTCACGCGGCCCGCCGGCTCCGACGGCCCCCTGGAGCGCACCGGGGAGCCCTTCGACTACTTCTTCGTGATGGATTTCGAGGATGCCCCGGCCTACCGTCGCTACGTCACGTCCCCCTCGCACGACGATCCGGCCGCGACGCACCCCGAGCCCGGCTTCGCCTGGGAGAGTTGCGCCGCCAGGTGGTCCGAGTTCCTCTCCTCCGATCACCACCACGAGGAGGGGAGCGCCTGGCGCCCCGCGAGCGTGCGCGGCCCCGGCTCGCTCCTGCACATGGTGCTGTGGGACGTCCGGGAGGATGCAACCGAGCTCCGCGTCGACGAGATGTTCGCGGCCCTCGAACAGCTCCCCGAGGCGATCCCGGAGGTGCTCTCCTTCTCCTTCGGCCGCAGCTTCCGGCCCACCTGGGGCGGACGCAGCGTCGTCGACCGCTCGCTGCTGGTCCCGCGGGGCACCGGTCCTTTGCCCTACCGGCGGGTCGGCGATCAACCCCGCTTCGGTCTGCTCGCCGAGTTCGCCGATCTCGACGGCCTCAGAACCTACCTCGCGCACCCGGCGCACACCGCGTTCGTCACGCAGCACGTGGGGCCGCTGTGGACGCGCCTGCTGCGCCACGAGATGGAGATCGAGGAGGGGTAGGGCCGCCCTTCCGGGAGCTGGACGGCGCCCGGCCGCGAGCGGCGCGGCAGCTCCGACCCGCCGGCCGCCCGCCGGGCGGCGACGCCCGCCGCGCCGGGGCGAACCGCGGGCGGGCGAGGCCACACCGCAGCACGGCCCGCGCCCTCGCTAGCCGACCCCCGGCGCCCCGGTCACCGCGCCCCGGTCACCGCGTCCCGGTCAGGGAGCTCCCGACAGGGCGCCCATCGAGAGGGATTGCGAGCGTTGCAGCTCCTCCTCGGTCAGGCACGCCCATGTCCTGGTTCCGTCGTCGGCGATCTCCGCGAGCTCCTCGGCGCTCGCCGACGAGGGATCGTACGCGTGGGCGTTGACGAGCGCCGTGTAGTGAGGATGCCCCGCGGCGAAGTCCTCAAGGCAGCTCCGGCTGCCGGCGGAGAGGGGCCCGATCGTCGTCTCGGTGATGGCGAGGAAGGCCGCGGCGTAGCCCTCCTCCGTGATGCACCCCGAGACCGCATCCGAGACCTCGAAGGCGCCGTGGACCGTGGTGGCGAGAAGGCTCTGGTACTCCGCCGCCGACAGGTTCTCGCGGATGCACGCGGCCTCCGCCGCAGGGAGCGCGGCGACGAGGTCCCGCTCGGCCGATGTCTGCGCATCGATCGCCTCCTGCAGCCGAAGCAGGAAATCGACCTTCTCCTGGGCCGAGAGGCAGCCGTAGATCGCCAGCGTGGCGGGCTGGGCCGCGGCGGTCTGGCCGGCCTCGGCCACCTGCATCCCGATGCCGACGAGCACGGCCTCGGGGTTCTCGCGACCGACGCCGATCATGCATGCGCGGGTCTCCGCATCCCATCCACCGGCCTGTGCCGAGATGAACGAGATGCCGAGCACGACGATGGTGTCGAGGGAGAGGCACCCGAAGAGGGGCGCTGCGGCCGCGGGGTCGCTGCCGGCCCCCAGCAGCGGGGTCTGCAGCAGTATCCCGAAGAACACGTCGCCGAAGGTGCTCTGCAGGCACTCCCTCTCCTCCCCGGAGAGGCGGTCGACCAGATCCTGCCCGGTGGTGGAGGGCGTGATCACCAGATCCTCGAGCGGCAAGGCCGACGCGGGCGCGGCGGCCGGAGCCGCACCGGTCGCCGGGGCCGGCGTGGGTGCCGGCGTCGGCGCGGGCGTCGGGGTCGACGTCGGTGTCGGCGCGGCCGTCGCGACCGCGGCCGGCGTTGCGGTCGGCGTCGGCTCGGGGTCGTCTCCGCCGAAGCAGGCGGCCCCGAGCAGCACGAGTGCGAGCGCCGCACCGAGCGACCCGAGCCTGAGACCGGCGGCGCACGCGATGGACATCGACCATCCCCTCACCGGACCGGCACGCCGCGGCCCACCGGCCGGAGTATACCGGGGTCGCGGCGGCCGGCCGACGCGGATGCGCGATCCTGCGGTTCCGGGCGCGCGCCCCGACGCCGGGCGTCAGCGGCGCCAGCGCATGCGGGCGAAGGGGAGCCGGTTCTCCGGAAGCCAGCAGTAGCCCTCCAGCTCGCGGTCGTGAGCCACGTAGTAGCGCTGCGCACAGAGCGGGATCATCACGGCGTCGCGGTTGTGGAGCCGCTGGAGGCGCCGGACGGCCGCAGCCCACGAGGCGCCGTGCCCGGCCTCCGGGACGGCCCGCAGCGCGTCGAAGAACTCCTCGTTGTGGTAGCGGAAGGGGAAGAGCCGCATCCGTCCGGGGCCCCAGTCGTGATAGTAGGCGTAGAGCGGCTCGGCGACGCGCTGGCCGCGACCGTCGTGGGACGCCCGCACCATGATCGGCGCCAGGTTGCCCTCCGTGCGCACGCGGCCCGACCGGTCCCCCCCGCGCGGCTCGAGCCGGACGTCGGCCGAGATTCCGAGCCGGCCGAGCCGCTCCGCGAGCAGCTCCGCCACCACCTCGAGACCCTCCCCCGGCAGCACCACGATCGAAGTGGAGAATCCGCCGGCCCCCTTCGAGGAGGCGAGCAGGGCGCGCGCGCGGCCCACATCCTCCTCGTAGGGCCACGAGGCGGGGTCGTACCCCGGGCTCTCCGGCTTCACCCAGCTGTACCAGCGCTCGGCGGTGCCGGCATAGGCCGTCTGGAGCACGGCCCGGTAGGGTGTCGCATGCGCGATCGCCTGCCGGACGCGCGGGTCGTCGAGGGGTTCGGCCCCGGGATCGAGGTGCAGGAACACCCCGGCGGTGGACGCCGCGGGCGTGATGCGCAGACGCCGCTCCGAGCGCACCCGCGACAACGCCGACCACGGGACGCCCGGCACGAGATCGACGTCGCCCTGCAGCAGCGCCTGGATCGCCTCCTCCGTCGAGGGGTAGCGCCTGGCGACCACCTCCCCTATCGGGGGAGGGCCTCCGTGGTAGTGCGGGTTCGCCTCGATCTCCGTGAGCGACTCACCGTCGGCCCGCACCAGCCGGTACGGACCGAAGCCCGACGGGCGGGCGCCGAGCAGCGAGCTCGCCCACGGATCCTCCGGGCTCTGTCCCGCGCGCGCGACACGGGAGTCGTAGACGTTCGGCGTCCCCTGCGCCATCGTGCGCGGGAGGGCGGGATTGGGCGCACGCAGGTGGAAGGCGACCGTCAGCGGGTCGACCACCTCGACGTCGGTCGCCTCCTGGACCGAGGAGATGCGCGCGACCCACTTCCCCACATCGCGCACGCCGAAGGAGCGCTCCCAGCTCCAGCGCACGTCCTCGGCCGTGAGCTCGTTGCCGTCCGGGCTCCTGACGCCGGGGCGCAGCCGGAAGGTGCAGGTGCGCCCGTCCGGGGAGAACCACCATCCCTCGGCGAGCTGTGCTTCGAGATCGCTCCAGTCGACTCGCCACACGCCGTCTGTGCCGAGCAGCGGCCGGGGCCCGGTCAGCTGCTCGTAGACCGACGATGAGATGTCCGAGCCGACGCTGTCGCCGAAGGCGGCGGGCTGCTCCATGTCGAAGTTGGCGGGCGCCGACTCGACGCCCGCGACCAGCGCTCGCGGCACCCCGCCCCCTCTCCCGTCCCCGCGCGGCGAAACCGGGGGCACGGCGGCCGGCCCGGCGCGGCGAGGATAGCAGCGCCCCCGCCAGGGGGACGGGGCGGGCCTTCCTACCAGAGCTCGGCGGAGGCGAGGCGGGCGCCTTCCACGAGCGCGCCGAGCTTCCGCCACGCGATCTCGCCGGCGACCTGCACGCGGCCGGCGAAGGTCCCGAGACCGCAGTCGGTGCCCGCCTGGACGCGCTCGCGCCCGGCGACCTCCGCGAAGCGCACGAGGCGATCGGCCACGACCCGTGGATGCTCGATGACGTTGGTGGTGGTGTCGATCGCGCCCACGATCAGGAGCTTCCCTCCGAGGTCGCGATCGCGCCAGGCGCGCCACTCGTGCTCGTGGCGGCCGTTCGAGGCCGGGAAGGCGAGGGCCTGCGGGCGCGCCTCGAGCAGGAGATCGGCGATCTCCTCCATCGGCACGTCGCGGTGGTGGGGACCCTCGGTCGAGCCCCAGCAGATGTGCATGCGCATCCGCTCCGGCGCGATGTTGCGCGTCGCCTCGTTGAGCGCCTCGACGTGCTGCCGGGCGATGCCGCGGAAGTCGTCGAGCTCGCGCTCGGCGAACTGCTGGTGCCGCCCGAGGGCGAGGTCGGGGCAGTCGAGCTGCAGCAGGAAGCCCGCCTCGACCACGGCCTCGTACTCGCGGCGCATCACCTCGGCCAGCGCGAAGACGTACTGCTCGTGGCTCGGGTAGTGCTGGTTCTCGAGGAAGCGGGCGATCTGCCCGGGCGAGGCCGCCGTCAGGAAGACCTCCTCCGCGCCCGCCCCCTCGGCCGACTCGCGGAGAATCGACAGATCGCGCTCCACCGCGGCGAAGTCCCGCCAGCCGACCGGGCCGGTGCAGGCGGGGCGGCGGCCGAAGGGCGAACTCATGCGCCTGAGCAGCTCCGCCCACTCGGGAAACTCCTCGACGTCGGGGTTGCGCAGGATCCCGCTCTTCCCGCCGAAGCCCTCCAGCCGCTCCGCGACGTAGACCGTGTAGTCCACGCGGCCCATCTCGCCGTCGTTGCCCACGTCGATGCCGGCGTCGACCTGCCGCTTCACGGCGTCCGCGACGGCCGACCGCACCGCGGCCTCGAACGGCGCCCGGTCGGGGAGCTCCCCGCGCTCCTTCGCCACCATCAGGTCGAGCAGCGGCTGCGGCCGGGGGAGGCTCCCGGTGTGGGTCACCCGGATGCGATCACGGCCTGAGCTCACGGCTTTCCCGCCTCCCCGGCCCCCGTGCCGCCCGCCCGGTCGCTCCCGTAGCGCTCGTCGAGCGCGCGGTAGCCCGCCAGGCCCACGATCTCGTCGCGCTCGGCGAAGCTGGCGAGGCGATCGTCGACGGCCGAGGCGTTGCCGTCGCGGGCGATCGCCTCGAGCGTCTCCTGCATCGCCCGTATCGCGGCACGCTGCAGGTCGGAGGGCAGGATCGCGACGCGGTAGCCGAGCTCGGCCAGGCGCTCGCGGGGGAGGAGCGGCGTCTTGCCGCCGCGGAAGACGTTGATGAGCTTGGGACCCGGCAGCCGCCCGGCGATGGCCTCGACCTGCGCCTCGCTCTCCGGCGCCTCCACGAAGAGCACGTCGGCGCCGGCCTCGCGGTAGGCCTCGGCGCGCGCGAGCGCGGCCTCGAGCCCCTCGACGGCGACGGCATCGGTGCGGGCGATGATGACGAGGCCGGGATCGCGCCGCGCCTCGAGCGCCGCGCGCAGCTTCCCGATCATCTCGCCCGCGGGCACCAGCCGCTTCCCCTCGTAGTGCCCGCAGCGCTTCGGCGAATCCTGGTCCTCCAGATGCAGGGCCGCCACGCCGATGCGCTCGAAGTCGCGCACGGTGCGCCGCACGTTGAGCGCGTTGCCGTAGCCGGTGTCGGCGTCCGCGATCACGGGGATGGAGACCGCCTCCGCGATGCTCGCGACACGGTCCAGCACCTCGCCGACCCCCAGCAGCCCGAGATCGGGGTAGCCGGCCGATCGGGCGATCGCCCCGCCGGAGGCGTAGACGGCCTCGGCGCCCGCTCGCTCGGCGAGGCGGGCGGAGAGCCCGTCGTAGACCCCGGGCGCCACGAGCAGCTGCTCGCGCTCGAGCAGGCGCCGCAGGCGCGCTCCCGGACGATGCGCATCGGCGTGGGGCTCGCTCATCGCGGCGATGCTAGCGCATCGCGGGCGACCCGCGCCCTTACGTCCGCGTGAGCGGGACACCTGCCCGGCAGAGCCGGCAATCGGCGGGATCGACACTCTCCATCTCGACCTCGGTCGCCGCGAAGAAGGGGAGACCGAAGTCGACCCGGCCCCCCGAGCGGTCGACCAGCACCGCGACGCCCACGGGCTCCCCCCCGGCGCTCCGCACCGCCTCGATCGTCTCCCGCACGGATCCGCCCGTGGTGAGCACGTCGTCCACCACGAGCGCACGCTCGCCGCGCTCAAGCCGGAAGCCCCGCTGCAGCGCGCGGCCGGAGCCGTCCGGGAGCTGCTCCGCTATCACGCCGCGCAGCCCGAGCTGGCGCGCCACCTCGTAGGAGAGGATCACGCCCCCGGTGGTGGGTCCGGCGACCACGCCGGGGCGGGTGTGCCCGAGTCCGGCGGCCATCTTCCGGCACACCAGTTCCGTCTGCGGCGGCCACTGCAGGAGGTTGAACTTCTCCAGGTAGCGGTCGGAGTGGAGGCCGGAGGCGAGCTGGAAATGGCCCTCGAGAAAGGCCCCCGCCCGCTCGAGGGCGGCGATTACTTCGTGGTCGACGGCGATCTCGACACCTCCGGCCCCGGGGCGCGCGGTTGCCGCACGTGATCGACGCCGCCGATCGCGGAGGGCGGCCAGTAGCGGAACTCGGCCCGCCCAATGATCAGGGAGGCGTCGAGCATACCCCACGAGTGTGAGTCGAATGAGTTGTTGCGGTTGTCGCCGAGGACGAAGACCGAGCCCTCCGGCACCAGCCGCGCCTCCACCCGGTAGCTCGGCGGCTCGGAGATGTAGGGTTCGGCGAGCCGGACGCCGTCCACGTAGACGGCCGAGTCCTCCACGCGCACCGTCTGGCCGGCCACCGCGACGACGCGCTTGATGAAGTCCCGCTCGCGTTCCCCGGGGAACCGGAAGACGACGACGTCTCCCCCGACCGGCTCCCCGAAGGGTCGCCAGTCGCCCTCCTCCAGCCCCGGCACCCACGAGAGATCGATGCCGGCGTAGGCGAGCTTGTTGACGATCACGAACTCGCCGTGGGCGAAGGTCGGCTCCATCGAGCGCCCGTCGACGATGAAGTTCTGCGCGACCGCCCGCACGGCGAGGAACATCAGGAGGGCGAGCGCCACCACCTCGAGCGTCTCGGAGAGGCCGCGCAGGCCCCACGGCCAGAGCGCGGCGCCGGGGGCCGCCTCGCGCGGAGGAGCCGCCGGGCGAATGTCCGGGTGCTGCGGCCACCACGCGGCCGTGTGCACGGGGGCCGCCGGCGCCGGCCGCCGGCGCGTCCCCCCCGGCAGGCGGCGCGGGCCGGCAGGCGGCGCGGGCGGCGCGTGCGGGACTGCGGTGCCGGATTCCCGTGAGGGGAGGCGCTCGGACGGGAGTTCGACGGGAGGCCGCGGAGCGACGGGTAGGTCCGGGTGCTCCGTCCCCGGGGCGAAGTTCGGCTCCACGGCCCCAGTATACGCCGCCCGGCGCGTCACCTACGTCGCGGAGGCCGCCGCTCCGAGCGCCTCGATGCGCGCCCGGGCGACCGCAGCGACCTCGGAGCGCGCCACCGCGAGCGCCGGCCGCGGATCCTCGGCGTCCCCCCGCAGCGAACGGGCGAGGGCGGCGGCAACGGCCCGGTGTATCTCGCGCGAGATGTTCACCTTGCGCACGCCAGCCGAGACCGCAGCGGCCAGAGCGTCCGGCCGCACACCGGAGCCGCCGTGCAGCACAAGCGGCAGTCCCTCGGTCCGGCGGCGGATCTCGCGGAGCAGCGCGATGTCGACCGTCCCCGCGCGGCCGTGCGCCGTTCCCACCGAGACGGCAAGCGCGTCGACCCCGGTGGCGGCGACGAAGGCGGCTGCCAGGATCGGGTCGGTGAGCTCGGTCTCGGAGGTCACCACCCCCGGCTCGCCACCGCCCACGTGGCCGAGCTCCGCCTCGAGAGCCACGCCGCCCGCGGCCACGGTCGCACGTGCGACCCGCGTCTCCCGCACGTTCTGCTCGTAGGGGAGCGTGGACCCGTCGAACATCACCGACGTGAATCCCGCATCGACGGCGCGGCGCAGAACGGCGGCGTCGGCTCCGTGGTCCAGGTGGATGCCGACGGGCACGCCGGCATCCGCGGCGAGGGCGCGCAGGTAGGCAGCCGCGGCCTCCAGCCCCCCCATCGCCTCCGCGTTGCCGGCGTTGAGCTGCAGCAGGACCGCGGCGCGGAGCGCCTCCGCCGCATCGAGGACGCCGAGCGCCATCGCGGGCGTGGAGGCGTTGAAGGCGGGGAGCGCAAAGCCGCCCCGCTCCGCCGCGGCGAGCAGTTCACGGGCTGCCGCCAGCGGCATCGTCGCCCTCCCCGCGCGCCGGCGCGCCCGCGTCTATCCGATGCTACGCTCGCGCCCGCCCGCCGCGCGAGCGGCGACGCGGGGCCGGGCCCGGTGCGGCGTCCCGCGCGAGAGCGTGGAGCCCGCGGCGGCCCGCTGCCGATCGCGGGGCCGACCGGAAGCTCGCCCGGACTGCCGGGATCCGGTAGCGGGGCGCGCTGCGGTAGGATGGCGGCACCCGCTCCCACCCAGGAGGCGCGCCGTGTCCCCGAGCGACCGATCGACGCCCCGGGCCCGGCCTCCGGGCGGCCGGCGGCCCCGCGCGTGAGGGGGGCCGGTCCCGCAGGCCCGGGCGAGGCCTCCGCACCGATGCGGGAGGCGCTCGCCGCAGCGGAGAGCGCCCGCGGCTGGAGTTCGCCGAACCCGCCGGTCGGCGCGGTGCTCGTCGCAGACGGGGTCACCATCGGACGGGGCCACACGCGACCGCCCGGAGGCGATCACGCCGAGATCGTCGCGCTCGCCGAGGCCGGCGAGCGCGCGCGCGGGGCCACCGCTTATGTCACGCTCGAGCCGTGCGCACACCACGGGCGCACGCCCCCCTGCGCCGACGCCCTGATCGCCGCCGGCGTGCGGCGCGTCGAGTACGCGCTCGCCGACCCCGACCCGCGGGTCGACGGACGCGGCGCGGAGGCGCTCCGCTCGGCCGGCATCGAGGTCGCCTCGGGCGACGGGGCGCAGGCCGCCTCCGAGCAGCTTGCCGGCTATCTCACCCACCGGCGGACGGGACGGCCCCGCCTGGTCGCGAAGTTCGTCGCCTCGCTCGACGGGCGGATCGCCTCCGCCACCGGCGACTCGCGCTGGCTCTCCGGTCCGGAGACGCTCGAGTGGGCGCATCGCGAGCGGCCGGGCTTCGATGCGATCGTGGTCGGTTCGGGCACCGTCGTGCTCGACGATCCCGAGCTCACGGCGCGCCCCGGCGGCAGCACCGCGGGGGCACATCAGCCGCTGCGCGTCGTCGTCGACACGCGCGGGCGCACACCCGCCGGGGCGCGCGTGCTCTCCGGGCCGCCTCCGACGCTCGTCGCCACCGCTGAGCGCTCGCCCGGCACCTGGCGCGAGGCGATGCGCGAGGCGGGAGCCGACGTGGTGCTGCTCCCGGAGTCGGACGGACGCGTCGACCCGGCCGCGCTCCTCGACGAACTCGGACGCCGCGGTGCGCTGACGGCCCTGGTGGAGGGCGGCGGGATCCTGCTCGGCTCGCTCTTCGACCGCCGCCTGGTCGACTACGTGCACGCCGTGATCACCCCGATCGTCGTCGGCGCACGCTCGGCTCCGGCGGCCGTGGCCGGGCGCGGCGCCCGGCGTCTCGCCGATGCGCCGCGTCTTGCGGCGGTGCGGGTGGAGCAGCTCGGCGTGGACGTTCGAGTGTCCGGCGTGCCGACGTGGCCGGAGATCCCCTCCGGGCCGGCGAGCGGCGGCGGGGAGGAGCGCTGATGTTCACCGGTATCGTCGAGGAGGTCGGCGTGCTCCTGAGACGCGAGGGCGGGGAACTCGCGGTCGGGTGCGGGGAGGGGCGCGAGGGAACCGGCCTCGGCGACTCGATCGCGGTCAACGGCGTCGATCTCACGGTGCGGCGTATCGACCCGGATGCCCTCCTCTTCGACGTCATGCCGGAGACGTTCCGGCGCTCCAACCTCGGCGAGCTTCCCGCCGGCTCACCCCTCAACCTCGAGCGCTCGGTGCGCCCGACCGACCGGCTCTCCGGGCACCTGGTCCGGGGCGTCGTGGAAACCGTCGCCCGCCTCGAGAGCCTGACCCCCGAGGGGGAGGCCGTCATCGCGCGCTACCGGGTCCCCGGGCCCTACATGCGCTACGTGGTCGAGAAGGGCCCGGTCTGCGTGGACGGGGCCTCGCTCACCGTCACCGACCGGGACGACGACGGATTCGCGGTCTCCCTGGTGCAGTACACCCAGCAGCACACCAACCTGACGCGCCGCAGCCCCGGTGATAGCATCAACCTGGAGACGGACATCGTCGCCCGCTACGTCGAGCAGCTCGCCCTGTCACTGCTGGCGGGGCGGGGCGGCGTCTGACGGTCGGCGGGCGGAGGGGCGATCGTGGCGGAGCCTGGTACGGGCGGGGGCGTGCAGGGGAAGCGGCGGCCGCTGCGCCTCGGCGTGCCCGAGGCCGTCGAGGAGTTTCGCGCCGGCCGGCCGATCATCATCGTCGACGACGAGGATCGCGAGAACGAGGGCGATGTCGCCGTCCCCGCCCAGTTCTGCACGCCCGAGCTCGTCAACTTCATGGCGATGCACGCGCGCGGCCTGATCTGCGTCCCGCTCGCCGACGAGACGGTGGACCGGCTCCGGCTCCCGATGATGACGCGCCGCAACACGAGCTCGCTGGGCACCGCCTTCACCATCAGCGTCGAGGCGGCGAGCGGGATCACGACCGGGATCTCCGCGCGCGATCGCGCCCGCACCATCGATGTGCTCGCCGACCCCGACTCGCAGCCGGCCGACCTAGTGAGGCCCGGCCACATCTTCCCGCTGCGCGCGCGGACCGGCGGCGTGCTGGTGCGCGCCGGACAGACCGAGGCATCGGTCGACCTCTGCCGGCTCGCCGGCCTCGAGCCGGCCGCGGTGATCTGCGAGGTGATGCGCTCGGACGGCGAGATGGCCCGCATGCCCGACCTCAAGCGCTTCGCGCGGCGGCACGACCTCGGGATCATCACCGTCGCCGAGATCATCGCCTACCGCATGGAGAACGAGCGGCTCATCGAGCGCGTCGACGAGGCGATCCTGCCGACGGCGTTCGGGGAGTTCCGGGCCATCGCCTTCCGCACGCTGATCGACCAGAAGGAGCACATCGCGCTGGTGATGGGCGAGATCGAGGCCGACACGCCGGTGCTCGTCCGCGTCCACGACCAGTGCGTGACCGGCGATGCCTTCGGATCGCAGCGCTGCGACTGCGGGGAGCAGCTCGACTTCGCGATGCAGACGATCGCCAGCGCCGGGCACGGCGTCTTCCTCTACATGGATCAGGAGGGGCGCGGCATCGGGCTCCACAACAAGATCCGCGCCTACCGCCTGCAGGACGAGGGCCTCGACACGGTGGAGGCGAACGAGGCGCTCGGGCTCCCCGTGGACCGCCGCGACTACGGGATCGGGTGCCAGATCCTCGTCGACCTCGGCATCAGGCGCATGCGCCTGATGACCAACAATCCGCAGAAGCGCGCCGGGCTCGAGGGATACGGCCTCGTGGTCGAGGAGCGCGTGCCGATCGAGGTCGAGCCCAACGCCCACAACCTCCACTACCTCCGGACGAAGCGAGACAAGATGGGCCACTTGCTTCCCGAGCGGCTCGGCCGCGACCGGTCCCGGTAACGTGCCCGGCACGGCCCCCGGGCCCGAGGGCCCTGCGCTGCGGCTCGCCCTCGTCGTCTCGCGCTACCACGGGGCGGTGACGGGTGCGCTCCGCGAGGGCGCGGAGGCGGCGGCGCGAGAGTGCGTCGCCGCGGTCGGAGCCCTCGACGTCACGGAGGTGCCCGGCGCCTTCGAGCTCCCCGTCGCTGCCCGCCGTCTCGCCGCCAGCGGTCGCTACGAGGCGATCGCCTGTGTCGGCGCCGTCGTGCGAGGCGGCACGCCCCACTTCGACTACGTCGCCGGGGAGGCGGCGCGCGGTATCGCCGAGGTGGCGCGCGACTTCACGCTCCCGGTAACGTTCGGTCTCATCACCGCGGACACGGCGCGGCAGGCGCGCGAGCGCGCGCGCGGCGCCGGGAGCGGGTGGACGGGCAACAAGGGGCACGAGGCGATGGGCGCGGCCATCGAGATGGCGCTGCTCTTCCGGGAGATCGGCGCGGCGGACGGTGGGGGAGCGCCGGGCTCGCCCGCGGCCGCTCGGGAGGATCCCTGATGAACTGGTGGTCGCGCCGCGATGCGAGCGGCGGAGAGAGCCTCGACCACGCCTCACACGACGCGGTCAGGCTGGCGCACCGCGCCCTCGATCGCTTTCCCGCGGTCGTCGCCCGCCACCGCTACGTGGCCGGCGGAGCGGCCATCTCCTCCGCGCTGGTCGTGCTCGCCGGCGTCGCCATCGCACGGCGCATGCGGGCCGGCCAGAGCGCCGACGAGGCGATCGCCACCGTCACCGAGGACGAGCTCGAGGGCCGGACCAGCTTCCGCATCGAGGACGACGTCGCCGAGGTCCTGGAGCAGGCCGGGGCCGATCGGGCCCTGCCGGCGGACGCCTCCGAGCACACGCCGCCGGATCCCGCGGGCGAGGCGCCGAGCGCCGAGGCGGCGGAGAGTCCGCGCTAGGACCCGGGCGGGAGGCCGTCGGGGGGGCCGGGCCGATGCCGGAGCGAGGCGGCCGGCGGATCGCGGGCGCGGGACGTGCCCCGCCACGCCTCCGGCGCCGCGTCGCGCATGTCGATCTCGACACGTTCTTCGTCTCGGTCGAGCGCGTGCGCGATCCCTCGCTCGCGGGCCGGCCGGTGCTGGTGGGCGGAGCGGGCGGGCGCGGCGTGGTCGCGAGCGCCTCCTACGAGTCGCGTCGCTACGGGTGCCGATCGGCTCAGCCGATGGCGCAGGCGCTCCGGCTCTGCCCCGACGCCATCGTCGTCCCCCCGCATTTCGACCTCTACCGCGAGGCGTCGGAGGCCTTCCACGACATCCTCCGCGGCTGCTCGCCGCTGGTGGAGCCCGCGGGGCTCGACGAGGCCTACGTCGACCTCACCGGCATCGGAGCACCCGGCGCGGAGGGCTCCGGGGAGCGCCGAGCGATCGCGGAGGCCTGCGGACGCATCCGGGACGAGCTGCGGCTCCCGGTCTCGGCCTGCGTCGCCGGAAGCCGCACGACGGCGAAGGTCGGCTCCGACCGCGCGAAGCCGGACGGCCTCATCGTCGTCGAACCCGGCGACGACGCCGCCTTCCTCGCGCCGGTCGCGGTTCGCGAGCTGCCGATGGTGGGTCCGCGGATGGCGGAGGAGCTGGCGGCGAGCGGCGTCCGCACGATCGGTGAACTCGCCGCGCTCGATCGGCGCTGGCTCCAGGTGCGCTTCGGGCGCGTCGGGGCGGCCGTGCACGACCGTGCGCGCGGCCTCGACCCCGCGCCGGTTCGCGGCGGCCGGCGCCCGGCTCGTTCCGTCTCACGCGAGGTCACCTTCGGCACCGATCTCCTCGATCGCGCCGCGCTGACGCGCGCGATCGCGCAGCACGCCGAGCGGGTCGGGCGCGACCTCCGGGCCGACGGCCGGCGCGCCCGCACCATCACCCTGAAGCTGCGCTGGAGCGACTTCCAGACCCTCACGCGCAGCCACACGCTGGAGCGGCCCACGCACTCCACGCGCGTCCTGGCCGCCGCCGGGGAGAGGCTGCTGGACGGCGTCCTGGCACAGCGGGGCCGCCGGGGAGTGAGGCTGGTGGGCCTCGCCGCGAGCAATCTCGTCGGTGAGGAGCTGCAGCTCGGGTTCGACGACGGCGACCGGGCCGCGGCCCGCGAGGAGGAGCTCGACCGCGCGCTCGACGCCATACGCGAGCGCCACGGCGACGTGGCGGTCACGCGCGGCCCCCCTCCCGGCGGCGACGCGGGCGAGGCGGACCCGGCGCGGCGCCGCCGGCCCCCGCCGCTGGCGGGACCTGCGGGGCCGACGTAAGGTGAATCCGGCACCGGTCCGGGAGAATTGCGCGATATGGTCGAGAGGCGAAGCCCCCGTCCGGCGCCACCGGCGCACCCGGACGCGGCCGCCGCAGCCGGCGGCGGCGAGCGCGCCTTCGCGACTCGCTGGGTGAACATGGCGCGCGCCTGCGAGGTGCTCGGCGTCAACGAGTCGACGGTCCGCCGATGGGCCGACGCCGGCCAGATCGGCTGCTTCCGCACACCGGGCGGCCACCGCCGCTTCTCGGAGCGGGAGCTCCTCGAGCTCGTGGAGGGACGGAGCGGCGGCCGGCGGCGCGAACTCGAGGAGGCCGCACTCCGACGCATCCGCCGGGACCTCTCCTCGGGGCATCGCGACGTCGACTGGTACGAGCAGCTGGCGGCCGACGAGCGCGAGACGCTGCGTCCGCTCGGACGCCGGCTGGTCGAACTCGTCGACGACGACATCGCCCGCCGCCGCCCGCACACGGAGATCGAACGCGAGGTCGACGCGATCGGCGAGCGCTACGGCCACGTCCTCTTCGAGCGGGGCATGCCCCTGTCGCAGGCGATCGAGGCCTTCACCTTCTTCCGCCGCTCGCTCGACGAGGCCGCCAAGCGGCTCGCCGAGCGGCGGCGCATGGACGCCTCCGAGGCCGCTCGCGCGCGCGAGCACATCGCCGGGCTCGCCGACCGCGTCCTGCGCGGGGTGAGCGCCTCATACGACGACCCGTCGGTCACTCCCCGGCACCATGCGGCGGGAGGCGCTGCAAGCCAGGCCCGGGGCGTGGAACGCGGACCGGCTCCCCCCGCCTCGATCTTCATCGAGCTCCGCGGGCGGCGCGTCCTGCTCGTCGGCGAGAGCCGCGAGACGCCCGAACAGGTCGCGATGCTCGCGGGCGGCGGCGCCGACGTGCCCATCCTGGCCCCCGCGATCGGCGACGCGCTGCGACGCCTCGTGCGCGAGGGGCGCGCGCTGTGGACGTCCCGCGCCTTCGCGCCGGGCGATACGGCCGGCTTCGACGTGGTGATGGTCGCGAACGACGGCGGATCGGGCGAGGAAGGCGCCGCCGCGGAGGCGCGCGCGCGCGGGATCCGGGTCGGCACCGGCGGGTTCGCATCCGGCGGTCCCGGCGCCGGGGAGGAGCGCGGCGAGTGACCCGCCGGGCGCCGGCCGAGAGCTCCGCCCCGGCGCCGGCCAGTCCGCGGGGCTCGGGCGCGCCGCTCCGTCTCGCCTCCGGCGGCTCGCCCCTCGCACGGGCGCGAGCGTCGGCCGCCGTCGAGGCGCTGGCCGGCGCGCCCGAGCCGGTGCCCGCCGCGATCGTCACCATCGCGAGCGGGCCCGGTCCCTCAGGCGCGGCGCCCGCGGGGCCAGACGGCGAACCAGGACGCGTCGTGCAGCAGGCTCGCCGGGCTCTTCTCGACCGGCGCGTCGACGCCTCCGTGCACTCGCTCGCGGACGAACGCCCCGATCCCCTCTCCGCGGTCGTGCTCGGCGCGGTGCTGCCGCGCGGCGACCCCCGCGACGCGCTCGTCGCCTCGCGCGGCCGGCGACTCGCCGCCCTCCCGTCCGGCGCCCGGGTCGCGGCGGACTCGCCGCGGGGAGCCTCGCTGCTGCGGACGCTCCGTCCCGACCTGATGACCGCGCACGAGACGGGCGGTGTCGACGCGGCCCTGCGCCTGGTGGCGGAGGGACGCTACGACGCGGTGCTGACCGCGCTCGCCGGACTCGCGCGCCTCGGCCTCGCGGGGGAGGCGACGCAGATCTTCGACGCGGGCGAGTTCGTCCCGGCGCCGGGCCAGGGCGCCATCGCCATCGAGTGCCGGGCCGGCGATGACCGCACGCTGGCCCTGCTCGCCGCCGTCGACCACGGCCCGACCCGGACGGCCGTGGCGGCGGAGCGGGGGGTGCTGGAGGCGCTGGGGGAGGGTGACGCGCTCCGCGTCGGCGCGTACGCCACGGTCGAGGGCGAGCTCGTCTCCCTGCGGGCCATGCTCCCCGACGCCGGGGGAGCCCTCCCCCTCGTCGGCGACGCCGCCGGCCCGGCCGCCGAGGCCGCGCGGGTCGGGCATGACCTCGGCCGGCAGTTGCGCGAGGCCGCGATGCGCGACTCGGCGGGCGGGCGGTGACCGGCGTCGCGGGCGGCCGGGCGACGGGGGCGGCCGCGTGTCCTGTGAGTTGAGCGAGGCCGCCCGCCCCGCCGCCGGAGCGCCGATCCGCGCGGTCGTCTTCGACGCCTACAACACGCTCTTCCGCTTCTCGGAGACCGAGCACCGGCTGTTCCTGGCCTCGATCCTCGCGGAGCAGGGGCTCGAGGCGGACCTCGACGGCTTCGCCGAGAGCGTGCGGAAGTCGTACCTGCGCGTCGGCCCCTGGGCGGAGCATGTGCGTGGGGACGGGTCCGTCGACCGGGAGCAGATGGTCGGGGGCCCCCCGCCCCCGTGGATCTCGCTGTCGGAGATCTGGCGGCGCCAGTTCGAGCACGCGTTCCGGGAGCACGAACTCGCGGGCGACGCCCCGGCCGCCGCCGATCGGCTGCGCCTCCATCTCGCCGCGGCGGACCCGCACGACGACGCGCACGACACGGTCGAGGCGATCGCGGCGCGGGGCCTGCTCGTGGGGCTCCTCTCCAACGCCGACGACGACTTCGTGCACAGCGCGATCGCGCGCGCGCGGCTCCGGTTCTCGGCGATCGCCTCGTCCGAGTCGCTGGGTGCCTACAAGCCCCACCGGGTCGTCTTCGACGCGATCTGCCAGCGGCTCCGCTGCGACCCGGCGGAGGTGCTCTACGTGGGTGATTCGCCGCAGGCCGATGTCCACGGCGCGAAGCACGCGGGGCTGCGCGCGGCCTGGATCCGGCGCACCGACGTCGGTGACTATCCCGAGGGCATCCCCCGGGCCGACCACGTGGTCGGCTCGCTTGCGGAGCTCGTGACGCTGCCCGGCATCGGCTGAGCACAGTGGCCCGTCCGCGAGCCGCAGCCGGTGCGGGCGGCGGCGGCGGGCACCACCGCCACCGGCCACCCGCCGGGGGGCGAGCCCGGCGCGCCGGCGTGGCGGCGTTGCTGCGCGCTCCGAACTGCCCCTATACTCAGGGATGCTCGCGCAAGCGCGCATGCACGTGAGCGAATAGACCGAGGCGCGCGATGCGACTCACCTGCCAGCAGGAGGATCTCAACCGGGGGCTCTCGGCCGTGTCGCGCGCGATCCCGGCGCGGACGACGCTGCCGATCACAAACCACGTCCTGCTCGAGGCGGCGGACGGATCGATCACGCTCAGCGCGACGGACGCCGAGACGATCGCCATCACCTACACCATCAGCGGGGAGGTCCTCACGCCGGGCTCCCTGACCCTTCCCTCCCGGCTGCTCTCGGAGTTCGTCGGCTCGCTGCCCCCGTCGCGGATCGAGATGACGCTCGCCGAGCGCTCGCGGCAGGTGCACCTCTCCTGCTCCCGGAACGAGGCCTCCATCGGCGGCATGGACCCCGAGGAGTTCCCGCCGATCCCGCCGGTCTCCGATCTGCCCGCCCTCCGCGTTCCGGCGGCGGGCCTGAGGCGAGCCCTGAGCCAGGTCGTCTTCGCCGCCGCCACCGACGATGCACGCCCCGTCCTCACGGGTGTCCAGATGGCCATCGGAGGCACGAAGATCGTGCTCGCGGCGGCCGACGGCTTCCGCCTCTCGGTTCATACCCTGGATCTCGGCGAGGAGACGGAGGAGCGGACGGCTATTGTCCCGGCCCGAGCCCTCGGCGAGTTGCTGAGGCTGCTCCCGGAGGCCGGAGATGAGACGGTCGCCGTGACCTTCAACACGTCGGGCCGCCAGGCGCAGTTCGATATCGGTCACGCCACGCTCGTCGCGCAACTGATCGAAGGCACCTTCCCCAACTACGAGCAGTTGATCCCGCCGAGTCACACCACGCGCACCGAGGTGCTGCTGGACGAGTTCATGCGCGAGGCGCGCATCGCGTCCATCTTCGCGCGGGACGGCTCGGGCATCGTGAGGCTGGTCGCGAACGAGGGGGAGCAGGGGCAGCCGGGGCAGCTTCTGATCAGCGCTCGCGCCGAGGAGATCGGCACCAACGAGGGCGAGATCGACGGCATCGTCGAGGGCGAGGAGGCGAAGATCGCCTTCAACGGCCGCTACCTCACCGACGTCCTGCAGGCCGTCGGCACCGAGCGCGTCGCGCTCGAGACCTCCTCCCCGTCGAGCCCGGGCGTCTTCCGCCCGGTCGGCGACGACTCCTTCGTCCACGTGGTGATGCCGATGTTCGTTCAGTGGGCCTGACCGCCGCTCATCGGCTCGTCTTAAGCCATCCACTCGCCTGCGAGCGCATCGTCTCCGGAGTCGGCTCCGGAGGCGTACCGGCGACGACTCCCGGTGGCGCCCGCCGTCCCGGCGCTGGAGGGTGGGCCCAACCGTGCCGCCGTGAAGCCCGCGCCCGGAAGCACGCAGCTCCGCCCACCCACGCCGAGAGGCGGCGCCGGCTGCGGTGGTCATGGGTGCTCCTCCTCTCCGGGTGCACCGCCCGCCTCGACGCCGGGGGGCGCTGAGGCGAGGTCGGCGGGGTCCGTCGTGCAGAGCTCGTACTCGTAGGAACTCGCCTCGATGCGGAGCGCGACGTGGTTGCCGCGCGCCAGGAGCAGGCCCTCGCCCCGGCGCGCCGCGAGCAGGAACGCCCGCTCGCCGGCCGAGAGCCCGAACGCCTCCTCGACCACGCCGATCGTCGAGGCGTCCTGGCGCATCAGGAGCTGCAGCGAGCTCTGGGCGAGCACGGTGCGTCCCTCGGGCGAGTGCAGGAAGTCCCCGACCTCCTGCGTCACGGTCGTGAGCCCGAGCCAGCGCTTGCGCGCCCGGCGCGCGAGCTCTGAGAGGAAGCGCGCCCCCTCGGGGCGGCGCATCAGCGACCAGGCCTCGTCGACCAGCAGCATCCGCGGGCGGGGATCGGCCCCGGCGCTCTCCCCGATGCAGTCGGCGATGAGGTAGGTCGCGAGCGGGCGCAGCTCCTCCTCCAGGCCCGCGACGTCGAAGACCACGAGCGGCCCCCGGAGCCCCGCGCCCGTCGGCTCCGAGAAGAGCCGGCCGAGGCTCCCCTCGACGTAGCGTGAGAGCCTCGCGGCGAGGCCGTGGGGCTCCGCCCGCTCGCGCAGCACCTGGAGCAGATCGCGCAGGAGCGGGGCCGGCCGGCCGTGGGTCGCCGGATCCCGGGTGATCCCGGCGCGGCGGTAGCACTCGTAGAGGGCCTGATCGAGCACGCCCTGCTCGGCCCGCCCCAGGGGTTGGCCGGGCTCCGCCAGCATCAGCCCGAGCAGCCCGTGGAGCGCGAGCACGCGCGAGGCGAGCGCGCCCCGGGCGTCGCCGCCGGCGCGCCCGGGCGGCAGGTCGAAGGGGTTGATGCGGTAGGGCGAGCTCCCCGAGAGGCGGACCATCTGCCCGCCCACCGCCTCTGCGAGGCGCCCGTACTCGCCCTCGGGGTCGATGACGTAGTACTCGATGCCGAGCAAGAGCGCTCGCAGCGCCTCCACCTTGCAGGCGAAGGATTTCCCCGCACCGCTCTTCGCGAAGACGACCTTGTTGGCGTTCTCGTGCTCGGGTGAGAACGGGTCGAGGATGACGAGCGAGCTGTTGTGGACGTTCTCGCCGTAGAGGAGGCCCCGCTCGACGGCGAGCTGGCTCGAGCTGAAGGGGATCATCGTCGCCGCGCTCGAGGTGTCGAGGTTGCGGCGGTGGCCGAGGTGATCCTGCCCCGCGGGGAGGCAGGAGAGGAGCGCCGGCCACATCTCGTAGAGCGCCGGGCGCGCTCCCGCCATCATCCCCGAGAGCGTCCCCCGGATGCGCCCTGAGGCGGCGTCGAGCTCCCCCGGGGAGCTCCCCCGGAGCCTCAGGTAGAGGCCTCCGGAGAAGACGCGCTCGTCGCCGCGCTCCAGCGCGTCGCGGAGCCTTGCGGCGTCCTCGTAGGCGACCTCGCGCCCGGCCGGGGCGATGCGGCCGCCCCGGGCGTCGAGGAGCCGCGAGGACTGGAGCGCGACCAGGCGCTGGCTGAGGGCCGAGATCGCCGCCCCGGAGTCGAGCGGCTCGAGGTGGAGGCTCAGATCGAGCGGCTCGCCGGAGTCGATGATCCGCCCGAGCCAGTCCGGTCCCACGTGGCGCGGGTAGTCGTCGAGCGACAGCACGCGCGAGAGCTCGCCGTCGATGAGCAGGTGATCGCGCCGCTCCTCGATGGCGGAGGGAGCCACCAGGTCGGCGGTCGTGCGCTCGCCGGCACCGAAGCGGAGCGCCGAGGCGCCGTCCGGCCCGCCCGCCCGGGGACCCGGCGCCCGAAGCCTGCTACGCACGGGCGGCCTCCCGCCCCGCGCCCTGAGCGGTGACGGCGGGGGACGGCGCCGGCGCGGCGTGCCGCCCCGCGCCGGGCGCGAGCGTCTCCCGCCACAGCGCCCGGAGCTCCTCCCCGCCGAGGCGGCGCGTCTCCACGCCGACGGATCCGAGGCCCCGCGTCACCTCGCCGCAGCGGAGGGAGAGCGTGCGCCGGACGCGGTCCGGGTCACGCCGCTGAGGCGCCGGGGCCCGCCCGCTCCGCCACGGGAGTCCCGGCCAGGCGGGCGCCGCGCGGGAGCCCCGCTCCCGCTCCGCCGGGACGACGACGAAGAAGCGGCGGTCGAGCAGCGTCCGCTCGCGCGCGAGGCGCCGCACGAAGGCGCGATGATCCCGTGCCAGCCGCCGCATCGCCTCGCCCCCCGCGGGGGCGCCCGCGATCCCGGAGAGGTAGCGCTCGATGTCGGCGGGGGCGACGCGCACCAGCACCTGCAGCGGGTAGTCGAGGCCGTTCAGGAAGCGGCGGTAGCCGGCGAGGATCGCCTCCTGCTCGGTTTCCGACTTGAGTGCGAAGTTGACGGAGCCCGCCTCCAGCACCGCGCCCGCGTCGCCGCTCCGGAGCTCCAGCACGTCGCCCGCGATCTCCTCCAGCGGCAGCTGCTCCTGCACGCTCGCGTACGGCGCTCTCCCGCTACGGCGCGGCCACACGGGGCGCTCCTTCCCCTGCGGGGGCCACCCGGGGGCGCGCGGTGGGCGCGGCGAGCACGACCTCGCGCGGCACGCGCGCGGGCGCCGGGCGCTCCCTGGGCCGCCATACGGAGACCCGCGGAGCCGCGTGGTAGCGCAGCAGCACGAAGGCCCACTCCTCGAGCGGGCGCCCGGCGGGGCGCCAGAGCACGAGCGCGACGGTTGCTGAGAGGACGCACGCCGCCGGCACCAGCCGAGCCGCGAGCGGCAGCGGCAGGTCTGAGAGCGCGCCGTAGGCGAGCGCGAGCCCGCAGGCCGCCGAGAGCAACTGGCGCATGGTGAGCCCCAGGAAGGCCCGATCGGAGGCGTCCAGGTGCGTCGGGATCTCGTGGCGGGTCATCACGTCACCGCGCCCTGCACCACGCCCGCGATCACGCGCGCGAGCAGCACGATGACCAGGCCCCCGAGCGCGTTGACGATCGCCGTCTTGGCGGTCTCCATCTGCCGCGGGGAGCCCCCCGCGGTCATGTAGAGGAAGGCCCCCCACATCACGAAGAGCGCCGAGACCCCGAAGGCCAGGCCCATGCCGATGTTCAGCAGGTTGGAGAACACCGCGTTGATCTCTTCCATCCCCCTCCTCCTTCCGGCGGGTGCTCCCTCTACCCGCCCGCCTGCCGGCGCGCGCCCGCCGCGCCCGCCGGCTCCTCGCTCCCAAGCTCCAGCTCCGCCACCAGCCAGCGGCCGCCCGACCGGACGAGCCGGAGGCTGGCGTGCTGCGTGACGGCCTCGCTCACGACCTCGCCGCTCTCCCCGTCGAGGCGCGTCCGCTCCTGCCGCGAGCGCACCGTCACCACGGCGGCGTCGCCCGCGAGCGAGGTGACCCGGGCCGACTCGACATGGGCCGTGCCGCTGAGGCGCCCGGCCACGGCGGCCGGGTCGACGGAGGCCGAGGCGAGGGCGTCCCCGAGCTCGCCCGTCGCGAGGGCGGCGAGGCGCGGCGCGTAGCGCTCCGACCGGCGGTGGTCGAAGCCCCCGTAGGCACGGACGAAGGCGGCCGCGGCCTCCTCGGCGGAGGCGAGGTCGTTCCCGCGCGCCGCGAGGCGCGAGGCGCCGCTCCAGGCCGAGGCGGCACCGACCAGCACGAGGAGCGCCGCGAGCCCGAGCAGCGCGTACGCCGCCCCGCGCCCGCCGCTCACGACACCGCCCCGCCCGCGGAGGCCGGCGCCGCCCGCGGACCAGAGCCCCGGGTGCCGCCACCGCCGGGTCGCGGCGCGGCCCGGCGCCGGGCCTCCCGCCGGAGGCCGCCCGGGAGCGCGGCGGCGACGAGCGCAGGCACCGTCTACCTCGCTCCCGCGACGGCCCGGCCCGCCGAGACGAGCGAGACGATCCGCACCGCGCCCGGGTGCTGCGTCTGTCCCTGCAGCAGCGAGGGCACCTTGAGCGTCAGCCACAGCACCGCGATCCCGAGCATCAGCGTCAGGAGGGCGTTCGCGGCGCTCCCCGGGGTGAGCTCCACCGCCAGCGCCGCGCCGAGGCGGAGCACCACCATCTGCGCAGCCTGCTGGAAGACCGTGATCAGGAAGAGCCGCGCCCACCAGTGCGCCCAGCCCTGCGTCTGCGGCAGCACCCAGCAGAGCACCATCACCGGCGCCAGCACGATCAGGATGTCGAGCAGCGCCAGGCGCATCAGCATCTGGAAGACGAGCAAGAGCGCCGCCACCGCGTAGCAGAGCGCCACCACGACCAGCGCGATCCCCTCCTGCCCGGCGCCCGCCTGCTGATAGCCCGGGAGGCCCGCCTGGCCGACCGCGGCGGTGAGGGCGTTGTTGGCGTCGACGGCGAGGCGCGCGAACTCGAGCGTCAGGTTGAGGGCGAGGGCCGCCAGCGCCACGCGCGGTAGGAGCTCCATCACCCCGTCGTAGGGGCTCCGCAGGTGCTGCCTGAGGATCACGTTGCAGCCGCCCCACATCACGATGACGGCGAGGGCGGCGTTGGCGACGCCGCGCGAGAGCTCCCAGAGCGAGTGCACGGTCGTGCTCTCGTAGGTGCCGGCCTCGGGCGTGCGCGTCACGAAGTTGAGCGAGGAGCCGCCCAGGCCGAGCGCCCAGTCGGTGAAGCCGCGAACCGCCCCGAGCAGCGCCCGGCCCAGCGCATCGACCGCGGCGTCCAGGAATGCGCCCGCCCACGCGCGCGGGTCGAGGGAGGCGCCGCCGAGGAGATCCAGGGGGTTGGGGATCGCCGGAATCTCCACGGCGGGCGCGATCCCGGACGGGGGCGGGCGCGCGCCCGGAGCGGTGGCCGCCGCGTGCGGCCCGGGAACGGCTGCGGCGGTGGAGACCGGAGGGACCGAGGCGACCAGCGGCGCGCCGGCGGCTATCAGGGCCGCGAGCGGATCCGCCGCCTGCTCCGCCTGCGCGGGCGACGCGGCGAGCAGGAAACAGCCGAGCGCGCAGGCGGCGACGAGCGCGGCAGCCCGCACGGCCGGCCTCCTTCCGCACCGCCGCGCGCTCGCCCCGGTGGCGGCGTGCGGCGGTGCGGAACCAGCCTGCGATCCGGCATGCTCAGGATTCGCTCACGGGCGGCGGGGACCGGCCGATTGCCCGTAGACCGCGCTCAGGGAGCAATCAAGAGGCAATCAAGTGCCTGTGGACACGCCGTCGCCGGGCGTCGCGCGCTCGTAGCGCGGCCGCCGGCCGTGACTCGGTGCGGCGGGCGAGCCGGCTCAGGCCGTGCTGGTGACCCACACGGCGCGAGCGCCGCGCGCCTCACCAGTCCCCGACGCTTCGATGCTCCACCGGCGCTCGGGCCTTCGAGCCCGGGTCGGCGTTTCCACGGTCCGCGAGGTCGAGGATGGGTAGGGCCGGGATGGCGCGCATGCGCTCCGTCGCGGGGGAGTATCCGAAATCGACCCCTGAAGCTGGATGCGCGGCCCCGGCGCGCCCGCTGTCGAGGCTGTCGGAGTGGGGATCGAGGGACTCTCGTCCCAGCTCCTGCAAGAAGATGACACACAGTGATGGTAAACGAACCCGATGATCACGCCTGGGTCACACGCGTGCCGTATCTTCACACGTGGCTTCGCAGCTAGCACGGAGGCGGGCCCACCCCTCCCCCGTGCCGTCTGGTGGGAGGAGTTCGATGGACGACCCGACTGTCCTGCTCCCGAGGGCGGCGCAGCCGGGCGACCTCCCGTGGGCGAACATCATGATCGGAGCGGCGGGCTGCCGGGCTGGCCGGTCCCGACACGTCGAAATGGACGCTTCCGCCACGACGCCCGTCCCACAACACTCACCGGAGACGCGCCGGGCGGTCGCGCGGCGCACAACAATGGCAGATCTGGTGAAGTCTCGGGAAGCTGACACCCGGCATTCCGGCGTCGCCTCCCCATGAGTACTCGCTGGCACCTCGCTACGCTCGCCTCGCTGCTCCTGGCAGCGGTGCTCGCGGTCGCCTTGATCGTCACGATCGCGGGCCAGAGCGCGACGCTCCCCGACTACACGGTGCTCGAGCGTGCGGCGTGGCGCGAGGGTGACCGCGCCGGCGAGCTCACGATCGTCCTGCACGGCCGCGAGCGCGTCGTTGCGGTGGACTGGTCCTGCTACACGCTCTCCGTCGTTGGTGAGGTGCTGCCCGCGAGCGTACCGCTCGTGGCGCCGGATGCGGTGCCGGCGCCCGATGCGCGCGCGTGGTGCCGGGCGCCATAGGGAAGGAAGGGGGCCATGTCCCGGGGTACCCATCGTGGCGCAGCGCTTCGACGACGGGCGCGTGGCCTGCGGGAATGACAGCCAGCCCGATGCCCCCGCACCACGACCGCGAAGAGGCGAACCTCGCCGAGTGGCAGGCGGCGCGGCGGCGGCTGCGCCGCCTCGAGCGTCGGCGCCAGCGGCGCGACCGCATCACGGCGATCGTGACCCGCGCGCTGTGGTTCGTCGGACTCGGTGTGCTCGTGTCCGGGCTCATCGGGCTCGTGTACATGCTGGGGGCGGGGAGATGAGCGCGACCGCATTCTGGGTCTACGTCGATCTCAGCGAGGGCGTCGCCCGGGTGCACCGCGAGGACTGCCGCTACGTGCGCTCGCGGCGGCGCACCCTGTCCGCCGACAACTGGTGGGCGCTCGCGTTCGCCACTCGCGAGCAGTCGCATGCGGCCGCCGCGCGCATGCTCGCCGGAGCGCCGGATTCAGCGGTGGAGAACTGCATCAACTGCCTGGGGCACGGGGTGTGACCCCGCCCTGAGGTCGCATCCTTACCGTCGGGGGGATCGTTGTCCCCATCCTCGCGGCGGGCGCGGCCTGGGACATCTGGCGGACCCGGGACCACTCGCCCCCTTCCTGGATGTCACGGCCCGCTGCGCACGACCATCGCCCGAAGGGTCGGCACGAGTTTGCTGCAGCGCGCCGCCGCCGCCGCCTCCCCGGGCGCGTTGTCGGATCGCCTCGACACTGTAGCGTCTCCCCTCCCGGCCTCCTCCCGGCGCGGAGTGCATCACGGATGTTACTGGTACGTGACTATGAGGCCTCGTTGCTATAATAGTGTGTAACCAGCAGTCATTTGCGGCATGACTGCTCCCGTTGACGCCGCATCCCGCGGCCCGCGGCGGATCGAGGGCGAGGTGACGAGTTGAAGCAGCCGGACGAACGAGACGACAAGATAGCTGAGCCGCGCGAGCGCCTCGCCCGCCTCAGCGCGGCCAGCCTGCGCATCAGCGAGAGCCTGGACTTCGACACGGTGTTGCAGGAGGTGGTGGACGGCGCACGGGCGCTGACGGCCTCGCGCTACGGGGCGATCACCGTCCTCGGCGAGGCCGGGCAGACGCCCGATTTCATCGTCTCCGGCGTCACCAGGGAGGAGCACCAGGGGCTCTGGAACATGTCGGAGGGGCTGGGCTTCTTCGAGTACCTGAGCGGACTCGAGGAGCCCCTGCGGGTCTCGGACGTCGCCGCATACCTGAGCGCGCTGGGCATGCCCGGCTTCCGTCCCTCGGTGCCGGTGGGGTCCCTGCTGGTCGCGCCGATTCGCCACCAGGGCGTGGGGGTCGGGACGATCTACCTGGGCCACGAGACGGAGGACACGGAGTTCACGCAGGACGACGAGGACACGGTGGTGCTGTTCGCCTCGCAGGCGGCGATGGCGATCGCCAACGCCCGCCGGCACCGCGAAGAGCGGCGCGCGAGGGCCGATCTCGAGACGGTGATGGACACCTCCCCGGTGGGCGTCGCGGTCTTCGACTCCGCGACGGGATCGCCCAAGTCCTTCAACCGCGAGGCCCGCAGGATCGTCGACAGCCTGCGCAACCCCGACCAGTCGCCCGAGGAGCTGCTCGACGTGCTGACCTTCCGGCGCGCCAATGGGGAGGAGGTCTCCATCGGGGAGTCCTCGCTTCCGGAGCTCATGAGCACCGGGGAGGCGGTGCGCGCCGAGGAGATCGTCCTCAGCGTCGCCGACGGGCGCAGCGTCACCGTGCTGCTCAACGCCACGCCCATCCTCGCCGACGACGGCGCGGTCGAGTCGATGGTCGTCACCCTGCAGGACCTGGCCGACGTCGAGGAGCTGGAGCGGCTGCGGGCCGAGTTCCTGGCGATGGTCAGCCACGAGCTCAGGGCGCCCCTCACCTCGATCAAGGGCTCCGCCGCCACCGTGCTGGACTCGTCCTCGGAGCTCGACCCGGCCGTGGTGCGCCAGTTCTTCCGCATCATCGGCGACCAGGCCGACCACATGAACGCCCTGGTCTCCGACCTGCTGGACGTGGCCCGCATCGAGACGGGCGAGCTGGCGGTCGCTCCCGAGCCCGCCGAGCTGGCCGTGCTGCTGGACCGGGCGAGGAATGGCTTCAGCAACGGAGGGGGCACGCACACCCTCGCCATCGACATCGAGCCGGACCTGCCGCTGGTGATGGCGGACCGGCGGCGCATCGTCCAGGTGCTCGGCAACCTGCTGTCCAACGCGGCGCGCAACTCCCCGGAGTCGTCGGTCATCCGGATGAGCGCCGTACGCGAGGGCGTGCACGTGGCGGTCTCGGTCGCGGACGAGGGGAGCGGCATCCCGGCCGAGAGCCTGCCGCTCCTGTTCCGCAAGTTCTCCAGGGCGCAGTCCGAGGAGCAGGGAGGGGACACGGGCCTCGGCCTCGC
>JAPONQ010000007.1 GCA_026713865.1 Chloroflexota bacterium | reverse complement strand
TTCCAGCGATAGCCGTCGCTCACAGCCGTGCTCCTCGGCGTTCCAGCCTGGTACCAGCATAGAACTCCCGTTTCGCGGCATGTATCGGCCCGCTGACAGCAGGAGCGTCTGCTGCAATCGCACGTCCCGTGCGTGGGAACGCGCCTGCCACGTGGCGCAGCGCCGGGCGCTCGCGCTCTCAGCGCTAAGGCCACTGCCTCTTCAATGCTTCGTGTGCGCGGTCGCACGGCCATGTGCAGCTCCGGGCCCGGATGGCGTGGCCATGCAGCGGGGGGCGGTCGCCGGGGCCGGGCGCCGAGCCGACGTACCGGCCGGACGCGAGCCGGCCGTCATCGTCCTCGACGGTGGAGTACGCGAGATGGCGGTTAAAGTCGCTTCCCGGTGAGCGGTAGAACGCGTCCGTAAAATCTTGAAGGGCGCGATCCTCATCTGTGCGAGCCCCGGGTTCGGGCGGCGGGAAACGGGGCTCGAGGATCCAGTCCGCCGGCGCGGGCACAACGAAGAGCGGGATGTCGCGTTCGCGGGCGGCGATGAGCGAGCGCTCCGGCGCATGGGTGTGCTCGACCTCAAGCAGTGCCGTCGGCTCGTCGCGCCCGTCGAGCAAGGTGATGTCGGGAATGCAGTAGCCCCCTTGCGCCAGTGGCAGCCGTCGTTCGGCAACCGCGCGGACGGCTCCGTCGAGCAGGTCGAAGAGGTGGTCGTGTCCGTGTGGATCACACGTCCACGTAATGAACTGGGATGCGTCCGAGCGCTCATCGTAGAGGTGCCGCGGGGGATGGTTGTCGCGGAGTCCGAACGAGCAGTAGGTGCAGGGAGTCAGTTTCCGACGGAGCAGCTCCAGGAGGGCGTCTTTCCACTGCTCGTGCTGCCTTGATGGCATGTGCCCGAGTGTACGTGATCGGGTTGCGTGCGGAGGTGCCTCAGCCGACCGCTGCCACAGTCGCGGCGGGGTCGCCGGGCGAACGCCAGGCCGGTCCGAGAGGCCCCTCCCGTCCCAGCAGCGCGCGGTTCGAGACCCGCAGCGGCAGGTCGACGCGGGCGCGCTTCATCTCGCTCCGCGCGACGCGCAGGAAGTGGTCCGCCGCGAGCTCGTCCTCGAAGACGACGAGCACGTCGGGGCGGAGCCCGTGGTCGTCGGTGGGGCGCTGGGAGGCGTAGTAGCGCAGGTAGGGAGCGAGGCGCGCGGCCATCGTCGAGGGTCTGACGGCGCGGCGTTCCCACTCGAGGAAGAAGGCCCAGCGCTTCCCCTCGCGGCGCAGGAGGCCGAAGGCGTCCGGGTGGACGGAGTACAGGCAGTCGCGGTGGCGGAAGTAGCGCGAGGCGCGGTGCGGCGGGTCGAGCTGCTCGACTTCCCAGCCCTCGTCGTGCGCCTGCTCGGCCAGCGCCGCCACGAAGCCGTGCACGGCGGCGGTGTGCTCGATCGTGCGCAGGAGCTGGCGGCTGCGCTTCCCGGAGACGTTGCGCCACGCGGGCGGCGCGTGCGGGTCCAGCGGCAGGGCACTCCAGCGCCTGCGAGCGAGGTTGGCGGCGGCACGATCGCGGCGCGCGAGCAGCGCCAGCCCGCGGTCCGAGAGCACGAGCCGGCCCCCCACGCTGGCGACGAGCGATGCCTGCCGGAGCGGCTGCAGGAGCTGCGAGACGCGGCGGTCGGAGACGCCTAGCAGCGCCCCCA
>JAPONQ010000006.1 GCA_026713865.1 Chloroflexota bacterium | reverse complement strand
GCTATAGCGGTCGCTCACGTCGATGCCGACGGTCAACTCCCCGAACCCAACTTCCTGCGTTTGGCTCTCCGTTGATGCTGTACGCTGCCCCATGGTCGGTCTCCCTACGTCGCTTCAGGCTCATGTGAGCCGTCTGGCCCCATTCGAGGCCGCTTCTCCGGGGATTTTCCCCTCTGACGAGGGGGACCGACCCTCATCACATCTATACTGGAAGTGCAACCATGGGAGGGCGCGTGCAGGTCACGATCCGTCTCTTCGCGGCGCTTCGCGAGCTCGCCGACGCCGAGCTGGTCGAGGTCTTCGAGGGAGCGGCGGTGCCGCTCGCGGAGCTCCGGGAGCGCCTGGCCGAGCGGCACCCGGCGCTCGGCCCCCACCTGGACGCGATCGCGTGGGCCGTCAACGAGGAATACGCGAGGAGCGAGGCGACGCTCCTCCACGACGGCGACCGCGTCGCCCTCATCCCCCCGGTCGCCGGCGGCGCCGCGGGCGACCCGCTCGCCGCCGTACTCGTCACCTCTGAGCCGCTCGACACGCGGGCGCTCCGCGACCTGGTCGGAAGCGACGCCTCCGGGGCGGTGGTGCTCTTCGAGGGCGTCGTGCGCGACCACCACGAGGGGCGCACCGTCGAGCGGCTGGAGTACGAGGCCTACCGGGACATGGCCGAGCGCGAGATGGAGCGGGTGGTGATGGAGGTGCGCCGGGAGGCGGAGGCCGCCGGATGCCCGCTCCACGGCGTCGCCGTGCACCACCGGGTCGGGATGCTCGCCGTCGGCGAGGTCGCGATCGTGGCGGCGGTGTCGGCGGCGCACCGCGAGGAGGCCTTCTCGGCCGCGGAGCGCCTCGTCGATCGCATCAAGGAGCGGGCGCCGATCTGGAAGCGGGAGTGGGGGCCCGGGGGCGCCCTCTGGCAGGAGGGGACGCCGGTTCGCCCGTAGTCCGCCCGCCCGCGCCCCTAGCCGACGCCGCCGACACGGTAGTCGGGAGCAGCGATCTCGTAGTTGGTCGCGACCTGGAGATCGGCGAGCCGGGAGCGGATGCGCGGCTCGAGATCCCCGCCCTCACGCTCGCCGCCGGAGCGCGGGCCCGAGCGGCGCCCGCGCCGCGGCTCGGCGGTCGGCGCCGGGGCCGCCGCCTCGCTGTTGCGGGTCACGACCGTCGCCATGCGGCCCAGGTAGCGGTGGTTCAGGAGCTGGTAGAGCTTCTCCTCGGCCCAGGGGCTGGAGTGGTGCGCGCCCAAATCGTCGAGCACGAGCAGCGTCACGTCGAGCAGCCGGCGAAAGAGCTGATCGAAGCTCTCGCCGGCCTCCGGCGCGTAACCCGCGCGAAGCTCGTCGAGCAGGTCGGGCACGGTCGCGAAGCAGACGCTGTCGCCGGCGAGCAGGCGGTGGTTGGCGATCGCCGCGGCGAGGTGCGTCTTGCCGCAACCGGGCCCGCCCAGCAGCACCAGCCAGCCGTCGGGCTGCTCCGCCCACTGCCGGGCGAGGCGGAAGGCCCCCTCCAGGTTGCTGCGCGCCTGGCCCCGGAGCCCGTGCCCCGCCGGCCGGAAGCTCTCGAAGGTCATCGGCGAGAGGCGGTCGGCCGACATGCCGCCGACGGAGACGTAGCGGGGGAGCGCCGACTGCTCGAGGTCGAGCACCTGGGAGTGCTGGGGATCGGTGAGCCGCGCCCCCAGGCGGGCGTCGATCTCCGACGGGGGGCGGACGCACGTGAAGATCGTCGGAGCCAGCGCGTTGAAGCGGTGCGAGACCACCTGGAAGAACTTCTCGCGCGCCCAGGGCGTGCCGGCGTACGAGTCGAGATCGTCGAGCACGAGCAGCGGGGCGCCCTGCACCTCGGCCAGGAGCTCCTCGTAGCCCACCTCCGCGTCGTCGGCGTAGGCCGCGCGCAGGCGGTCGAGCAGGTCGGCAACCGTGAGGAAGAGCGCGGGCCGGCCGGCCTCGATGGCGTGCATGGCGATCGCGGCGGCGAGGTGCGTCTTGCCGCAGCCCGGCGCGCCGGTGATCACGAGCCAGCCCTCCGGGCGCCCCGCGTAGCGCCTCGCCGCCTCCACCGCGGCGCGGTAGCGCTCCCGCGCCACCGGGTCCGAGGCGCGGCCGCCATCGAGCAGCGTGTCGAAGGTGAAGCGCGCGAGCGCCCCGAGCCGCGAGTAGCGCAGGAGCCGCTCCCGGCGAGTGCGCGCCTCCTCCCTGAGCGAGCAGGAGCAGGGCTGCGCGCGCCCGAAGGCAGGGTGGCCGGGGTCGGAGGTGACCCGCACGAAGCGCGCGCCGTCGCAGATCGGGCAGGCCGGGGTCCCGCCGGGGGGCTCCGCCTCGGTGCCGGCCTCAGGGCCAGGAGCGGCGGACGACTCGGCCGTAGGGGTCGTCCCCATGATCTCGCTCAGAGTCCGCACCTCTCCCCTCCTCTCCACGCCCTTCGGCCTCCCAGCGCCTCAGCACGGCCTCCGCGTACGCCCACGAGCGCGCGTTGTGGAGCGCAGCCACGCGCAGCGCGTCCTCGATCCAGTCCTCCGGGTAGTGCGCCTCGGCGCGGGCGAGCGCCTCGGCCACGGCAGGGGTGATGAGCCCGATCTCGGCCTCGTAGAGCGCCGCCGCGCCGGAGGGCGCCGGCTGATCGGCGGGCCGGGCCACGCCCCCGGGGCCGCCGGGACGCCATCCCGGCGGCGCGGGCGGCGCTGCGAGCGCGCCCGCGAGCAGGCGCTCCCGCTGGCGGCGCCCGGCCGGCGAGTTCACCAGGTAGAGCAGGTCGCCGTCGGTGAGCTCGCAGCCGAGCAGCGAGCCGCGGCCCACGGCCGCGGAGAGCGCGGCCACTGCCGCCTCCGGCGCCTCGCCGGGCCGCAGGCGCTCGAACTGCGAGAGCAGCGGGCGCTCCCGAAGCAGCTGCGAGCGCCTGACGCCGAGCACCGGCCCCGGCCTCATCGCCGCCGCCAGCGCGTAGAGGGTCGCGCGCAGCTCGCCCTCGTCCTCGATCCGGGGCAGCAGCGCGACGAAGAGCTCGCGCGGCAGCGCGACCGCCGGAGCCCCGGCCGCGAATCCGGGGAAGCGCCGGCCGGCCGGCTCGGCGGCGGCCGGCGGGGAGGGGCGCGCCTTCACCACGCGGCTGAGCCGCCGCCGGGAGGCTCCTCCGCCCGCAGCAGCAGATCATGGAACGAGGCGATGCGGTCGACGAAGCGCACCGAGACCGATCCCATCGGACCGTTGCGGTGCTTGGCAACGATGATCTGGGCGAGGCCGGTGGGGTGCTGGTTCCCGGGCGCCTCCGGGTGCTGGCGCTGCCACTCCTCGGGTCTCAGGTAGACGTCCTCGCGGTAGATGAACATCACGACGTCGGCGTCCTGCTCGATCGAGCCCGACTCCCGGAGGTCGGAGAGCATCGGGATGTGCGGCGAGCGCTGCTCGACCGCGCGGGAGAGCTGCGCGGCCGCGATGACCGGCACCTGCAGCTCGCGCGCCATCTCCTTGAGCGTCCGGGAGATCTGGCTGATCTCGCCGGCGCGGGTGTCGGCGCGGCCGCTCCCGTGCAGGAGCTGCAGGTAGTCGACGACGACGAGGTCGAGCCCGACGTCGGCCTGCAGCCTGCGGAGCTTCGCGCGGATCTCAGGAACGGAGAGCATCGGCGAGTCGTCGATGTAGACGCCGGCGCCGCCGAGCACGCCGATGGCGTGCATGATCCGCGCCTCCTCGCGCTCAGTGTGCGTGCCGAGGCGGAGCCGTGTCGAGGTCACGTCGGACTCGGCGGAGAGCAGCCTCGCCGCGAGCTGCTCGCCCGACATCTCGAGGGAGAAGAGCGCGACCGTCGCGTGCTGGCCGACGGCGGCGTTGCGCGCGAAGTTGAGGAGCAGCGCCGACTTCCCCACTCCCGTGCGGGCGGCGAGGATGACGAGATCGCCGCGCTTGAAGCCGCCGAGCAGCTCGTCGAGATCCATGAAGCCGGAGCGCACGCCCTCGACGAGCTGGCCCTCGACCTGCTCACCGGAGTCCTCCAGAAAGTGATCGAGCAGCTCGCGGAGGCGGTGAAAATCACCCGCAGCCTCCGCCGAGCGCACCCCGAGCAGGAGTGCCTCGGCCTCGGCCAGAACGCGCGCCACGTCGGGGCCCCCGTCGAAGGCCCGCTGGGCGATCTGCGAGGCGACCTGGATCAGCCGACGGTAGAGCGCGTCGCGGGCGACGATGCGCGCATGCGCCTCCACGCCCAGCGCGGTGAAGTGCTTCCCCTGAATCTCGGCGAGGTAGGGCTCGCCGCCGACGGCGTCGAGGCGGCCGTCCCGCTCGAGCTCGTGCGCGAGCGTGGTGAGGGTGACGGACTCGGAGCGACCGGCGAGCGCCTGCGCCGCCTCGTAGCACCAGCGGTTCTGCTCGCGGAAGAAGTCCCCGGGCTGCACGATCGGGAGCACGCGCGCATAGGCGCTGTCGTCGAGCAGGAGCGCCGCGACGACCGCCTCCTCGGCGTCGATGTCATGCGGCGGCAACCCGCCGCCGCGGGTCTGCCCGTCCGGCCACAGCGCGGGCGGGCGTCTCTCCGTGACCACGGGTCAGCTCGAATCGTCGTCCGGGGCCGCGGGCGCGGCGTCGTCTGAGGTTCCCGACTCCGATGCGCCGTCGGCCGACGGCGCCTCCACGGGGGGCTCCTCCTCGGCGGCGGCGGCTTCGGCCTCCTCGGACTCCACCGAGGCGGCGTGGAGCATCGCCTCGGCGGCGGCCTCGACGCCTTCCGGCGCCTCGGAGTCCACCACCACCACCGGCACCTCCGGCACCACGTTACGTGAGAGCCGGAGAGGCACGGAGTACACCCCCACGCTCCGAATCACCTCGGGCAGAAGGACGCGACGGCGGTCCAGCTCCTCGCCGAGAATCTCCCCAGCCTTCTCGGCGAGGTCGGCACTGGTAACCGAGCCGTACAAACGCCCCTGCTCGCCGACGCGAACGGCCATCACGAGCGCGTGCCCCTCGAGCCGGCGAGCCAGCCCCTGAGCACTCTCGTCCTGGGCCTGCTGGCGCCTTTCCTCCTCGCGCGCGAGCTCTTCAGCCCGCTCGAGGAGGGCGGCGGTCGCCGGTGCGGCCAGGCCGCGCGGCAACAGGTAGTTCCGGGCATAGCCATTGGCGACGGTCTTGACCTCGCCCATGGTGCCGGACCCCTCCACAGTCTCCAGGAAAACGACCTTCACCTCGACACACCCTCTCGGCGCATCGGAGCCGGGACGCCACCCACGGTAGGCGGGAGGCCGGCGCCGCTACTCCAGCTTGTCCACGCCCGCGTCCACAATCGGCGGGCGTCGTCGCGACCCGCATCGTGAGCGGCGTGGATGTCCGTTGGAAGAGCGATCAGCGTATCGCCGGGCCGTGTGCCGGGCAATGCGCCGCTCGCCGGCGGTGCCGCGCCTCCTTCCCGACCGGGGGCGGTCGTCGGTTCAGGATAGAACGTCTGTTCTATCCCCGTCAAGCCTCCCACGCGCAGGTTGCGCCGGGAGTGCTCTGCCAGCGGGTTGCCGTCGTGCGGGGCGCTACGGCCACTCCTCGCCGAGCGCGCGAGAGAGGGCGCCCTCGTAGGCGTCGCGGAGCGAGGGGCACGCGACGTCGAGCGGACCGAAACGGAGCCGCGGCTGCTCCTCGGCAACGACCTCCCCGAGCACGGTGGCACAGACGCCGGCGTCGCGCGCCAGGTCGAGCAGCGCCGAACGGGCCCCGGCACCAGCGACCCCGACGAGCAGGCGCGAGGGTGCCTCCCCGAAGAGCGCGGCGTCGAGCCGGGGTCCGATCTCGAGGCCGGGGGCGGGGACGAAGCCCGCACCGGCCTGGAGCAGGCACTCGGCGAGTGCGACTGCGAGCCCGCCCTCGGCGAGATCGTGCGCGGAGGAGAGCAGGCCGTGGGCGTGCGCGTCGAGCACCAGGCGCTGCACGGCGCGCTCGCAGTCGAGGTCGATCCGGGGGCGGCCCGCCAGGCGGCCGTGCGCCCGCAGCTGGTACTCGCTCCCGGCGAGCGCCGCCGGCGCCTGAGAGAGCGGCGCCCCGAGCAGCACCAGCGCGTCGCCGGGACCGGGGGCGACGGTGAGATGGCGGGCCACGTTGGAGAGGAGGCCGAGCATCCCGATCGTCGGGGTCGGCGGCACGCCGCCCGTCGGCGTCTCGTTGTAGAGGGAGGCGTTGCCCGAGACGACCGGCGTCCCGAGCGCGCGTGCCGCCTCCGAGAGCCCGATCACCGACTGCTCCAGCTGGTACGCCACATCCGGGCGCTCCGGGTTGCCGAAGTTCAGGCAGTCGGTGAGCGCGACAGGCTCGGCCCCGGTGGCGACGACGTTGCGCGCCGCCTCGGCGACGGCCATCTGCGCCCCGGCGCGCGGGTCGAGAGCCACGAAGCGGGCGTTGCAGTCGGTCGCCACGGCGAGCCCGGCGCGCATTCCCGGGACGCGGATCACGGCGGCGTCGCCGCCGGGGAGCACGACGGTGCCGTTGAGCACCTGGTGGTCGTACTGGTGGTAGATCCAGCCCCGGCTCGCGATGTTGGGCGCCCCGAGCAGGGCGAGCAGCCACTCGTTCGCCGCGCCGGCACCCGCCGCCACACGGTCGGGAAGCGCCGCAAGATCCTCGGCCCAGAGCGCGTCGAGGTGGGCGGGGCGGCGCGCCTGGGGCGGGTAGAGCGGCGCGTCGGTGAGGACGGAGACGGGGATGCGCGCCTCGGTGCCGGCCTCGCTCAGGATGGTGGCGCGCCCGTCGTCGGTGACCTCGCCGATGACGTCGGCCCGCAGCTCCCAGCGGCGCATCAGGGCGAGCACATCCTCCAGATGCTCGCGCTTCGGGATCACGAGCATCCGCTCCTGCGACTCGGAGAGCATCACCTCGTAGGCGTTCATCCCCTGCTCGCGGCGGGGGACGCGCTCCACGTCGATGGCGATGCCGGTCCCGGCGCGGGCGGCCGCCTCGACGCTGCTCGAGGTGAGGCCGGCGGCGCCGAGATCCTGCAGCCCCTCGATCCACTCGGGGTGCCGCTCGGCGAGCTCAACGCAGGCCTCCATCAGGAGCTTCTCGAGGAAGGGGTTGCCGACCTGAACCGCCGGGCGCTGGGCGCCCGCGTCCTCGTCGAGCTCGACGGAGGCGAAGGTCGCACCGTGGATCCCGTCGCGACCGGTGTCGGCGCCGACGAGGACGAGCGGGTTGCCCGAACCGCGCGCCGAGGCAGAGAGCAGTTGCTCCCGGCGGCCGACGCCGACGCACATGACGTTGACCAGGGGGTTTCCGTCGTAGCCGGGATCGAACTGCACCTCGCCCCCCACGGTCGGCACGCCCACGCAGTTGCCGTAGCCGCCGACGCCGGCGACGACGCCCTGGAAGAGGTGGCGGTTGCGGGGGTCGTCGAGCTCACCGAACCGGAGCGAATCGAGCAGGGCGACGGGGCGCATCCCCATCGCGAAGATGTCGCGGAGGATGCCGCCGACGCCGGTCGCCGCGCCCTGGTAGGGCTCGATCGCCGAGGGGTGGTTGTGCGACTCCATCTTGAAGACGGCGACCCAGCCATCCCCGAGATCGATGGCGCCGGCGTTCTCCTCGCCGGTGCGCGTGAGCACCCGCGGGCTCTCCGTCGGGAAGTGGCGGAAGAGCGACCGCGAGTGCTTGTAGCCGCAGTGCTCCGACCACAGTGCGGCGGCCATCCCGAGCTCGACGGACGAGGGGTCGCGATCGAGCAGCTCCCGCAGGCGCTCGTATTCGCCGCGCGACATCGCGATGCGCCGGAGCTCCTGTGGGTCGACCTCGGCGGGGCCGGCGGCGGACGGGGCGTCGTCCGTCATCGGGACGCCCCGGGCCGCGCCGGATCCGCGGTGAGCCCGGACCCGCGCGCAGCGCGCCGGGCGAGCAGCGAGCGCCAGATCGCGTTCCCGTCGTCCCCGCCCAGGAGCGTCTCGCAGGCGCGCTCCGGGTGGGGCATCATCCCGAGCACGTTCCCGCCCGCGCTCAGGACACCGGCGATGTTGCGAAGCGAGCCGTTGGGGTTCGCGCGGGCCGTCGCGCGCCCGGAGGCGTCGACGTAGCGGAAGGCGATGCGCTCCTCCCGCTCGAGGCGCTCCAGCGTCTCGGGGTCGGCGTAATAGTTGCCCTCGCCGTGGGAGATTGGCATGCGCAGCGGGCGGGCGGGGTCGAGCCCGCTCGTGAATGGCGAACCGGCGCTCGCCGCCTGCAGGTGGACCTCCTGGCAGCGGAAGCGCAGCGAGTCGTTGCGCATCAGCGCACCGGGCAGCATTCCGGCCTCGCAGAGCACCTGGAAGCCGTTGCAGATGCCGATGACGAGTCCCCCCGCCTCGGCGTGCCGTCGCACGGCCTCCATCACCGGCGAGAAGCGCGCGATCGCCCCGCAGCGCAGGTAGTCGCCGTAGGAGAAGCCGCCGGGGAGGACGACGAGCTCGTCAGACTCGATCTGCCGCTCTCGGTGCCAGACTCGGCGGGACTCGATCCCGACCGTCTCCAGGGCGTGGAGGCAGTCGCGGTCGCTCCACGTACCGGGGAAGACGACGACGGCCGCTCGCACGGCGACTCCCGCCCAGAGCCGCCCGGCGCCGGCCGCGGCCGCCGATCCCGGCTCGGCGCGATCATAGCGGGGGGCGGTGCTAGCGGCGTGCCTGCCCGGCCGGGTCTCGGGGCTCCCCGGCCCGCCCCTCTCCCTCGGCGCCGCCGAGACGCTCGGCTCGCTCGCGCTCGGTCGGCTCGGGGTACTCGACGCGCGGGGGGAAGACCGCCACCAGCGCGGTGACGAAGGAGTCGGAGGCGACTCGCAGGTCGCGGAGCGAGATCGGGCAGTCGTCGAACTGCCGCTCGTCGATGCGCTCCCGGAACACGCCCTCGACGATGGCGCGGATCTGATCGGGCGAATGGTCCGAGCTCGCCCGCACCGCCGCCTCGCAGCCGTCGGCGAGCATCACGAGCGCCGACTCGCGCGTGCGGGGGCGCGGACCGGGGTAGCGGAAGAGATCGGGGTCGATGCTGGGGTTCTGCTCGGCGGCGCGGCGGTAGAAGAAGGCGACGAGCCTCGTCCCGTGGTGCTGCGGGATGAACTGCGCGATCGCCTCCGGCAGGCCGGCGCGGCGGGCGATGTCCATCCCGGCCGTCACGTGCTGCTGGATGACGCGGGTGCTCTGCAGCGGATCGAGCCCCCCGTGCGGGCTCTCCCCGGTCTGGTTCTCGACAAAGAAGGAGGGGGCGACCAGCTTCCCGACGTCGTGGTAGTAGGCCCCGACGCGGGCGACGAGCGGGTTCGCGCCGATACGGTCGGCGGCGCGCTCGGCGAGGGTGCCGACGAGCACCGAGTGCTGGAACGTGCCCGGCGCCTCGTCCTGCAGGCGCCGGAGCAGCGGGTGGTTGAGCTGCGCCAGTTCCATCAGCTCGACGCGCGTGATGATGCCGAAGGGGCGCGAGAGCACGACGAAGGCGCCGACGGCGATCATCGCCGCGAGGAATCCCCCCACGGTCGTGGTGACGGCGATCCAGAGCAGGTCGATCCCGGAGCGCTCGACGTCGAGCATCCAGGTGGCACCCGCGGCGGCCGCGCCGGCCAGGGCGGCTCCAATCCCGGCCAGCAGGTAGCGTTGCTGCCGCTCCGCGCGCGCCGCCGGGAGGATGCCACCGAGTGAGGCGGCGATCACGACCAGCGAGACGCGCACCGCCTCGAGCGGCGTCGCGGCGCCGACGCCATCCGAGCCGGGGACCTCGAGCGCGAGGAACGAGGCGATGGCAGCGACCAGCATCGCGAGCAGCACCGCCACCGGGACGTCGAGCAGCACGGCCGCCGCCACCGGAGTCGCCGCCAGCGGCAGCGCATGCACCAGGAAGCGGCGCTCCTCGTCGGGAAGCGCGAGCGGGATCCCGAACTTCGCCACGATCGCGGGGACGAGCAGGAGCAGCGCCAGGAGCAGCAACCGGCGGAACCCGGCCACGCTCAGAGGCTGCTCCACGAAGAGGTAGCCGGCGAGCGCAGCTGCGGCGAGCATCGCCACGAGCACCGTGGCGACGATCGACTCCAGGCGCACGTCCGACTCGACCAGTTCGAGCATCTGCAGCGCCTCGGCCTGCGCCGCCGTGATCGGCTCGTCCCGCGTCACGACGGGGTCGCCCGCCTCCACCACGACTTCGACCGGGCGCTGCGCCGCGCGCGCCTCCTCGCGGACGAATTCGGTGCGCTCACGGTCGACGACGAGCGTGGGGACGACCAGGGGACCGAGCAGCTCGCCGAGGCCGAGCCGGTGCACCTCGTCGAGCTCCGCCGAGAGGAAGCCCTCCGCCCGCTCCCTGGTGGCCGGCAGATCGTCGGCCGAGACGGCGCCGGTGAGCGCGCGGCCGAGCGCGTTGCGCGCCTCCGAGGCGAGCTGCTGCCAGCTCTCGTCGTCGGCCGAGCCGAGCGCGTCGGCGGCCCGGGGGGAGAGATCCACCCCGTCGATCGCGCGGATCGTGGACTCGCGGGCAGAGGCCGAGAGCCCCTGGTCGCGGCGTTCGGCGTCGATCATCGCGAGCTGGCGGTCGAGCGAGCGCAGCTGCGTGTCGCGCACGCCGGGGTCGAGCACGTAGACGTCGGAGACGGCCGCGGCGGCCTCCTCGCGCAGCGCCTCTGTCAGGACCGCCGACTCGTAGGTGGCGGAGCGCGGCGCCGTGATCGTGCGCGTCGCGAGGCTCCCCTCCGAGACGGCGTCGGTGCCGGGGAACCAGGGAAAGAGCGCCGCCACCAGCGCCGAGGCGAGCGCGGCGGCGAACAGCAGGGCGCGGCGCCCCGTGAGGATGCGCCGTGAACTCACCGGGCGCGCGCCCGTCGGGGGCGGGGCGGCAGGCGGAGGCGGGCCGACGGGCCCGGAGCGGGCATCACGCGCCGCCGAGCAGCCCCCGCACGATCTCGTTGGCGCGCCGCCCGTCGGCGCGCCCGGCGACGCGCTCCATCAGAGGGCGCATCACGCGGCCGAGATCGCCGGGCGACGACGCGCCGACCTCGGCGACCACCTGGCGCGCCAGATCGGTGAGCTCGGGCTCCGTGAGCGGCCGGGGCAGAAAGCCCTCGATGATCCGGAGCTCCTCCCGCTCGCGCCCGGCGAGATCCTCGCGGCGGGCGCGTTCGTACTCGGTGATGGACTCGCGGCGCTGCTTCGCCTCGCGCTGCAGGACACGGGTCGCCTCCTCGTCGGAGAGCTCGTGGCCAGCGGCGATGCGGGCGTTCTGGAAGGCGGCGATGAGCAGGCGCAGCGCGTCGCGACGTGCCGTGTCGCGTGCGCGCATCGCGGCGGTCATCTGTTGCTGGACGTCGCGGGTCAGCACCATGCGCCTCCGGTGAGCGAAGGCCCCGGATCGCTCCGGGGCCCGACGCCTAGGGCCGCAGCTCGGTGTCGCCTTTTCGCCTCAGGAGCTTGCGCAGCTTGCGGCGCCTCGCCGCTTCCTTCTTCTTACGGCGCTCCGAGGGCTTCTCGTAGTACTCGTGCCGGCGGGCGTCGGTCAGGATGCCGTCCGCCTGCACGCGCTTGTTGAAGCGCTTGAGCGCGACGTCCAGCGACTCCGACTCCCCCACATACACTTCCGCCACCGGCCTCGCCACCCTTCGTGCGGCTCCTAGGCCGCCCCCGTCCGCGCACCGATCGTAGGCCGCGCCATTTTGAGGCGTCAATTCCGGCCCGGAGCCAGGGCCCCTAGTCCGCCGAGGGCAGGACCTTCGGCTGGAGCTCCTCCATGCCTCGACCATCAACGTTCAGGTTACACTCGCCCGGCTTGATGCAGAGCACCTCTATGCCGGTCGACTCGTCCTGGTATCGCTTTCCCAGCTGTACGGCCATCGCTCTGTCCTCCCGCCGCGCTAGATCTGCTCCAGCGGCTCCTCGCCGCAGCGCAGCTCCCCCTCCTGCGACCCGCGCGTGACGATGAACTCCGCCCCGCACGCCGCGCAGCGGTAGCGCTTCCCCGTCTCGGCTGCCATCTCCCGCTCCCTTCGCCGCGCCGCGACCCTGGCCGCAGGCGGCCCCTACGGTTCGCTGCGGATGAAGTCCACCAGCAGCTGGATGTCATCGTCGCTCAGGCCTTGCTGGCCCCACGCCGGCATCACTGTGCCCTCGCGGCCGTTCTTGATGGTATCGAAGTAGAAGTCGTCGGACTCTGTCAGGACCTCCGGCAGCAGCGGGAGCCCCAGATCGGGGAGGCCGCCGCGGTCCGGGCCGTGGCAGGTCGCGCAGGTCGCCTGGTAGAAGATGTCGACCGCCACGCCCTGGATCGAGGGGCCGCTGGGCTCCTCTCCGGAGGGCGCGGCCGGCGCGGCGTCGCCGTCCGCCGCCACCAGCTGGACGGTGCGCGGGTCGACGCGGCTGCGGTAGCGAATCGCCTCGATCGCGTTGTACTGGCCGCAGTTCTCGCCGGTGAGCTTGAGGCCGTCGGAGCTCACGAAGACGAGCTCCTCCGGCGTGAAGCCGGTCTCGGCGTCGCTCTCGTGCCCGTACTCGCGCACCAGATCCCAGCGCCCGTTGGTGATGAGCGTGACCAGCTGGCCGATCTGCGTGTCGGAGAGCGTGCCGCCGAAATGCTCGCCCCAGGCCGGCATGAAGGTGCCGGAGCGGCCGCAGGTGATGGTGTTGGCCAGGAAGGCGGTGATCTCGTCGGCGCCCGGGTCGTCCGGCGTGCCGAGATCCGGCGTCGCCGGCGCCCCGAACTCGTTGTCCTCCCCCAGGATCAGGAAGGCCGGGGTGTTGAGCGCCTGGCCGATGCCGCCCTCGCCCTCGAGGCCGTGGCAGCTGCGGCAGTTGTCGACGAAGATGCGCGCCCCGCGCTCGGCAACGCGCTCGGTCTGGTGCTCGAGCGCCTGCGCCTGGCGGTTGTTCTCGTTCAGGAAGTAGAGCGCGAGCACGGCCACCGTCAGGAAGAGGAGGCCGATCATGACGTTGACTTGCTTGCTGGTGTTCATCCTGAGGCCGCTGCCTCGCGCAGCTGCTCCACCGTGCGGGCGCGTTCGGCGTTGTCGGGGCCGCCGGAGGTGACGCGGTCGGTGTGCACGGTCAGGTTGCCGGCGTCATCGACCGTGAGGTCGAAGGTGTCCATCGAGCGCGGGGCCGGACCGAAGACGCGTATGCCGGCCTTGGTGTAGGTCGAGCCGTGGCAGGGGCAGCGGAACCAGCCGGTCTGCCCCTCGAAGGCGAAGGAAGGATTCCACGGCACCGCGCAGCCCAGGTGCGGGCACTTGCGCCACAGCGCCAGGTAGCCATCGCCGCCGTCCGAGCCGCCGTAGCGCGTGTCGCCGGGATCGAGGTGGACGACCCAGGTCTGCGCCGCGGTGGTGAGCAGTGGCGAGCCGCCGCGCGCGTAGTCATCGACGTGCCCCACGGTGTAGGGCCCGCCGAACCTCTCGATGCCGCGGGGCCAGAAGAAGTCGAGGAAGACGCCGAGCGAGCCGGCGAGGGTGACCCCAAGCCCGGTCCAGAAGGCGCCCAGGATGAAGCGGCGTCGGGAAACCTCCGCGTCGGGCGGCGCGTGCGCCTGCGCCGCCGGGACGACGACGTCGGCCGCGACCTCGGTGCGGCGCGCGGTGAGGGCGGCGCGCCAGGCGTCAGCGCTCGACCCCGCCGCCGGCGAGGCACCGATCGAGGGCGTCGCCCCGGTGCGCTCGGTCTCGTTCGCCACTAGCCTCGCTCGCTTCCCTCACGCGGCCCCCGCGGGCCGGCCCGCACGGTCTCAGTCGCCACTAGCTCTCCGCGGGACGGACCTCCCAGGGCCAGAAGATCTCCATCCCCTCGCCGCGGAGCGCCGTGCCGCTGACGGTGAGCGCGATGAAGACGGCGATGAAGCCCGAGAACTGCAGGATCATGTGATCACGCCGCGTGTAGGCGAGCCCGCTTCTCCAGGCGACCAGCGAGAGCAGCACCGGAAGACCCACCATCAGCCCGGTCGGCAGCATCTGCTCGATCAGGACGGCCGGCAGGTTGACGTTGAGATCGACCGCCGGCAAGCCCAGCAGGTCGGTGCGAAGCACCTTCTCGCCCAGCGGGATGCTCGATAAGGAGGCGGGGAGCCACGCGGCGATCTCCCCCTGCAGCGCACGCGCGCTGCGCAGCCACTCCAGGCTCTCCGGCCACGAGCCCACCCAGCGCTCGTAGGCGAGGACGTGCCGCTGCGAGTCCCAGCCGATGAGCAGCGCCGTCCCGACCACGCCGACGACCGAGCCGACGATCAGGTTCGGCCAGGCGCGGGGCGTGGAGAGCCACTCCCCCTGGCGGTCGGTGTCGGTGTCGAAGTAGGGGATCGCGGCGAGCGCCACCAGAGCCACCGTCGGCACCACCACGCCGGCGAGCGCCGGGTGCATGTGGAGGAGCAGCTCCTGCAGGTTGAGGAAGTACCAGGGCGCCTTCGACGGGTTCGGGGTGTGCGCCGGGTTCGCGCGATCCTGCAGCGGCGCGTTGATGACGATGGCCAGCAGCGTCAGCGTCAGCGTGAAGAGCACGGCGGAGATGAACTCGACGAAGACGAGGTCCGGCCAGACGAGGAGCTCTTCCTCGCGGCGCCTCACCTGACGGGCGCGGACGGCGCGCGATACGGGCTCGGCGCCCGCCTGCGCTCCCCTGGCCACCGCCATGCGTTCCTGCCTCCCGTGCCCTGCCCCGGATGCGGGGCCGGCCTTCGCGCCCTACAGCGGCCGCGCCAGCCCGCCGTCGCGCCGGATTCGCCAGAAGTGCACCGCCATGAAGATGGCGGCCAGGAGCGGCAGCCCGATCACGTGCAGCGTGTAGAAGCGGATCAGCGCGTTGGCACCGACGTCGTAGCCGCCGATCAGGACGAAGCGGTTCGGCTGCCCGAGGATCGGCGCCGAGCCGACCATGTCCGTGCCGACGGTGATCGCCCAGAAGGCGAGCTCGTCCCATGGGAGCAGGTAGCCGGTGAAGGAGAGCAGGAGCGTCAACACCAGCAGGACGACGCCGACGACCCAGTTGAACTCGCGCGGGGGCTTGTAGGCGCCGGTGTAGAAGACGCGCATCATGTGCAGCAGCACCGTCAGCACCATCCCGTGCGCCATCCAGCGATGCAGGTTGCGCATCAGGAGTCCGAAGCGCACGTCCGTCTCGAGCGCCAGCATGTCCTCGTAGGCGCGCTCGACGGAGGGGACGTAATAGAACATCAGCAGCACGCCGGTGACGGTCAGACCCAGGAAGAGGAAGAAGGAGAGGCCGCCCAGGCAGAATGTGTGCGTGATCTTGACGTGGGTGCGGTGGATGCGCGTGGGGTGCAGGTGCAGGAAGACGTTGGTCGCGATCGCCAGCATCTGGTTGCGCGGCGTGTTCGGGTATCCGGAGCGAAAGATCGAGCGCCAGACACGGTTCTGGACGGTGAATTCGTAGAGACGGTCACCGATACCTCGGCGTACCGGACTCTCGGTGCTCGCCATCCGCTCACCCCCGCGGCGCTCGCCGGCGACCTTCGCCGCCGCACGGTCTGCCGCCTGCTACGTCTCCCACCACTTGCCGAGCGCGACCATGATCGCGAGCGAGCCCAAGATCGTGAGGAGTACCCCGACCAGTTCGAGGGTCTCGCCCACCTCTCCGAGCATCGTGCCCCCCATCGGTGGACGGGATTCGCGGGCGCCCCGGGAGGCAACCGTGCCTCACGTCACAAGAGCGGCCCGAATGCTAGCGGCGCGCCCGAGTTAGCGTCAAGGAAAGCGGGGCCCTGAGCGGGCGCCCGCTCAGGGCCCCGGAGCGCGCGTGATCCCGTGCCGACGGAGCCGCCAGATGCCGCGCAGATCCTCCGCCACCGTGCGCACGATGCGCACGCTGCTCACGGGATCGTCGGTCCACTCCACCGGCACCTCCCGCAGGCGGTAGCCGTTGTGCTGCGCGGTGAGCAACAGCTCGGCGTCGAAGAACCAGGCGTTGTCGCGGACGAGCGGGACGAGCGCGCGCGCCGCCTCGCGCCGGATCGCCTTGAAACCGCACTGCGCATCGGTGAGACGGAAGCCGAGCGCGAGCCGGAGCGCCAGCACGAAGCCACGCGAGAGCACCTCGCGACGGAGCCCGCGCCTCGTGCGCGCCTCCGGGTGCAGCCGGCTGCCGACGGTGAGATCGGCCTCGCCGGCGGCCAGCGGGTCGACGAGCGCGGGCAGCGCGTCGAGCGAGGTGGAGAGGTCGACGTCCATGTAAGCGCAGATGTCGGCCTCGGAGGTGAGCCACGCCGTGCGCAGCGCCAGCCCCCGCCCGGCGACCGGGATGTGAAGCGCCGCCGCGCGCCCCTCGTGCTCGGCCTCGAGCGCGCGCGCGACGGCGAGCGTCCCGTCGGTCGAGCCGTTGTCGGCCACCACCACGCGCCAGGCGTGCTCGGGGTGCTGCTCGCACCAGGCGAGCAGCGTGCGCGCGCTCTCCGCGAGTCCGCGCTCCTCGTTGTAGGCGGGGAGGACGAGGTCGACCGTGGCCATGGTCGGCGATGGTAAGCGGCACGTCCGGCGTGCGACAGTCGCACGGGCTCACCCGGCTGCGGGGGCGCCGCGACGGGGGACGGGGGCGAGCGGTGCCGTGTGAAGGCGCGCCGGGCGGACGCACGGGCGAGACGCCCGAGGGGTCCGATCCCTCCGAGTGGGACCGCCCGCTGGGAGAAGAGGATGCGCCCTGGCAGCCGGTGTGGGCGCTGGGCGGACGCTTCACCCACCCCGGCCGCAGGCCGCCCCCGCCCGGCGCCAACCGCCGCGCGCCGTTGCACCGGGAGCTCTCGCGCCCGCGCCTCGGGGGCGTCGGCGGGCGCGCCTGGCCCTGGCTCGCCGTCGCCCTGGCGCTGGCGGCGCTGCTCGCCGCGCTGCGCCTGCTTGCCGGCGGCGCTCAGGAGGCGGGCGTTCCCGCCGGCTGGCACGCCTTCGCGGGCGACGGCTACCGGGGAGCCCTCCCCCCGAACTGGCGCCACGTCGACGGCGCGGCGCTCGACTACCTGATCGTGGAGGTCCCGGCGACGGCGGAGCCGACCGGGCCGGGCGGGCGGCGGCGGGTGACGGGTCCTCCGGCGCACGCCTACGCCGCCGTCACGATCGGGCCCTGCCGACCCGCGGCCGTCTCCGACGGCGAGGCGCAGCGGCGGTGGGCGGAGGAGCTGCGCGCCGGCGGGGCCGCCCTCTCCGTGACGCGCATCGTCGAGGTGGAGGGGCGGGGCTACCAGCTGCTCGAGGTGGTGACGGCGGCCGGCGTCAGCTGGCGCCTGCTCCCCGTCTCCGTCGACGGCTGCGCGCGCGAGTTCTCGCTCACGCCGGTCGAGGAGGTGGTGGGCGTGGAGGAGTTCTCCGCTGTGCTCGGGACACTGCGCCTGGGCGCGGAGTAGACGCTCAGCGGCGCGCACCGGGTCCCGGCGCACCGGCGCCCCAGCACACGGAGTCGCCTCCCTCCGTGACGGCGCAGGTCCTGCCTCCCACCGTCTCGATCGCGATGTAGCGCCCGGGCAGCACGATCGCCTCCCCGGCGTCGTCGCCGTCCCAGCAGAAGAGCTCGCCGCTCGCGGTCAGCGCGCAGGCAACGTCGCGCTCTGCGGAAGCGGCGGCGGCGGGCGTTACCGCCGGAGATACCGGCGTTGCCGCATGCGGCGGTGCGCCCGGCGGCTCCTCGATCGGCTCGAGCAGGCACCCCGCCAGGGCCGCCGAGAGCGCGAGCGCCGCCCACAGCGGGAGCAGCGAACGCCGGGCCCGGCGCGAGACCATGGCGCCCTCCCTGGCCTGGTCGCCCGGTGGGAGCGCCACCGCGCGAGCCTGCGGCCGGGCGGCTAGTGGCGGAAGTGGCGCACGCCGGTCGTGAGCAGCGACACGCCCAGCCGGTCGGCCGCCTCCACCGACTCCTGGTCGCGGATCGAGCCCCCGGTGTGCAGCACGGCGCTCACGCCGAAGCCGGCGCAGACCTCCACCGTGTCGGGGAAGGGAATCAGCGCGTCGGTCGCCGCGGCGGCTCCCCGGGCACGCTCGCCGGCGCTCTCTCCGGCGAGCCGGGCACTCCCGACGCGGTTCGGCTGCCCGGCGCCCATCCCCACCAGCACGCCGTCGCGGACGAAGACGACGGCGTTCGACTTCACGTGCTTGCAGACCATCCAGCCGACGCGCAGGTCGCGGAGCTCGGACTCCGTCGGCCGACGCTCGGAGACGACGGTGAACTCGGTCTCGACGGTGACGTCGGACTCCTGCAGCAGCGCACCGCCGCGCACCGCGCGGAGGTCGGTGCGGGGGCGGTGGGGGTCACCCGCGGGGGCGAGCAGGATGCGCAGGTCGCGCGACTTCCTGCGCAGGTGATCGAGCGCCTCGGGCTCGTAGCCGGGCACGACGACGATCTCGTAGAACATGCGGCCGCCGGTCTCAGGACTCGGGAACTCCCGGAGCGCGCTCGCGAGCTCCATGTCGAGCGGGCGGTTGACGGCGACGATGCCGCCGTAGGCGGAGACGGCGTCCCCATCGGAGAGCGCGCGCTCGTAGAGGTCGGCGAGGGATCCCTCGCCGGTCGCGAAGCAGCAGGGGTTGGTGTGCTTGATGATCGCGAGCGCCGGCTCCGGCGAGTCGCAGACGAGCTGGAAGGCCTCGTCGGCATCGAGCACGTTGACGTAGGAGAGCGCCTTGCCGTGGAGCTGCTCCAGCGCTCCGGTGCCCTCGGGGGGGACGCGCACGGAGTCCAGGCGGTAGAAGGCGCCGCGCTGGTGGGGGTTCTCGCCGTAGCGCAGCTCCTCCACGAGCGTGAACGGGACGGTGAGCCGCTCCGGGAAGGGACCGCGCTCCGGGCGCAGGTACTCGGCGATGGAGGCATCGTAGTGGGCGGTGTGGGCGAAGGCGCTCGCCGCCAGGCGGGAGCGCAGGGAGGCGCCCACGCCGGCAGGGTCGCCGCCCGAGGCCCGCAGCGCCGCCAGCACCTCGCCGTAGTCGCGCGGGTCGACGATCGGGATCACGTGCGGGTGGTTCTTCGCGGCGGCGCGGATCATCGTCGGCCCGCCGATGTCGATCTGCTCCAGCGCCTCCGCCAGCGAGACGGCCTGCCCGGCGGTCACCGTCTCGACGAAGGGATAGAGATTGGAGGCGACCAGGTCGATGGCGGGGATCTGGTAGCGCTCGACCTCCGCTTCGTCTTCCTCGTGCCCGCGGCGGTAGAGCAGGCCGCCGTGCACCAGCGGGTGCAGCGTCTTCACGCGCCCGCCGAGCATCTCCGGCGAGCCGGTCATCTCCGAGACCTCGCGCACAGGGACGCCGGCCCCCGCGATCACGCGGCGCGTGTTGCCGGTCGCGACCAGCTCCCACCCGAGCCCGGCGAGCCCGGCCGCGAAATCGGCGATCCCCCCCTTGTCGTAGACGGCGAGCAGCGCCCGCATCGCGTCCCTCCTCACCCGCCCGCCGCCGGGCGCCCGAGGACGACCGGGGCCTCCCCCTGCGCGCGCGGCGCGACCTCGCCGAGCCGCCAGCTCCCCTCGACCTCTCGGAGCAGCGCCTCCGCCTCCGCGGCCTCGACCGCGAGCACCAGCCCCACGCCCATGTTGAAGACGCGCCACATCTCCTCCCGGGGGAGCTCTCCCTGGCGCCGGATCAGCCCGAAGAGCGCGGGCGGGCGCCAGCTCGCGAGGTCGACGCGGGCCTGCAGCCCGTCCGGGACGATGCGCGAGAGGTTGCCGGGGACGCCGCCGCCGGTGATGTGGGCGATGCCGTGGAGCGGGCCCCCGGGGCGCCCGAGCAGCGGCCTGAGCGCCTCCAGAAAGGAACCGTGCACGGCGAGCAGCGCGTCACCGAGCGAGCAGCCGAGCTCGGGGTCGTGCGCCTCCAGCAGCGTGCGGTCGCGCGCCGCGTCCTCGCCGATGCCCCAGATCCGGCGCACGAGCGAGTAGCCGTTGGTCTGGAGCCCGCTCGAGGGGAGCGCCAGCAGCTGATCGCCCGCCCCCACGCGCGAGCCGTCGACGACGGCTTCGCGCTCGACCACCCCGACGGCGGTGCCGACGAGATCGAAGGCGCCGGGGAGGTAGATGCCGGGGAGGTCGGCCGTCTCGCCGCCGAGCAGCGCCGCGCCGTTCTCCTCGCAGGCGGCCGCCACGCCGGCGACGAGCTCCACGCGGTGATCCTGGGCGAGGTCGGAGGTGGCGATGTAGTCGAGGACGAAGAGCGGCTCGGCGCCGGCCGTGAGCACGTCGTTCACGCAGTGGTTGCCCAGGTCGCGGCCCACCGTGTCGTAGCGCCCCACCGCCGCCGCCACGAGCAGCTTCGTCCCCACCGAGTCGGTGCTCGCGACGAGCACCGGGTCCTGGAGCCCCCCGGGAAGGCGGAAGAGCCCGGCGAAGGGGCCGATGTCGGCGAGCACCTCGGGTCGCCGGGTGCGGGCGGCGAGCTCGGCGTAGCGCGAGACGGTCGCCTCGGCGGCCTCGATGTCGACGCCCGATCGAGCGTAGCTCAGGGCCGGCCCGGAGCCGGCCGCATCCGCCCGATCCCTCTGCCCGCGCTCGGAGGACACGTGGCCGCCGTTTCGGGGAGAAACAAGCCGCGCCGCCGGCCCGACGCCGGCGGCGCCGCCACCGTACGGGCCCCGGCCCGCTAGGGGGAAGTGGCGCGGGGCGCCCTTCCCCCACACGCCCCGGGCTAGGGGGCGGCGGGCGTCAGCGGGACGGCGTGGCGGTCGCGCGCGCCGCCCGACTCGAGCACGAACTTGTCGAACTGCAGAGGCACCGCGCCGGGGTAGTCGCCGGTGAAGCAGGCGGTGCAGAGCCCGTCGCGACCCTGCCGCGTCGCCGCGACCGTGCCCTCGACCGAGAGGTAGCCGAGCGAGTCTGAATCGATGTGCTGGCGGATCCCCTCGACGCTCTCATGGGCGGCGATGAGTTCGGAGCGGCTCGCCATGTCGACGCCGTAGAAGCAGGGATGCGTGATCGGGGGCGAGGTGATGCGCATGTGCACCTCGGTGGCGCCGGCGCGGCGCAGCATCGCCACCACGCGCGGCGTCGTGGTGGCGCGCACGATCGAGTCGTCGACCACCACCACGCGCTTCCCCCGGAGCAACTCGGGGAGCGGGTTGAACTTGAGCCAGACGCCGCGCTCGCGCAGCCGCTGGTCGGGGTGGATGAAGGTGCGGCCGACGTAGCGGTTCTTGATCAGGGCCTCGCCGTAGGGGATGCCGGCGGCGCGCGCGTAGCCGATGGCGGCTGCGGTCGCCGAGTCCGGCACGCCGACGACCAGGTCGGCCTCGACCGGGTGCTCCTCGGCGAGGCGCGCCCCCATCTCCATTCGCACCGGGTGCACCAGCTCGCCGCCGAGACGCGAATCGGGACGGGCAAAGTAGATGAACTCGAGCATGCAGAGCGCCTGTCGGGCGGGCGGGACCGCCTGTGTCGTCCGCAGGCCGGCCCGGTCGGCGCGCGCGACCTCCCCCGGCGCGACCTCGCGCACGAGCTCGGCTCCGAGGTGGTCGAGGGCGCAGCTCTCGGAGGCAAAGACGAAGCCGCGCTCGGTCCCGTTCGCGAGGCGCCCGATCACGAGCGGGCGCACGCCCAGCGGATCGCGCACGGCGAAGACGGCGTCCGCGGTGAGAATGGTGAGCGAGTAGGCGCCGTTGAGCCGGCGCATGACGTGGCCGATGCGCTCCTCCCAGCTCGCGCCGGGGGCCCGCACCAGGAGCTCGGCCACGACCTCGGTGTCGCTCGAGGTGCGGAAGCCGGCGCCCTCCTGCTCGAGCTCCGCCCGCAGCAGGTCGGCGTTGATGACGTTGCCGTTGTGGGCGAGGGCGACCCAGCCGGCGTCGCTCTCGCGGAGAACCGGCTGCGCGTTCTCCTCGACCGAGGAGCCGGTCGTCGAGTAGCGCGTGTGCCCGACCGCGGCGCGCCCCGGAAGCGAGGCGAGCACGTCCTCGTCGAAGACCTGGGAGACCAGCCCCATGCGCGCGTAAAGGTGGGGCCGCTCGCCGTCGGTGGTGGCGATGCCGGCCGATTCCTGTCCGCGATGCTGGAGCGAGTAGAGGCCGAAGAAGGTCAGCCGTGCGACGTCTTCCTCCGGCGCGTAGACGCCGAAGACGCCGCACTTCTCGGCCAGGCTCGGGACCACGGGCGCTCCCGTCCCTGCCGTGTGAGCCGTCAGTGTATCACGGGCGTCGGGTCTCTCCCGGCACCCCGGAGGGGCGCGCGGCGCACTCAGCGGGACCGGCTCCGCCCCGCGTCCAGGGCGAGCAGCCGGCGGTGATCGATCATCGCGCAGCGGTCCATCACGACCTCCAGGCCGCCCGCCGCAGCGATCCCGGAGGCTCGGCGGCTCGCGATACCGAGCTGCAGCCAGAGCGCCCTGGCGCCGGCGGCGACCGCGTCCTCGGCGACGGCGGGCGTCTCCCAGGGGAGGCGGAAGACGTCCACGATGTCGACCGCGCGCGGCAGATCCTGCACGCGCTCGTAGCAGCGCCGCCCCAGCGCCTCCTCGAGCTCCGGGTTGACGAGCGAGACCTCGTAGCCGGCAGAGGCCAGGTAGGAGGCGATCTCGTGCCACGGCCGGTCGAGGCGCGGCGAGCGCGCCACCACGGCGATGTGCCGGGCGTCCGCGAGCAGCCGCAGCGGAAGCGGGAGCGACTCCTGCTCCACCGGGCGCCTCAGACCGACCGGCGGCGGCGGCGCTGCCGGTCCGCCTCCTCCGCGGGGGCGGCGGGGCCGCCCTCCGGGGGCGGCTTCTCCTGCGGTGAAGGGGCGGCGCCTCCCGCCTCGATCACGGATGCGCCCGTGATCTCTGCGAGCGCCTCCGCCAGGCGCCGCGCGCGCAGGCGCGCCTGCTCCCGCAACGGGCGCGGCGCGAGCGCCGAGCCGACGGGGAGGACACGCCCGTTGTCCTTCACCAGGCGCACCTCCCACTCGACCAGATCCTGCCGCTCGCCGCTCGTGAGCGGCTCGTCGTCGGAGCCGTGAAGCTCCAGGCGGGCGATGCGCCGGAAGGGAACGAGCTCAGCCGTGCCGAGCCCGAGACCGAGCAGGCCCTGCTGGTAGCGCACGGAGCCCTTCTCGCGCTCGGCAAGCACCGAGGCCCCGGCGATGTTGTAGACGAGGCCGAGCACCGCCATGGGGCCAAGCAGCATCGCCGAAAGCAGGAGCAGGAGCAGCGCCCACAGCGGCAGCACCGGGAGCCAGATCACGATCGCGGCCACGGCGGCAGCCGCCAGCGCGCCCTCTATGGCCGGCCCGACGAGGCGCGCGCGCGAGGGGCGGATGGCGATCGAGCCCTCTCCGATCACCGCGACCTGGCTGGTGAGCGCGATGCGCTCGCCCCTGCGCCCTCCCGACCCGGCCGCGGGCGGGACGTGGCCGGGTTGTTCGGCGGAGGGCGTGCTCGTCCCGGGGGGTTGTGCCATGGCCCGAGTCTATCAACGCCCGCCCACCGGCCCGCGGGCGTGCCGGGGGTTTGCCCGGGCGGGTGCACGCTTCCTATGATCGACGGGGAGTCGGAGGGACGCGGGTGCAGCACGCCCTGATGGAGATCCTCGCCTGCCCCCTCTGCAAGGGGCCCCTGGAACTCCTCGCCGAGCGCGAGGAGGGGGATGAGGTGATCGAGGGGTCGCTGAGCTGCGCCGCCTGCGCGGAGCGCTATCCCGTCACGGGCGGCATTCCCAACCTGCTCCCGCCCGAGATGCGCGGCGCCTCGTGAGGCAGCCCCCGGACGTCGAGGAGCGCGCCCGGCTGCTCGGCTACTCGCTGATGGCGGTCTCGGTGCTGCAGCTGCTGCTCTTCCTGCGGGGCATTCGGCGGCGCTCCTACGCCGCGCTCGCGCTTCCGGTCCTGGGCCTGCTCGCGATCGCCTCGGCGCTGGGGTTCTGGGTCGGCTACACGATGGCGACGACGCGCTTCGGGGACGCCCCGGACTACCCGCCCGACGACGATCCCGGGACCACCGACGCAGGCTAGCCGGCGGCGCGCACCAGCGCGCGCTCGACCCAGCCACGCTCCGGCAGGCCCCGCAGCCCCGCCTCCGTGCCGTAGACGCGGCAGCGCGGCGTGCAGTCGGCGCACGGCTCCCAGCCCGGCTCCACGTCGACGCCGTCGACGCGGATCGTGGGCGAGCCGGGGAAGCAGAGCCGCCGCCCCGTTGCCTCGTCCTCGACGCCAATCTCCTCGACGGCGGGCGCGAGGCGGAGCGCCGCGGCGACCTCGTCGATGAGGGCGCGTGCCGCCCGGTAGTGCGGGCACCCGGCCGACCAGAGCAGCTCGACGCGCATCGCCGGGCTCCCTTCGCTGCAGCCACCATCATCGCCCAGAAACCGCCGCGGCGGAACCGCTGCCGGACCGGCGGTGTGCATCCGCTCGACGCCCGCTCGAGGCGCCCCGCCCGCCCCCTCGCCCGGACTCACCCTCGCGAACGCCGGCCGGCGCCATCCGGGCGCGCTGCTCCCGGTCCGCCGCCTGCCGACCGGACCAGGACGCCTCCACTGGGGCCCCGTCAGGAGCGTCCCGGGACGGGCTCGAGGAGGCCTGGGAGCGAGAGCAGCGACGGCACGCGCATGACTCCCGGCGTGCGGTTGGTGCCGGCCCGGTCGACGAGCACGGCATGCATCCCGATCGACCGCGGCGGGAGGTAGTCGTTCTCGAGACGGTCGCCGACCGAGACCGAGGTCTGCGGCCGCCCGCCCGTCAGCTCGAGGATCGTGAGAAAGAAGCCGGGATCGGGCTTCACGGTGCCCACCGTCGGAGGCGAGTGAGTGTGAGCGAATCGCCGGGCGATCGGCAGGCGATCGAGTGCGGCGTTGCCGTTGCTCGCAGCGATCAGCGTGAAGCCTCGCGACTCAAGCTCGGCGAGTGGACGATCCACGTCGTCAAACGCCCGCAGCTCAGCGTCGCGCGCCTCGAAGAACGCTGCGGAGATCGCCTCGACGGCGTCTTCGCCCTCGAGGCCGTGGCGGGACAGCACGCGACGGATCGCCATTGTGCGGATGGTCCGAAGCGGGACGGCGCGCATACCCGGCTCGACGGCAATCGCATCGCGCTCGGCCTGGAGCATCCCGGGGGAGATGTGCGATCCCGAGAGCCTGCTTGCGCGTCGTGCAGCAACCTCCAGCGCCGTCCGGAGCGAGGAAGCGAAGTCCACCAGCGTGCCGTCGACGTCGAAGATGATGTGACTGACCCGTAGCGGCACGCGCACATCCCCCCGCCCCGAAAGACCTACTCGTGCTCCCACCCGGCCTCCGCGATCCGGTCGACCCCGCTGAGCTCGCCGGCCGGGAGCGCGGCCGCGAGCTGCGCGATCGACCGCGCCTTGAGCGGATGTCCGACGCCCGGGGCGATCTCGGCGAGGGGAACGAGCACGAACGCTCGCTCGTGGAGCCGGGGATGCGGCACGACCAGCCGCGGGGTCGCGACGACCTCCCCCTCGGCGAGCAGGATGTCGACGTCGAGCGGGCGCGGGGCGTTGCGGGGCGCACCGAGATCGCGCCCGGCCGCCGACTCGATGCGCTTCGCGGCTCGGAGCAGAGCGGGGAGCGGAAGCTCCGTCTCGCCGCTCACGGCGGCGTTGAGGTAGCGGGGTGGGCCGGGGAGGCCCGGTGGCGGGTCGCCCCAGGGCGCAGTCTCGTAGAGCGAGGAGACCCGGTCGATGTCGACCCCGGCCGAGCGCAGCTCACCGATCGCGCGCGCGAGCTGGCCCGCCCGGTCGCCGAGATTCGCGCCGAGGCCGAGCCAGGCGCGGCGCCGGCGGCGGCCCCCCTTCCCCGGATCGCCCGTCATCCGGCGGGCGGTCCCACGCCCAGGGGGTGCAGCGGCGCCGGATCCCCCGCCGGCCAGCCGCGCACCACCGCGTCGGCGACGCGGGCGACCAGGGCCATCTCCTCGACATCGTGCACCCGCACCAGGTCGGCCCCGCTCGCGACCGCGAGCGCAACGGTCGCCGCCGTGCCCCAGAGGCGGCGCCCGGGTGAGGGCTCGTCGAGCACGAGCCCGATCGTCGACTTGCGCGAGGTGCCTATGAGAAGCGGGCGGCCGAGCGCGCGCAGCTCTCCCAGCCGGACCAGCAGCTCCAGGTTCTCCGGGGGCTCCCAGCCGAAGCCGAAGCCCGGGTCGAGCAGAAGCAGCTCCTCGTCGATGCCGGCCTCCCGGGCGACGCGGAGCGATTGCTCGAGGCCGGCCCGCGCATCGGCCACCGGGTCGCCCGAGCGGGCGTGGTGGCGCTGGTTGTGCATGAGGATCGCGGGGAGCCCGGCGGAGGCGAGGAGCGGGGCGAGCTCGGGATCGCCCAGGAGTCCGCGCACGTCGTTGAGGGCGTCGGCGCCGGCGTCGGCGGCGCGCCGGGCCACCTCGGCTTTCGACGTGTCGACGGAGATCGGGACGTCGATGCGCGAGCGCACGGTGCGGAGCACCGGGCCGAGCCGCCGCCACTCCTCGTAAGCGTCGACCGCCGGGGCGCCGGGCCGGGTCGACTCCGCACCGATATCGACCAGGTCGGCGCCGGCGCCGACGAGCCGCTCCGCGCGCTCCGCCGCGAGGGTCGCGTCGAGGACGCCATCCCCGGAGAAGGAGTCGGGCGTGGCGTTGAGGACCGCCACCAGGTAGGTGCGCGCTCCCCACGCGAAGCGACGGCCGCCGATGGTGGTAGCGGCGGGGGCGCCGGGACCGCCCGCTGCCGCGCCCTGCACTAGCGTCCCTCCGCGACCTCGACGGGCTCCTCGGCGACCTCGCCGCCCCGCCGGATGCGGAAGGCGCGCACGGGCGGCGGCTCCTGCGCGAGCGAGACCAAGACGTAAAGAGCCTCCGGGTACATCGGCTCGGAATCGACGGCTCCCGGCGGGAAGAAGGCCATCCGCACGTCGGTCGGGGACGGGCGTCCCTCGGTCGCGACGTGCGAGTGGTAGATGGCGAAGAGCCGCTCGCCCCGGGCCTCGCGGGCCTCCTCCAGCCGCATCTGCTCGAGCCCGTCCATCTCGTAGCGGTAGGGGCTCCGCGCGACGTTCGTGACGCGGTGGGGCTCCAGCCCACCCCCCGGCAGCTCGTGGACGAGGCCGCATGCCTCGTTCGGAAGCTCCTCGCGCGCGTGCGCGATCAGGGCCTCGGCGAGCGAGCGCGGGATCGTCGTCACCTTACGTCCACTCCTCGGGCTCGCCGTCGTCGATGCACGCCCCGGGGCTCATCCGCATCTGCAGGTAGCTCGCGCTCGCCGGCCCGCCCTCCAGGTGCGAGACCCAGTGCTCCCACTCCTCCTGCGGCAGCCTCTGGAGCAGATCGGCGGCCGGAAGGTGCACGAGCTCGCGCCCGTCGGATCCCCGGGCGAGCCCCACGTCCAGCGACCAGCGGCCGGGGATCTGGACGCGGCCCACGCTGCGCGTGCGCAGCAGCGTCGCCCCCGCCCGCTCGCGGTAGCGATCGACGACGCAGGCATCGAAGCGCAGCTGCAGGCGGCCGGGGTCCCGCGCCGCGAGCGCGCGCCGGAGCAGCGCCCGCTCGAGCGGGCCGGAGGCCTCCGCGCCCGGGAACGGATCCGGCACCTCTAGCGCTCGATCGGGACGTCGATGAGCGAGCCGTACTCGGTCCACGAGCCGTCGTAGTTGCGCACGTCGCCGTAGCCCAGCAGGTGCTTGAGCACGAACCAGGTGTGCGAGGAGCGCTCGCCGATGCGGCAGTAGACGATCGTCGAATCACCGTGGCGGACGCCGGCCTCGCCGTAGAGCGCCCGCAGCTCCTGCTCGGAGCGGAAGGTGCCGTCCTCGCTCACGGCGCGCGCCCAGGGGATGCTGCGCGCGCCCGGGATGTGGCCTCCTCGCTGCGCCGTCTCCGACATCCCCGGCGGGGCGATGATCTCGCCCGAGAACTCGGCGGGGCTGCGGACGTCGACGAGCTGCGTGCCGGAGGCGAGGGCCGAGAGCACGTCGTCGCGCTTCGCCCGCAGCGCCGGATCGGCCTCGCCTGCGCGGTAGCTCGCGCGCGCGGGCTCCGGGACCTCGGTCGTGAGCGGCCGTCCCTCGGCAAGCCACTTCACGCGGCCGCCGTCCATCAGCGAGGCACGTTCGTGGCCGTAGAGCTCGAGCTGCCAGAGCGCGTAGGCCGCGAACCAGTTGTTGTTGTCGCCGTAGAGCACGACGTGCGTGTCGTTTCCGATGCCGGAGGCCGCGAGCAGCTCCTCGATACCCTCCCGCGAGAGGATGTCGCGGCGCCTCTGGTCCTGGAGCTGCGTCGTCCAGTTCCAGCCGACGGCGCCTGAGATGTGCCCCTCCGCGTAGGCCTCCGTGTCGACATCGACCTCGACCAGCCGCACGCCGGGGTCGGCTGCATGCTCGGCGACCCAGTCCAGACTCACCAGCTTCTCCACCACGGTGTCGTTCCTTCCCGACGCAGGGTCACGCCGCCCGCAGGAGCGCGGGCTGGCCTACCACCACATCTTTTCGCGGACGTTCTCCTCGATCTCGGCGTACTCGCGGGTCCAGAGTCCGGTGGAGAGGTACTTCCAGCCGCCGTCGGCCAGCAGGCAGACGATCTGCCCGCTCCCCATCCGCTCCCCGAGGCGCTGGGCCGCGCGGATCACCGCGCCGGCGGAGATGCCGGCGAAGACGCCGCAGCGCTCCATCAGCTCCTTGGTGAGCCGGAAGGAGGTCTTCGAGTCGACGACGATGCGGCCGTCGAGCACCGAGTCGTCGAAGACCGGAGGGATGTAGCCCTCCTCCAGGCTGCGCAGCCCCTGCACCAGGTCGCCGGGGTGCGGCGCCGCCGCCACCACCTGGATGCGCGGATCGTGCTCCTTGAGGCGGCGCCCGACCCCGGTGAGCGTACCCCCGGTGCCGAGACCGGCGACGAAGGCGTCGATCTCCGGGAGGTCCCGCAGGATCTCGGGCGCCGTCGTCTCGTAGTGCGCGCGCGGGTTCTCGGGGTTCTCGTACTGGAACGGCAGGAACCAGTCGGCGTGGTCGGCGCCGATCTCGCGGGCGCGCTCGACCGAGCCGTTGGTGCCGAGCTCCCCCGGCGAGTAGATGACCTCGGCGCCGAAGGCCTCGATCAGGCGCACGCGCTCGATGCTGACCGCGTCGGGCATCACGACCTTGACCGGGTAGCCGCGCAGCCTGCCGATGAGCGCGAGCGAGATCCCGGTGTTGCCGGAGGTCGGCTCGAGGATGGTCTGCCCGGGCACGAGCCGGCCGTCCCGCTCGGCGGCGCGCACCATGTAGGCAGCGATGCGGTCCTTCACCGAGCCGGTGGGGTTGTGGCCCTCGAGCTTTGCGAAGAGGCGCACCTCCGGGCGCGGCGAGAGCTCGCTGATCTCGACCAGCGGCGTCTCCCCGACCAGGTCGAGCACGCTCCGGTAGAGCATCGGCGCCCTCACTCCCGGCGGTGCCGGCATGCCGCTACCGGCCCCCGGCCAGCGCCGGCAGGAAGGAGACCGAGTCGCCCTCCGAGAGAGCCGTCTCCGCCCCCTTGAGGTAGCGCACGTCCTCGTCGTTCAGGTAGACGTTGATGAAGCGATGGAGCGCCCCGCTCTCGTCGGAGACGTGAGCGCGGAAGCCCGGGTACCGGGACTCCAGGTCGTCGATTAGCTCGGCGATGGTCGAGCCCTCCGCCTCCAGCTGCTTCTGGTCGCCGACGGCCTTCTGGATCACCGAGGCGACGTACACCTTCACCGCCACCTGCACCCCCTCACCCGCTTACGCCGCTCCCGGCCGCCCCCCGGCGGCGGGCGCTCCTGGTCCGCTCCCCCTACGCGTGCGCCCCGGCGCCCAGCTCCGCGCCCTCGACCGCGACCAGCGGCGGCGTGCCGCAGAACTGGTCGTAGTCGATGAGCTCGTGGATCGAGGGCTCGTCGCCGCAGAGCGGGCACGCCGGGTCGCGCCTCACCCGCATCATGCGGAATTCCATGGTGAGCGCATCTATCAGCAGCAGCCGCCCGACCAGGGGCTCGCCGATGCCGAGGACCTGCTTGAAGACCTCGGTCGCCTGGATCGAGCCGACGACGCCGGTGATCGCACCGAGCACGCCGGCCTCGGCGCACGACGGCACGAGGCCCGGCGGAGGCGGCGCGGGGTAGAGGCAGCGGTAGCAGCCCTGACCGGGCTTGTAGACCGTCGCCTGCCCGTCGAAGAGCAGGATCGAGCCGTCCACCAGCGTCTTTCCCGAGAGGTAGGCGGCGTCGTTCGCCAGGTAGCGCGTCGCGAAGTTGTCGGCGCCGTTCACGACGATGTCGTAGGAGGGGATGATCTCGAGCGCGTTGTCCGAGGTGAGCGGGAGCTCGTGCGTCTCGACGGTGACGTGCGGGTTGTACGCGAGCAGGGACTCCTTCGCCGAGAGGATCTTCGGGCGGCCGACGTCGGCCGTCTGGTGCAGGATCTGGCGCTGCAGGTTGGAGAGATCGACGACGTCGAAGTCGACGAGGCCGATGCGCCCGACGCCGGCGAGCGCCAGGTAGAGCGCGACCGGCGAGCCGAGCCCGCCTGCGCCGACGACCAGCACGCTGGCGCCACGGAGCTTGCGCTGCCCCACCGGACCAACCGGACCCATGATCATGTGCCGCGAGTAGCGCATCACCTCATCGGGCGTGAACGCGCCCCCCGCGGCCGCCCCCTGCGTCTGGCCGTTGGTGTCACTCATCGGGCTCCTCCTTCGCTCACCGCTCTCCCCCCGCCAGCGCGGGGATCACCGCCAGACGATCGCCGTCGTGGAGCTCGGTCTCGACACCGGCGAGCTCGTCGATGGTGCGATCGTTCACGTAGATGTTGATGTGCGACGGGACCCGACGCTCGCGGTCGTAGACCAGGTGGTCGAAGCCCGGGTAGGCCCGATCGAGCGCATCGAGCACGGCGCGCACCGTCTCCCCCTCGACGCTCACCTGCTCGCGGTTCGCCGTGAAGCGCCGGAAGGGCGTGGGGATGTAGACCTGGACCACCATCTCCCGCCCTCCTAGAACGCCACGGTGAGGTAGCGCTCGCCGGTGTCGCAGAGCATCGTCACCACCCGCGCCCCGGCTCCGAGCTCGCGGGCCACGCGCTCCGCGGCCCAGACGTTGGCGCCGGCCGAGATGCCGACCAGGAGCCCCTCCTCGCGCGTGAGGCGCGTCGTCATCGCGAGCGCGTCCTCGTCGGCGACCGCGACCACCTCGTCGTAGATCTCGCGGTCGAGGACGCCGGGAACGAAGGAGGCGCCGATGCCCTGGATCCCGTGCATCCCGGCGCGGCCGCCGCCGAGCACCGGCGAGCGCTCCGGCTCGACGGCGACGATCCGCACGGCGGGGAGCGCCTCCCGCAGCGCCGCCCCGACCCCGGTGATGGTGCCGCCGGTGCCGACGCCGGCGACGAAGGCGTCGAGACGGCCCGCGGTCGCCTCCAGGATCTCGGGGCCGGTCGTCAGTCGGTGTACCTCCGGGTTGGCCGGGTTCTCGAACTGCTGCGGCATAAAGTAGCCGTGCCTCTCCGCGAGATCGCGCGCGGCGTAGACGGATCCGGTCATCCCCTCGAGCGCCGGCGTCAGCACGAGCTCGGCGCCGAAGCGCTCGAGCAGGCGGCGGCGCTCGAGGCTCATATCTTCCGGCATGGTGAGCACGAGCCGGTAGCCCTTGCAGGCGCAGACCATCGCGAGGCCGATGCCGGTGTTGCCCGAGGTCGGCTCCACGATCGTGTCCCCGGGGCGGAGGCGGCCCTCGCGCTCGGCGGCCTCGACCATCGAGAGCGCGATGCGGTCCTTCACCGAGCCGGCCGGGTTCATCGACTCGAGCTTGCCTAGGATCTCCCTCTCCGGGGGAGCGATGCGGCCCAGGCGCACCAGCGGCGTCCGACCGATCAGGGAGAGCGCCCCGTCCGCGAGGACGGGGCGGGCGTGGGACTCCCCTTCCCCCTTCACCGGCGCCCTCCCCCCGGCCGGCCGGCGCGCGGAGAGGCGCACTCTCCTCGCCGCCGCGGCGCGGCCCTCGCTCAGATGCTGTACGACGGCGCGATGCGTCCCTTGCGGGTGCGGTCGCGCTCTAGGAGCTCGGCGAGCGTGACGGCGGCGAGCCGGGCCCGCATCGCGTCGTAGATCTCCTGCCACACCCACCGCTGCCCGCAGACCACGTGCTGCTCGGAGTGCGCCTCGCCGTCCTCCAGACAGCCGAGCGGGGCGAGCGAGCCTTCCAGCGACTCCAGCACGTCCAGGAGCCGTATCTCCGAGGCCGGGCGGGCGAGCTCGTGGCCGCCGGAGGGACCGCGCGTGGACCGCACGAAGCCGTCGCGACGCAGCTGCGCCAGCAGATGGTCGAGGTAGGACTCCGGGATCTGCCGTCTCGCCGCGATCACCGCGCGCTGCACCGGCCCCTCACCCTCGTGGAGCGCGAGCTCGATCAACGCGCGCACGCCGTAGTCCCCTTTGGTCGAGAGCCGCACCCCGCCGCCGCCTCCCGCGCACACCGCCCCGGCGCACGCACGCGGAGAGCCCGGCGGTGGATTGTCGAGTAAATCGCTCGAGATTGTAGCATGCACGGTCGCGCGTCGCGAAGTCAGCCGGCCGCCGGGCTTCCGGGTGCCCTCGCGCATGGCCTGCTCGACCTGATCGTCGCGCTCGAGGCCGGTGAGTGAGGGCTCCGGCACGGCGCGTGGACTCCGCGCGAGCACCGACCGCGGAGCCGCGCCGGCCCCGGAAGCCTCGCCGCCGGCTCCCTCAGACAGCGCCGCCCCTCGACGACCGGGTCGTCATCGTGCCCGGACGGCGGCCAGCGCCCGGACCGTCTCCTCCAGCGTCCTCTTCGGGTCGATGCTCTCCGGGTCCTCCTCCGCGAACGGCGTGCGGGCCAGGAGGCGGAACATCTCCGCCGCTCCCTGATGGAAGCGGGGAGTCACGCCGGCGGCCTCGAAGGTCGCGGCGATCTCCTCCATCTCCCCGATCCAGCGGCCGGCGTTGGCGGGGACGCCGGGGAGCCGGCGCTCCATCGCGGCGAGCGCCGTGCCCTGGCTCTGCCGGAGCTCCTCCGCGAGCTCGCCGTAGAGGCCGAGCGAGTGCGCGGCGGCGAGCATCGCCAGCTGCAGCGCAGCCGTCCCCTTGGTGAGCGAGGCGTAGCACATCTTGATGGCCGACGCCCGGCCGACGGCGGGGCCCAGGTTGCGGACGAAGACGCCGGCGCCGTCGAGCTCGTCCATCAGATCCGCGGCGGGCCCCGAGGTGTAGATCCGCGGCACCGCGCCCCCGGCCGGGGACCGCCCGATGATGCCGGCGTCGATGAAGCTCCCGCCCGCGGCGCCGATGAGCGCGCCGATCTCCACCGCCGTCTGCGGCGAGACGGCGTTGCAGTCGGCGACGGTGACCGGCTCCGCGGTCGCCCGGATCGCAGCGGCGACGTCGCCCGCCAGCGCCGCCGCCCGCGACGGGGGGAGGATCGAGAGCACGAGGTCGGTCCGGGAGACCAGCTCCTCCAGCGACGGAACGTCCTCCATGCCCGCCCGAGCCGCCAGCTCGCGCGTCCGGGCGCTGCGCCCGGCGAGGCAGGTGAGAACGGCGTAGCCGTGCTCCCCCAGCACCCGACCCACGCCATGGCCCATGTCGCCGGGGCTCAGGATGGCGATCGCCTGCAGTGCCACGGGGGCCCTCCCGCCCGCGAGCCGCTTCCGCGCCCGGGGCCGGCGCGGTCCCTAGCGCGCGCCCCCCGCTACGGCGGGGACGATCGAGACCTCATCGCCGTCGGACAGCTCGGTCTCGAGGCCCTGCAGGAAGCGCACGTCCTCGCCGTTCACATAGACGTTCACGAACCGCCGCAGCGCGCCGCCCTCGTCGCAGAGCCGCTCGCGGATCCCGGGGAAGGCGTCCTCGAGCTCGGAGACCACGCCCGCGAGCGTCGGAGCGCCGCAGGCCACCGCGTCGCGCTCGCCGGTGAGGGCGCGCAGCGGGGTCGGGATCTTGACGGTGACGCTCATCGGCTAGCCCTCCACCACGTCGCCGGCGAGCGGGTCGACGCGGACTCCCTGCTGCTCCGCCCACGCGATCGCGCGATCGATCTCCGCGGGCTCTCCGCTGAGCTCGAGGATCACCCACCCCACCCGCTCGTCGACATCGGCCATGCGGATGTTGGTGACGACGTCGTAGAGGTGGCCGACGCGGTAGATGACCGGCTCGGTCACGAGCTCGGGCTCGAAGGTGAAGCGTACCCGCCTGCTCGCCATCATCTCGCTCCCGCCCCGGCCGGCTCCGCGGCCGCGCGCCGGCGCTCGGCGAGCGCCTCCGAGAAGACCTCGGTGCGTGCCGGGACGCGCAGCGGGTCGGCGACGTCCCCGGAGACCGCCTCCACCGTCTTGAGGCCGGCGCCGGTGATGAAGGCGACGGTCTCCTCCTCGGGTGAGATGGCGCCGGACTCGACCAGCTTCCTGAGGCAGGCGACCGTCACGCCGCCCGCCGTCTCTGAGAAGATCCCCTCGGTCTCGGCGAGCAGCTTGATGCCCTCGACGATCTCCTCGTCGGTCGCCATCTCCGCGCCGCCCCCCGTCTCCTGCATCGTCTTCAGCGCATAGTAGCCGTCGGCCGGGTTCCCGATCGCGAGCGAGCGCGCGATCGTGTCCGGCTTCTGCGGGACGAAGTTGAGCGTCCCCGCCTGGTGCGCCGTGGTGATCGGCGAGCAGCCCGAGGCCTGCGCCCCGAACATCCGCGTCGCGGGCTCCTCGATCAGCCCCAGCTCGGCGAACTCCGAGAACCCCTTGCGGATCTTCGTGAAGAGCGAGCCCGAGGCCATCGGGACGACGCAGGCGCCCGGAGCGCGCCAGCCGAGCTGCTCGGCGACCTCGAAGCCGAGCGTGCGCGATCCCTCCGCGTAGTAGGGGCGCACGTTGATGTTCACGAAGGCCCACGGATAGCTCTGCGAAAGCTCGGTGCAGAGCCGGTTCACGTCGTCGTAGGTGCCGTCGACCATCACCAGCGTCGGGTGGTAGACGGCGCTCCCGACCACCTTGCCGTGCTCCAGGTCGTCGGGGATGAAGACGTAGACCTCCATCCCCGAGCGCGCCGCGTGGGCGCAGACCGAGTTGGCGAGATTGCCGGTGGAGGCGCAGGCGATCGCCTCGAAGCCGAACTGCCGCGCGCGGGCGATCGCGACGGAGACGACGCGGTCCTTGAACGACCAGGTCGGGTTCACGGTGTCGTTCTTGAGCCAGAGCGTGCGCAGCCCGACGGCCTCCGCCAGCCGGTCGGCGCGCTGCAGCGGCGTGAATCCCGTCCCGATGTCGACGCGGTACGCCGCATCGCAGGGCAGCAGGTCGGCGTAGCGCCAGAGCGTCGCGGGCCCCGCCGCGATGCTCTCGCGGGTGATGCGGCCGCGCATCGCCTCGTAGTCGTAGGCGACCTCGAGCGGGCCGAAACAGAACTCGCAGGAGAAGATCGGGGCGAGGGGATACTCCCGCCCGCACTCCCGGCAGCGCAGTGCGCGGTCAAAGGACATGGTGGCGGCTCCGGATGGGCTCGGGGTGGAGGGGGATCGCCCGGTGCTCGCGCGCCCCTAGCGGGGCGCCGGCCCGGGCGAGCGCATCATCACGCCGGCCTGCCGGCGTGGCGCCTCCGCGGGGACGGTGTTCTGCATCAGTGCCTCGGTTCATCGCTCCCGGCCGCTCGCTCGGGGCCGCCGGGTCGGCTGGGGCACCGCATCCCCCCTCGAGCGGGGGCGGGTTGCCGTGGCGTCGTCGGGCCGATTCCCTCTGCCACTCGTGATGAACGGCTCGGCGCGAGCGAGCGTGCCGAAGCGCCCGTCGAGGCTAGGCGCGCCCCTCCCTCGCGTCAAGGCGCGTGGGCGACGCCGCCCGCCGGTCGCCGGCGCCACACCCAGATCGCGAGCGGCACCGCGACCAGCACCACGATCACCGAGACGAGCTGCGGCACGCGCAGCAGACCGCCCGCGGCCTCCGCGGAGTCGACGCGCACGTAGGTCAGGAAGAAGCGCATCGAGGCGTAGCCCACCAGGTAGGCGAGGAAGAGCAGGCCGGGGCGGGGCCGGAACCAGCGGCTGCGGAAGTAGAGCGCGAGCAGGAGACCCATGATCGCGAGGTCGCCCAGGAGCTCGTAGGTGGTGGCCGGGTGGTGGGCGCCGACGGCGAGGGAGTGCGCGAAGGCCGGCGAGTCGGGGTGCGTGTAGAGAACCCCCCAGGGGAGATCGGTCGCCGTCGCCAGGTGCTCGCCGTTGACGAGATCGCCCAGGCGGCCGATCGCCTGCCCCAGCAGCATCGTCGGTGCGCCGATGTCGAGGCCGGTCGCGATCGGGAAGCCCTGCCACCAGGCGTAGAGCGTGCCGCCGAGGAAGCCCCCCAGGATCGCGCCCCAGATCGATATCCCCCCCTCGGTGAGGGCCAGGATCTGGCCGGGGTTGGAGCCGTAGACCTCCCAGTGCTCGGCGACGAAGAGGGCGCGCGCCCCGACGATGCCGGCGGGGACCGCCGCCAGCGCTATGGAGTAGACGTGGTCGGGGTCGTAGCCGGTGCGATCGGCGAGCCGGAGCGCGATCCACATCCCGCCGAGGACGCCCACCGCGGTGAAGAGCCCGTGCCAGGTGAGGATGAGCCCGCCGAGCGTGACGATGCTGGGATCCCAGGGGATCTCGATGGCGAGCGCGGTGGCGGGAAGGGAGCCCATCAGACCTCTCGCGATCGGGCGCCGGGTGATCGTACCGCGGGCCCCCGGCAGCGTCGCCCGCGCGCAGGAGGCACCGCGCGCGCCGGCTACTCGGCCGGGGGGCCGAAGAGACGCTCGTAGAGGGCGCGCACCTCGCCGGGAGGGAGGCCCGCTCCCAGGAAGCTCTCCCCCACGCGCACCTCGGCGTGGAGGTGCACCTCCGTGCCGGGGGCCGTCACGAACTCGGGAGTCCCGGACTCGCCGATGAAGCCGAGCAGCTCCCCGCGCCGCACCTCGCGCCCGTAGAAGATCCCCGGGGCGACGCCCTCGAGGTGCGCGTAGCGGGTGACGATCCCCCGCCCGTGATCGACCCACACCTGCCGGCCGCGGTAGATGTCGAGCGTCTCCGGGTCGCTGTAGCCCTGCGCCTGCGTCAGGGCCGCGAGCTCGACCACCTGATCCGGCGTGATGTCGGCGTAGCGGTGGTCGGCGCGCAGCACCAGCCCGTCGTACATCGCATAGACCAGCGTCCCGCGCTCGATCGCCGCACAGGCCAACCCCGGGTACCAGTCGATGCCCTCGTGCACGCCGTTGCGGTAGGCGCGGGGCGCGTTCGGCATGAGCCCGTCGTAGCCGGGGAGGCAGCCGCCCGCCACCGGGTAGAGGAAGCCGCGCAGATCGTCGGGATCGAGCGTGGAGCCGAGAGGCGTCGGGGTGGGCGTCGGCACGGCGGTGGGCGCCGGCGGCCGGCTCGGGGCCGGCGTGGGACTCGGCGTGGCCGGCGGGGCGGCCGGCGTCACCACCGTGCCGTTCGCGATCACGGGGACATCGGGCTCGGGCTCGCCGCCCCCGCGCCGGCAGGCGACAAGCAGGAGCGCCGGAAGCGCTGCGGCGGCCCGGAGCAGGAAGCGGCGGCGGGAAGTCCGCATCGGGCGCGCTCCCCTCGAGCTCCGCCGGTCCCGTGCGGGACGGCGCGTGCGCCTGCAGAGAACGTATCGCGAAACGGGCACGAGCAGTAGCAGATCGGTCCGGGGGCAGCCCCCGGGATCCCGCTCCGGCTAGCGATCGGCGAGCGACTCCCGCCCCGTGCGGCGGCAGTCCTCCTCGTACGCCGCGCGGAGCGCGTCGAGATCCCACCGGCGCCGCCGGAGACCGAGGACGGTCGCCTCGGAGCCGCCGAGAGGTCCGGCGAGCAGCGTGACGAACGGGTAGCCGGCGACGCGCAGGGTCACCCTTCCACGCCTGAGGCGGACGACATCCGCGTAGGGAGCGGCCGCAGCCGGACGCCGCCCCGCATTCGCGGCCGGCCCGCCGGGTCCCGGAGAGGGCTCACCCGGTGCCTCGACGCCGGCCTCGCGCGCCTCCGGCGAGAATCCGCGCCTCTCCAGGGAGGCGACCAGTGAGTCCACACCCTCGGAGAGGGTGCCCCAGCCGTCGCGCCCCCCGGATCGGAGCCGGGATCCGCGACGCGGCGGCGGCGCCTGCGCCAGCAGCGCGCCCTGCCCGGCGATCAGCCCCCCGGCGGCGGCGGACGGGGTCCAGCAAAACGCGAACTCGACGGGGCGCGGGCCGCCGCACGTCTCCAGGTGGAGCCAGGACGGCGGGAGCCCCGGGGGCGCCTCCAGCGCGTAGACGAAGCGCTCCTGGATCTCCGGCCGGTAGGCGGCCATGTCGTGGTACTGCAGCCCGACGAAGCGGGGACGCTCCAGGCTCAGCCCGCTCTCCTCGGCGAACTCTCGCAGGACGGCGCGATCGCACGGCTCGCCGGGTAGGACGGTGCCGCCCGGCACCTGCAGGCCAGCCTCCGGGTGCCCCGGCTGCGTGAAGGTCAGGAGGTCGCCGCCGCGCAGGACGTACGCCAGCACCTTGCGAATCAGGCGACGGGAGGGGGGCATCGTTCCGCCACAGCACCGGGCACCGTCGCTACGACTCCGTCGACCGGGGGGGTCCGCCGCCGGGAGGCCCGGCCAGGGCGCCCGCGATCGCCTCCTTGACCTGATCCGAGAAGTCCTGCCCGAGGATCCACTCCAGGTAACCGGGGTCCTCGCCGGCGACCTCTGCCAGCGTGCGTCCGTTGTAGCGCCCGAAACGAATCAGGATCTCGCCGTCGCGCCGCACCAGGCGTCCCTGCGGATCGATCCACGACGGGTCGCGGCGTCCCGGGCTCGCGAGGCGGTCGAGCTCGTCGAGCTCCGCGGGGAGGTCAGCGTAGCGCTCGAACTGCCCGCGCAGCACGTGGAGGGAGCTCGCGGCGTCGGCGAGCGCGCTGTGCGCATCCTCGATCGGCCGCCCGGTGTAGAACTCGACCGCGGCCGACAGGTCCCGGCGCTCGCGATCGTGGAAGATGCTGAGGGCGTCGACGACGCGGCGGTCCGCGATCGAGAACCCGATCCCCGCGCGGGCGAACTCCGCATCGAGCAGCGGAAGGTCGAAGCGGGCGATCCCGAAGCCCGCGAGATCACAGCCGTCCAGGAACGTGGCCAGCCGCGGAGCGATCCCGGGGAACGGCGGCCGCCCGGCGACATCGCCGTCGGTGATGCCGTGCACCGCGCTCGCCTCGGCCGGGATGGGAACGCCGGGATCGACCGTCGCCCGGAGGACGTCGGTCTCGCCGGACGGGTGCAGCCTGACCGCGCCGACCTCCACGATGCGATCCCGCAGGGGATCCGTCCCCGTGCTCTCGAGATCGAGGAAGACGAGCGGACGCCCGAGGCCGAGCCGGGCCGCGAGCTCTGCCGCCGCCGGCCCGAGCGGGGCGAGCCCGCGTGCGTCGCCGGCGTCCCCGGGATCCTCCGAGAAGATGCCCTGGATGGCGGTCGCTCCCCCCGATCGGGCACGGCGATGCGGGTCGCGGGCAAGTGTAGGCGGTGCGCAGGCGAACGGTCGTCCTCAGGGGGCGGGAACGCCCCGCTCCCGGGCGACGCGCGCGGCGACCGCGTGCGCCGCCTCCGCGTACGCGTCGGCGAGCGGCGCGAGCGCCGGGGCGCCCGTGCCGTAGCGGTGGCGCATCGCCGCCTCCAGCAGGCGGTCGGAGAGCGCGGGATGGCGCGGCAGCAGCGGGCCGTGGAGGTAGGTGCCGACGGCCTCGACCGAGATCGCCCCCTCCGTCCCGTCCTGGCCGTTGTTACCGCGGCCGCGCTCCACGCGCGCGAAGGGGCGCCCGCCGGGGCCGAGGTAGGTGCGGCCGGCGTGGTTCTCGAAGCCGGCAAGCGTGCCCAGCCCCGGGATCTCGCTGAACGCCAGCACCTCCCCCACGTGGCGCGGCGCGCCCGGCGGCGGCGCGACGGTCGTGACGTCGAAGACGCCGGCGCCGGGAAGCTCGGCGCCCCGAGACGTGCGGTAGCCGCGCCCGAAGAGCTGGTAGCCGCCGCAGACGGCGAGCATCGCGACCCCCTCATCGCGCCAGGCGCGCAGGCGCCCCCCGGCGGCGGCGAGCTCAGGCGCGACGCGCTCCTGCTCCCGATCCTGCCCGCCGCCGATGAGCACGAGGTCTGCCTCCTCCGGCAGCGCCTTCCCGAGCCGCACGTCGACGCGCTCGAGCCCGATGCCGCGGCGGCGGCAGCGATCGGCGAGAGCGATCGCGTTGCCGCGGTCGGCGTAGACGTCCATCAGGTCCGGGTAGAGGACGACCACGCGGAGGGAGGGCGCACCCGCGCTCACGGCCGCCCCTCCCCGTCCGGCTCGGCCGGGCGCTCCCAGTAGTGCGCGCGCCCGGAGCGGCGCGCGAGCTCCTCGCGCAGCTCGAGCATCGCCGTGTAGGTCGCGATCACGGTCAGCGGGAGGCCCGCGGGCGCGGCCGCGAGCGCCGCGTCGAGCGCCGCCGCGAGATCGCGCTCGACGCGCCCGGGGACGACGCCGGCCAGCGCCAGCCGCAGCGCCATGTCCTCGGCGCGCAGCCCGGAGGCGACGACGCGCGCCGGCGCGCCCGGGCCCCGGGCCAGCGCCTCCACGTCGGCGTCGTAGATCCAGGACGTGTCCCGGCCGTCCTGCACGCCGTCGTTGAGGGCTATCAGCAGGTGCGGCGCGGCGCCCGGGGCGGAGCGCGCGGTCACGGTGCGAATCACTTCGGTGAGTCCGGTCGGGTTCTTTGCGAGCAACATCCGCACCTCCCGGCCGCCGACGCAGAAGCGCTCCTGCCGCCCGAAGGCCGGCGAGGCGGCGGCGAGCCCCTGCGCCGCGGCGACGGAAGAGATGCCGAGGGCGGCGGCGGCCGCTGCCGCCGCGAGCGCGTTGTAGACCGAGTGCAGCCCCTCGAGCTCGAGCTCGACGCGGGCACGTTCCCGCGGATGGCCGGGGAGGCGCGCGCGCAGCTCGAAGCGCGCTCCGCCCGGCCCGAGCTCTACCTCCCGCGCCTCCAGCTCGGGCGCGGCGCGCCGGCGCCCGCAGCCGTCGCAGCGCCACGGTCCCAGGTGCCCGAGCAGGAGCGCGTCGTGGCGGATGCTCCCCCCGCAGCGGCAGAATCGCGCGTCGACCGCGACGGAGCCCGCGCTGTCCTCCCCCTCTCCAGCGGGCGCCTCGACGCCGAAGCGAATAACGCGGCCGCCCTCGTCCTCGATCTCCTCCGCGAGCAGCGCCACCGAGGGATCGTCGGCGTTGAGCACGAGCGTCGCCGGGCGTCCCGCCCCGGCGAGCATCCGCCGCCATCCCTCGGCGACCGAGTCGACCTCGCCGTAGCGGTCGAGCTGATCGCGGAAGAGGTTGAGCAACACGACGACGCGGGGGGAGAGGCGCGGCGCGAGGAGCGGAAGCACGGCCTCGTCGACCTCGAAGAGGCCGATGAGGGAGGAGCCGTCGGGCCCGCCGGCGCGGCCTCCCCGCGCGATCAGCGCCGAGACGAGCCCGCGCTCGAGGTTCGAGCCCGAGGTGTTGGAGACGATGTCCAGCCCGGAGCCGCGGGCGATCGCAGCGAGCAGGTGCGTCGTCGTCGTCTTCCCGTTGGTGCCGGAGACCAGGACCACGCCGTGCCCCAGCGCCGCCGCCCGGTCCTCGAGCAGGCGCGGCGCGAGCGCCCCGGCGACGAGCCCGGGCAGAGCGGTCCCCCCGCCGCGTCCGGCGCGGCGCGCGAGGGCGCCGGCCAGGCGGCCGGTCAGGACGGCAGCGCGCTCGCGTGGTGAGGTGATCGTGTGCACGCCCCGATTCTCACACGGCGGCGCGCCCCGGGTGGCGGCGTCAGCGCCGGGCGCGCACCTGCACCCAGCGCACGAGCGGGCCGGAGGCGCCATCGTCCTCCGAGCGGACGATCCGCTCCTCGTCGGCGAGCAGCTGGAGGTGCGAGAGCGTCTCGCCGATGGCGGAGCGCTGCATCATCAGCGGGAAGTCGGCGAAGCGCCCGGTGTTCCACTGCACGCGCTCGGCGACGTCGCGGGCGGTGGCGCCGGGACCCGCGTGCTCGCCGGCCGCGCGCGCGATCTCGTCGAGGCGATCGTCGTGGTGGTGGAGGAGCTGCCGGCAGCGCCTGGGGAGGTCGGCGATCGTGAACTCGTGCGCCGGCAGGCCGAGCGCGCTGTCGTAGGCCGCGACGCGCTCGAGCGAGCGCCGGAAGTCGGCGAGCGGGCTCGTCCCCTCCTGATCGGAGTGAAGCGAGACGTTGGGCGAGATGTGCGGGAGGACGTGGTCGCCGGTGAGCATCAACCGGTGGCGGCGCTCGAACATGCAGAGATGCCCCGGGGTGTGCCCGGGCGTCCACACCGCCTCGAGCTCCCAGCCGTCGACCGCGAGCACCTCGCCGTCCTCGAGCAGCCGGTCGGGTGGGACGTTCTGAAAGGAGTTGCCACCGGGCCGCCGCGCCTCCTCGGCGCGGTGGCCGGCCTCGATCTCGGCGAGGCTCATCCCGTGGCGCGTCAGCCACTCGTCGGAGCGCGCCATCCAGTCCCCGGCTCCCGCCTCGCGCCCCTCGAGCCACGCCCACTCCCGGTCGAGCATGACGAGCTCGGAGTCCGGCGCCTGCTCCTTCACCCACGCCGCCATCCCGTAGTGGTCGGGGTGGGAATGTGAGATCACGAGCCGCCGGATATCGCGAGGACTGTGGCCGATGGAGGCGAGCCCCTCCGTCAGCGCCGCCGTCCCCTCGGGCGTCCCGAAGCCGGAGTCGAAGAGCGTGACGCCGTCCCCACCCCGGAAGGCGTAGGCCATCACATAGGGAAGCTCCGGCCGCGGCATCGGGGTCTTGATCTGATGGAGGCCGGGGACGATCTCCACGCGAGGGGGTCCGCCGCTAGCCGGAGGACCCGCCCCCGGAGGAGGAGCCGCTCCCCGCCGAGGTGTCGCCGCCCCCCGTGGCGGCGCCGGATGAGTCGTCCGAGTCCTCCCCGGACTCGTCGTCGTCGGCTCGCGCCTCCCGGCGGAACTCGCGGATGCCCCGCCCCAGCGCGCCGCCGAGGCCCGCCACCCGCGAAGCGCCGAAGAGCAGCGCCAGGATCACCAGGATGATGAGCAGCTCTTGCCAGCCGAGACTTCCGATCATGCGCCCATCCCTACTCCGCACCTCGCTGCACTGTGCAGGCCGTGCCCCGACGCGGGGGCCGCGCGCTCGCGCGCGGCGGCGCCCATCCTATCATTGCCCGGCCGCGAGGGGCCGTTTCCCCCGGACGCCGGCGTCCTCAAGCGCGAGCAGCCGCCGGCCGAGCTCTGTCAGCGACTCGACGCTGTGCGCGGGAAGGAACTCGTCGCAGTGCGGCAGCGCCGCCGCCATCCCGGCGGCCAGCGGCCGGTAGCCGGGGGCGCCGAGCAGCGGGTTGAGCCAGATCACTCGCCGCGCGCGCCGGTGCAGCGACGACATCTCGCGCCCCACGCTCGCCGCGTCGCCGCGGTCCCAGCCGTCGGAGAGGACCAGCACCACCGTGTCGCGGCCGACGCGCTCGGCGGCGTAGCGGCGGTTGAAGTCGGAGAGAACCGATCCGATCTGCGTACCGCCGCTCCAGCCGTCCACGGAGGAGGAGACGAGCCGGAGCGCCTGGTCGAAGGAGCGCGCCCGCAGCATCGGCGTCACCTCGAAGAGGCGCGTTGAGAAGACGAAGGTCGAGACGCCCCGCAGCTCCTGTTGCAGCCCGTAGAGGAACTGCACGAGGAAGCGCGAGTAGAGGTCCATCGAGCCGGAGACGTCGGCGAGCACGACGAGCCGGGTACGACGACGACGGCGGCGGCGACGCTCGAGCTCCCGGAGCTCGCCGTGGCGCCTCGCGGCGCGCCGCATCGAGCGCCTGAGGTCGACCTCGCGGCCGAGCCTGGTGGCGCGGCGGCGGCGGGCGAGCGCGCTCGCGAGTCGCGGAGCCAGGCGGCGGACGAGCCGCCGCACCACGGCGAGCTCCTCCGGCCGGAGCGAGGAGAAGTCGCGCCTGGTGAGGAGGTCCTGCCCGCTGTAGGCGCCGGGGGTGGCCTCGGGTGCCGCCTCGGCCTCGCCGCCCGAGTGGAGCGTCGCCGGGACGGCGGAGCGCCCCCGGCGGCCGGGCGGCCCGGAGCCCCGCGGGGAGGCGGAGAGCTCGCGCGGGGGCGACGGCGGCGGCGCGTGCGGCTCCCGGCCCGACCAGAACTGCTCGAAGATCGCCTCGAAGAGGGCGATCTCGGCCGGCCGGCGCACGAGCGTGGCGCGAAGCGCGGAGCGGACGTCGGACCGCGAGGCGACGCCGACGGCGAGCAGGGCGCTCGCCGCGGAGAGGGCATCTCCAGTCGTGACCCCGAGCCCGGCCTCGCGCAGCAGCCTCGCGAAGGCGACGACGTTTCCCTCGATCGTGCCGCGCCGGAGCGTGCCGGCCCGCTCGGCGAAGGCCGCGAGCTCCCAGCCCTCCGGCACGGAGCCCGGGAGCGAGGGACCCGGGAAGGCGGGCCGGGGGCCCGGCTGCTCGCTCACGTCGCCTCCCGTGCCCGCGGCGGCCGCCCGGGCCCGCTACATCGAGCGGTCGATGTCGACCTGCGCCAGCACCTGCGAGATGTTGCTCTCGCGGAAGCGCTCGACGTCGTCGCGGTACTTGAAGATGCAGCCGAGTGTCTCCTCGACGGCCTCCTCGTCGAGCACGTCGCGGGAGAGAGCGAGCAGCGCCGTCGCCCAGTCGATGGTCTCGGCGACGCCCGGGCGCTTGTAGAAGTCGCGCTCGCGGAGGAGCCGCATGAACTCGCAGAGCTGCCGCGCGAATCCCTCGGCGATCCCGGGCACGCGCGCCGTCAGGATCGCCTGCTCGCGCTCGACGTCGGGGTAGTCGAGCCAGAGGTAGAGGCAGCGGCGCTTGAGTGCGTCGTGGAGCTCGCGCGTGCGGTTGGAGGTGAGCACGACGTAGGGCGGGCGACGAGCCGTGAGCGTGCCGAGCTCGGGGATCGAGATCTGGAAGTCGGAGAGCACCTCCAGCAGGAAGGCCTCGAACTCCTCGTCGGCGCGGTCGATCTCGTCGACGAGCAGGACCGGCGGCTCCTCGTCGTCTGCGAGGATCGCCTCGAGCAGCGGCCGCCGCACCAGGTACTCCTCGGAAAAGAGCGAGCGCTCGAGCGCGGAGCGGCTCTCGCCCGGGGCACCGGCCTCGGCCGAGGCGAGGCGGATGTGCAGGAGCTGGCGGGGGTAGTTCCACTCGTAGAGCGCCTGCGCCGAGTCGACGCCCTCGTAGCACTGGAGGCGGATCAGCCGCGCGCCCCGGGCAGCGGCTATCGCCTTCGCGAGCTCGGTCTTCCCGACACCGGCCTCGCCCTCGAGCAAGAGCGGGCGCTCCATCGCCTGGCCGAGGAAGACGGTGGTCGCGACCTCGCGCGAGGCGAGATAGCGCTCGCCGGCGAGGCGGGCGAGCGCGTCGTCGACGGAGGTGAAGGTGGTCACGCGCGCCGGGCCTGCGGCCGTGCTAGCCGGTGATGCGCTCGACGAAGACCTCGAGCACGCCGCCGCAGATCTTGTCGTCGCCGTCCACGGGCTCGGTCAGGTCGACGACGACGACGCGGGGCTCGCCGTCGGCCATCGTCTCCATGGCGTCGGCCCAGACCTCGGCCTCGCCGCAGCCGCCGCCGATGGTGCCGACGAAGGAGCCGTCGGGGCGCAGCAGCATGCGGGCGCCGGGCTTGCGGGGCGTCGACCCGGTCGCCTGCGAGACGGTCGCGAGCACGCGCGGCTCGCCACGCTCAAGCGCCTCGGAGATCTCGGCGTATATCTCGCGGTCCATCGGTCCTCCCGCGGGGGGATTCTAGCGTGTCCCCCCGGCGATGAGTAGCGGCCGGTGCGCTCCCCCGGGCGGCGGTCCTGCCCCCGGGAGCGCGCGGCGAGCAGACCGCCCGCTCCCGGGGGCACGCGTCCGCACCGGCAGGCTAAGGTGTCCGCCGAACGGTTCGGACCCCCGCCTCCGGAGACGTGCCGGGGGGCGGGACGGGGCGCGCAGCGGCATTCGCGGGTGCGAGGGAGACGCCGGTGCGCATTCTCGTTCCGTGCGCGGCGCTGGCTCTCGCCGTTGCCGCCGCCTGCTCGGGCGGAACCGCCCCGTCACCGCTGGAGCCGACCGAGCCCCCGCGCTCCGGCGCCCCGGCGGTGACGGCGCCGGAGCCGGCTCCGGCCCGCACGCCGACCCCGACGTCCACGCCCACGCGCACGCCGACCCCGGCGCCCGCGACCACGCCCACCCCCACACCGGCCCCCACACCGGCCCCGACGCCCGACCCGCTCGAGGTGCGCTGCGCCGGCCTCGATGAGCGCGGCGCCGCCCTGAGCGAGGCCGTCGAGAAGGTGATGGCCGGGATGACGGGAGGCTGGGGCCTGGCGCTCATCGATCTGGACTGCGACGCCTCCATCGTTATCAGGCCCGAGCACGGCCAGTACCCGGCATCGGCGGGAAAGATCGTGATCATGATCACGGCCCTGCGCGCCGCCCAGGAGGGACTGCTCGATCTCGAGGAGATCCGGCCGCACGTCGAGATCGTGCTCGCGCAGTCGCTCGACTCGCACGCCGACCTGGTCAACGATCTCGTCACCTCCGAGCAGATCGCCGCGGTCCTGGAACGCGCCGCGGTGTCGGAGGCGTCGGAGTTCGAGCACAGCTGGCGCTACGCGCACATGACGGCCCTTGACATGGCCCGGGTCTGGGCCTCGCTCGTGCGGGGCGAGCAGCTGGACGGGGGGCTCACCGCGTACCTGCTCGAGCTGGCGACGAGGCCGATCCTGGGCGAGGCCTTCTGGCCGTTCCCGCCCGGCTTCGGCGTGGACGGCTACACCTACGGTCAGAAGGCGGGCTACTGGACGTCGCCGCTCCCGACCGGCTACCGCGTCTCCGCCGGCTACGCGCGCCCCGAGGACGGCTCGGCCGCGGGCTACGTCTTCGCCTTCCTGATCCGCGTCCGCGGCGGGGACTGGGCGACCGAGTGGCGCCGCCCCATCTTCCCCCTGGTGCGGGACTTCCTGGTGACCGAGATGGGGGCCGCGCCCTAACCCGGCGGCGGCCGGGGAGCGTGGTACATGTCGTGAGGCAGGCGCGAGGGCCGAGCCGGGATGGAACTCGGCCGCCGCCGCGCGGCGGCGGCCACCTCTTCCGGAGCCCCGGCGGCGTGTCTCGTGCCGTCGCCGTGCTGATCGCCGCGTGGGCGGTGGCGTGCACGGGCGGCGCACCCGACGTCGTCGCGCCGCCCGTGGCGACCGCGACGCTCCCGGTGACGCCGGTGGTGACCCCGGTGCCCGCGCCGCCGCCCGCGGCGCCGGCGCCCTCCGCACCGGCACCTTCCGCCGAGCCCGCGGCGGCGAGCGCCGGGGAGGGCGGCGAGCCGGCAGCGGTCGCCTCGGAGCGACCGCTGCCCGGCTTCCAGCGCGTCGTGCTGTCGCGCTGGGCGGCGATCACCGACCAGCGTCGCGACGTCCTCGACCTCGGCTACCGCGACGTCGTGCGCATCGTCAGCGGCGCCGCCCGCGACTGGTCCGAGTTCGGCGGCAGCCCGCAGCCGATCACGGTCTACCTCCCCGAGCCCGAGTCCGAGGCCATCGCCGACGCCCTCGGACTCGTGGCGGGCAGGTGGGAGGCGGTGCTGCTCGCTCCCGGCGAGATCGCGCAGCGGGTCGCCTCCACGCCCGGCGCGTTCGCGCTCGTCGAGCCCGAGCGCCTCAGGCTCGGCGTGCTGGCGCTCACCGTCGGCGGCCACGATCCGTACCGGGACCCCGCCTGGAAGTCACCGCTTCGTCTCGTCCGCTGGGTGGGGGTTCCCGGAGCCGCGGACGAGGCCGGACTTCCCGCCGCGGGCGACCTGCCGGCGCCGTTCGACCCCGCCGGGATGCTGGTCACCGGCGAGCTGCTGCCGGTGCGCTGCAGCAACTTCGTGGTCTCCGTCCTCGACGACTACGACCTGATGTTCGACGGCGTCCGCGAGCGGGTCGCGGCATCGGATCTCGCCGTCGCGGCGCTCGATTCGCCGCTCACTGATGTCGGGGAGCCAACGCCGTGCGTGGAGACCTTCGTCCTGCAGGGGAGCGCGCGAGCCGTCCCCGCGATCGCCGGCGCGGGCTTCGACGTCGTGCTCACCAACGGCAACCATATGCTGGACTGCTGGAAGGAGTGCTACGGGTCCGACGCGCTGCGCGACACGCTCGCGCGGCTCGATCAGGCGGGGATCGCGACCGCCGGCGCCGGTCCCGATCTCCCCACCGCGCGCGCGCCGGCCATTGTGAGCGTCGAGAGCGCGCAGGGACCGGTCCGCTTCGCCTTCCTCGGCTACGACGACATCGCCTGGTGGTACGCCGCGACCGACTCCTTCCCCGGCACCGTCCCGCTCGACGAGACCGCCCTCCGCGAGGACGTGCGAGCGGCGCGGGGGCTCGCCGACCACGTCGTGGTCGGCGTCAGCTGGGGAGTGGAGGAGACCTCCGACCCGACGGCCTCGCAGGTCGAGCTCGGCGGGGTCGCGGTCGAGGCCGGGGCAAGCCTCGTCGCCGGAAACCACCCGCACTGGGTGCAGGCCGTTGAGCACGTGGACGGCGCCCTCGTCGCCTACAGCCTGGGCAACTTCGTCTTCGATCAGTACGACCCCGTCGAGAACACGCAGGGAATGCTCATCGAGCTGGGATTCACCGCCGAGCGGCTGGTGGGCTACCGCATCCGGCCGGTCGTCATCCGCGCGCACGACAGCGCGCTGCGCTGGCCGTACCGGCCCGAGTTCGTGGCCCCCGCCGCCGAGGGCCGCCCCATCCTCGACCGGGTGTGGGAGGCGCAGGACCGGCTCCCCGAGCGGTAGGCCGGCACGGCACGGCCGCTGCGTCGGCGCTCGCCCGGAGGCCCCCGGGGAGGCGCCTGGCCCGCCTCAGTCCGCCTCGGGCCGCATCGGACCGCCGCGGCCGCCCCGGCGCACCATCACGATCTCGGCGAGGATCGAGAGCGCGATCTCCTCCGGCGTCTCGGCCCCGATGTCGAGCCCGATGGGGGTGCGCACGCGGTCGAGCTCGGCCCGCGGCACGCCGTCCCGCGCCAGGCTCTCGAGCACGGTGCGCGTCCGCCGCCGGCTCCCGATCATCCCCAGGTAGGAGGCGCCGCGCCCGACCGCATGCCGGAGCGCGAGCTCGTCCTGCTTGTGGCCGCGCGAGACCAGGACCACCGAGCAGGCGCCGCCGAGCTCCATCGCGTCGAGCTCGGCGTCGATCTCGCCCGAGCGCACGTCGTCGGCCATCGGGAAGCGCTCGGCGTTCGCGAACTCGGTCCGATCGTCGACGACGGTGATCCGGAACCCGAGCAGGGTCCCCAGTTCGCAGAGCGCGAGCCCCACGTGCCCCCCGCCGACCACGATCAGACGCCCCGGCGCCTCGAAGAGCTCGAGCATGATTTGGGCGTCGCCGGCCTCCGCCTCGTGCCGGCGGTCGGCCGGCCGCTCGCCCCGGTCGAGCCGCGCGCGGCCGATGTAGAGCGTACGCACCGGCGTCCGGAGCCGCGCCGAGAGCGCCTCGCGCGCCGCCGTCAGGACCGCAGCGTCGAGGGAGGGATCACCGAGCGTCCCCATGGAGCCCGCCGCGGTGTCGCGGCGGGCGAGGAACTTCGCGCCGCGCGGGGCGAGGGGGGGGTCGCCGGCATGGGTCACGGTCGCGACGGCGACCGGCGCGCCGCCCGCCTGAGCGCGCTCCACCTCGGCCACCATCTGGGTGCGGTCCTGCCCGTCCATCGCGCGGATGATAGCCGCCCCCGGGCCGTGCGCGGCGCGCGGCGGGAGTCGACGGCAGGCCGACAGGGGCGATCCCTCGACGTGGCCAACGTGCGCAGCGGCCGAGACGAGGTCGGGACGGTCCGGAGCAGCTTCGTTCCCGGGCGCCGCGACGACGGACCGGGTGCGTCTAGACGTTGAAGAGGATGTTGAGCACGTCGCCGTCCCGCACGACGTAGGACTTCCCCTCCGTGCGCAGGCGGCCCCTCTTCTTGAGCTCGGCCATCGAGCCTGCGTCGAGCAGCTCCTGCCAGTGGGCGACCTCCGCGCGGATGAAACCCCGCTCGAGGTCGCTGTGGATCTTGCCCGCTGCCTCGGGCGCCGTCGCGCCGACCGGGACCGCCCACGCGCGGCATTCGTCGTCGCCGACCGTGAGGAAGGAATGCAGGCCGAGCAGCGCGTACGACTCGGAGACGGCGCGGCCGGCCGGCGACTCCTCCGCCACACCGAGGTCGGCGCGCATCGCCTCGGCCTCGGACGCCTCGAGCTGCGCCAGCTCGGCCTCCAGGCTCGCGCAGAGCGCGGCCACCGCCACGCGCGGTCCGCCGTGGCGCTCGGCGAGGTCGCGCTCGATCTCCGCGGCGCGCGGGAGATCGGCCTCCGAGATGTTGACCACGCGCAGGACGGGAAGCCTCGTCAGGAACTGGTAGGCGGCGAGATCGCGGCGTGCGGACTCGTCGAGCTCGACGGAGCGCAGCGCGCGACCGGACCCGAGATCGCCCCGCAGCCCTTCCAGGAGCTCACGATCGCGCTCGAGGCGACCGCGCTCCGCGGCGCGAATCGAGCGCGCCTCGGCCTCGATGCGCTCGAGGCGCCGCTCGATCAGGCCCAGGTCGGCGAGGATGAGCTCGAGGTCGAGCGCCTCGATATCGCGGTCGGCGTCGACCGAACCGTCGGCGTGCGGCACCACCTCCGACTCGAACGCCCGGACCACGTGCACCAGCGCATCGGAGCGAGCCAGCTGCTGCAGGAAGCGGCTTCCCGCTTCGCCGTCCCCGACGCCCGAGCCCGGGTAGTCGACCCAGCGGATCTCGGCCGGGGTGCGGCGGCGGGGGCGGAAGAGTTCGGTGAGCCGATCCAGCCGATCGTCGGGGACGTGCGCCACGCCCACCTGCGGATCGGCGCCCGGTGAGTAGCCGCCGGTGGGGATGGCGCTGCGCGTGACCGCGTTGAAGAGCGAGGTCTTGCCGGAGCGAGCCAGCCCGACGATCGCGAGCTCCATCCGCCCTACCCTCCCGTCCCCGCTGCGTCAGGCGGTGAGGCCGAGCTCCCGCCGCCCGCGCGGGCAGCGGCCGAGCAGCGGGCACTCCCCGCACGCCGGGTCGCGCCGGCGGCAGCGGCGCTGCCCGTGCCGGACGATCAGCGCATGCCACTCGTTCAGGCGCGGCACGTCGCCCCCGACGCGGTCGAGGAAGAGGCGCCGCTCCCGCTCGTAGCGCCGCCTCCCGCCGGCCGCCTCGCCCGGGTCGGCGGGGAGGAGCTCGAGGCGCTCCACCAGGCGGCGGGAGTAGGTGTCGACGACGAAGGTCGGCAGGCGCGCCGCGTAGAGCACGATCGCATCGGCCGTCTCGGGCCCGATGCCCCAGATCGCGAGCAGCCGCGCCCGCACCGCCTCCGTCCCCCGGGCCCTGCTCGAACCGGGCGGCGGTTCGAGCAGGGCGTCGAGGTCGCCGTACTCCTCGAGCACGACGCGGCAGAACTCCCGGAGCTTGCGCGCCTTGACGTTGAAGTGGCCCGACGGCCGGACGAGGTCGCCGACGACCGGCTCCGGCAGGGCGAGGATCGCCGCCGGGGAGAGCGCGCCCGCGGCGCGCAGCCGCTCCAGCGAGGCGGCGGCCCCGCGCCAGGCCGTGTTCTGGGTCAGGATCGCGCCCAGGCAGATCTCGAGCCGGCGAGACGGGCCGTCTGCGGAGCCGGCCGGCCACCACTGCTGAGGCCCGTACTCGCCGAGCAGCGCCGTGTAGACGGCGTCGAGCGTGCGCCTGGACGCGCGGCGGCCCGGGCGCAGCGGCATGAGCCGTCCCTAGCCCCGGGCCCAGCGCGGCAGCCTCGCCCCGGGGACCGCGTCGTAGGCGGCGATGTAGGGCTTGACGTCGAGCACCGGCGTCCCGTCGACGAGGTCGAGGCCCGAGACGATCAGCGCGCCCCCCTCTCCCGGCCGGTCGGCCGGCGGCTCCTCGACCCCCAGCAGCTCGCAGACGGTGATGGCCAGGGGATTCGGACGCGCGCCGCCCCGGAGCGCGAGCGCTCCCTGCAGCGGCAGCCGTTCATCCCCCGCCGGGTGGGCGCGCCGCCGCTGCCGGAGCTCCCCGGGGATGAGATGGAGCCAGCCCAGCACCCACACATGCGAGTAGTCCCGAAGCCCCAGTAGCGACTCCCCCAGCCCCGGGCCGAGTTCCACGCGGCTCCGGACGCCGCTCCAGTCGCGCCGCCCCGCGTCCCGGACGCCGCTGCTAACGACGCCGATCGCACGGATCCGGAGCTCGGTCGGAGGTGTCTCCACGTGTGCATTCTACGGAGCCGCCCGTTTCCGTCCCACGCACATGCCCAAGAACGAGAATTCGCGAGCATCCATGCGCTGGCAAGACCTGCAATGTAGAATAGCCACGTGCACCGGGCACATCTGTCGGGAAGCGGCTCTCGACGTCACTGCACGGGCGCCGTTACACCACGAGCGGGGGGGCGGCGCTGGTGGCTTCGCCCCGGCTTCTGCTATACTGTCTATCCGTGATCACCTCTTCCCCCGGCGCCGTGGACCTGCCTGTCGCCCCACGCGCGGGCGGGCGCTCCCGCGCGGGCGGGACGGACGGCGCATGACCACCACCGCGGAGCCCCGGGCACGGCGCGCACCCGCCGGCAACGGCTACACCGCGGCGAACATCGAGGTACTCGAGGGGCTGGAGGCGGTTCGCCGCCGCCCCGGCATGTATATCGGCTCCACCGACCGGCGCGGGCTCCACCACCTGATCTACGAGATCGTCGACAACGCCATCGACGAGGCGATGGCGGGGCACTGCGACACGATCACCGTCACGATCCACGCCGACGGCGCGGTGACGGTCGAGGACAACGGCCGCGGCATCCCCGTCGACCAGCACGAGAAGACCGGCCTCTCCGGCGTCGAGACGGTGCTCACGGTGCTCCACGCCGGAGGCAAGTTCGGGGGCGGCGGCTACAAGGTCTCCGGCGGGCTCCACGGCGTCGGGGCGTCGGTCGTGAACGCGCTCTCGAGCGAGTTCACGGTCGAGGTCGTCTCCGGCGGCGCGCTCCATCGCCAGGTCTACCACCGCGGCATCCCCGAGGGACCGCTCAAGAGGGTGCGCGCGCCCGCTCACGCGCGCCGGACGAAGGGCGTTGCTCCTCCCTCGGGAACGACCATTCGCTTCCTGCCCGACCCCGAGGTCTTCGAGACGCTCGACTACGAGTTCCCGGCCCTCGCAGCGCGCTTCCGGGAGATGGCCTATCTCACGAAGGGCATCTGGATTCACTTCACCGACGAGCGCGGCGGCGGCGAGCACGGATGGCCGCTCGAGACGAGCTTCTTCTTCGACTCGGGGGTCGAGGCCTTCGTCCGCCACGTCAACCGCGGGCGCGGGCCGCTCCACCCCCAGCCGATCTACACGAGCGAGGAGCGCGACGGCGTCCTGGTCGAGGTTGCACTGCAGTACAACTCCTCGTTCGCGGAGACCGTCAACGCCTTCGCGAACTGCATCAAGACCATCGACGGCGGCTCGCATCTCACCGGCTTCCGCTCGGCGCTGACCCGTGTTCTCAACGACTACGCCCGCCGCCAGAAGCTGCTCAAGGAGCAGGACCCCAACCTCTCCGGCGACGACGTCCGCGAGGGCCTCACCGCGGTGATCTCGGTGAAGCTCGCCGAGCCGCAGTTCGAGGGTCAGACCAAGACGCGACTCGGCAACCCCGAGGTGAAGGGGATCGTCGAGTCGGTGGTCGCGAAGGGGCTGATGCAGTCGCTGGAGGAGAACCCGGCCATCGGGCGCCGCGTGATCGAGAAGGCGCTGACCGCGTCCCGCGCGCGCGAAGCGGCGCGCAAGGCGCGCGACCTGGTCCAGCGCAAGGGCGTGCTCGACGGCTCGACCCTCCCCGGCAAGCTCGCCGACTGCTCAGAGCAGGACGCCGAGTACGCGGAGATCTACCTGGTCGAGGGGGACTCGGCGGGGGGCTCGGCGAAGAGCGCGCGCGACCGGCGGACACAGGCGATCCTCCCGCTGCGCGGGAAGATCCTGAACGTCGAGAAGGCGCGCCTCGACAAGATGCTGGCGCACGAGGAGATCCGCATCATCATCACCGCGCTCGGCACCGGGTTCGGCGAGGACTTCGATCTCGGCAAGCTGCGCTACGGCAAGGTCATCATCATGACCGACGCCGACGTCGACGGCGCCCACATCCGGACGCTGCTGCTCACCTTCTTCTACCGCTTCATGCCCGAGCTCATCGACGGCGGCCACCTGTTCATCGCGCAGCCCCCGCTCTACAGCATCACGCAGGGGAAGAAGGTCCACTGGCTCTACACGGAGCCGGAGCGGGAAGCCTTCTTCGAGCGCAACCCGAAGGCCTCCGGCAACCTCCAGCGCTACAAGGGTCTCGGTGAGATGAACCCGGAGCAGCTCTGGGAGACGACGATGGATCCCGAGCGCCGCGTCTTGCGCCGGGTCGAGGTGCACGACGCCGAGCAGGCCGACGACCTCTTCACGAGGCTGATGGGCGACGAGGTCCCGCCGCGCCGGAACTTCATCATCCACCACGCGCTCGACGCGACCCTCGACGTCTAGACTCTCCCGGCAGACCCCGCCGCGGGGCCCGGGCGTCCGTCCGCCGGCCACCGAGGGAGGGACGGCCGTCACGCCCGAGAGCAGGTTCTTCGTCGAGATCGAGGGCGAGAAGGCGTGCCCGGTCGCCTTCGAGGGCGACCCCGAGATCGTGCTCTTCTTCGCCTCGTGGGCCTTCTCGCTGCGCTTCGGCGGCATGCACGAGCTCGCGCAGGCGGCGATGCGGCTGCAGCGCCGCCACCGCGTCGACCTGGCCCCGCTGCTCCACTACGCCGACCGTGATGCCGCCGACGCGGCGGGGCGCTCCGAGCTCGAGCGCGCCTGGCAGGCCCCGGAGCCGCTCGCGGCCTGCTGCCGCGCGGTCGCCGCCGCGTGGGAGTCCGGAGACGAGCAGCTCGACGCGCTGACGGCGGGCTACGAGAGCCTGGCGCCGCGCCTGCGCGAGCTCGCCGCGATCTGCGACTGGGCCGGCGCCCGCGAGGCGCGCGTGCGGCTCAGCTTCGACCTGCGGACGGACGAGCGCCGGGCAGAGCGCCCGGACGACCCGGCCGCCCGCGCCGGCGCCGGGTGAGCGCCACACCGCCGGGGGCTGGCCTCCGCGAGCCAGGCCCGCCATCGACCCTCCTTCGCGCCGACCCTATCCTCGACGGGTGAGCCACACGACCGTCCGTGCCCCGTTGCCCCAGCGTGACCGCATCGCGGAGTACGAGCGCTGGCTCCGCGGCCGGGGGCCCTCCTCGGCGGCGATGCGCTGGTGGATGGGCGGACCGGGCACGCTCCTTGCGAACACCGCGCTCTTCCGGCTGCCCGAGGAGCTCCAGCTCGACGAGGACTGGCGCGTCGTCGAGGTCGGCTGCGGCCGCGGAGCGCTGCTGCGGATGCTCGACGACCGCGTCGGCTTCCTCTCGCCGCCGGTCGGCGTCGACGCCTCCCGGGCCGCCGTGCGCCTCGCCCGGGAGGACGAGCGCCGCGCGCGGGGGGCCCGGCCGCGACTGCGCTTCGTGCAGGGCGCCGCGACCATCCTTCCGCTCGCGCCGGCCAGCGCGGAGCTCGTGCTCGCCGGGCACCTCGTCAAGCACCTCGGCGACGAGGAGCTCGAGCCGTTCTTCCGCGAGATCTGGCGCGTGCTGGTGCCCGGCGGCCTCGCCCTGCTGTGGGAGTTCGCGCCGACCGGGAGCCTCCCCCTCGATCGCTGGAACGCGTGGCTCCTCGCTCGCGGCGTGCGGCGCCCCCGCCTGCGTTCGACCCGCAGCCTGCTCAACGCCGCGGGCCGAGCCGGCTTCGAGTTCCGCATCGACGCCCGGCTTCGCCCCTTCCTGCTTCCGCCGATCCCGCGCGCCTCGATCCTGCTCGGGCGCCCGCCCGCTACCGCGGCCGACGTTCCGCCGGAGCCGCAGCAGGGCTAGCGATAGAGGCCGAGCTCGTCGACGAGGCGCCGCACCCGCTGCGGCAGGAGCGGCGAGGTCGGCAGGCCGCCGCGCACGCGGCGGCGGAGGTCGCTCGCCGAAACCCGGAGCGCAGGCATCGGCACGCGGTCGAGCCGCGCCTCGATACCCGGGACGGCGCCCTGCACCGCGCCCGTGCCACCCTCCTCCAGACCGGGGCGCTCCACCACTGCGATGCGCGCCCGAGCGACGATCTCCCGGGGGCGATGCCAGTCCGGAAGGTCGGCGAGCGCGTCGGCGCCCAGGACGACCCACCGCTCCTCGCCGGGGTTCTCGCGCTCGAGCTCGGCCAGCGTCTCCCAGGTGTAGGAGGGGCCGGGACGCTCCACCTCGAGCGCGCTCGCCTCGGCCCACGAACCGAGCGGCTCGAGCGCGGCCTCCACCAGCCGGAGCCGGTACGCCGGCGGAGTAACCGGACGCCACCTCTTGCGCCAGGGGTCGCCGGCCGGAACGAAGATCACGCGGTCGAGACCGAGCACGGCGCGCGCGGCGGCCCCCGCCACCAGGTGGGCGAGATGGGGTGGGTCGAACGTGCCGCCCATAACCCCGACGCGCCCGGGGACCCGATCCGCCACTCCTACCCCTCCCACGCCACCTCGACCAGGCCGATGCGCACCCGGTCGCCCCGCTCCACCCCGATGCGCTCGAGCGCGCGTGCGATCCCCATCACCTGCAACCGGCGGAAGAGCTCGCCCCGCGCCTCCTCATCGCCGAGGTCGAGCGTCGCCGCGAGCCACTCCGGCGTCCGACCCTCGACCCGGGCCACGCCGTCGGGGCCGCGCAGCACCTCGAAGCGCCGGCGCCGCGGCGAGGGCCGGAGCACCGGCAGGCGCTCGGCCGCGCTCGCGAACCCGGCCTCCCGAGCCGCTGCCCGCCACTGCGCCGCGGCGAGGCGCCGCG
>JAPONQ010000005.1 GCA_026713865.1 Chloroflexota bacterium | reverse complement strand
CCGCATCGAGGCCGTCGCCGAGGGCAACCTCGCCTTCGCCCCGCAGTCCTACGACTGCACCGTCATCCTCGCGCTCGCCGGCAGGGCCGCGGGCAGCACCGACGGCGACGCCATCATCGCCGCCGTCGGCGAGGTCACGGGGGGCGGGACCGAGTGCACCACCTACGCCGAGTGCGCCGCCGGCATCGACGCCGGAGAGGACATCGCCTACGTCGGCAAGGTCGGCGCGCTGGCGCTCGACGCGGGCGGGGATCCGACCATCGCCATCTACACCGTCAGCCGCTTCGAGGGCGGCGAGCTGGTCGATGTGACGACCCAGTCGTTCGACCTCGCCCGCTAGGCGGAGAGTCCGCGGCGACGCCTGCAAGGGGGCGCGGCCGGAGCGGCGGCGCCCCCTCGGTCTCTGGGGCGCCCCGCCTCAGTTCCGCGCGCGGGCGCTGAGCGAGCCCAGGTAGAGTTCGACCACGCGCTCGTCGTTGAGCAGGTCCTCGCCCGTACCGGAGTAGGCGTTGGTGCCCTGGTCGAGCACGTAGCCGCGGTGCGCGACCTGCAGGCAGCGGCGCGCGTTCTGCTCCACCATCAGCACCGAGACGCCCGCGCGGTTCACCTCCACGATCTGCTGGAAGACCGCTTCCTGGTAGCGCGGGGAGAGGCCCGCCGAGGGCTCGTCCAGCAGCAGCACGGAGGGGTTCATCATCAGGGCGCGGCCCATCGCCAGCATCTGGCGCTCCCCGCCGGAGAGCGCTCCCGCGCGCTGCCCCGCCCGTTCCGCCAGCAGGGGGAAGAGGTCCACGACCGCGGCGAATCGCTCGCGCCACGCCCGCGGCTCCAGGAAGAGGCCCATCTCGAGGTTCTCGCGCACGCTCATGCGGGGGAAGACGTTGCCGGTCTGGGGCACGTAGCCGATGCCTTCTGCGACCAGCGCGTGGGGCTTCTTGCCCCGCATCGAGCGGCCCCGCCTGAGCACGTCCCCGTCCCACACCTCGACCAGCCCGAAGGCCGCCTTCAGCAGCGTCGACTTGCCGGCCCCGTTGGGCCCCACGATGCCCGCGATCTCGCCCTCGTAGAGGCTCAGGCTGCAGTCGTTGAGGATGGGCACGCCCGGCACGTAGCCCGCCACGAGCGCGCGCGCCTCCAGGAGCGGTCCCTCCTCAGACATCGTTTGCTTCCCCCGCCTCCCCGCCGCCGGCCGGGTCGCGCGCGCGCCCCAGGTAGGCGTCGATCACCTCCTCGTTCGCGACCACCTGCTCCGGCGGCCCCTCCGTCAGGATGCGCCCCTGCGCCATCACGACCACCCAGTCGCTGATATCCATGACCACGTCCATGTTGTGCTCGACGAAGACGACGGTGACGCCCCGCGCGTTCAGGGCGCGCATGTGCTCCAGCAGCGACTCCGTCAGCGCCGGGTTCACGCCCGCCGTGGGCTCGTCGAGCATGACCAGGTGCGGCTCCGCCATTAGCGCGCGCGCCATCTCCAGCAGCTTGCGCTGCCCGCCCGAGAGCGTCCCCGCCTGCTCGTCCGCCATGTGCGCGATGCCGAAGCGGTCCAGCAGCTCCCGCGCGCGCGCCTCCACGCGCGCCTCCTCGCCGCGCCAGAGCCAGCGCAGCAGGGCCCGTTCGAGCCGCTCGCCGCGCTGGGTCTGCGCGCCCACGGCCATGTTCTCCAGCACCGTCAGCCGCGAGAGCGACTTCGTCAGCTGGAAGGTCCGCACCATGCCCAGCCGCGCGACGCGGTGCGGCGCGCGCCCGTCCAGCCGCCGCCCGTCCAGCCGCCACGCCCCCCGGTCGGGGCGGTCGAAGCCCGTGAGCAGGTTGAAGAGCGTCGTCTTGCCCGCCCCGTTCGGCCCGATGATCGCCGTGATCGTGCCGCGCTCGATCTCGAGGTGGTCGATGTCGACGGCGCGGATGCCGCCGAAGGTCTTGAGCATCCCGAACGTGATCAGGATGGGGTCGTCCTTGAGCCGCCCCGGCGGGGCCGCTTCCAGCGCCGCTCGCGTCACTTCCGGCCGCACCGTCGTCACGTCGCTCACGTCCCCAGATGCAGATCCCGGCGCCTTCCGAAGACGCCCTGCGGCCACAGCGCCATCAGCGCGATCAGCCCGATGCCCATGAGCGCGATGCTGATGGCGCCCTCCGCGCCGTCGAGGAAGCCGGCGAGGCCGTCCGGCAGCCAGCCCAGCCCCGAGAACTCGCGGATGAAGGACTCCACGCCCTCGCGCAGGAACCAGAACAGCATCGCCCCCACGACCGGCCCCACGGTCGTGGCGAGGCCGCCCATGATCAGCGCCGCCCAGACGAAGAAGGTGACCTGCGGCTCGAAGTTCTCGGAGCCCACCCCTGACTGCTGGAGCGCGTCGATCACGCCCGCGAGCCCGGCGATGACGCCCCCGATGGCGAGCGCCTGCAGCTTGTAGGCGACCGTGTTCTTGCCGAGGCTGCGCACGGCGTCCTCGTCCTCGCGGATGGCGCGCACCACCCGCCCCCAGGGGCTGCGGATCAGGCCCAGCACGAGCGCCGAGCAGAGGCACACGAGGATCCAGGCGACGAGCATCACCCAGAGCTGGTTCGAGGAGTAGGTGAAGGTGCCCCAGCCGAAGCGCCCGTCGGGCAGGAAGTTGAGGTCGTAGAAGCTGTTCGCGATCGTCTGCAGGCCGAACGGCCCGCCGGTCAGCTCGGTGGCGGGTGAGGACCGGATCAGGAGGCGCATGATCTCGGCGGCGGCGATCGTGGTGATGGCGAAGTAGTCGCTGCGCAGCCGCAGCGTGGGGACGCCCAGCGCCAGCGCGAAGGCGACGCACAGGCCCAGCCCGAGGGGAATCCCCAGCCAGAGCGACCCGCCCCACGTCGCCACCGTGATGGCCGTGCCGTAGGCGCCCAGCATCATGAAGCCGACCTGGCCGAAGTTGAGCAGGCCCGCGTAGCCGAAGTGCAGGTTCAGGCCGATCGCCGCCAGCGCGAAGATCGCGGCCTGCGGCCCCAGCCCCGCGCGCGCCGCGTTCCCCAGGATGACGTCGAACTCCATCTAGCCGATCCGCTCGCGCTGGCCCAGCAGCCCCTGGGGCCGCAGCAGCAGCGCCGCCACGAGCACGCCCAGGGCGAACACGGCCTTGATCTCGGGGCTCGCCCAGACGGTGCTCACCTCCGTGACGAGGCCGATGAGGAGGCCGCCCACCATCGCCCCGTAGGCCGTTCCCAGCCCGCCCAGCACGACCGCCGCGAACATGAGCAGCAGCAGCCGGAAGCCCATCAGCCAGTCCACCGCCTCCACCGAGCCGAAGAAGACGCCGCCCACCGCCGCCAGCGCCGCCCCCGCCACCCACACGATCAGGATCACGCGGTCCACGTCGATGCCGGACGACTCCGCCAGGTCGGGGTTGTCGGCGACCGCGCGGATCGCCTTGCCGGTGTGCGCCTTCTGCAGGAAGAGCGCCACGGCCACGAGGATCGCCGCCGAGAGCGCCATGATCGTCAGGTCCCGGGGCGTCGCCGCGAACGGCCCGAAGGTCCATTCGGCCTGCAGCGCGTAGTCGACGTAACGCTCGCGGTCGGGGCCGAAGAGCAGCAGCAGCACGTGCCGCACCAGGAGCGACAGCCCGATCGTGACGACCATGAACTGGAAGCCGCCCAGCCGCCGCGCCCGCAGGGGGCGCAGCAGCGAGAACTCGACGCCCCCGCCCGCGGCCCCCGCCACCAGCACCGCCAGCGCGCCCGCCAGGATCAGGGGCACGCCGACGGTGTCCGCGTTCAGGTACCAGGCGAGGATCGCGCCGAGCGTGACCAGCTCCCCGTGGGCGAAGTTGATCAGCCCCGTGAGCCCGAAGATGAGCGACAGCCCGATCGCGCACATAGCGATGATCAGGCCGAACTTGGTCCCGTTGAGGACGGCCTGTGCGAGCTGCTCCGGGAGGGTCGGGCCGCGGGCGACGGGTTCGCCCAGCGCGAAGATGAGCGGCTGCGAGCGCCCCGCCGTCACCGTCACCTCGAGCGTGCGGCGTGCGGGGTCGCGCAGCGTCACGCCCTCGGGCAGCGTGTCCGTGTCGATGGTCGCGCCGTACGTCCCCGGACCGGGGAGCGCGATCCGCCACTTCCCGTCGGCGCCTGAGACCGCCTCTCCGACCGCCTCCCCCGCCGCATCGGCAACGACGATGCGGACCCCCTCGACGGGCTCGCCGCCGAACCGCAGCGTGCCGGAGAACGCCTCCTCGCCGTCGCCATCGCCGTCCTGGGCGTGGACCGCGCCGAAGAGGAAGAGGGAGCAGACCGCCACCGCGATCAGCGCGACCGCGGCCCAGAGCACGCGGGCGTTCGGCACAGTCGCACCCCTTCCGACGGCTGCGCGCTGCCTACGCAGGGGGCCGGTCATGGTCGGCAGCATAGCGTGCCGGTGCGCCAGATCTGCTTCCCGCCAGGGTTGTGTGCCGGGGCGGGGCGGGACGGCGCCCGGCCGCTCCGACGGCCGCGGGCGCCGCCCCGCCCCGCACCCGGACTCAGTCGTCCACGGGCCGCGCGTCCGCCTCCCGCCCGGGACCCCGCCCGAGGATGTGATCGGCGGCGCGCTGCCCCTGCGCGGCGGCGACCACGACCAGGCGCCGGTCGTCGTCGAGCACGCGCAGCCAGGAGGCGATGTAGGCGGCCGACTGCTCGACGCGCGAGGGGTCGATGCCGGCCTCGCT
>JAPONQ010000004.1 GCA_026713865.1 Chloroflexota bacterium | reverse complement strand
CAGCGCCCACTGGTTGGGGACGGCCCACGAGAGCGCGATCACGGTGTGTCCGTCGGCCGTGGGGAACGCCTGGAACGGCACCGCCCAGGAGTGGCGCGTGCCCATCGGCTGCGGCGTCTCGCCGGTGAGATGGTAGCGCAGGAATGCGTTCTCGAGCACCGCGAGCTGGCAGTCGAGCATCGAGACGTCGACGAATTGGCCGAGGCCGGACTGGTCGCGCTCGCGCAGCGCGGACAGCACGCCGACCGCGCCGAACAGCCCGCCCGCGATGTCGCCGAGCGAGAGCCCCGGCCGGATCGGCGGGCCGCCCGGCTCGCCGGTGATCGACATCACGCCGCCCGCGCCCTGCACGACCACGTCGAGCGCCGGCCGGTCGCGCATCGGGCCGTCCTGCCCGTAGCCGGAGATGGCGACGTAGACGAGCTGCGGGTGTACCTCGGCGAGCTGCTCGTAGCCGAGCCCGAGCCGTTCGAGGGTGCCCGGCCGGAAGTTCTCGACGATCACGTCGAACTCCGGGACGAGCCGCAGGAACAGCTCGCGGCCCTCATCGAGCTTGAGGTCGATGGCGATGCTGCGCTTGCCGCGGTTGATGCTGAAGAAGTAGCCCGACTCGCCGTCGACCAGCGGCCCGGTCGTGCGCGCCACGTCGCCGAAGGGCGGGCGCTCGCACTTCACCACGTCGGCCCCGAGGTCGGCGAGCACCATCGTGCAGTAGGGTCCGGCGAGCACCCAGCTGAGGTCGAGCACCCGCACGCCCGTGAGTGGGCCGCCGGCCGTGGCCCCTGGACTCGTCGTGTCCCCGGTCATCGCGTCCCCTCGCTTCCGCCTTGCCCCGCTGCGCCGAGCGCGACGCCCGGGCCGCCGCGCAGCGCGACGTACACGCCGGAGAGCAGCACGGCTGCCCCGATCAGTTCGATGAGTGTAGGCGGCTCATCGAGCAGCGTCGCACCGATCGCAGCCGCGCCCACGGGCTCGCCGAGCGCCGCCACGGTCACCACCACGGCGGGCAGCGACCCGAGCGCCCATGTCAGCGATCCGTGCCCGATGAGCTGCGGCACCAGCGCCAACAGCACGATGAACACATAGGCCGAGCCCTCGTGGCCGACGGGCGAGCCACCGGTCGCGGTGAGCGTCAGCAGCAGCGCGCACGCCCCGACGCTGTTCACGATCGCTGCGTAGCTCACGTTCGAGAGCCCGGCGCGCGCGCGTCGGCCAGCGAGGAAGTACGCGGCGACGAACGCCGCGCCGAGCAGCGCGAAGAAGTCCCCGCGCAACGAGGTCGCCTCGCCGAAGTCGGCGCCGGCCAGCAGCAGCGCCCCCACGGTCGAGATCCCGATGCCGAGCATCAGCGCCCTCGTCATCCGCTCGCCGAGCAGCAGCCACCCGCCGACGCCGGCGAACAGCGGCTGCGTCGCCACAATCGCCGTGCTCGCGACCAGCGAGGTGTCCTGCACCGACGCGACCCAGAACCCGAAGTGCGCCCCGATACACAGCCCCGCGAGTCCGAGCAGCACGAGGTCGCCTCGACGCAACGCGCGCAACTCACCGCGTCGGAGCAGCAACGCGAGCACCAGCAAGGGGATGGCGGCGAACGTCAGACGCAGCGCGGCGACGGTGAGCGCGGGCGCCTCCGCCAGCCGGATCAGCGGCGCCGCCCACGACACGGCGAACACGCCAACGAGCAGCGCGAGCCACTCGCGCAGGTGCATCGTCGTGCGTTCGGGTGCAGGTGAGGCGGCCACGCCGCCACGCTAGCACCCCGCCACGACGACGCGCATCGGCCGCACTCGGCGACAGCCCGATCTGATTCCCTCTCCCCCCGGCGGGGCCCGCGGGGTATGAGGGGGCGGATCTGATTCCCTCTCCCCCCGCCGGGGGGAGAGGGTAAGGGT
>JAPONQ010000003.1 GCA_026713865.1 Chloroflexota bacterium | reverse complement strand
TGGGCGCCGTGCTCCTCCTGCGGGGCCGCGAGCCGGCCGAGGCGGCGCTCGCGGCGGGCTTCGGCGGGGCGCTCTACGTGCTGGCGGCGGCCGACCTCCGCTGGAGGGTGATCCCGAACCGGCTCGTCTACCCGCTGCTGGGCGCGGCGCTGCTCGCCCCCCGGGCCCGGGCCGACCGCGGGGCGGGCGCGGGGGCGGCGGGGGGGGGGGCGGGGGCCCCGGCGCCCGCCGCGCGGGCCCCCGGGCGGGGGGGCCCCCCGCCCCGGCCGTCAGCTCGTCGAGCAGCGCCGTGGTCGCGGGCGAGGGGCGGGCGCCGGGGTCGTCCAGCTCGGCCTGCAGCGCCGCGGTCAGGGCCCTGTAGACCCGGCGCGCGCCCTGGACGTGGCCCGCCGCGGCGAGTTGGCGCATCTGCCCGCAGGCGGCCGCCTCGTCGGCGGGCTCGCGCTCCAGGATCACCCGGTAGAACCGCGCCGCGCGCTGCCCGTCCCCGAGCCGCTCGGCCAGCGCCCCCGCGCGGGCGGCGCCGTCCAGCAGCCGCCGGCGGTAGTCGCGGCGGTAGCTGTCGACCCACGGGAAGAACTCGTGCTCGAGCAGGTCCCCGGCGTAGAGCGACGCCGCGCGCTCGTACTCGGTGAGTGCCTCTTCCCCTGAGAGCTCGCCGGCGCGCCTGAGGGCGGCGTCGAGGTCGTCGAGGTCGACGCGGAAGAGCGCCGTCTGCAGCTGGAAGCGCTGGCGCGCCGTCACCACCGGCTGCAGCGCCTCGTCCGCGGCCACCGAGCGCAGCACGCTCCGGAGGCCGGCCACCGCATTCCCGATCATGTGCCGCAGGCTCGCGTCCGCCGGGTGGTCCGGCCACATCGCCTCGGCTACCGTCTCGCGCGGCACCGACGCCCCGCCGTAGGTCGCGAGCAGCGCCAGCAGCTCGCGGGACTTCTCGCGCGGCCAGGCCGTGATCGGCGCGTCGCCGAGGCGGACCTCGAAGCGTCCCAGGCAGCGGACCGTGAAGAGCGGCGCCGCCCCGGCGGCCGCGCCGTCCGCGCATCCGCCCTCGTCCGGAGCCGGGATCGCCGCGGGCTCCGGCGCCGCCGGAGCGGACCGATCCCGCTCCCCGGGGGGCGCCGGCGCGGCGGCGGCCGGGCCGGCGGCCGGAGGCGGGGGGGCGGGGCCCTCCCCGCGGCCCGGGGCGCCGGGCCACCACCCGGGGGCGGCCGCGGGCGGGGGCCGCCCGGCCGCGGATTCGCCGGCCGGCGCGCCGTCGTCCGTGGCCGGCGGCACCGGGCGGCCCCCGGCGCCCGCCTCCGCCCGCGGGCGATCGGCGGGTCCGGCGGACGCAGCATCCGGCGGCCGGTCCGGCGGAGCGTGGGCGGCCGCGAGCTCGGCGCTCTCGCGCCAGCGGGGCGATGCGTCCCGGCGCACGAGCACCGGCTCGAGCAGCAGCGGGCGCTCCCGGCCGAGGCGCAGGGCGATCGTCCCCGCCGCCGCGGGGCCGCCGGCCCCCCCGGCCCCGCCGAAGCTCACGGCGGCGCCGGGGGGCGAGGGCTCCCCTGCGGCCCCACCCGGCGGGAGGCAGCGGATCACGTAGACGCCCGCCGGGGGCCCCCGCCGCATCGCGGCCTCAGGCAGCTCCGCTCCGGCGCCGCCCGGCGCGGAGATCGCGACCAGCGGGCGGCCGGGCCGCCCGCCGCGGCGCGAGATCAGCTCCTCGAGCTCGTCGGCGAGCTCCGCCGGCTCTCCCCCGGCTGAGCCCGCGAAGTGCGGCAGCCCCGCCTCCTCCCCGAGGAGCCCGACCGCCCCCGCGTCCGCCCGCAGCGCGAGTTCGTTCGGGGGCCTGAGCGTCGAGAGCGTCCGCAGCCAGGAGCGCAGCAGCGCCCGCTGCTCGGGGGCGTCGCCCCTCACGGTCACGCTCCCCGCCGCTTCGAGGTTGAGGTAGACGACCTCGTCCGCGGTCGCGCCGGCCGGGACGGCGAGCGCGGCGCGACCGTCCGGCCCCGGGGCCGGCAGCCCCGGCGAGCGGCCCCGGCGCGGGAGCGTCAGCGCCACCCGGGCGGTGCCCTCGACGGCGGCCTCGACGTCGCAGCCGAGGCGGCGCGCGAGGTCGTACCGCAGCGCCGCGAGCGCCTCCGCGTCGCCCGGCGGGCACGCCACCGTCGCCTCCAGGCCGCGGCCACCCTCGCGCAGCAGCAGCGGGCGCGACCCGTGGAAGCCGGCCTCCCGGAACGCCTCCTGGAGCGCCCCGGCCGCGAGCGCGACGCGCCCGGCGTCGCCGGCCGCGCCCGGGAGCGCCGAGGCGGAGCGGCGGCGGCGCCCCACGAAGAGCGCGGCCCCGCCCAGCACCGCCACGCCGGCGGCGCTCAGGAGCGCCGCGTGCGGGCTCCGCGGCCACTGTGCCCCGGCGCCTGCATCCGCTCCGGGCTCCGCCGGGACGGGACTCCCGGGGTCCCGTCCCGCGGCGGCGGCCGGCACGGCCGGCTCCCGCGGCGGGAAGGCCGCCGCGCCCTCCGCCGGGACCGGGCGCGCGTCCGGGGCCGGCACGGCGGGCGGGAGCTCGAGCACCCATCCCGGGACGAGCACGTTCGGGTCGGTGAAGCGCCGCCCCCCGCCCATCTCGCGGCCGCGGTTGCGCTCCCAGATCTCCACCCAGCGGAAGCCGTCGCCGAGCCAGCGCTCGGCGATGCCCCAGAGGTGATCCCCCGCGCGCACGCGGTAGTCGAGCGCGTCCTCCCGCGCGCTCACGCCGGGGACCGGCCGGGGCAGCGAGAGCTCCCACCCCGGCCGTACCCGGCGCGGGTCGGTGAAGCGCTCGCCGAAAGCCATCACGCGGCCCTCGTTCGCCTCGAAGATCTCGACGAAGCGGGTGCCGTCGCCGTAGCAGCGGCGGGCGATGCCCCAGAGGTCATCGCCCGGGGCGACGGTGTAGCGGAGCGCCGGGGCGGCGTCGGGCGCGGCCCCGCTTCCCGCCGAGGCGGCGGCCGCCGCCTCCGCGGCCGGTGCCGCGGCGACCGCCGCATGCACCGCGTACTGCTCCGGCGCCGCACCCGGCGCGAGCGGCAGCCAGCTGGCGGCGAGGAGCGCTCCCCCGACGCCCGAGTCGACGAGGCGGCGCACGGCGGGGATCGTGACGAGGTGGCTCAGCCGGAGCCCGGCGCGCGACCAGCGGGCGCCGCCGCTCGCGCGCGCGGCCCCGAGCGCGAGCAGCCTGAGCGCGACCGAGAGCGCCAGGTATCCGAGCAGGAGCCACGCCGCCGCCGCCGCCGCCGCCGCGAGCTCGGCGTCGGCGAGCTCCGTGCCCTGGAGCGCGCGGCGCAGCCGCTCCCCGTCGGGGAGCGCCGGGGCGCCGGCGAGCGCCCACAGCGCCCAGCCGAGCGCCGCGCCCGCGGCGAGCAGCGCGATCAGGCCCCCCGCCCCCGGCGCCCCCTCGACGACACCGGCCCCGCCCGGCCGCCGCGGCCGCTCGGCCCCCGTCTCCACGCGCGCCCCCCGCTACTCGCTCGTCGTCAGCACCGACTGCAGCTGCCTGACGGGGTAGGAGCGCTGATGGCTGCTCACGATCGGGTCGAGCGGGAGCCAGGGGCGGCCGTTGTCCGAGTAGCGCGCCTCCCAGGTCACCTGCAGGCCCACCGGGTAGCTCCCGCCTTCCCGCAGCGAGGAGCGCTCGTAGGTGTGGCGGATGGGGCTCCGCTGCGGGAAGGGCAGCCCGCGCGACGCCGTCGTGAGAGCGCTCCCGTCGCCCCAGCTCCAGGCGTAGCGGACGGCGGTCAGCTCGACGGCGACGTCGTAGCGCCCGAGCGTCGCCGAGCCGGAGACCGTCCCGCCGCCGTAGCCGTCGACCCAGAACCAGGACTCGAGCGCGACGAGCCCGACGGCCGGGCTGACGCCGACCGCGATCTCAGGCAGCGGCACGATCCGGAAGACGGCGTCGCGCACGACCCGGGGGTCTATCGGCGGCAGCGGGGGCTCGGCCGAGACGACCTCGGGCGCCCCCCCACCGGTCGGCACCCAGGCGATCCCGAAGCTCCCGTCGTCGCAGCTCACCCCCCAGGGGTGGGTTCCCGGGTTGGCGGCGAGGCCCTCCTGCACCCACTCGGTGCTGAGGTGGCCGACGTTGACCGGGGCCGCGTGGCAGTCCGGCGGCGCGCTCTCGCCCCCGCCCGGCGAGCCGCCCGGGCTCCCCGGCGTTCCCGGCGTGACCTGCTGGGTCTCGATGTAGATCGTGACGCCGTCGGGGCCGGAGACGACCTCGACCTCGGTCGTCGTCTGCGGGGCGCCCGGGTCGGGATCGTAGCCCCCGCCCGGCTCGGCGCCGGCCGGGGCGGGAGCGAAGAGCAGCAGCGCCCCCGCCAGCGCCGCCGCCGCGAGGGTGCCCCGCGCCCTCACGGCGCACGCTCCCTCAGCGACTCGCGCACCTTCCACGCCCCCTCCTCGCGCACGAGCGAGACGGTGGCGTGGACGGTCGCGGCGACGCCGCGGGCGGCGACCGGGCGCCCGCCCTCCGCGTCGACCAGGTAGCTCTGGTTCCGGTAGCGGTCGATGATGACGGCCTCCTCTCCTTCCAGCATCCCGACGATCGGGGCGCTCTCGACGTCGACGCGCACGGCGTGGCCCGAGAGCCGAAGCCGCGCGATCTCCTCCCGCGCGCGCGCAAGCCGCGGCCCCGTCATGACCTCCCCGAGGCGTGCTCCGTCGAGTTCGATCAGCGCCTCGGCGTAGAGATCCCAGTAGCGCTCGTAGGCCGACAGCAGCTCCCGCTCGGCAGCCGGCACGGGCGCGGCCGGGACCGGCGCGGCGGCGGGCGGCTCCGCGGGCGGCGGGTAGGGATGCGTCAGCCCCGGGGTCGCCGCCGGGGCGGGCGCCTGCGGGGCGGGGGGCACGACCGGCCCCCCCGGGGCCGCCGCCCGGCCGGGGGCGGGGCGGGGGGCGGGCGCGGGGGGGC
>JAPONQ010000002.1 GCA_026713865.1 Chloroflexota bacterium | reverse complement strand
TCGGGAGGGCGGCCGCACGGTGGGTGCGGGCGTGGTGACGGAGATCCTCGAGTAGGGAGCAGAGAACACCGAGGCCCGGCGGACGTCCGGGGCCTCACGGAGCAGGGCGTCGCGGGGCGGGGCCGAGGGGGAGAGCGTGGCGAAGGGCGACCGCATCCACATCACCCTCGCGTGCACCGAATGCCGCGAGCGGACCTACCACACGAGAAAGAACCGGCGGAACGATCCGGACCGCCTCGAGCTGCGCAAGTTCTGCCCCCGCTGCCGCGAGCGGCAGCTGCATCGCGAAACGCGTTAGCGCGGGCGGCGGAGAGACGAGGCGGTCATGGGTCGCGCGTCGAGGCGAGCGCAGGAGCGGGCGGAGCGGCGCCAGCGGCGGCAGCCGACTCAGGGGCGCACGCCGATGGCCCCCTCCGCTCCGCCGGCCGCCGACTCGCCGCGGCGCGGCTCGCTCTTCCGGCCGCTCTGGGCGCGGGACATCATCGGAGAGCTGCGGAAGGTGACGTGGCCGGGCCGCGGCGAGGTCTATCACCTCACGCTCGTGGTGGTGGTGGTCTCCATCCTCTTCGGGGTCGTCCTCGGGGGCGCCGATCTCGGTTTCAGCTGGATCGTCGAGCGGACGATCCTGCGCTAAGGGGGGCATCCTGGCCGACCTAATTGAGAACGGTGCGGAGGCCGAGGGCCCCGCTGCGACGGTGCTTGACGTCGACGACGGGCGCGCCTGGTTCATCGTGCAGACCTACTCGGGCTATGAGAACAAGGTGAGTACCAACCTCGAGCAGCGCATCAAGACCATGGACGTCGGGGACCGCATCTTCCGGGTTGTGATCCCGACGGAGAACGAGATCGAGATCCGAGAGGGACAGCGACGGACGGTCTCCAAGAAGCTCTTCCCGGGGTACGTCTTTGTGCAGATGGTGATGGACGACGCCTCGTGGTACGTCGTTCGCAACACGCCGGGCGTGACGGGCTTCGCGGGAGCGAGCACGGACGAGCGGGCGCGCCCGACTCCCCTCGCCGACGACGAGGTCAACCGCATTCTCCGCGAGATGGACACCGCGCCGGCACGCATCAACGTCGGATTCGAGCCCGGCGAGTCGGTGCGTGTGATCGACGGGCCGTTCACCGACTTCGTGGGGCTCGTCGACGAGATCAACCTCGACAAGGGGAAGGTGCGCGTCATGCTCTCCATGTTCGGGCGCGACACGCCGGTCGAGCTGGACTTCCTGCAGGTCGAGAAGCAGTAGCGCGGATGGCGCCGCGCTTCGGTGCGCGCGGGCGGGAGACGGGCTGATGGCCAAGAAGGTACGGGCACTGGTGACGTTGCAGATCCCGGCGGGCCAGGCAAACCCCGCGCCGCCGGTGGGAACCGCACTGGGTCCGCACGGCATCAACATCATGGAGTTCTGCAAGTCCTATAACGCCCAGACACAGCAGCAGGCCGGGCAGATCGTCCCGGCCCAGATCACGATCTACGAGGACCGCTCCTTCAGCTTCATCCTGAAGACGCCGCCGGTCTCCGACCTGCTGCGCAAGGCCGCCGGGGTGGACAAGGGCTCCTCGAACCCGAAGATGGAGGGGGCGGGGAGCGTGTCGCGTGCCCAGGTGCGGGCAATCGCCGAGATCAAACTCCCCGATCTGAACACGACCGATGTGGAGCAGGCGATGCGGATCGTCGAGGGGACAGCCCGCTCGATGGGGATCGAGGTCGGCTGATGGCGAAGTCGGGGAAACGGATGCAGGCGGTGAGCGACCGCGTCGAGCGGGACCGCTTCTACTCGCCGCGGGAGGCCATCGCGCTGGCGCGCGAGACGGCGACTGCCCGGTTCGACGAAACGATCGAGGTTCACCTCCGCACCGGACTCGACGGCCGCCACGCCGACCAGCAGGTGCGTGGGTCGGTGGTGCTGCCGCACGGCCTGGGCCGGGCGATGCGCGTCGCCGTCTTCGCCGAGGGTGAGGCCGCGACGCTGGCGCTCGAGGCCGGCGCGGACGTCGTCGGTTCCGACGATCTCGCGCGGCGCTTCGAGGCGGGCGAGCTGGACTTCGACGTGGTGCTGGCGCAGCGCGAGATGATGCCGAAGATCGGCCGGCTCGGCCGGCTGCTCGGACCGCGGGGCCTCATGCCCAACCCGCGAAACAACACCGTGCTGGAGAGCGAGGATCTGGCGCGCGGCGTGCGCGAGGCCAAGTCCGGCCGGGTTGAGTTCCGCCTCGACCGCACCAACCTGATCCACTGCGCGATCGGGAAGGCCTCCTTCGAGGAGGGCCAGCTGGTCGAGAATCTCTCGACGCTGATCGGGGAGATTCAGCGCAACCGCCCCAGCGGCGGTAAGGGTCAGATGATCCGGAGTGCCGCGCTCGCCTCCACGATGGGACCGGGTATCCCGTTGGACGTGGGACAGGTGCTGGCGCTGGACGGCGACTCGTAGGAGACTACTCTCGGCCAGATCGGCGCCGCCGCGGCGGCGCCCGGACCGCCGGAGACCACGGGTCCTTCGCCTCTGCGAGGCGGGAGGGTAAGCGCCTTCGGGCCTCCCGTGCAGGTGGGCGGCGCGGCGCTTAGGCGCCGCTCCACGCGCTCACCGGCGGGTGAGCGCTTTTTTTGTCGCCCGCGTCGGCGGGTGAGGCGGAGAGGAGCCGGTATGCCGACGACGGCTAAGGTCACGGAGGTGGGCGAGCTGCGGCTCCTGATCCGGGATGCCCAGATCGCCATCTCGACCGGCTATCAGGGCATCTCCGTCGGGGAGCAGGTCGTGCTGAGGCGCCGGCTCACGGAAGCCGGGGCCGAGATGCGCGTGATCAAGAACACGCTGCTGCGGATCGCGGCCCGGGACGAGGGTCTCGACGCCTTCGGCGAGCTCGCGCAGGGTCCGACCGCGCTCGTGATCTCGCGCGAGGACGTCACCGCGCCGGCGCGCGTGCTCGCGGCCTATCTGCGCGAGCACCCGGCCTCGCCGGTCGAGATGCGAGGCGCGGTGGTCGAGGGCAAGCTGGTCGATGCGGCGTTCGTTCAGGAGCTCGCGGCGGTCCCGCCCCGGGAGGAGCTGCTCGGTCGCATCGCCGGCGGGGTCGTCGGGCCGCTGGTCGAGTTCACGAGTCTCTTGCAGGCGGCGACGCGCGAGTTCGCGGGGCTGATCGAGGCTCGCGCGGCGCAGCTCGAGGGGGCGGCCGGATAAGGGGAGCGTACGCCGGACGGCGGAGGACGAAGGACGGGGCGGCTTCGCCGCCGTGAGCGTGGGAGGAACGACGATGGCCAAGGTGGACGAGGCGCTCGAGATCATCCGCGGGATGACGATCATCGAGCTGCGGGACCTGAATCGGGCGATTGAGGAGGAGTTCGGCGTCACGGCCGCGGCGCCGATGGCGGTCGCGCCTGCGGCGGCGGCGGATGGCAACGGAGCGGCCGCGGAGGAGCAGAGCTACTTCGACGTCGTGCTGAAGGAGTTCGGCGCGAACAAGATCCAGGTCATCAAGGCGGTTCGGGAGCTCACGACCCTCGGCCTCAAGGAGGCGAAGGATCTCGTCGAGGCGGCGCCGAAGCCTGTCCGCGAGGGCGCCTCCAAGGAGGACGCCGAGGCCGCGAAGGTGAAGCTTGAGGAGGCGGGCGCGACGGTCGAGCTCGTCTAGACCCAAGGCCCCGGCGGCTTCGGCGTGAGCCGCTCGTCGGCTGCCGGGCTCGGGGCCGGGCGGCCCCGGGGCGTGCCGGGGGGCGTGCCGCTGCGATACCCTCGTGCTCGTGCAGTGCCACGCCTGTGACCAGAGGGCCGTCGCGGAGTGCCCGCGCTGTGGGTCGCTCTTCTGCGACGGGCACGGAGAGGCTCTCTGCTCGCGCTGCATGGATCCGGCCCGCGCGCTTCCGTCCTACTGGGTGTACCGGGGTTCGCTGCTCGCTCTGGTGGCGGGTTCGGTCGTGGCCGTGTGGCTTCTGGTCTTTCCCCCCGAGAGATTCGGCACGGAGGGGCGCCCGCCGGCGTCGATCGCCGGCGTGCTCGGAGCGGTAGCACCCTCCGCCACGCCGGCCGCAACGCCGCAGTCCGGTGCAGGCGCGCTTCTCCGCGTCGACGCGGCCGAGGCGCGGCCCGCGGTGGACGCCGCGCCGCCGCCGACGCCCGCAGCGATCGCGACGCCGACGGCGACGCCGACGGCCGCGACTCCCACCCCGGCGCCGGCGCACCAGACAGAGCGTGAGTACACGGTCGAGGCGGGAGATACGATCTCGGGGATCGTCACACGCTTCCTCGCGCCCGGCGGCGACCGCGAGGAGTTCCAGGAGCGGATCGTGGAGCTCAACGGGATCGCCGATGTCTCGCAGATCCAGATCGGGCAGGTGATCACGATCCCCGCGCAGTAGACTCGGCAGAGCGGGCTCAGGCTCTCTCGGAGGAATGATGCGGCGGCGATTCGACGTGCTGCAGGACGGGGTGCCCGATCGCGGCGGCCTGATGCGCATGGCGATGCTCTACGTGCCGCTCGCCGCGATCAGCGGGGCCGGGGTCGTCTGGCTCCTTCCGGTGCTCATCGGCGGCGACTTCGGGGCCCTGATCGGGCTCACGGTCCTGGGTCTGGGCCTCTTCGGAACGACGTTTCAGGCGACCGGCGCGCTGCGCGACCTTCGTGCCGCGCCGATCATGACGACCGGGGTCGTGCTACGGAAGCGGCGCCCGGGCCTCTTCATGTGGCTGGGGCGCACGCACTACCTCATCCTGAGGGCCGGTGCCTTCGTCGTCTCCGTTCCCGCCTACCACGAGCTGGAGGAGGGCGACGAGGTCGAGATCGAGCACTGGCCCCACACGCATCGCGTGATCCGCCTCCGGTTGCTCCGGCGCGCGGCCGAAGTGTCCGCGGAGAGTGGTGACTCGCCGCCGGGGCGGGGTGACGACGACGTCGAGACCGCCGCCGCCGGCGGTGTCGGAGGTCCGGCCGACGAGCGATCTGCCGGGTGGCGGCCGCCGCACGTCCGGTGAGCCTGCCCCACCCGGCACGGTCGCCTGCGCCTCGCCGCCGAGCGCAGGGGGGCTGCGGGGCCGCGCCCGGGCGCGTGCTACGATCGAGCATCGCTCCGCGGGCGACGACCGAGCCCGGAGGGCCATGCTTAACTGGCTCGATCTCGCGATCATCGTGATACTCGCGGCCCTGACATGGCGCGCGTTCGCGGTCGGCCTCATTCGCGAGGTCGTCATGCTCGCGGCTGTCGTGCTCGGAGCGGTGCTCGCCGGGCAAGTCTATCGGGAGCTCGCGGCCGACGCCGAGATCGTGCTCGAGGACCAGAGGACCCGCGAGCTCGTCGCGTTCGTCGCGATCTTCGCCGGTGTGGTCGTGCTCGGCCAGTTCGTCGCGCTGTTCCTGCGGCGCGCCGCCTCGCTGCTTCTGCTCGGACCCTTCGATCGCGCGGGGGGCGCGGCGTTCGGCCTCCTCAAGGGCGTGCTGATCGTCGAGGTGCTCCTGGTTGCGGTCACGGCCTTTCCCGCGGCGGCGGGCCTTGCGGCGGCGGCCGACGCGTCCACGCTCGCTCCGTTCTTCCTCGAGGTCTTCTTCGTGGCCGAGCCGCTGCTGCCTCCCGAGGTGACCGACCTGCTCGTCGCCTAGCTCCCCCGGCCCCCCTGGCCGCCCGGCGGGGGGGCGCCCCGCGCCCGGCGGGGGCGCGCCACGATCGGCTAGACTCGGCGCCGGGCCGCCGCAGGGGGCGGGGGGTGCACGTGTCGGGTCAGGCACTTGATCAGCGCGCGCTGGTGCTCAACCAGAACTACGAGCCGCTCAACGTGTGCTCGGTGCGGCGTGCGTTCCTCCTGGTCTTCCGCGACAAGGCGGAGCTGTTGCACGCGGCGAGGGGTGAGTTGCGCGCGGTCTCGACCGCCTACCAGCGCCCCTCGGTGATCCGGCTCCGGGCGCAGGTGCGCCGTCCGCGCCCGCACGTGCGGCTCACCCGCAGCGGCGTCTTCGCTCGCGACCACGGGCGCTGCCAGTACTGCGGCCGCGCCGCCGATCTCACGCTCGACCACGTGCTTCCGCGCCACCGCGGGGGTGTCCACGAGTGGAGCAACGTCGTCACGGCCTGCACCGCCTGCAACCATCGCAAGGGCGGGCGGACGCCGGGCGAGGCGCGAATGGCGCTGAGACGCTCGCCGTTCCGCCCGGGGGCGAGCTACGCCGCGCTCTTCGGCCCCTACCTGGATCGCTACGCCGAGTGGTCGCCGTTCCTGCTCGGGTGGATGGGGACCGGCCCGGGGGCGCGCCTGGCCGTGCGGGCCGTCGCCGGGCCCGCCTACCTCGAGGCCTCGGGCTAGTAGAAGCCGCCCGTGCGCCGATCCTGGATCAGCGTATAGGGCCGCATCTGCAGCGCGTCCCTGACCTCCGTGAGCGTCTTGAGCGCGGTCGCCTGATCCTTCCAGCCGTGGCGGGAGACGAGGGCGAGCACGTCGTCGCCGGAGGCTGTCGCCTTCGGAAGCTGGTCACGCATTGCCTCCCCCAGGCTCTCCCACATCTCGGGCGGGTGCTGCAGCGCATAGCGCGCGTAGGAGAGCGCGGCGAACTGGTGCGCCGGGGTGCCCGGTTCGTTCCAGTCCTCTCCGGCGTCCCGGAGCAACTGTTTCAGCCCCTTGTGACGCTGCTCCGCCTCCCAGCGATCGTCGAGGCCGAGCGGCTCCAGACGCTGCTCTGCCTCCGGGGCGAGCACGAGTTCGCGGAGCGCGGTACGCGCGATTCCGGCGCCGTCCGGCTGCGCTCGGTCGGATCGGACCACGTCGGGGTAGCCGTCGAGGCGCTGGCGAACGTGCTGGAGCGCAACGGCGAGGACGTGCGGCAGCGCGTGCGTCGGTATCCCCTTGCGCACGGAGATCGCGACGTGGTCGGCACGCCAGCGGACGTTGGAGAGCGCGCCGTCGTCGGTGCTCGTGACCTCGAGACGGCGACCGCCGCCCTCGGTGGCGAGGCGTTGCTCGACCTCCCGGTAGAGCGGCTCGATCGCCTCGCCGACGTTGCGTCCGATGACCTTCATATCCGTCCCCTCCTCGGCACTATAGCGCGAGCGGTTGGCAGGTCAGGCAGTAGTTCGTCTCGCTGCCGCCGCGGCTCTGCCCGCGGACCGAGTGCCCGCAGCGCGGGCAGGGCTCGCCGGCGCGCCGGTGCACCCGCAGGTGCGCGCGCCACTCCCGGGTGCTCTGGTTCAGTCCCTCCGCCACCTCCCGTGCCACGATCGGGATCGCCCAGCGGTAGACGTCGCCGATGGCGCGGTGGAGTCGACGCTGCTCCTCGACGTCCATTGTCGCGCGGCGGCGGTGCGGGTGCAGCCGTGCCTCCCACAGTATCTCGTCTGAGTACGCATTTCCGATACCCGCGACGAAGCGCTGGTTGGTCAGCGTGGGCTTGATCTGCCCGCGATGCCGGCGCAGCCGCTCGATGAACTCCCCCTCGCCGACGGCGAGCGCGTCCGGCCCGAGCTCGGCCAGTTGCGGGATGGAGTCGAGCTCGCTTCCGGGTACCACGTACCAGCGGCCCATCCGCCGGGCGTCCATATAGCGCAGCTCGTGTCCCCCGGCGAGCGAGAGCACAACAGCGTAGTGAGGCCGGCGCCGGACGCCGGCCTCGCTCCACTGGAAGCGTCCGGTCAGCATCGCGTTCACCACCAGGGCGCGCCCGTCGTCGACGGTGACGATGAGAAACTTGCCGCGCCGTTCGACCGGGCCGAGCGCGTGCCCGACGAGACCCTCCAGTTTCTGCTCGCTTCGGATGAGCCACGGGAGGCGGGTCTCGACCGCCTCGACCGGGCGTCCCGGGAGTGCGGACCCGAGGAAGCCGCGGATCGCCTCGAGGTCGGGTATCTCGGGCACCGGCGCGACGCCCCGTGCCGGCTAGTCCGCCCCGCCGGAGCTGCGCCAGCGGGGGTAGGAGCCGAAGATGCGCAGCCACTCGGCGAGATCGCCGAGAGCCCGCAGCGCGGAGGCGACGGAGCGGTCGGTGCGGTGACCCTCCATGTCGAGCAGGAAGATGTAGGTGCCGAGCTGGCGCCGGGTGGGGCGGGACTCGACGCGCGTCAAGTTGATCTCCCGCTCGTAGAAGAGCGTGAGCGCCTCCATCAGCGAGCCGGGCCGGTCGTGCTGCGTCGTGAAGGCGATCGACGTCTTGTCGTCGCCGGTCGCGGGGTGGTCCGTCCGGCCGAGTACGGTGAAGCGCGTCTCGTTGTCGGACTCGTCGGCGAGGTCGGGGTGGAGGATGTGGCCGCCGTAGAGATCGGCCGCGCGCTGATTGCCGACGGCGAGCGCGCCGGGCTCGGCGAGCGCCGACTCGATGGCGGCCGCCGTCGAGAGGGAGGCCACGGGCCTCGCGCGGGGAGCGATCGACCGCAATCGCTGCCGACACTGCGCCAGAGCCTGTGGGTGCGAGTAGACGACCGGCGCCGAGGCCGGGTCCGCGCCCTTCGCTCCGACGAGAACGTGCCGGATCGGGAGCACGACCTCGGCCGAGATCGACACGGCCAGATCCTCGCGCAAGAGCTGGTCGAGCGTCTCCCGGACGCCGCCCTCCAGCGAGTTCTCGAGTGCGCAGACGCAGGCGTGCGCCTCGTCGCGCTCGACGGCCGCCACCGCCTCCGCCACGGTAGGGACGGGGACGAGTTCGGCATCCGGGTCGTAGAGGGCGGCTGCGGCCTCGGTGTAGGTCCCCCGCGGCCCCAGGTGCGTGATCCGCTTCACGCTTCCTCCTCCGGCTCCCCGGCCGGCGTGGCGAACAGGGCCCGCAGCTGCGGCTCCGCGTCCTCCGGTGTCACCGCGATCACCTCGTCGTCTGCCTGGAGCACCGTGTCGCCGCCGGGGATCCGCGGTTCGCCCCCGGGCCCGATCACCAGCGAAATCAACGAGGGCTGCGGGAGGGCAAGGTCGCGGATCGCCCCACCAGACGCAGGCGATCCCGGCTGAACGTGCAGCTCCACCAGCTGCAGCCCGGAGCCGTGCAGCGGTAGCAGCGGGACCAGCGTGTGCTCCGGCAGCGTCGCCTCGATCTGCGCCATTACGGCCCGCGCCGCCGAGATCGTCTCGCCCACGCCGAGCAGCCGGAAGAGGCGCTCATTCTCGGGGTCGTCGACGCGCGCGATGGTGCGGGGCACGTGGAAGTGGTGCGTCGCGACCTGACAGGCGACGAGGTTGTGAGCGTCGTTGTCGGTCAGCGCGATCAGGAGATCACAACGCGACGCACCGACGCCGTCGAGCAGGGCCACCTCCGTGCCGTCGCCGCGTACAACCATTTCGCCGAGCTCCGTGCGAAGTTCGGCGGCGCGTTCCGCTCCGCGCTCGATCAGGACGACCTCATGGTCCGGCTGCCCCTGCAGTTCGAGCGCGAGGCCGCGCCCGACGCGGCCGCCTCCGACGACGATGATGTACACGGCTAGCCCCGGGCCGCCTGGCCGACGCCAGCGTCACCGAGCAGCGCCGCCCACGCCATGTCCGCGCCCACGTTCGTGGGACTGAACGTCACGAGGCCGAGCCGCCCGAAGATCTCGGCGCGGTAGGGGTCGTAGACGCGCGTGACGACCGTGGGGATCCGGTAGATGTGCTTCGCAATCTGCGAGGCCAGGATGTTGCGGTTATCGCCCTGCGTGAGAGCCAGGAAGGCGTGCGCGTCCCGGATGCCGGCCTCCTCCAGGTGGCGGTGACGGGTGCCGTCTCCGATGAGTGACTGGCCGGGGAAGCCGGAAGGCAACCGCCGGAACGAGTAGGGGTCGGTGTCGAGCACCGTCACCTCGTGGTCCGAGGCGGCGACCCGCCCGGCAACGGCGGATCCGACCCTGCCGCAGCCCATGATGATGACTCTCACGCGCACCCTCCCGAACGTCCGGTCACGAGGCTAGCCCTTCGCGCCGCTCTCGTCGTTCCCGGCACCCGGGGAGTCGCCGAGCCCCGCCTCGGGCGGGTACCGGATCAGCCAGACCTCGCAGGGGGCGTGCTCGAGCGCGTAGCGGGGGAGGCGCCCCAGCTGGAAGGTGCCGTGCGGCCGGTGGTAGTCAATGCCGATGACGATCGCGTCGATGCCCCGCTCCCTGGCCTCATCGACGATCGCCGTCCCCGCCTGCCGCGCCTGCACGAGATCGGCGTTGAGATCGACGCGCTGTTCGCGGGCCAGCGACTCGGCGTGCTCGAGGATGCGCTCGCCGTGCTCGAGCTCCTCGATCATCTCGGCGTCGAGCGGGAGACGGCGCGGCACTTCGATCACGTGCATCGCCAGGACGCGACCGCTCTTGCCGCGGCGCACGATGTCGCAGGCGACGGAGAGCGCCTGGCGGCTGGCGCCGGAGTCGTCGATCGGGACCAGCAGCGACCGCAGCCTCGCAGTCGCGTCGAGAGTCATCGCGCCGCCGGCGGGGAGCGATCGTCGCTCGCGGCACCGGAGCCGGGAGACGCGGCATCCTCGCGGGCGAGGCGCAGGCGGGCGGCGGCGTTCACGAGCATGACAGCGCCCAACAGCGTGCCTACTGAGACCCACTGCGCCGTCCAGGCGACGGCGAGCAGCGCGACGGAGCCGCCGGTGAGGGAGATCCAGCCAAGCACCAGATCGGCCCGCTGCACGGCGCCTCCGGTGGCCTCCGCCCGCGCGCTCGGCGGGATGCTAGGCGGCGGTGGTCGGGGTGTCAACGCGATCGGCCCGGGCCGGTCGCCCTGCCGTGTACCGGCCCGCGGCGGACGGCCGCCCGCCGCGGGGCAACTGCTCGCCATCGGGCGTCCCACGACGGGTCGGCGTCCTCTCAGTGGAGGAGTTCGATCCAGACGTCGGCGATACGCCCGGCGCGGACGTGGAGAAACCCGATCGTCCCGAACTGTGTCTGGAGGTTGCGGGGCAGCGTGGGCGAGCCGGGGTTGACCAGCAGCACGCCGCCGAGCTCGGTCACCTCGGGGACGTGCGTGTCGCCGGCGACGACGACGTCGACGGGCTCGCCGAAGTGGCGTGCGATCTGCTGTGCGACGCTGGTTCCGAGGGCGGTCAGGTCGTTGAACGTATGCGTCATCCCGATGCGGAGACCGCCCGCGGTGACCACCTGGTTGTGCGCGAGCCGGGGATCGTGCGGCTGAACCGGTCGACCGCTCCCGCCGTCGTCGCCGTTGCCTCGGACGGCGATCACCGGCGCGACCCGCTCCAGCCAGTCGAGCACCACCACGTCGTGCATGTCGCCGGCGTGGAGGATCACGTCGACACCGTCGAGAGCGCCGTACACTTCCTCCCAGAGCGTCGCGCGCGCCTCGGGAATATGCGTGTCGGCGATCAGGCCGATCAACACGTCGGCCGGGAGCGCCCTGCGGCCGATCCACGGTGTCTCCGGGGGCGACCTCATCCCGGAAGCGTAGCAGGAGCCGGGTGGCGCCATCGGCGGTGGAGTGCGCGATACAATGTCGGCCGGAGCGCCGCGGGGCGTGGGGAGGACCGATGAGCGACTCGGTAGTCGAGCCCGTGAGGGGCGATGCGGCGCCGGCCTCGGGCAACGGCGCGCGCGCAGGGAGCGTCGAGGCCGCGACCTGGACCGTCAAGTCCGGCCTTGCGCAGATGCTCAAGGGCGGCGTGATCATGGACGTTGTCACGGAGGAGCATGCCCGCACGGCCGAGGAGGCGGGCGCCTGCGCCGTGATGGCTCTGGAGCGCGTCCCCTCCGACATCCGTGCTGCGGGGGGTGTCGCGCGAATGAGTCGCGTCGACCTGATCGAACGGATCTGCGAGGCCGTCACCATTCCGGTCATGGCGAAGGCCCGCATCGGCCACTTCGTCGAGGCGCAGATCCTCGAGGCGATCGGCGTCGACTACGTCGACGAGTCGGAGGTCCTGACGCCGGCCGATGAGGCGCATCACATCGACAAGCATCGCTTCCGCGTCCCCTTCGTCTGCGGTGCCCGCGGTCTCGACGAGGCGCTGAGGCGCATCGCCGAAGGCGCGGCGATGATCCGGACGAAGGGGGAGGCGGGAACCGGTGACATCGTCGAGGCGGTCAGGCACATGCGCGCCGTGTGGGCCGGGATCCGCCGTGTGGAATCGACCCCGGACGATGAGCTTCCCTCACTCGCCAAGGAACTCTCCGCCTCGCTGCCGTTAGTCCAGGAGGTGAAGCGACTGGGACGCCTGCCGGTCGTGAATTTCGCCGCCGGCGGTGTCGCAACGCCGGCGGACGCCGCGCTCATGATGCAGCTCGGGGCCGACGGCGTCTTCGTGGGCTCCGGCATCTTCAAGTCGGATAACCCCGCCCGAATGGCGAGCGCGATCGTACGCGCGGTGACGCACTACCAGGATGCGGCCGTGCTCGCGGAGGTCTCCCGTGACATTGGCGAGCCGATGCGCGGCGTCGCGGTGTCATCGCTCCCGCCCGGCGAGCAGCTCGCCGCCCGGGGGATCTGACTTCGGAGCGGGAGGCGTGTCCGGGCGCCGGGCCGCCGGTTGAAGCGCGCTCGCGCCACAGCGGACGTGCCGGAGAGGGACCTCCTGCCCAGGAGCAGCGCCGTGAGGAAGCCCGCGAGCGGGGCAGACGGGGCCGCCCCGGCGTCCGGTGGCCTCGCGATGGGCGTGCTCGCGCTGCAGGGCGACTTTCGGGAGCACCGGCGCATGCTGCGGCGCCTCGGGGTCGAGGCGCACCTCGTACGGACGCCTCCCGAGCTCGACGCGGTCGACGCGGTGATCCTGCCGGGCGGCGAGAGCACGACCATCGCGAGGCTCGCGCGATCGTCAGGCCTGTGGGAACCGCTCGCCTCCCGGCTCGCCGCGGGGATGCCGGCCTGGGGCACCTGCGCCGGCGCCATTCTGCTGGCGAGCGAGGCTCCGGGTCTCGATCGAGAGCCGCTGGGCCAGATGGCGATGCGCGTGCGGCGCAACGCCTTCGGGCGCCAGATTGACTCGTTCGAGGAGATGCTCTCCGTTCAGGGGCTCGCGGGCGCTCCGTATCCCGCCGTCTTCATCCGCGCGCCGGTGTTCGAGGATCTGGGTTCCGCCGTCGAGCCGCTGGCGCGCCTCCCCGACGGGCGGGTGGTGGCCTGCCGGCAGAAGTCGCTCCTCGCCACCGCCTTCCACCCGGAGCTGACCGACGATTCGCGGCTGCACGCACTCTTCCTCGCCATGGCGCGCCAGGCGCTCGCGACCGGCGCCGCAGGACCCGCGGCGTGACCGGCCGTCTTCCGCGCCCGGCGGATCTCGTCGAGCGTCTCCGGTCGCGGGGCCGGCTCGGCGACAACCAGGCCGTGACGCGCGAGCTGCTCGCCCGTCCCCGCCCGCCGCGCCCACCGATCGTCACCGTCATGGAGAGCTGGATCGGTCTCAGGCGACTCGCCTGGTTCGAGATCGAGGGCCGCTGGATATCGGGTGTCGCCACCGCCCGCCGCGCCGGCAACCATGCTGCCTGGCACATCGACACCCTGCTCGGCGCGCGCCCGGAGGCGGCGAGTGATGATGCCGCCGTCGGGCGCCTCTTGCGCCGGGTCGTGGAGTCCGCCGCCTCCGAGCGCGTGGGACACGTTCTGCTGCGCACCCCGGCCGGCGGAGCCGCCGTCGGCGCGGCGCTCCGCGCGGGTTTCCACCACGTGTCCACGGAACGCCTCTGGACGGGCTCGGGGCTGCGCGCCGCACCTGGGCACGATCCGGGAGCTGTCGTCGTGCGCACACTCGGCGGGGAGGATGCGGGTGAGCTCTTCCGCCTCCACAGCGCCGCGACGCCGCTCGCTGCCCGGCGCGCGCTCGGCTTGACCCTCGCCGAGTGGCGTGCGCTCGACGGAAGTCGCTGGATGGATGGCCGCGGAGGGCGGTGGGTGGCCGAGCTGGGGGGACGCCCGGTGGCGGCGGCGCGGGTGATGACACAGGGGAGGCAGGGACAGCTCGAGCTCATCGTCGAGCCGCAGGCCGTGGGGGAGCCGGCCGGCGCCTCGCTGCCGCCGGCTCGCGAGGGGCGGGAGGGTGGCCGGGCGCTTCTGACCCGGGCCGCGGAGGTCACGGCGCGGTGCGGGCGGATCGTCTCGCTGGTGCCACGCTCGGCCGTGGCGGTCGAGGAACTGCTCTCCGAGCATGGGTTCATGCCCGGACGCGAGATCGAGCTTCTGGTGATCCGAACGAGGCGGCTCGCGGTCGATCCCGCGCGTCGCGAGGCCGGTGTCGCCGTGGCGAGCGGGGGCTAGGATGCGGCGGAGCCGCTCGGGGCGCGGTGCCTGCCCGGGAGGCCTCGATGAGTGACGCCGCAGACGACGGGGAGGCCGGGGTGGAGGGTGCGTCGCAGGGGCGGCTCCCCGCCGCCGCCGAGGTCGAGCTTCTGGTCGCCGCGCTGCCCGTGCGCGTCGCCCGCGCGGTCCGCGATGAGGGTGTCGAGGATCTGATCGAGATCGTGCTTGACCTCGGCCGCCCGCCGGCGGCGCGCTACGCCACGCGCGAGGTCGTCGTCGGGTCGGGTGAGGTCACGGCGCTCGATCTGGATCACGTGGTCGGATCGGTGTCGGAGTTCGGTGAGGACAACCGCGCGGGCATCCCCCGTACGCTCCACCGTGTCTCGGCGATCCGCAATCGGCGCGGGTCGATCGTCGGACTGACCTGCCGTGTCGGGCGCTCGGTCACCGGCTCCGCCAGCGGGATCAAGGATCTGGCGGAGGACGGGCGGAGCATCCTGCTGCTCGGACGTCCCGGCGTCGGGAAGACGACGATGCTGCGCGAGCTGGCGCACATACTGGCCGACGACCTCGGGCGGCGTGTCGTGATCGTGGACACCTCCAACGAGATCGCCGGCGACGGGGATATCCCGCACGACGCCATCGGCCGTGCGCGACGCATGCAGGTGCCGCGCCCCGAGCTCCAGCACGAGGTGATGATCGAGGCCGTGGAGAACCACATGCCCGAGGTCGTCGTGATCGACGAGATCGGAACCGAGCGCGAGGCGGAGGCGGCGCGAACCATCGCCGAGCGCGGCGTGCAGCTGATCGGGACGGCGCACGGCAACACGCTCGCCAACCTGATGCAGAACCCCACCCTCTCCGACCTGATCGGCGGCATCGAGTCGGTGACGCTCGGCGACGACGAGGCGCGCCGCCGCGGGACGCAGAAGACAGTGCTCGAGCGGCGCGCTCCGCCGACCTTCGACGCCCTGGTCGAGATCCAGAGCTTCCACCGGGTCGCGGTGCACGGCGAGCTGTCGTCGACCGTCGATGCGCTCCTGCGCGGCTTCGCAGCGGAGGCGGAGCTGCGCAGTCTCGGCGCGACCGGCGAGGTGGAGTCGGTGGAGCGTCATCCGGTCAGGGCGCCGGGCGAGCGGTCGCCGGCGGGCGACGTGGCGCCGGGGATCGCCGCCGCCGAACGAACCCGCGTTCCCCACCGTCGCCGCGGCGGGGGTGCCGCTCGCGGGGAGGAGGCGGCGGCGCTCGCAGATGCCCCGAAGCGGCGCATTCTCCCGTACGGGGTGAGCCGCACGCGGCTTGAGCAGGCGATCGTGAGCACCCGCTCGGAGTCGGTCGTGGTCGGAAGCCTCACGGAGGCGGATGCCGTGATGACGCTGCGCCCCTACTATCGCCGGCGCAGCGGACCCCTGCGCGAGGCCGAGGCGCTCGGCGTGCCGGTGATCGTCCTCCGCAACAACACCGTCGTGCAGATGGAGCAGTCGCTGCGGGCGATGCGCGATGGCGGCGGCTCCGCCGACCCGACCACACAGGCGCTCCGCGAGGCCGAGATGGCCATCGCGACGGTGTCCCTGCGCGGTCGGCGAAGCGTCGAGCTCGCGCCCCAGAGCGCCTACCTGCGCCGCGTCCAGCACGAACTCGTCTCGCGCCACGGGCTGCGCTCGGTCTCGCGCGGGCGCGAGCCCTACCGCCGTCTCACGGTGATGGCCGGCGAGCGGCCCGAGCCGTGGGCGGCGTGGGAGGATCCCGACGCCGATCCGGACGCTGAGGACGAATGAGTACCCGTGCGCCCGTCCGGGGACTCCTCGTCACCGTCGAGGGCGGCGAGGGCGCCGGGAAGAGCACGCTTGTGGCGCTGCTCGCCGGGCGGGCGCACGAGGCGGGGGTCGATGTCGTGGCGTGCCGCGAGCCCGGCGGCACGGCCCTCGGCGAGCGGCTTCGCGCGGCCCTCCTTGACGACGATCGGGTCACGACGGGGCCGGCGCCCGAGGCGGAGCTGCTCCTCTTCGCCGCGGCGCGCGCGCAGCTCGTCGCCGAGGTGCTGCGCCCGGCACTCGCCTCGGGGTCGCTGGTGATCTGCGATCGCTACCAGGACTCGACGGTCGCCTACCAGCACGGCGGACGCGGGCTCGACCGCGCGCTGGTGGCGGCGGTGAACCGGGCCGCGACCGGCGGACTCTCGCCCGATCTCACGCTCTTGCTCGACATCTCCCCGGCGGCCGGGCTGGCGCGGGCGGGCAGGGCGGGCGACTACATGGAACGGGAGGCGATCGCCTTCCATGAGCGCGTGGGCGCGTGCTACCGGGAGCTCGCCGCAGAGGAGCCTCAGAGATGGCTGGTGCTCGACGCACGTGATCCGCCGGCGCTGCTCGCCGAGCGGGCGTGGCAGCGGATCGGAAGGGTGCTGCCGGCGAGCCGGCAGCAAGCACGCGGGCGCTGAGGACGCGGGCGCCGCGCCCGCGCGCCTTCCTCGCTCCGGGGGCGGTGTCTACACTTCCTCCATGGCTGCTGCCCCGTCCCGTAGCGCGACCGTCGAGGTTCCCGCGACCTCCGCCAACCTCGGGCCGGGCTTCGACAGCCTGGGCGTGGCGCTGGACTGGCGCATGCGCTTCACGCTGACGGTCGACGACGACCCGCTTCCGGTGCCGGAGCTGCCGCTCGAGCGCATGGCGGCGGCGGGCGCGCGGGCGCTGCACCTGCTGGCGGGCGAGGCTCCACCACGCGGCCTGCGCGTGCACGTGGAGGGCGAGATCCCGCTCGGGCGAGGGCTCGGCCTGTCGGCGGCGGCCCACGTCGCAGGCGTCGTGGCCGCCGACGCGCTGCTGCCGGGCGAGCGCTCGGCCGACGCGCTGCTGCGGGTCGCGGCCCGCCTCGAGGGCCACGCCGACAACGCGGCCCCCGCGCTCCTGGGCGGGCTGCAGATCGTGATCGCGGAGGGGCTGGACGAGGGGGAGCTCTGCCGGCTCGGCGTCGACCCCCCGGAGGATCTTCGGATCGCGCTTCTGATCCCTCGCTTCTCCATGCCGACCGGGGAGTCCCGGTCGCGGCTCCCGGAGCGGCTGACGCGCAACCAGGCGGTGCACAACATCGGGCGCGCGGCGCTGCTCGTGGCCGCCCTCGCCGCACGCCGCTACGAGCTGCTCGCGGTCGCGACCGAGGACGTGCTGCACCAGCCGGCGCGATCGACGCTTTTGCCGGCGATGCCGGCGATCTTCCGCGCTGCGCGAGCGGCGGGGGCGCACGGCGCCTATCTCTCGGGCGGTGGCTCGGCGGTGGCGGCCTTCGTGAGCGACGGGGCGGAGGCGGTCGCGGGAGCGATGCGGGAGGCGGCGGCGGCGGTCGGCCTCGAGGCGGAGGCGCGCATCTGCAGGATGAGCTCGCGCGGGGCGGAGCTGATCGACGATACCGCCGCGCCGGGAGTCGGGTCAGCGGGCCGCTGAGCGGAGCGGGCCCGGTCGGGGGGGACGCGTGGTGCTGGTCGTGCAGAAGTTCGGCGGTTCCTCCGTCGCCGACGCGGAGAGGATCCGCCACGTGGCCCGACGCATCGCCGCGCGCGCGGCCGGCGGCACGCGGCTGGTCGCAGTCGTCTCGGCGATGGGGAGTCGCACCGACGAGCTGATCGCGCTCGCGACGGAGGTCACGGTCGACCCCCGCCCACGCGAGCTCGACGTGCTGCTCTCCACCGGCGAGGTGGTGTCGTCGACGCTGCTCTCGATGGCGCTTCACGATCACGGCCTCGACGCGGTCAGCCTCACGGGACAGCAGGCCGGCATCCGCACCGACGCGGTGTTCGGCCGCGCGCGCATCGCCGGTATCGAGACCGCTCGCATCGAGCGTGAGCTCGCCTCCGGCCGCGTGGTGATCGTCGCCGGCTTCCAGGGGGTCTCGGAGTCGGAGGATCTCGACGTCACGACGCTCGGCCGCGGCGGGAGCGACACCACGGCCGTGGCGCTGGCGGCGGCGCTGGGCGCCGACGCCTGCGAGGTCTACACCGACGTGGCGGGCATCTACACCGCCGATCCGCGGATATGCGCCGATGCCCGAGCGCTGGGGGACATCGGCTACGATGAGATGCTGGAGCTGGCGACGACGGGGGCGCGCGTGATGCACGCCCGCGCCGTCGAGGTGGGATCGCTCTACGGCGTCGAGGTCCGCGTGGCGAGCACCTTCGACGAGCAGGCCCCCGGCACGCTGATTCGCGGGGAGGCGGTGATGGAGCAGTCCAACAAGGTGCGCGGCATCGCCCATCAGTCCCGCGTCGGGCGCGTGACGGTGCGGGGAGTGCCCGACAGGCCCGGGATCGCGGCCCGGCTCTTCAGCCCGCTCGCGGAGGCCGGCGTCTCCGTCGACACGATCGTGCAGAACGTGTCGACGGAGCAGCTGACCGACATGACGTTCACGGTCGCCTCCGGCGATCTCTCGCGAGCGCTACGCACCGTCGAGGCCGCGCTGCCGGAGCTCGGCGCCGCCGCCGTCGTCGGGGACAGCGACGTCGGCTCGGTCTCGATCGTCGGGACCGGCATGGCGTCGAGCCCCGGCTACGCCGCGGCGATGTTCGAGACGCTCTACACGCACGGCGTCAACATCGAGCTGATCTCGACTTCGGAGATCCGCATCACCTGCGTCGTCGACGCCGAGAAGGTGAACGAGGCCGTCCGCGCCCTGCACGAGGCCTTCGAGCTCGATCAGGGGGAGTAGCTCCGGCCGCGCCGCGCGAGCTTTACAGGGACGGGTGCGGACGGCTAGTATCGCCCTCCGGCAGATCGCACGCCCGTTCGCGCAGTCACCTATTCGGATATGCCGAACAACGGATGCGTGGGAGACCACGGGGCCGGGCGGGCCGACCACGGGCGGTCGCCTCGGCGGGGGCGGTCCGCGCGGGGGACGGTCGGCATGTTTGCTCATCTCCACACGCACAGCGAGTACTCGCTGCTCGACGGTCTCTCGAAGATCCCCGACCTCGTCGCGCGCGCACAGGCGCTGGGCCAAGAGGCGCTCGCCATCACCGACCACGGCGCGCTCTACGGGGCGATCCAGTTCTACGAGGCGGCGCTCGCAGCCGGCGTGAAGCCGATCATCGGACTCGAGGCCTACGTGGCCCACGGGAGCCGCCACGAGCGCTCGGCCGCCGAGCGCTCGCCCTGGCACCTGACGCTGCTGGCGCAGAATGAAGCGGGCTACCAGAACCTGCTCGCCCTCTCGACCGCGTCGCATCTCGAAGGCTTCTACTACCGCCCGCGCGTCGATCGTGAACTCCTCGAGCGCCACGCGGAGGGACTGATCGTGCTCTCGGGATGCCCCTCCGGCGAGCTGATGACGGCGCTCGCGGAGGGACGCGAGCGCGACGCCCGCGAGGTGGCCTCGTGGTACCGGGAGCGTTTCCCGGGTCGATACTACGTGGAGCTCCAGGAGCACGGACAGGAGCAGTTCAGTCGCCTGATTCCCCATCGGGTCGCGCTCGCGCGCGATCTCGAACTGCCGCTCGTGGCCACCAACGACTCGCACTACACCGCGCCCGAGCAGCATCGACTGCACGACCTGCTCCTCTGCATCGGCACCAACGCCACGATCCACGACGAGGACCGCTTCCGGCTCGACGGCGACTCCTTCTACCTGAAGTCGGAGCAGGAGATGCGCGCGCTCTTCCCGGAGCTGCCCGAGGCCGTGGACAACACGGCACGCATCGCCGAGCAGGTGGGCCTCGACCTCGCCTTCGGTCGCGCGCTGCTTCCCGACCCGGGAGTGCCGTCGGGCGAGAGTCCGGCGGGGTTCTTGCGCCGCCTCTGCCAGGAGGGCATGCGGCGCCGCTACGGGAGCCCGACGCCCGCGCAGGTCGACCGCCTCGAGTACGAGCTGCGCGTCGTCGAGGAGTGCGGCTTCGTCGAGTACATGCTGATCGTGCGCGACATCGCGGCCTTCGCGCGCACGCGGATGATCCCGATGGGCGTGCGGGGCTCCGCCGCCGCCTCGGTGATCCTCTACTGCCTCGACGTGACCGATATCGAGCCCACGCAGTACGGGCTCGTCTTCGAGCGCTTCCTCAACCCGGAGCGACGCGAGATGCCGGACGTCGACTTCGATTTCGCAGACGACCGGCGCGAGGAGGTCATCCGCTACACCGCCGAACGCTTCGGGCGAGACCGCGTGGCGCAGATCATCACCTTCGGCACCCTGGGCGCGAAGGCGGCGATACGCGACTCCGGACGCGCGCTCGGGATGGGGTACGGCGAGGTCGATCGCATCGCGCGGCTCGTGCCCGACATCCTGCACGTGACGCTGGAACAGGCGGTCGCGGAGGTGCCGGAGCTCGCCCTCGCTGTGGAGCAGGATCCGAAGGTCGCGGAGCTCGTGGAGTCGGCCCGAGGCCTGGAGGGGGTCGCGCGCCACGCCTCCACGCACGCGGCCGGGATCGTGATCTCCCGCGACGCGCTCTCGGAGGTCGTGCCGCTGCAGCGTCCGACGTCGGCGCGCGACGGCGACGAGGAGCTCCTGCCGACCACGCAGTATGCGATGGGCGACGTCGCCCGCATCGGCCTGCTGAAGATGGACTACCTCGGGCTCGCCAACCTCACCATCCTGGGTCAGGCGGTCGAGCTGGTGCGCGCGTCCACCGGGGTCGACATCGACCTGAGGACGCTTCCCGACGGCGATCCCGCCGCCGCCGCGATCCTGGCTCAGGCCGATACCTTCGGGATCTTCCAGATGGAATCGGCGGGCATGCGGCGGCAGGTCCGCGAGCTGCGACCGGAGAACATCGCCGAGCTCTCGGCGATGGTGGCCCTCTATCGGCCGGGGCCGATGGAGCAGATCCCTCGCTACATCGACGTCAAGCACGGGCGTGCGAAGGCCTACTACCCGCATCCGGACCTCGCCGGCGTTCTTGACGAGACCTACGGGGTCATTACGTATCAGGACCAGGTGCTGGAGATCGCCCGCGTCTTCGCCGGCTACACGCTCGGCCAGGCCGACGTGATGCGGAAGGCGATGGGGAAGAAGATCCCGGCCGTGATGCTGGCGGAGCGCGAACGATTCATCGGGGGCGCGGAGGAGCGCGGCTATGATGCGCGACTGGCGGCGCAGATCTTCGACCTGATCGAGCCGTTCGCCGGCTACGCCTTCAACAAGGCGCACGCCTTCTCCTACGGCACGATCGCCTACCAGACGGCCTATCTGAAGGCTCACTACCCCGTTGAGTTCATGACGGCGGTCCTGATCTCGGCGGGATCACACCCGACGGGGGCGCAGGAGCGGATCGCCCGTGCGGTCGGCGAGTGCGCGCGGCTCGGCACCCCGGTGCAGCTCCCGGACGTCAACAGCTCCGGCGTGAACTTCTCGATCGAGCGTCCGGAGGGGGAGGGCTCCGCGGCGATCCGCTTCGGGCTCGCGCAGGTGAAAAACGTGGGGCGCGCCGCGGTGGAGGCGCTGGTCGCGGAGCGGGAGCAGAACGGTCCCTTCCGCTCGCTCAAGGACTTCGCGAGTCGCATCCAGCCGCGCGAGCTGAACCGCCGCGTGCTCGAGTCGCTGGCGAAGGCGGGGGCGCTCGACGAATTCGCCGACCGCGGAACGGTCGTGGCCGGGCTCGATCGCGTGCTCTCCTTCGCGCAGCAGGAGCAGAGGCGGCGCGAGACGGGGCAAACATCGATGTTCGACCTCTTCGGCGATGAGGTCGACGCGCCGCTCCCGGCACTCGATCTCGATCCGGTGGAGGTGCCGCGCCGCGAGCGGCTGCAGTGGGAGAAGGAGCTGCTGGGCACGTACATCAGCGAGCACCCCTACCAGCAGGCGGCGAGCGTGCTCGCCGAGCACGTGACGGCGCAGGCCGCGGAGCTGGGGCAGGACGCCGCCGGTTCCGAGGTGGCGGTGGCCGGCATGGTGACCGGCGTCCGCCCTCTCGCCACGAGGCAGGGACGCCCGTTCGCCGCCCTGATGATCGAGGACCTCTCGGGGTCCGTCGAGCTCACGCTCTGGCCGGAGGCCTACGAGCGCTACCGCGACTGGGCCGTGCCCGGAAACGTCGTGCTTGCGAAGGCGTCGGTGCGCAGCCGAGGCGATCGGCTGACGGTAGCGGTCGAGGAGCTGGCGCCGTTCGACCTGGAGTCGGGACGTCTCATCGACTTCGACGCCGGCCGCTTCCGGCCCACCGGCGGACCGGGGGGCGGCCGCGCCGCCGCTCGCCATGCCGGCACGGGCGACTCCCGTTCCCGCTCGCGGGCCGCCGCTCCAGACGCGGACGCGGTGAGAGGCGGCGAGAACGGTGCGGCGGGGCCGACGCGGGGCGGGCTCCGCCCCGTCGAGCCCCGAGCCCAACCGGCGGCCAGAGAGAGCGCTTCGGAAGCCGCTTCCGGCGGCGCGCCGCGGCTCGTCATCTCGATCGAGGAGACCACGGACGAAGGGGCGGACCGGCGCCGTCTCCGCCGCCTCGTCGCGATGCTCCGCGAGAGCGCGGGCGATCTCCCGGTCGAGCTCTCCGTCCAGACGCGGTCGGGCCGCGTCGAGCGGCTCGCGCTGCCCGGTGTCGCCGCCGCCGCCCCGCTGCTGCCGGGCATCCGGGCGCTGCTGGGCGTGCTGGGCGAAGTGGCCCAGCACGGGCCGCCTCCTCCGGCACCGGCCGCTTCCCCGGTGGCCGCGCAGACGGTCGCCCGGCGGGAGGGCGGCGGGCAGCTGGTCGCGGCCGCTCGCTAGCGGCCCGCCCGGCTCGCGTCCTTTCCCGCGCGCTACACTGCTCACTCGTGACTCGCGCCGCTCCTTAGGGCAGGCGTCTTCCCGCGGGCGGTCTGGGGTGAGATGACGGAGCAACGAATCGAGAGCAGTGTGGCGCCGGGCGCCGGCGGTGCCGGGACGGCGACGCTGCATCAGGTGATCGCCGACGTGCGCGCCGAGGTGGGCCGGGTCATCGTCGGCCAGGAGAGGCTGATCGACCGGCTGCTCGTCGCCCTGCTCACGGCGAACCACGCGCTGGTCGAGGGCGTGCCGGGCCTCGCCAAGACGCTCTCCGTCTCGACCCTGGCCCGCACGCTCCGGCTCTCCTTCTCCCGGGTGCAGTTCACGCCGGATCTCCTTCCCGCCGACCTCACCGGGACCCTGGTCTTCCAGCCGCGAGAGGCCGAGTTCCACATTCGCCGTGGGCCGGTCTTCGCGAACGTGGTGCTCGCCGACGAGATCAACCGCGCGCCCGCGAAGGTGCAGTCGGCGCTGCTCGAGGCGATGCAGGAGCGGCAGGTCTCGATCGGGGGGGAGACGCTCGCGCTGCCGGATCCCTTCATCGTCTTCGCGACGCAGAATCCGATCGAGCACGAGGGGACCTACCCGCTCCCGGAGGCGCAGCTCGATCGCTTCATGCTCGAGATCCACGTCGACTACCCGGAGCGCGAGGAGGAGCGCGCGATCCTCGCCCGCGCGCTCGACGGCTCCGAGCCCGACGTGCGCGCGGTGACCGGCCGCGACCAGATTGCCGCGCTGAGGCAGGCCTCCGCGCGCGTCGAGGTGGACGAGCGCCTTCGCGAGTACGTCGTCCGCCTGATGGAGGCGACGCGCAATCCGGACCGCTACCGTCTGGGCGAGCTGTCGCCGCTCGTGGAATACGGCGCCTCGCCGCGCGCCAGCGTCTTCTTGGCCCGGGCGGCGCAGGCCTACGCCTTCATCCAGGGCCGCGACTACGTGCTCCCCGACGACGTCAAGGCGATGGCGCGGGATGTGTTGCGGCATCGACTCGTCCTCTCCTACGAGGCCGAGGCGCAGTCGATCACGCAGGCGCTGGTGGTGGAGCGCCTGCTCGACGGCGTCGGGATTCCCTGATGGCGGCGCCCGCCTCGGCGGGCGAGCGGCCGGCGCTGGACCCCGACCAGCTGGCCGCGATCCGACGCATCGCCCTGCGTGCGCGCCGACTCGCGACCCAGTTCGTCGCCGGCGACTACCGTTCCGTGTTCCGCGGGACGGGGATGGAGTTCGCCGAGGTTCGGGAGTACATCCCCGGCGACGACGTTCGCTTCATCGACTGGAACGTGACCGCGCGCCTGGGGACGCCGTGGGTGAAGGAGTACGTCGAGGAGCGCGAGCTCGCGGTGCTCTGCGCGGTCGACCTCTCCGCCTCGCAGCAGTCCGCGTTCCCCGAGTCCGGTCGTCTGGCGACGGCGGCCGAGGTGGTCGCCCTGATGAGCTTCGCGGCCCTCATCAACAACGACCGCGCCGGCCTCATGACGTTCACCGATCGCGTCGAGCGCTTCGTCGCCCCGGCCAAGGGGAGCCGCCACGTGCTGCGCATCGTGCGTGAGATCGTGCACCCGGCACCCCGGGCGCCGGGCACCGACATCGCCGCGGCCTGCGAGCACCTCTCGCGCGTGCTGGCGCGGCGGTCGGTCGTGGTGCTGGTCTCAGATTTTCTCGCTGGTGCCTTCGAGCGCTCGCTGGCCGCGCTCTCCCGGCGGCACGAGGTGATCGCCGTGACGCTCGTGGACGCCGTCGACCTCGCCCTTCCGCGCCTCGGGATCGTCGAGGTCGAGGATGCCGAGCGGGGCGGGCGCGTGCTGGTCGATACCGACGATCCGCGCGTGAGGCGCCGCTACGAACAGGCGGCCTCCGAGCGGGCGGCGGCGCGCCGGCGCGCGCTCGTCTCCGCGGGCGTCGACGAGATCGAGCTGCGCGTCGGAGAGCCCGTGGCGGGCCCGCTGGTTGCGTACTTCCGACGCCGGGCGATGGCGCGGTGACCACGCGCCGGCGGGCAGCGGCTTCGGCGGTGCTTCTCTGCTGCCTCGCGCTCCTCGTCGTCGCGCCGGCCGCCGCGCAGGAGCCGCCCGCGGGCGACGTCGCCGTGGAGGTCAGGCTGGATCCGCCCACCGCGGTGCTCGGGGAGACGGTGCGCCTCGTGATCCGCGTCGAGCACGGCGCCGATCAGGTCGTTGCCGTGGGCCGGGTGGATCAGGCTGTCGCGATACAGCTGGTCGAGGACGCCCGGGTGTCGGAGGGCGCGGCGGCGGCAGGCCGCCTGACCAGCGAGTACGTCTACACCATCGCCGCCTTCTCGCTCGGGCTCGTCGAGCTCGGCGAGGCGGAGGTGCGGGCGCTGCGCGACGATGGGAGCCGCACCGTGCTCCGCGTCGCCCTGCCGCCTCTGCGGGTCGAGGCGACGACCGCGGCGGACGACGAGAGGCTGCGCCCGCTCACGCCGCAGCGCGACGTCGGGGGCGCCCCCCGCCCCTGGGAGCGGTTCGAGGTGATCGCCGGTGCGCTGGTGGCGGCGGCGGCCCTGCTCTCGCTGCTGCTCGCGTGGCGGCTCCTGCGCTCGCTGCTGCTGAGGCGCTCGCTCGCTCGTGCGAGGGAGGAGCGGGCGCAGTGGCCGTTGGAGGAGGAGGCGCGCAGGCGCCTCGACGCGCTCGCGCAGCGGGGTGCGCCGGAGAGCGGCGAGGAGTCCGTCGCCTACTACCGGGAGATCGCGTCGGTGGTCCGCGCGTACCTCGAGGCTCGCGGTGGCTTCCGCGCCACCGCGCTCACGACCAACGAGCTCGAGAGTCGGATGCTCGACGAGGGGATCGACCGTTGGCAGGCGCGTCTCATCGTCGGACTGCTGGAGCGCTGTGACGGCTCCGTCTACGCGCACCGCCATCCCGACCGCGACTCGGCCGATCACGACCTCACGCTCGCCTACGAGATCGTCGAGCTCGGGCGCGCACGCGCGCAGGAGTCCTCCGGCGACGGGGAGGATCTCGAAGCGGCCGGGGGGGAGGCGGAATGAGCGAACTCACGTTCGCCGCCCCGGCGCTCCTGATCGGGCTCCCGGCGGTCGCGGTGTTCACACTCTGGCGTGCTTTGCGCGGGTCCCGGCGCCCGGCCCTCGCCGTCGCCGATCTCGGGCCGTGGCGGAGCGCCGGCTCCGGCGGCAGCAGCGTGCGGCTGCGCCTGCTCTGGGTCGGGCCGGCGCTGCGCGTCGCGGCGGCGATTCTTGTCGTGGTCGCGCTGGCGCGGCCGCGGCAGGGGCTCGCCGTCGTGACGATCCCCGAGGAGGGCATCGACATCGTCGCCGCTCTCGACGTCTCGACGTCGATGGGGAACATCACGGAGCGCTTCGGGCCGACCCGGCTCGAGGCGGCGCGGGCGGTGTTGGAGGAGTTCTTCGGCACGCTCGAGGGCGACCGCGTGGGCATGGTGATCTTCCAGTCGAGGGCGCTGGTGCTCTCGCCCCTCACCGACGACCTCGACGCGATGGCGAGCCGCGTGCGCGTCGCGGGGCCGGGCTTGATCGAGGATGGGACGGCGATCGGCCTCGGGCTCGCCGAGTCGGTGGGGATCCTGCGCGAGTCGCCGGCCCGCAGCCGCATCGTCGTCTTGCTCACCGACGGGCAGAACAACACCGGTGAGGTGACGCCGGTCGAGGCGGCGCAGATGGCCGCGGCGCTCGGCGTCCGCGTCTACACCGTCGCGTTCCTCTCGTTCGACGGCACCTCGGCGGTCGATGAGGCGACGCTGCGCCGGATCGCCGCGCTGACCGACGCCTCCTACTACGACGCCAGGACGCAGGAGGAGCTGGCGGCCGCCTACGAGGAGATCGGCCGCCTCGAGCGTAGCCGCGTGGGGGAGCGGCGCTTCGAGTCGTTCCACGAGTTCGGGCCGTGGCTCGTCGGCGCGGCGGCTCTCCTGCTCGCCGTGGACGCCCTCCTCGCCTCAACCTGGCTCCGGAGGCAACCGTGATCGGCCCCGTCTCGTTCGGTGCCCCGCTTCTGCTCGCCGCGTTCGCGCTCGTGCCCCTGGCCGCCTGGGTGCTGCGCCACGGCGAGCGGCGCCGCGCGCAGGCCGACCGCGCGATCGGCGGCCCGGCGGTGCTGCGCCGGGGCCGCTCGCTGGCCCGGCGCCGCCTGCGCGAGGTGCTGCTGGTCGCCGCGATCGCATCGGCGGTGCTCGCGGCCGCGCGCCCGCAATGGGGCGAGGAGCAGCGTGCCGTCGAGCAGCGGGGCATCGACGTGGCGCTCGTCCTCGACGTCTCGCGCTCGATGACGGCCGAGGACGTCGGGCCGAGCCGGGCCCACGCGGCGGCTGATGCGCTGACGGGCCTGCTGGGCGGCCTCGTCGGCGATCGCGCTGCGCTCGTGACCTTCGCCGGCAGCGCTCTCGTGCGCTCGCCCCTCACGCGCGATCTGGAGGTGCTGGCACAGCTCGTGGAGCGCGCGCAGTCGGAGGCGGCGTTGATGCGTCCGGGCAGCAACGTCGGCGTCGCCCTGCAGCGCGCTCTCGACGCGCTCAACGTGGAGGACGCGGCTCGCACGCAGGCGATCGTGCTCGTCTCCGACGGTGAGGATCCCGCCGGCGACCGCTTCGTCGACTTCGCGCGGGACACCGCCGTCGCGCGCGGCGTCCGCATCTATGCGGCGGTCGCCGGCGCACCGGGCGGCGGGGCGCTACCGGGCGCGGAGCGTCCCGAGGGCGGACCGGAGGTGAGCCTGCCCGACGCCGCGCTGCTCGCCGATGCCGCGCGCGGCACCGGCGGCGAGTTGCGTCCGCTCGCGTCGATCCCGGGGCTTGCGGTGACCTTCCGGCGGCTCGCGCAGACGCGCTTCGCGGAGGACACGGAGAGCGCCCCCGTGGAGCGCTTCCAGTGGGCAGCCGCCCTGGCGCTCGCGCTGCTGGGAGCCCGCGAGCTGGTGTCCGAGGGCGGGCGGCGCCGGCCGGGAGGCGGCCTGCCGCGACTGTTCTCGGCGTCGGCAACGACGGCGCTCCTGGGCCTCGGCGCGGTCCTGCTCAGCTCCTGCGGCGGGAGCGAGGCGTACCGCGAGACGCGGGCCGGTCACGAGGCCTACGGGGCGGGCCGCTACGAGGAGGCGCTCAGCCGCTACGAGGCCGCGTCGGGGGCGACCGAATCGGCGGAGGATCTCGCGATCCTCGCCTACGATCGCGGCAACGCGCTCGGCCGGCTCGAACGCTATGAGGAGGCGATGGAGGAGGCGGCGCGGGCGGCGAACGAGACGGAGGATCCGGAGCTCGCGGCGATCGCCGCCTACGCGCGCGGGGTCCATGCCGCGCGCGCGTCCAGGCTCGAGGCGGCGCGCGAGAGCTTCGTGACGGCGCTGCTCCGCGATCCGGAGGACGACGACGCGCGAGCCAACCTCGAGATCGTCTTGCGTGCGCTGGGGGCGGCGCCTGCTGCGGACGAGATCGAGGCCGGTGGCGACGACGCGGAGGCCTCGCAGCCACCCCCGGCACCGGGCGGGCCGGCCGGGGCGGGGGCGCCGCCCCCCGACGGGACGCCGGGGTTGCCGGGAGGCGCCGCCCAGCCGCCCGGTCCGGCCGGGGGCGCGGGCGCACAGCCGGGCTCGCTCCCGGTGCCCGGCGGGGGCGCGGATCCCGACGGCGTCGTCGGGCAGCAGCCGGGGCCGGGAACCCTGGCCCTGAGCGCCGAGGAGGCGCGGGCGGCGCTCGATGAGGCGCTGGCCGCTCTGGAGTCGGGCGAGATGGCGCTCGCGGAGGCACTGCGCCTCCTCGAGCTGGTCCACCAGCTCAACGCCCTCGTCGATCTCGGCGCTCCCGCGGAGCCGGGGGAGCCCCTGCCGCCCCGCTGAGACGCCCGATCTCCCGCCGACCGTCCGGGGGCATCCGACGGGCCGCGCGGCCGGGCGTGGAGAGGCGCGCTCGACGCCGCCCCGCGAGCTTCCCGGCTACCGTGCGCCGGAGCGCCGCCGCCGCCGGAGGGCGAGCAGGCGGCGGAAGAAGCGGTTGCGGAGCTGCACGTAGAGCCGATCGAGCTCCTCCGCCTTCTCGGACGTCTCCTCATGGCCGGGCCGCCCGTAGCGCTCCCGGGCGAAGGCGGCGGCGAGCGGAGCGGCGTCGAGCGGCCGTGGCCACAGCGCCTCCCGCCATTCCCGCGTGGTCTCGTGCGGGGTGCGCGTCGGCGCCGTGTCGGCGCCGGCCCACGCCGCGAGCCGCGAGAGCTTCCCCCAGCGCCGCGTCGAGGGAGGGAGATTCCGGTAGGGGCGCTCCCACAGCAGGCGCGCGCCGACGATGAGGGCGAGCCCGACGGCGGAGAGTGCCAGGATCCAGCCGGAGATGCGCGCGACGGTGCCGACGCCGTCCTCCGAGCCGAAGTCGATCTCGGAGGATTCCCCGGTGCCGAGGTCGGCGCCCAGGCTCGCGAGCAGGGCCTCGAAGTCCGCGTCCTCGTCGAAGGGGACGTCCCGGAAGATGCCGCCGTCGTCGGTGAGTCCGAATGCCTGCAGTACCCCGGCGTCGTCGCCGGGTCGGGCGATGAGCGGCCGCGAGGGCGTCGGGTTGAAGTCGAGCCACCCGAGGCCGGCCATGTAGACCTCGGGCCACGCCCAGCTCTCGAGCTCGCTCAGGGTGTACCGCCGCGTCTCCTCGTCGAACTGGGCGTCGTCGATCACGAACCCGACGGCGAGCCGGGCGGGGATGCCGAGCGTGCGCAGCAGCACGACCATCGCGGAGGCGTGATGGTCGAAATATCCGCGCTGCGCGTCGAAGAGGAAGTAGGCGGTCGCATCGCGGAGCGGCGGCGGCGCCCGGACCCGCAGGTCGACGGGGAAGGTCGCCCGCAGGTGTTGCTCCACCAGCCGCGCTGCGACATAGGGCTGCGTCCCCGGCGAGACGAGGGTGAGCGCGTACTCGCGGACGGCGTCGGGAAGGTCGTCCGGCAGCTGCAGGTAGCGCCCGGTGACCCAGGCGGGATAGTCGGTGCCGGAGGCGATCAGCCGCTCGATCTCGGCGGCGGAGACCGTACCGACGGTCGTGTAGGTGTCGCCGGAGCGCAGCCGGCTTTCCGGTCGCAGGGAGACGGTATCGGCCGGCGTGGATCCGACGCGCCGGCTGGCGGGCAGGTCGGTGGTGAGCGGATCGCCGGCGGCGAGGAGCACGCGGTCGCCGACGCGCTCGAGCAGCGTGACCTCGATGCTGACGGGGACGCGAAGCTCGAGGCGCGTACGCGCGAGGCCTCCCTCCGCGAGCGCCTCGAGAGATCCGGAGGGCGGCAGACCGCCGGTCTCCGAGACCTGCCACCCCTGCCCGGCGTAGGTGTCGTAGGAGAGGGCGCGCAGCAGGCCCTCGCCCGGCGCCTCGACCTCCAGCAGGGGCTCCGGGGACAGGCGCGCGCGTCCCTTCAGGGGCAGCACCTCGCCGTAGCGGTGGTGCAGCGAGTCCGGGCGCGAACCCACGCCGACGAAGAGGCGTCCCATCCGCTCGGCGCGATCGGTGACCGGCGCGATGAGCGCCGCCCAGCGATCGGCGAGCGGACCGATGTTGTTGGCGGTCGGGACGATCCAGACGGCAATCAAAAGCACCAGCGCCGCCCAGCTCGCGGTGCGCAGCACCTCCGCCGGCAGGGCCTCGGGGCGGATGGTGTCCTCGCTCCCCCAGCCGGCGAGGGCGCGCACGACGCGCAGCCGCGTTACCAGGAGCACGCCGGCGAAGAGGAAGATGGCGAAGAGGAAGGCGGGCTGTCCGGGAAGGTAGGCGATGTTGGTGAGGAGCAGCACCCCGAGCGGGAGCAGCGCGACCCAGGCGTTGCGCCAGCGCACGACGGACCAGGCGCTGACGAAGCCGATGATCCAGACGAGCGCCACCAGCAGGGCGACGAACGGCAGCGGATCGTTGGAGATCCCGCCCTCGACGAGAATCTCGACCCAGCGGGCGAAGCGGAGCTTCATCTCGCTCCAGCGAATCGCGAGGCCGGTGGGGCCCGCGGGGTCGGAGAGCCTCAGCGTGTCGAGGAGCAGCCCGGTCACGAAGAGCGTGCCCCAGGCGAGGCCCGCGGGGACGCCCCAGCCGGCGCGCAGCGGCAGCTGCGCGAGGAGCCATCCCGCCGCCAGTCCGCCGAAGCCCGCCGCCGCGAGCGAGGGCATCTCGCGCACCCAGTTGGCGTCCTCCACCGAGGAGATGACGGCGCCGAGGGCCACCGCGAGGATCACGAGCGTGATCCACTCCTCGCGCGAGCGAAGGAATCCGAGGGAACCCGTCTCCGCGGCAGACGGCTCCCGCCCGTATCCCGGCGTGGGGCCGCGGAAGAACTCCTCGAAGGAGACCGTCACCGCGGCCCCTCCGCCGGCCGGGCCGTCACGCCGGCCTCCCGTCCGGTGGAGAGCGCGCGAACGAGGTCGTCGCGTCGCTTCACCGTGTAGGTGTAGATGCCGCCGGCGGCGAGCGTCCCGTAGACGTCGAGCGAGCTCCCGTCCCCGTCCCCGCCGGTGGTCGAGAACGTCTCCGCCTCGAGCAACACCGCGGCGACGGGCACCCCACGGGCGGCGAGTGACATCAGGGCGAGCGCCCACGATGCGTCGGTCGACGGTGTGACGACCACCACCGTGGTGTGGCGTCCGAAGCGCCGCGCCTCCTCCAGGAGCAGCGCCGAGAGCGGCACGTCTCCGGCGGCGCGCGCCATCGCCAGCGACTCGAGGATGCGGGTGTAGTGGTTCTGGCCTCGATCCGGCTCCTGCACGTGCAGCCTCTCCCCGAACGAGACGAAGCCGACCGAGCGGTTCGTGCCCAGGAAGTAGCGCGCGATCGAGGCGCAGATCGAGACGGCGGTCTCCTCCGAGGAGTCGTCGTCCTCACCGATGTGCACCGCCTGCTCGAGATCGAGAACGATCCAGATGTCGGAGCTCGGGTCGAGCTCGAACTGCTTCACCATCAGCTCGCCGGTGCGGGCCGTCGCCGGCCAGTGGATGCGGTTGTAGGAATCGCCGGGTGCGTACTCGCGGACGCCGGCGACGGTCGGGGTCACGTTGTGCGTGCGCTGGCGGAAGCGGCCCTCGCCCGGAAGGTTGGCGGGAGGGATGTAGAAGTTGGGCAGCTCGGGGGCGCTCGGGTAGACGAGAACGGTGTCCTGACGCCCGAAGCGGCGCGTGAGGCGGAAGAGGCCGAGCGGGTCGACCGCGGTGACGGAGACGGGCCCGAGTTCGTAGACGCCCCGCCTGCGCGTCGGCGTCGAGTATTGCCACGCCTTCAGCTCGCGCGGTCCCAGGGTGAGCACGCGGCGGGTGAGGTGACCGGGGATCGAACAGGGATCCTCGACCTCGAGCCAGACCTTCGGCCAGAAGCTCGAGGATCGCAGCTCCAGCCGGCCGGTCAGCGGCAGCCCCTGCGTCACCCGCTGCGTCCGGCGCGTCACCTCGACGTCGAGCGCGTTGCCCATCGAGCGCGTCCAGAGGTAGAGCAGGGGGAGCGCGAACGCCACCACGTAGGCCACGCGGAAGAGCAGCCAGAAGCCGGTGGCGAATCCGATGATGAACGCGGCGGCGGCGACGAGCACGGCGGCGCCGACCGGAAGCAGCCGGACCTCGAGGCGGCCGGGGTCGCCCCCCGGCTGCACCGCTCTAGGCCCCGCCGCGCGCGCGCACGCCCGGGACGGCGACCCGTCCCAGCGACTCCTCGATGATCTGCCGGGCCCCGACCTCGCGGACGCGCGCCGACGGCGAGACGATGACGCGGTGCGCGAGCGTGGACTCGGCGAGCGCCTTCACGTCGTCGGGCTGGACGAAGTCCCGCCCGTCGAGCATCGCGTGCGCCTGCGCCGCGCGCATCAGGGCCAGCGATCCGCGCGGGGAGGCGCCGAGGTAGACGCTCTCGTGGTCACGGGTCGCGGAGACGAGGTTGACGATGTACTGCTTGATCAGCGGATCGACGTAGATCTCGCCCACCGCCTTCTGCAGCTCGATCACCTCCTCGGGACGGGTCACCGGCTCGAGCGTCTCGATCGGGTGACGGTCCTGCTGCGCGTCCATGACGAGCACCTCGTCGACAGCGCTGGGGTAGCCGAGCCGCACGCGCATCAGGAAGCGGTCGAGCTGGGCCTCGGGCAGGGGGAAGGTGCCCTCGTATTCGATCGGGTTCTGAGTCCCCATCACCATGAAGGGGCGCGGGAGGGGATGGGTGACGCCGTCGACGGTGACCTGGCGCTCCTCCATCGACTCGAGCAGGGCCGACTGGGTCTTCGGCGTCGCACGGTTGATCTCGTCGGTCAGCACGATCTGCGCCATCACCGGCCCCGGCCGAAACTCGAAGGTTCCCGTCGCCTGCCCGTAGATCGAGACGCCCGTGACGTCCGAGGGCAGCAGGTCGGGCGTGAACTGGATGCGCGAGAAGGTGCATCCGGTGGAGACGGCGAGCGCCCGGGCGAGCATCGTCTTGCCGACGCCGGGAACGTCCTCGATCAGCAGGTGGCCGCGGCAGAGCAGCGTGATCAGGGCGAGACGCGCCTCGGTCGACTTGCCGATGATGACGCGGCCGACGTTGTCGAGGATGCGCCCGGCGAGGAGTTGCGGCTCTTCCACGGCGACTCGCTTCCCGGTCGGGCCGGCCGGCGGCGACGGCTCGCACCACCGATGGCCAGCCGAGGCGGGCCGCCGGTGGAGCAGGCGCGGCCGCTCGCTCCGTGGCGGGTAGCGGAGTATAGCAGCACCGCAGGAGGGCCCGTGCACGGCCGGGCCCCGTGCGGGGGCGGCGGGTCGTGACCGGCGCGGGAGCGCCGGCGGAGAGCCGGGGGACGATGGGTCGAGGCGCGTGAGCGGACGACGGCAGGGGACCCGGGGCGCGGGAGCGCGCTCGCTCGCCGTGTGGGGAGCCCTGCTCGCGGTGGCACTGCTGCTGGTCGCCGCGGCCGTCGCGGCGTGGACCTCGCAGCGCGGCGCGGAGGATGCGCCGCGGCCCGTCGCGGTGCGGCAGGCGCTGGAGCGCGACGGCACCCCGGGGTCGCCCGGGCCGACCCCGACCCCGCCGCCGCCGCAACGTGCCGCTGGGCCCACCCCGGCGCCGACGGAGGCTGCTGCCGAGCCGTCTCCGGCACGCCCGGACGGACCGGAGGCGCCGCCCCCGGCGCCGCCCCCGGCGCCGGAGGCGGTCGTGGTGGAGCCACCGCTGGTCGGCAATGGCGAGGCGATGGTCGTCTCCGTCCTGGCTCCCGGTGCTGCGTTCGCGACGCTTCGCTACCGCGGCGAGGCCGTGCCGCTGCTGGCAGAGGGCGATCTCTTCTGGGGTGTGGTCGCCGTCCCGATCGCCGCCGAGCCGGGACCGGCGCTCCTCTCCATCGAGACGCGCGGCGCCTCCGGCCGGCTGATGCACGTCGTCGAGCGCGGCTACGAAGTGGTCCTCGTAGAGCGGCCCGTCGACTACCTGCAGCTGCCGGAGTCGGTGACGAGGGCGCTGCTCTCGCCGGAGGCGCGGGCAGAGGAGGGGCGGCTGCGCGCGGAGCAGTTCTCGACGTACGATCGATCCCCGCGCTGGGAGACGGCCTTCCGCATCCCGGCCGTCGGCGTGATCACGACCGAGTTCGGGTCGGCGCGCTCCGTCAACGGGGGTCCCGTCGGGACCCCGCACACCGGCACGGACGTCGCCAACGCCCTCGGAACGCCGGTGATCGCGGCTGCACCGGGCCGCGTCGCGTGGGTGGGCGAGATGCCGATCCGCGGGCGCTCCATCATCGTCGACCACGGAGCAGGCGTGATGAGCGGATACCATCACCTCGAGGCCGTGGAGGTGCCGGAGGGAGGCCTCGTGGAGGCGGGGCAGGTGATCGGCGCGATCGGGTCCACCGGCCTCTCCACGGGGCCGCACCTCCACTGGGAGATCACGGTCTGGGGGACCAACGTCGACCCGCTCCTGTGGGCGGAGCGCCGCTACCGGCCGTAGCCGTCGCCGGGCGCCCGCGCTTCACGGCGGCGCGGCGGAGGCCGATAGTGGGCGGACGTCGACCCGGCTTCGGCGGTCGATCCGCCGGCGGGGGGGAATCGCCGCGGTGCACCTCTCGCAGCTCTCGCTCCTCAATGTCCGGTCGTTCCGCCGGCTCGAGCTCCACCTGGAGCCGGGGGCCTACGTGCTCGTCGGCGAGAACGCCGAGGGGAAGAGCAACCTGCTCGAGGCGATCGCGCTGCTCGCGACGACGCGCACGCAGCGCCCGGGGAACGATGCGGAGCTGATCTCGTGGGCGGCGCTCCGCGAGGATCCCCTTCCCGCCGCCCGCTTCGCGGGATCTGTCGAGAGCGCGCGCGGCAGCGACACCGTCGAGATGACGATCGCCGCGCGGGCGCTCGCCCCGCCGGAGAGGAGCCGGGCGGACGACGGGACGCCGGCAGCGGGGGCCGCCCCGGCTCCTCCCCCGACGAGCCGCCGTTTCCGGCTCAACGGAGTGGCGCGGCGTGCCTCCGACCTGGTGGGCACGCTGCGGGTCGTCCTCTTCTCCGCCGCCGACCTGGGCGTGGTGGCCGGTTCGCCCCAGGCGAGGCGCCGCTACCTGGATCTCACGCTCTCCCAGGTCGAGGGCGTCTACGTTCGTGCGGCGCAGCGCTACCAGCGCGTCCTCCAGCAGCGCAACAGCCTGCTCCGGCGACTCGCCGAGCGGCGCGGCCGTCCCGATGAACTCGATTTCTGGGACGAGGAGCTGGCGCAGGCGGGCAGCGTGCTGCTGGTCGAGCGCGCGCTCTCTCTCGACCACCTCGCCGCCGACGCCGCCCGGCGTTACGCCGAGCTGGCACCGGGCGACGCGCCGCTACGGCCGTGCTACCGTCCGGCGCTCCCGCAGCCGCTCGCCGACGAGCTGCTCGCCGGGGGTGCCGGGGCGCGCGACTGGCTCGCCGCAGCCTTCCGCGAGGCGCTCACGGAGCGCCGCCGGGAGGAGATCGCGGCCGGCCTCACGCGCATCGGCCCGCACCGCGACGACGTGGCGTTCCTGCTCGGCGGGCGCGAGCTGGCGGCCACCGCGTCCCGCGGCCAGCAGCGTGGAGCGGCGCTCGCCCTGCGACTCGCCGAGGTCGAGCTGTTCCGGGTGCGCACGGGGGAACCGCCGGTGCTGCTGCTTGACGACGTGCTCTCGGAGCTCGACGGACGGCGGCGCGAGCGCGTGATCGAGGTCGCGTACGGTGTCGATCAGCTGCTGGTGACGACCCCTGATCCGGCCCGCCCTCCGCCGGGCGCGGTGGTTGGCGAGCGTCGGCTGCGCCTCGCCTCGGGCGAGCTGCGGCCGGTCGAGTAAGGGCGAGGGGCGCGCGCATACGCGTCGGTTCCGCGGCCGGGCCTCAGCGTCCCGCGTGCGGCGCGGCACGAGGCGCGCCGGGGCTTCGGGCGAGCAGCGGCGTGGGGCGGCGCGGCAGGACGGCGACGAGCGCGCCGGGGAGCGCGCGCAGGGTGATCTCGTCTCCGGGGTGGACGGTCGCGAGGGGTTCGCCGTCGGCCTGTACCTCCAGGGGCGCCGCCGCCCCGGGCTCGAGCGCGATCGCCAGCGCCTGCCGGCGCAGGTAGTCGATGCCCGGCGCGCGGCGACGGTGCAGCGACCCCCGGAGGGAGCGCGCGATGAGCGCGGCCTGCCTCCGCCGCCCGGCGCCCGAGAGCAGGAGCAGGTCGAGCGCGCCGTCGTCGGCGCGCGCGTCGGAGGTCAGCTGGAGGACGCCCGTGTAGCTCCGCGTGTTGCCGCAGACCGCGAGCCACAGCTCGCGATGCAGCTCGCGCCGGCCGGCGGTGATGCGGACGGGCAGTGGCCGGGCGCCGAGCGCTGTTGCGGCGATCGCGGGACCGAAGGCGGCCCTGCCGCCCAGGCGCTTGGCGGTACGCCGGCCGTGCATCGCACGCACCACGGAGCCGTCGACGCCGGCGCCGGCCATCAGCAGGAAGCGCCGCCGCCCGCCGCCGGCCGGCAGGGCCGCCTCGCCGAGGTCGAGATGCGCCCGCCAGCCGCTCGCCACCAGCGCAAGCGCACGCTCCGGGGAGCGTGGAAGCGCGACCTCTCCGGCCCAGACGTTCGCCGTGCCCGCAGGGATCACGCCCAGGGCGCCGCCGCTTCCGGCGAGGGCGTTGACGACCTCGTGGACCGTGCCGTCGCCGCCCGCCGCGACGACGGTCGAGGCGCCGGCGGCGAGCGCCTCGCGCGCGAGGGACTCCGCGTCGCCGGGCGCGGCGGTGCTGCGGATCTCCACCTCCCAGCCGCGGCGGCGGAGCGGGCCGGCGGCAGCGCGGAGCCGGCTCTCGGAGGGCGCCGCGCGGGCCCCGGGGTTGCGGATGATCCAGGCGAGGCGCGCCGAATCAGCGCGGGCGGGGTGAACGTTCATCGAGCGATCGTAGCGTCGCCCGCACGCGACCGGGGACCGCGGCTGCGCTAGCCGGGACCTGGGTCGGCCTGGGCCTCGACCGTTCGCTCGATTCTCGTCGCGATCTCCCGGATTTCCGACTCGCTCCCGAAGACCATCAGACGGTCGCCGGGAGCAAGCGCCGTCTCGGGAGGCGGCGCCGCCGCGAAGGCGCCGTCGGCGCGCAGCACCCCGAGCACGCGTGTCTGGTGCGAGCGCGGGAGCAGGTCGCCGATCGTGCCGCTGGAGAGAGCTTCGGCATCCGGCGCGATCCCGAGCTGGGCGACGAGCTGCCCGGCCTCCGGTCGGTGCGCCGCGAAGAGATCGACGATCTCCTGGATGAGGGGCTGGGTGGCGGCAAGCGCCATCCGCCGTCCGGCGATCCGGTACGGCGAGATGACACGGTTCGCCCCCGCCGTCCCGAGCCGGTGCTCGCCGGAGACGCTGCCGGCGCGGGCGATGATGTAGAGCTCCGGGTTGAGCGCGCGCGCCGTGAGCACGGTGAAGGCGTTGACGGCGTCGGAGTCGGCGGCGGCGATCAAGGCGCGGGCGCGCCCGACCCCGGCTCGCTCGAGCAGCTCCTCCTCGGTCGCATCGCCCTGGAGCGCGGTGTGTCCGGCCGCGCGCGCGCGGTCGCAGGTCTCCCGGTCCCGGTCGATGATGAGGAGCGTCTCGTCGCGGCGTCCGAGTTCGCGTGCGACCTCCTGCCCGACGCGGCCGAATCCGCAGACGACGATGTGTTCCCGCATCTGGCGCAACCTCCGGCTCAATCGGCGCTCCCCGAGCCTCTCGACAACGTCGCTGACTATCACCTGCTCCACGATCGCGGCGGCCGTGTACAGCATCAGTCCCACGCCGCCGAGGATGAAGAGGATGCTGAAGATCTGCCCGCTGGCGTCGAGCGGGCGCACCTCCTGGTAGCCGACCGTCGAGAGCGTGATCACGACCATGAAGAGGCCCTCGAGAAGCCCGAAGCCCTCGACCAGGGCATACCACGCCGTGCCGACGGCGAAGAGCAGGCAGAGGGCGGCGAAGGGGCCCGCTAGGCGTCGCATGCCGCGAGCTTAGCGGGTCTCCTCGGACCGGTCCGGCCCTACGAGGAGCGCGACGAGAGTCGCTGGCGCTTTCCCTGCAGGTAGTCGACGAGGATGTACTCGCCGAGCCGGTCGGGCGTCGTGTAGAAGACGCGGCCGCCGTTGATCTTGGCGAGCTGGTTCACGAAGTCCTTGAGGTAGTAGCTGCGATCGAGCATGAAGGTGTTGATGGTGATGTCGCGCCGGGAGACGCGCATGACCGCCTTCAGCGTCTCGCGGATGGTCGCCGGGCTCGGCGGGTAGGCGAACCGCGAGCGGCCGCGCTCCAGGTGCGCCGTGGGCTCGCCGTCGGTGATCATCAGGATCTGCCTGGTCCCGCCGCGATGGCGCGACAGGAGCCGCTCGGCGAGCATCAGCGCGTGGTGCATGTTGGTGCCGAGCACCGACTCGTCCCAGCGCACGTAGGGGAGCTCCTCGGGTCGCAGCTCCCGGGCGTAGGCCGAGAACCCGATCAGGTAGAGGCTGTCACGCGGGTACTGCGAGCCGATCAGGTTGTGAAGGGCGAGCGCCACCTTCTTCGCCGCCTGAAAGGAGCCCCGCAGCGCCATCGACCAGGAGAGGTCGACCATCATCACCGTCGCCGTCTGCGTCAGCTGCTCCGAGCGGTAGATCGCGAAGTCGTCGGCGGCGAGCCGCACCGGCGTGCTCGGCCCCGAGCGCTCCAGCGCGTTCATCACCGTCCTCTCGATGTGCAGGTGGAAGGGATCGCCGAACTCGTAGGGCTTGGTGTCGTCGGTGCGCTCGCCGTGCCGGCCGGCGGTGGGGAGGGCGTGGTCGCCCAGGCCATAGCGCCGGAGCTGCTGGTAGATCTCCGCCAGCGCCTTCTGACCGATCAGTCGCGTGCCCCGCGGCGTGAGCTCCCACTCGTCGCCGTCGCGGCGCAGGTAGCCGGCTCGCTCCAGCATGTCGAGCAGCTCCTGCAGCCGGTCGAGGTCCTCGGCGGCGTCGTCCCCGAGCAGCTCGCGCAGCGCGTCGCGATCGACCTGGTCGAGATCGCCCCCGTACTGCGCCTTCTCCAGGCCGCGCTCGAGCGCGTCGATCTCGTGCATCTCCTCCATCAGCGCGAGGGCGGCCCGCAGGTCGAGCTCCTCGTCGCCGCGGAAGGGGTAGGAGCTGGCCCCGCGCTCGCCGGAGGGGGAGAGGAACTCCAGGTTCTGCGCGAGCTCGAAGAGTTCGGCCTGCAGCTCCCGGTCGCCGAGCTTCTCCGAGAGCAGGCCCTCGAGCTGCTGGCGGTGTCCGGGCGGGAGCGACTCCATCAGCGACTGAAGCGCGCGCGCCTGCTCCTGCAGCTGCTCGATCAGCTCGTCGAGGCTTCGGGGCGGGTTCTCGCCGAACATGTCGCCGTAGCGCTCGAGGAAGGAGTCGAAGTCGGGCTCCTCGCCGCGCATGCGCTGGGTCAGCATGTCGTTGAGGTCGCGCACCATCTGCTTCATGCGCTCGGTGTCGCCCTCGGACATCTCGTCGACCATCTTCGAGACGTCCCGGAAGAGGGACTCGGCCATCCCTTCCCGCAGCTGGCGCAGCAGATCCTGGAAACGGTGCTGTGCCTCGGGGCTGAGGAACTCGTAGTCGCGCAGCGCTCCGATCTGGCCGGGGGCATCCGGCGGCAGTTCGTCGAGGAAGCGCTGCTTGCGCTCCACCACGCGCCGCAGCATGCGGGCGAGGTCGGCCTCGTCGTCACCGCGCGCCTGCCCGTCGCCGGGCGGCTCGCCCTCGGCTCCCGGCGCGGGCTCCCGGGCCCCGTCGCCGTCACGCTTGCCGTCCGCCCGCTCCGCAGGATCGGGGGCGTCGGGTCCCGCTTCGGCGCCGGCCTCGGCGAGGCGGCGCTCGATCGTCTCGCGCTCGAGCGCGAGCAGCTCCCCGAGCTCGCGGCGCACCGTCTCCATCACGCCGCCGAGGTCGAAGCGATCGAGTCTCTCGCGGCGCTGGCCGCGCAGGCGCTGGAGCAGGTCGCGCAGACCGCGAACGCGATCGTCGGGCCCACCGCGGATCCCGCGCTGCAGCATGTTGCGTAGCGCGTGCTGGAGGTCGCCGAAGTTCAGGAGATCATCGGAGAGCGCCTCGAGCACGCCGTCGGCGTCGAGCGACGGCAACTCCTGCGAGCCGTCCCACTCGCTGTACCGGTAGCGGATCGCCACGGCTCTAGGCCCGGTACCGCGTCCGGCCGGGGAGCGCCTCCTTGTTGAGGCGCTTGTTGAGGTGGAGCCCCTCGAGCAGGAACTCGACGGCGGAGGCGCGAACGGCGGGAGGCGCGCCGGGCGCGACCTCATCGACCGCATCGGGAAGTCCCGCGACGTCGGCGAGCAGCGCCCCGTAGGCCACGCTCGGGAGGTTCTCGCCGGTCTCGACCGCCGCGCCCTCCGCGAACGCGTCGATCACGGGGGCGAGGTCGCTCACCGAGCAGTGGCGGTTGAAGACGGCCACCACGGCCCCCTGCAGCAGCCGCTCGAGCACCTGCTCGTCGCGGCCCTCCTCCACGGTCTCGAGCTCCACCTTCCCCTGCAGCGAAGGCATCACGAACGGCAGGTCGGAGACGCGCGGGACCACGACGCGCTCGCCGAGCCGTATCGCGCGCCGGAGCGCGTTGGCGAGCAGCGCCTCGTAGTTGGCGACGGAGGCGCGCACCGAGACGCCGGAGCGCTGGTTGACGTCCGGCGAGCGGCGGGCGAGGCGCGTGATCTCCGCCACGATCTCCTTCATGTGCTCGGGGACGATGACCTCGAACTCGCCGGAGCGGTAGCTGTGGCCCTCCGCCTCCATGATCGCGATCTCGTCCTCGATGGCCTGCGGGTAGTGCGTGCGGATCTGCGAACCGTAGCGGTCCTTGAGGGGGGTGATGATGCGGCCCCGGTTCGTGTAGTCCTCCGGGTTGGCGGTGGCGACGATCAGGACGTCGAGGGGGAGACGGACCTTGTGTCCGCGGATCTGGATGTCCCGCTCCTCCATCACCGTGAGCAGGCCCACCTGGATGCGCTCGGCCAGGTCGGGCAGCTCATTGATGGCGAAGATGCCGCGGTTCGTGTGCGGGATCAGGCCGTAGTGCATCGTCAGCTCGTCGGAGAGGTAGCGCCCCTCGGCGACCTTGATCGGGTCGATCTCGCCGATGAGGTCGGCGATCGTGATGTCGGGGGTCGCGAGCTTCTCGGCGTAGCGCTCGGTTCGGTGCATCCAGCGGACGGGGGCGCTCTCGCCGAGTTCCTCGACGAGGCTGCGGCCCGGCGCGCTGATGGGGGCGTAGGGGTTCTCCGGGATCTCGACGCCGTCGAGCACGGGCGTCCACTCATCGAGGAGCTCGGTGAGAGCGCGGATGATCCGCGTCTTCGCCTGGCCCCGCTCCCCGAGCAGGATGATGTCCTGCGCCGAGAGGATCGCGTTCTGGAGGCGGGGCAGCACCGTCTCGCCGTAGCCGACGATGCCGGGGAAGAACTCGCGCCCCTCGCGCAGGCCCGCGATCAGGTTGCGGCGCAGCTCCTCGCGCACCGGCAGCGTCTCGTAGCCGGCCTCGCGCAGCTCCCGGACGTTCGTGGCTCGGCGGTCGACCACGGGCCGCACCCTCCCCACCGCGCGCGATGAGCCGCGCGCCGGGTTGCCGCACGCGTGCCGGCCGGGGGCGCGGCCCTCTACGCCGAGAGTATACGCGCGCGCCCAGGCGGCACGGCGTCACTCTCGCGCGCCCGGGGTCGGCGCGCGAGAGCGGGAGGCCAGGCCGGGGTATCCGCCCGATGGGGCGGGCGGCGTCCCTAGGAGGCGGCGGCGGCGGTCGCCTCGTTTCCGGTGACGGCGGAGACGAGGTCGGGGCGCCTGGTCAGGGTGTGGACGGCGGAGCCGAGCCTCGAGTCCCGCACGACGATCACGTCGGGCGTCGAGATCAGGTCGCCGACCGGAACGTCGAGCGCCGCCGCGAGGTTGAGCAGGGTGGCGAGCGGGAGATCGCGCTTCCCGGTCTCGTAGTTGGAGAGCGATGCCTGCGTGATGTCGGCGGCGCGCGCGACGGTGGACTGAGAGAGCGCGCGGCGCTGGCGCCACTCGCGAATCCGCTGCCCGGTGGCGCGCCGCCGCGCAGCCTCGGTACCGATGCTCGCCTTCATGTCGACCCCTTCCGCGTCCCCGGAGTGCGGTGCACCCTGCTGATTGTGCGATCCGGCACAATCTATTATGCATGCGTTTGCGCATGCGGCAAGGGGAGTTCCGCCCCGGCCGGCCGCTCCCGCGCCCTAGGCGAGCAGACCCTCGGCGCGGAGATCCCCGAGGGAGCGCCGGAAGGCCTCCAGCGTGCGGTCGATGTCGGCGTCGCCGTGCGCGGAGGAGACCATTCCGCCGGTTCCCATCAGGTCGACGCCGTGGGTGGCGAGCGCGCACTTGAGCGGCTGCTCGAGCTCGGAGTCGACGCCGGGCGGGTCGCCGGGCGCGTCCCATTCGACGTCGGCCGGGCGGTGGACCGGGCCGGCGCCGGGCGCTCCCAGGTTGAGATGCCACATCGATGAGAGGCCCCACGCCGATGCCGGGGCGTCGAGCTCCGCGAAGAGCGCGTTGAGCTCGCGCACCAGCCGCGAGCAGCTCTCGTCGGCGCGCAGCGTCTCCTCTCCCGCCTGGATCAGCCGAAGCGCCGCCGTCCCGGCGGCGGCGGAGACCGGGTTGGCGTTGAACGTGCCCGGGTGGTGGACGCGGAGACGCCGGTTCCAGTCGGCGTCGCCGTCGCGCATCTCGAGCATCGAGAGGACCTCCGAGCGGCCGGTCACACAGCCGCCGGGGAGGCCGCCGGCGAGGATCTTGGCGTGAGTGGAGAGATCGGGGACGAGGCCGAAACGCTCCTGCGCCCCCCCGGGCGCGACCCGGAAGCCGGTGATGACCTCGTCGAGGATGAGCAGGGCGCCGGTCTCGGCGGCGGCGTCGCGCGCCGCGTGCAGGTAGGAGGCCGGGAGGGGATGGCGTCCCCAGTGTGCGCCGGTCGGCTCGACGATCACGGCGGCGACGTCGCGGGCGGCGAGCCGCTCGCGAAGCGCCGCCTCATCACCCGACGGGAGCACCGTCAGCGAGTCGAAGAACCCCTCCGGGACGCCCGGGGACCCGGGTCTCGGGTCGTCGGCTGTGGCGCGTCCCGTCACGAGGTCGTGCCAGCCGTGGAAATGCTCGGCGAGCTTGACGACGTGCTCCCGGCCGGTATAGGCCCGCGCGAGCCGAAGCGCCATCATCGTCGCCTCGGTGCCGGAGCTCGTGAACCGGAGGCGCTCGGCGCACGGCACCATGGCGAGCACCTGCTCCGCCCACTCGACCTCGCGCAGGTGGGAGGAGCCGAAGTGCGTCCCCTCCGCGAGCGCCCGTCGCGACGCCTCCATCACCTCGGGCCGGTTGTGCCCGAGCAGCAGCGCCCCGTGGCCGCCGATGTAGTCGACGAGCTCATGTCCGTCGACGTCCCACTTGCGGGCACCCTCGGCGCGCTCGACGTAGAGAGGGAAGGGGGAGAAGGCACGGAGGTCGTGCGTGACGCCGGTGGGGAAGAGGCGGCCGGCCCGCGCGGCGAGCCGCCGGGAGCCGGGGTGCTGCGCCTCGTAGCGCTCGAGGATCGATGACACGGTGACCTCCGCCGGACGCTCACGGCCGCGCCCGCGGGCGCCGCTCTCGCGGGGGAGGGTGCGCCCCCGCTATCTTCTCACGACGGCGGTGAGCGGGCGGACGGCCCGGCGGGCGAGGAGCGAGCCGTGGAGACGCTGGATGATGCCGAGATCGCGCGCCGCCTCGACGCGCTGCCGCAGTGGCGGCGCGAGGGGGATGCAATTTGCCGCGAGTACGAGCTCCCTGACTTCGTGGAGGCGCTCGGGCTGATCGCGCGCATCGGCGCCCTCGCCGAGCGCGCGAATCACCACCCGACGCTCACCAGCAGCTACAACCGCCTGCGGGTCGAGCTCTCGACGCACGACGCCGGCGGCATCACCGAGCGCGACTTCGCGCTCGCACGCGCGATCGAGGAGCGGGCGGTCTGAGGCGGCCCGCCGGGACTCGGGCGCGCCGCGCCGGCGGCCCGGCTGCGCCTGCCGGTCACGCGGCGCCGCCGCGGCCCCCGTCGACGCCGTCGATGAAGTCGAGCACCGCGCGATTCCAGGCACGGGGCTGCTCGAAGTAGGCGGAATGCCCCGCCCGCGCGACCTGCACGAACTGCGACCCTGGCGTGAGCCCGTGCGAGATGCGGATGAGCTCCGGAGCAACGACGCGGTCGTGCTCGCCCACGATCCACAGCAGCGGCAGGCCGCTCTCGACGAGGCGCGCGGCCGTCGAGCCGCGGTAGCCGCGGAGGCGCGGATCCGGTGCCAGGAAGTCGCGCGGGCGCGGGGGGTTGAGGGAGCGCACGGCCCGATAGAGGAAGGCGTGCGCCGGCTGGCGCTCCGCGAAGTCCTCGGCGAGGGCGCGGTCGAGCAGCGGGCCGCTCAGAATGCCTGCCGCCTCGAGATCCGCCCGGCGCTCCCGGTAGCGGTCGTCGACGCAGCCCCCGGAGGTGCCGGAGAAGACGATGGATGCGAAGCGATCCCGGACCAGCCGCAGGAGGCCGATGGCGGTGCGCCCGCCCATCGACTGCGCGACCACGTGCATCCGTTCCACGCCGAGCTGGTCCAGCAGGGCCCGGGCGTCCTCGGCGAAGGCGCGTCGGCCCGGTCCGCCCTCGATGTCGGGCGAGCGGCCGAAGGCGCGGTGGTCGAAGGTGATCGCGCGGTAGCGCTCGCGGAAGGCGGGGACCTGCTGCCACCAGGAGAGCCCGTTGCCGCCGGCGCCGTGCGCGAAGAGCACGGCCGTCCCCTCCCCGTGCGCCTCGTAGTAGAGCCGGAATCCGCCCTCGCGTTCGAGATGGGGCACGGTCTGGCCTCCGCGCGCTTCGACGAGTAGCTCGCCGCGTCGTGTTCTCCGGGAGGCATGGTATGCGCGCATCGCTCCCCGTGACCGCGGGCGGCGGGCGGCGCAGGCACGGCGCTTCTCGTCGTGGCGTGCCGGGCGCGGCGCTGCTTGCCGGCTCGGGTGATGCGGAGCGCCTCACGCTCGGGACGGACGGGACCTACCCCCCCTTCCCCTTCGTCGACGGGGGCCGAAGATCGGCGGCTTCGAGCGCGCGCGGGCGGAGGAGCCCTGCCGGCGAGGGGGTCCCGACTGCTCCCGGGCGATCACGGAGTGGGAGCGCCTGATTCCCGCCCTCGAGGAGGGCGAGATCGGAGCGATCCTGGCCGGGAGGCTGGACTCGGGGATCGCCATCGGCGCATGCGGGGGCGACGGGGAGCTGCGCGGGCGGCTGGATCGCGCGCTCGACTCGATGAGGGATGGCGAGCCGGTGGCGGCACCTCGCAGCTAGCGCTGTTCCCGCGCCCGCGGCGCCGGACGCTCGAGTGGCTCCGTACTCCATGGCTCGCCGGTCGCCGAGGCGATGACGTCGAGCATGTCCTCGACATCGCCCAGGAGGCCCTCGTCGGGATCGAGCGTCCGGGCGTGCAGCAGGGCATCGCGTGCCTGGCCGTAGAGCTCGGGCGCCCCCGACGCCGGGGCCTGGTAGCGGCCGCGACCGCGACTGATGGCGTGGGCGGCGTACTCCCGGCACCAGCCCAGCGTGTACCAGGTCGTCGCGTCGTCGGGGGCGAGCTCGACGGCCCGCTCCAGCGCGGCGAGCCCGTCGGCGAAGCGGCGTCGCCGGGTCACGAGGGTGTTGCCGATATAGGCATGGGCAGCGGCGAGGGTCGGGCAGAGTGCGACCGCCTCGGCGGCGCGGGCGAGCGCCTCGTCGATGGCGCCCCGGCCGTGGGCCGACATCGCCTGGGCGAGACGCTCTCCCGCCGCACGCTCGGCGCCGGCCTCAGCGCCCTGCTCGCCGGTCACCTCAGCGGCCGCTCCAGCGCGGCGGGCGCTTCTCCGCGAAGGCGCGCCGGCCCTCCTCCTGGTCGGCGGAGCTGCCGTTGCGCTCGACGCCGTGGTAGCGGCGCCGGATGGCGGCCGGGAGCGTGACGTCGAGCCCGGCGAAGAGCGCCTCCTTGGCGCCGCGAACGGCGAGCGGTGCCGCCTCCACGATCCAGCCGGCCCAGCGCAGCGCGGCGTCGAGCAGCTGGTCGGCGGGCACCACCTCGTTCACGAGGCCGATGCGGTGGGCCTCCTGGGCGCTGATCGGCCGCCCGGTGAGGATCATCGCGAGCGCCACCTTCTGCGGGATCTGGCGCGGGAGCCGGTGGATGCCGCCGGAGTTCGAGCCGACGGTACCGACGCGTACCTCGGGCAGGCCGAGCTGCGCGTGCTCGGCGGCGATGATCAGATCGCAGGCGAGCGCGATCTCGAGCCCGCCGCCCATCGCCCACCCGTTGACGGCGGCGATGACGGGCTTCGAGAGGTCGAACCGCGTCAGGAGCCCGCCCCACCCGGACTCCGGCCGGTCGGGATCGCCCTCGCCCCGGCGCCACTTCAGGTCCATCCCCGCCGAGAAGGCCCGGTCCCCGGCCCCGGTCAGGATCGCGACCCAGAGCTCCGGGTCGGCCGCGAAGTCATCCCAGATCGCGGCCATCTCCTGCGACGCGGGGTTGTGGAGGGCGTTCATCGAGGCGGGCCGGTTCATCGTGACGATAGCGACGTGCTCGGCCGGCCGGCGCTCGTAGATGGCGAATTCGTGGGCCACGGTGGCCTCCCCTCGCGCGCCCGCGCTGTGAGTCGTTTGAGTGTACGGTGCCCGCTGGTGCGGCGCCGCCGGCCGCGCGCGGGGGAGGGGCGATCGGTCCCCGGACGCGTCGTCACGGTTCGCTACGAGGGCCCCGACCGCTCCCCCACGGGGCTCGTCGCCAGGCTCTGCGTGAACGGGGTCGGACTCATCGCGGCGGGCGCGATCATCCCCGGGGTCGCGGTCTCGGACTGGCAGTCGGTGGTGGCGGGAGCGGCGCTCCTGGCGCTCGTCGACGCGCTCCTCAAGCCCCTCGTCGCCGCCGCCTCCTGCTGCCTGATCGTGCTCTCGTTCGGCCTCTTCCTGGTCGTCGTCAACGCCGCGATGCTCGCCGTGACGGCGTGGATTTCCGGCCAGCTCGGGCTCAATCTCCGCGTCGACGGCTTCTGGTCGGCCGCGGGCGGCGCGCTGGTGATCTCGCTGGTCTCGCTCGCCGCGCAGCCCCTGCTCTCGCGTATCACGCGGCGCGCTCCGGAGCGCTAGGGCGGCCTAGTCCGTTGCGATCGCGCTCCCGTGGATCCCCGGCACCACCTCGATGCGATCGGGGAGGCGCTCGGCGATCTCGGCGACGTGGGAGACGACGCCGATCATGCGCTCGCCTCCGGCGAGCGTCTCGAGCCCCTGTACTGCGAGGTCGAGTGACTCGGAGTCGAGAGCACCGAATCCCTCGTCGAGGAAGAGCGACTCCAGAGAGACCGCGGCGCCCGTCCCCGCGAGTTCGGGGAGGCGCTCGGCGAGCGCCAGGGAGAGCGCCAGGCTCGCGAGAAAGGTCTCGCCGCCGGAGAGCGTCCGCACCGAGCGCTCCTCGTCGCCGTTGTGATGGTCGACCACGGTGAATCCGTCCTCCGAGGCGATCAGTCGGTAGCGACCCGAGCTGAGCTGCTCGAGCCGCGCCCCGGCGTCGCGCGCCAGCACCGCCATCGCCTCGCGCTGGACGTAGTCGATGAAGCGGTTGCCGCGAAGCTCCTGCTCGAGCGCGCGTGCGAGCGCGGCGCGGCTGCGGTGGTCCGCCGCCTCGTCCCGGATGCGCTCCGCTTCCCCTGCCTCGCGCCGCGCCTGTTCGAGCAACGTCTGGGCCTGGGCGAGCTCCGTCGCCGCCTCCTCGCGCGCCCGGTATTCGGCGTCGATGAGGGCCGACGCCGAGGAGGCGTCGAGGCTGCCCTCGCCCTGGCGCGGGACGAGCGTCCGCCCGAGCGTGAGCAGGTCACGCTCGACCCGCCCTGCGCTCTCTGCCCCCGCGCGGGCCTCCTTGCGCGCGCGGGCCGCCTCGGAGTCGAGGCGCTTCTCTTCGGCGATGCGCTCCTCCTCGCGGGCCGTCTGCGCGGCGGCCGCGGAGGCGGCGTCGCGCGCGACGCGTGCGAGCGTGTCCGCGCGCCGCTCCGCCCGCGCGAGCGCCTCGATGCGCGCCCGGAGCTCCTCGATGTCGGCCGCGCCCGCACCCGGCTCCTCGTCGGGCGCCAGCACCGCCAGACGCTCCTCCGCCTCGCGCACGCTGCGCGCGGCCTGCTCCCGGAGCTCGACGCGGGAGCGCCTCTCCGCGGCGGCGGATCGCGCGCGCTCGGCGGCGTCGCGGACCGCGGCCTCGGCCGAGCTCACCTCATCCGCCGCCGCCTCATGCCGGGCGAGTTCCTCGTTCAGGGCAGTGGTCGCCGCCCCCGGCGCCACCTCGTCGTCGCCGGCATCGTCGAGCGGGACCGCTCCGAGGGCCGCGCCCGCCCGCTCGACGAGCAGCGCGAGCGCACGCTCCTGCTCGCGGACGGTCCCGAGCCGGGCGGCGGTCTCCTCGGCCTCCGCGCTCCGCGCCGCGCCGGCGGCCCGGGCGCGGTCGGCGTCGGTGCGGAGCGTCGCTCGCTCGCTCCCGGCCTCGGCCAGCTCCGCGTCGAGGGCCGCCAGCTGCCGCTCGCTGGCGGCCAGCGCGTCGCGGGCGCGGCCGTGTCGATTCGCCTCGTGCTGCTCGCGTGCCGCTGCCTGCTCCGCCGTTCGGCGGGACTCCGCGAGCGCGCGCTCCGCATCGGATGCGGCCCGGTCGGCGGCATCGAGATCGGGTGCCTCCGCGTCGGGGAGCGCGCCGACCGCCTCCCCACAGACCGGGCACGGGTCGCCGGGCCGGAGCCCCTGCCGGAGCGCGTCGGCGGCATGGTCGCGGTGAGCCGCCTCACGCGCCTCCCGCGCAGACGCGTGGGCGCTCTCCGCCCGGGCGAGCTCTGCGCGCTCCGCAGCCGCCGCCCGGGCCGCTGCCCGCTCCCGCTCCGCCCCGGCCTCGGCCTCTCTCCGGGCCTTCTCCTCGGCGGCAAGCGCGCCCTCGATCCGCTCCGTGATGCCGTCGAGCGCCCCGGCGCGGCGTCGCTCGTGCTCGGCGGAGCGATCCGCCTCGCGCCCGGCCCGCTCCAGCGCGGCCGCCTCCCGCTCGAGGCGGCGGGCGGCCCGGCGCGCCGAGGCCGCGCGGCGGGCGACGCGGTCCCGCGCCTCCTCGAGCCGGGCCCTGGTGCCGGCCGCGCTCTCCTCACGCGCGCGTGCCTCCGAGGCGCAGGCCTCGGCGCGGCGCGCGGCGTCGTCCTCGGCGCGGGCGGCGGCCTCCAGCTCCCCCCGCTCGCGCGCGAGTGCGGCGCGCGCCTCTTCGCTGAGCTCGGCTCGCTCCAGCTCGCGGGTGAGGCGCGCGCGCTCCTCGGGGTCGAGCTCGAGTGCGCCGCGCTCCGCCTCCACGCGCTGCAGATCCTGCTCGGCCTCCTCGCGCTGGTGCCGGGTCTGGGCGAGGCTCTCGGATGCCTCGGCGGCGCGGCGGAGCGCGGCGGCGGCGGCAGCAGCGAGCTGCGCCTCGGCGGCGCGAGCTCCCTCGAGCTCGCGTGCGAGTTCGGCGAGCCGGGCGATCCGCTCGCGCCGAGCCTCGAGTTCATGCTGCCGCTCCCGGGCACGCCGGTGGCGCTCGTCGAGTGCGGCCCGGGCCTCGGGTGCGGCGAGCGGGAACCGGCCGACCTGGGCGGCGAGCAGCGCCTCGGCCTCCGCCGCGGTCTGCGACCGGGCGCGGGCGAGCCGCCGCGCCTCCTCGTACGTGCCGAGGCCCAGCAGCCTCGTCAGGATCGCGCGGCGCTGCTGGTCGTCGCCGCGCAGGAAGGAGTCGAACGCCCCCTGCGGCAGGAGCACGGTCTTCGTGAAGGTGGCGTAGTCGAGCCCGAGCAGGGACGTGATCTGCTCGGTCACCTCGGATGCGCGATCGGCGATCGGTCGCGACTCTTCGCCGGGGAGCAGCTCCTCGAGCCGGGTGCCGGCGGCGGCGGGCGCACGGCGGGTGACGCGGTAGCACTTGCCGCGGGCGGTGAAGTCGAGGCGGGCCGACATCGACTGCTCGCCGTGCGAGAGCAGCTGCCGCGTTTGCCGGCCGACGCGCGGCACCTGGCCGTAGAGCGCCCACGTCATCCCGTCGAGGAGCGAGGATTTGCCAGCGCCGGTGGGCCCGGTGATGGCGAAGAGCTCGCGTCCCGAGAAGTCGACCGCGACCGGCTCCCGGAAGGCGGTGAAGCCGCGCAGCTCGAGCCGGAGTGGCCTCACGGGGTGCCCGCCACCTGATCGAGGAGCTCGTCGAAGAGGGCTGCCAGCTCCTCCGCCGGCTCCGCGCCGTGCTGCGCCCGGTAGTAGCGAACGAAGAGCTCGCGCGGCGCCAGGCGTGCCAGTTCCGGCTCCGGGAGGGCGCGCTCGTGCTCGTACTCGAGCCGCACGTCGACGGCGGTGGGGATCGCCTCCCGCACGCGCGCCGCGAGGCCCGGCTCCGGGCGCTCGACCTCGACGATCACGCGCGCGTAGCTCCCGGCCGCCTCGGGGGCGCGGGCGAGCACCGCGGCGAGCGGGCCTCGCAGCTCGATCAGCTCCCGCCCGGAGCGGAGCGGGATCGGATGCTGGCGGGCGGGGGCGCCCGGGCTCAGCTCGATCAGGCGCACGACCTTCTGCTGGCCCCGCTCGCCGAAGTCGAGCTGGAGCAGCGAGCCGGCGTAGGCGGCGGGAGCGGCGGTGCTCGTGAGCTCCTGCGGCTCGTGGATGTGGCCGAGCGCCAGGTACTGAGCCGTGGCCGGCAGCATCTGCGGCGGGATGCCGTAGCCCTGGCCGATGTGCAGGCGCCGCTCCGAGCCGTCGACGAGGGCGACGCGCGAGCCGTCGACGAAGAGGTGGCCGGCGAAGAGGTTGACGGTCTCGGACGAGAAGTCCGAGCAGAGCGCGCGGTAGATGTCGCCGCAGCGCTGCGCGTAGCTCTGAAAGCTCTCCTCCGGCGAGAGGCCGAACAGCTCGACCGCGTCGACCACGCGCCCCTCGGGGATCCAGGGGGCGCAGGCGATGCGTGCGATCTCGGAGCCCGCCCGCAGCGTCAGCACGCCCCCCTCGTCGGGGCGGCGCAGCCGGTGCTGGGTGTAGACGCCGAGCAGGTCGGAGAGCCGCCCCACCGCCTCGAGCTTGCGGGAGGAGTCGTGGTTGCCCGCGAGCAGCACGACCTGCACGCGGGCCTCGATCAGGCGGCGCAGCGTCTCGAAGAGCAGCCGGTCCGACTCGGGGGCGGGGGAGGCGGCGTCCCAGATGTCGCCGCAGACCAGCACGAGGTCGACGCGCTCGGCGGTCGCGATCGCGGCCAGCTCCGCGAGCACCGCCTCAAACTCGTGGGCCCGGCTCCGGCCGCGGATCGTGCGCCCGAGATGCCAGTCCGCGGTGTGCAGGACGCGCACTCTGCCTCCTCCCGCTCGGCCCCCGGGCCGGCGGCGTCAGGTATCGAAGCGCGCGAAGGGATCGCCTGCCGGCGCCGCCGCCTCCGAGGGGCGCGTCGCCCACGCCGGCCGCGGGAACTGGAGCAGGAGCGGCACCGGGATCTCCGGTTGCTGCACGATCATCGTTCCCGGTGTCAGCAGGTGGGCTCGCGCGCGCGCCGCCTGCGTCAGGAAGCCGTACTCGCCGCGCTGCGCCTCCGCGGCGTCGAGGCGCCCGACCACACGGAAGGAGCAGTTCGCCACCACGCGCGGCTCGACCTCGGAGGCGGTTTGCTGCGCGCCGATCAGGATCATCCCCAGCGATCGCCCGCGCTCGGCGATGTCGAGGATGCGCTCCTTGATCGGGCTGCGCCCCTCGCGCGGGGCGTACTTGTTGAGCTCGTCGAGCACGACGAAGACCGGCGCCGCGGACCCCGCCGCGCTCAGCCCCTCGCGGGCCTCGAGCACCTCCGAGAGGAGCGCCCCGACGACGAAGCGCTGCGCGCGGTCGTGGAGGCGGTGCAGGTCGACGACGGTGACCTGCTCGCGGGACCAGTCGATGCGGTGGCGCCCGGGATCCGCCTCGCCCCCGCCCCGCAGGAGGTGGCCGACGTGGGGTACCGACGCCTCGAGCCGCCGCAGGAAGGCCTGGACGGTCGCGGGCGCGGCCCGCCTCGCCCAGGTCCCGCCCTCGGCCTCGTCGGTCTGCTGCGAGATCGCCTCGACCAGCGACTCGAAGTCGCGGATGCGCAGTCCGCCGATCTCGACGTCGGGCGCCTCCACGGGGAGCGAGAGCCGCGCCGCCAGCGCGAGCTGGCGCTCGACCGCATCGATGACGGTGCCGAGCTGGGTCCGCTCATCGTCGGCCTCGGTGAAGAGGAAGCGCAGCTGCCGGCGCGCGCAGAAGTCGCGCAGCGTCCAGAAGAAGCCGGTCACCCCCTCCATCCGCGATCCGGTGTCCGGGATCGGGTGCTCGCCGCGCCGGGCCGGGGCGTAGAGGGCGACGGAGGAGAAGGGCTCGGGGGGGAGGCCGAGGGAGCGGTAGCGCTCACGCTCGTCGTCGTCGAGTTGGGGCCCCGGGCGGTCGAGGAAGAGGAGGTCCTCCCCCTTGACGTTGAAGATGAGGGCGCGGGCGTTGGGGGCGAGGGCGCCGAGCGCGTCGCTGCGGAAGAGCGCGTGCAGGAGGAAGACGGCGTAGGAGGTCTTGGTCGCCACGCCGGAGACGCCCGAGATGTTGACGTGCGCGCCGCGGCGCCCGTCCAGGAAGGCGAGGTTGCCGACGATGGGCTCGCCGCCCCGGGAGAGCCCGAGGGGGACGTGCTGCTCCATGCGGTCGAAGGAGAGCGCGCGGTCGCGGCTCTCGCCGCGCGCGCGGTGCGCCACCCGCCCGGGGAGCGGGGGCGTGTAGATCTCGGGGGCGACGCGCGTGACCGCCACGTGGGCGGTGACGGCGGTGTCGGCCGGCAGCACGCCGTCGGCGACGAGCCGCACGTCGGAGTCGAAGGAGACTCCCTCGTGAACGGCGGTGAGCTCGTCGACGATCCCGTAGAGGTCGACCCGGTCGCCCTCCGGCAGCTCGTGCGCGACGTGCACGACGTCGTCGAGCTGCAGCGTGCGCGCGGGGTCCACGTAGAGCCAGAAGCCGAGCGGCGTCGCGGGCTGCGATGCGGTCCCGATCACGAGCCCGACGCCCTCGCCGGCGACCGCCCTCTCCGCCGCGCTCACGCCGAACGCTCCGCGAGGGCGGCCTCGTCGCCGACGGAGGCGATGAGAATGCGGCGCACCCGGCGGCGGTCCCCGAGGCGGTGGGTGAGCGCTCGCTCCAGCGCCCCGACCGGCAGCAGGTTCTGCGGGGCCCGGGGGTCGCGGGCCGCGGTCGGCACGAGCCGCGGGAGCGCGGAGGTCGCGTCGTCGGCGAGGTGCGAGGCGGCGGCGACGGGGAGGTCTCCGTCACACTCCATGCGCACCACGCCCGCGAGCGGGTGGAAGCGGGAGGCGAGCGCGGCCGTACGTGCGTACCAGGCGTACCGGCCCGCCTCCCGCCGGTCCTCGATGCGGAACAGCGGCGTGCGCTCGCCGACGGCGAGCGCCTCCGCCACCGCGCGCTCGGCGGGCCCCACGTACCACTGGTGGATGCGCTTCACGTAGCCGACGGCGCGCTCGCCCGGCCGCCGCCGCCGCAGCGGGCCGTCGACCAGCACGAGCGCCTCGCCGGCCGCGGAGAGCTCGGCGGCGAGCACCGCCTCCTCGTCCAGCATCGCCCGATTCAGGGCGGCGACGAGGTCGCGGGGCGTCGAGGCGTTCGGCGCGTGCCGCGGCCGGAAGCGCAGCTCGGACCGCCCCGCCGGCAGCACACGCCCCGTTGCATCGGCCGACGTCGCCACGTAGCAGCGCTCGAGCCGGATCGTCGACTCGAGGATCCGCGCCGGCGCGCCGGGCTCGACCGCGACGGCGCCGACGGCGAGCGAGCCGAAGAGCCCCAGTGCCGGTCCCTCGCCGTCCGGTTCGGCCGCCGCCCCGTCCTCCATGGCGTGTGCCTCCACGCGGCGGACGCCGTCGACGATGCGTAGCGCCCGCGGCTCCCGGTCGGCCGGGGCGACGGCACCCCATCGCGAGTGCTCGACGCCCGCGTCGACCTCGGCGGCCTGCGGCGGCGCGGGATCGACGGCCGCCTCGATGCCGGCCCCGAACTCGGAGGCCCAGGGAAGGAGCCTGAGCGCCATCTGGCACCACCACGCCGGGGAGCCGGCCGGACGGGGAGAGGTCGGGATGGCCGGAGTATACGCGGAGCGGGGCGGAGGGTCCGGTCGGCGGCCCGCCTCCCCGGCGCGCCCGCTTCCCCGTAGGCTGGAGCGGCGGGGAGCGCCGATGGAACTGCCACCGCGGGGTGCCGACGAGCGCGGCCGGGCGCGGCCGGGGGCCTTCGATCCGGGGGTGGACCGGGCGCGTTACGTGCGGGCGATGTTCGCGAGCATCGCGCCCCGCTACGACGTCGTGAACGCGCTCATGACCGGCGGCCGCCACCAGGCCTGGCGCCGGCTCACCGCGCGCGCCCTGGTGAGGCCGGGCGACCGGGTCGTCGACGTCGGATGCGGGACCGGCGACCTTGCCTTCGCCTGCGCCGCGGCCGGCGCCGGGGGCGTGCTGGGCGTCGATTTCGCCGCGCCGATGGTGCAGCGCGCCCGGGAGAAGGCGGCGCGGCGCTCGGGAGCGGCGGGCGGCGGCGTCTCGTTCGCCGTCGCCGACGCCACAGCCCTCCCGCTCGCCTCGGGCTCCCTCGACGCCTGGTGCTCCGCCTTCGTGGCGCGGAACATTCCCGACCTTTCCGCTGCGCTCTCGGAGGCCTACCGCGTGCTGCGGCCCTCGGGTCGCCTGGCGATACTCGACCTGCCCCGCATGGAGGGCGGCCCGCTCGCCCGCGCGGGACGGATCTACATGGGTGGCGTCGTCCCGTTGCTCGGCCGCCTCGTCTCCGGGCACCACGAGGCCTACAGCTACCTGCCGGAGTCGGTGGGGCGGTTCCTCTCCGCGCGGGAGCTGACCGCGGCGGTCCGCCGGGCCGGGTTCCGCGTCTCGGAGGTGCGCCTGCTCGCCCTCGGGGGCGTCTCGTTGCACCTGGCGGAGCGCGGCCCCCGCTAGCGCCCGGGGGAGATCCGGGCGAGCCCGGTCAGGAGAGACGCGTCTCCTCCAGGGGCGCCCGCGGCACGTCGTCCCCGGCGTTCGCCATGTGGTGGGCGAGTGGCCCGAGGCCGCGAAGGATCTCGGCCCGCTCCGCGTCGGCGATGCCGGCGGCGCGCATCGCCTCGGCCATGTGACGCAGCCAGCGGCCCACGGCCCGCTCGTCTATCACGAAGGGGAAATGGCGCCTCCGGAGCCGCGGGTGGCCGTAGAGCGCGCTGTAGCGCGGCTCGCCGCCGAGCCATTGCTCGAGGAAGAGCGCCTGCTTCTCGCGTCCCGGCCCCAGATCCGGGGGGAAGAGCGGGCGGAGCTCGGGGTCGCGCTCGATCCGGGCGTAGAACTCGGCCACGAGGCGCTCGACGGCGGCACGCCCGCCGATGCGCTCGAACAGCGTCGCATCGCGCCGGGGCGCCGGGTCCGCGGCGCCCGCCGCCTCCGCCGGGGCGAGCGCGATCGTGCCCGCGGGAGGGTGTGCAGCCGGCTCGCCGGACGAGGGCGTGAAGCCTCCGCACTCGCGGACCGGGAGCGTCGGGTAGCGGGGGAAGGATCGGTCGTCGTCGGCGCGGCCGCAGCGCACGAAGCGGGCGCCCCGGTCGTTCACGACGGCGCGTGCGAAGCGGCAGGTCCCGCACAGCCCCGGCCCCGGCGTCACCACGCCCCGAGGGTACCGGCACGGGCCGCGGTCGTCGCCTGCGCGCGGCCGGGTGCGGCACGCGCGCGGGACGTGCGAGGATTAGCGCGGCCGGGGAGGCGGGGCGGGGCGATGGGCGAGGCGACCGGTGCGCACGACGGCTCGGGCACCCCGGTGGGGGCGCCGGGCGACCTGTCCACCGGGCCCGCGGTCGGCGAGCCCGTCCCCGACTTCGCGCTCCCGGACCAGCGCGGGCTGACCGTGACGCTCTCGCGCGTGCTGCGCCGCTCACGCGCGCTCGTCGTCTTCCACCGCTCCGCTCGCTGGTGACCGTTCTGCCGCACGCAGCTCGTGGAGCTGCAACGACGCCTCCCGGACCTCACCGCGGCGGGGATCCTCCCGCTGGCGGTCAGCTACGACCCCCCGGACGCGCTCGCCGCCTTCGCGGCCGAGCACGGCATCGAATACCCGCTGCTCGCGGACCGGGGCTCGCGGGTGATCCGCCGCTACGGGATCCTCAACCCGGAGATCGCCCCGGGGGAGGAGCACCACGGCATCCCCATCCCCGGCTCCTACCTCGTGGCGAGCGACGGCCGCGTCGAGCAGAAGTTCTTCCACTCCTCGCACCGCGTCCGCGAGGCCGGGGCGGCGCTCGTTCGACGCCTGGGGGGACGGGCGGCGCCCGACTCCTGGCCGAGCGCCCGCTCGGACGACGGCTCGGTCGGCATCACGGCGACGCTCGAGGCTCCCTCATTCCGCTTCGGCCAGGTCGTCGATCTCGTGGTCCGGCTGGAGCCCCGGCCGGGGCTCCACCTCTACGGCCGGCCGGCCCCCGCCGGCTTCTATCCGACGACCGTGACCGTCGGCTCGGCGTCGCCGCTCGACGTCTCGGAGGCGCTCTACCCGGCAACCGAGCCCTATCGCGTCCGGGGACTGGACGTGGAGTTCGCGGGCTTCAGCGGCGAGATCGAGGTCGTGGTGCCGCTGGTCAGCCGCAGTCGCGAGGGGACGGTGCCGCTCGACGTCGAGGTGAGCTACCAGGCCTGCTCCGAGAGCGAGTGCTACATCCCCCGCACGGGGCGGCTGCGCCTCGAGGCTGCGACCGCGCCGCTGGTGCCGGGACGCCCGCCGGCCGGCTAGACCCGGCGCGCCGCGGGGATGCCGGGGCACCGCCGGCGGTAGAATCGTGCCATGGCCGCGGGGGAGAACGAGCTCTGGCGCCTGGTCGCCCACTGCCGCGACCGGCCGGGTATCAACGCGACCGTCTTCTCCTACCTGGCGCGGCACGGCGCCAACATCGTGCAGGCCGACCAGCACGTGACGCAGGACGCCGGGGCGGGCGAGGCGTCCCGCTACTTCGTGCGTGCGGAGATCGACCCGGCACGGGTCGAGGCGCCCCTCGACGAGGTGGCTCGCGGCTTCTCCGAGGAGGTCGCCGGCGCCTTCGGGATGGAGTGGCGCCTCGTCGATGCCGCCCGCCGTCAGCGAGTCGCCGTGCTCGTCTCGCGCGCCGAGCACTGCCTGCTCGAGCTGCTCTGGCGCTGGAGCCGGGGCCATCTCCCGATAGAGATTCCCGTCGTCGTCTCCAACCACGACCTGTTGCGCGGGCAGGTGGAGGCCTTCGGGGTCCGCTACGAGCACCTCCCCGTCACCCCCGGGACGAGGGAGGAGCAGGAGCGCGCGATGCTGGAGGCGCTGGGCGAGGACATCGACCTCGTCGTGCTTGCGCGCTACATGCAGGTGCTCTCCCGTGACTTCCTCGATCGCTACCCCTCGCGGGTGATCAACATCCACCACTCGTTTCTGCCGGCCTTCCCGGGCGCCGCGCCGTACCGGCAGGCCTTCGAGCGGGGCGTGAAGGTCATCGGGGCCACCGCCCACTACGCGACCGAGGAACTCGATGAGGGGCCGATCATCGAGCAGGACGTCGCCCGCATCACGCATCGGGACCTCTTCGAGGATCTGGTGCGCATCGGGCGGGAGGTGGAGCGTTCCGTGCTCGCCCGGGCGGTGCGGTGGCACGCGGAGGATCGCATCTTCGTGCATGGCCGCCGCGTGATCGTCCTCCGCTAGCGGCTGCGCGCCATAGGCGCGCAGCCTGCTATCATGTAGCGGATGACCCAGTCCCCGGGCCGCGCGCCGCGACCGGCCAGCGCGCCCCTCGACCACGACGTTCTCCCCGACGCGCGCGGCGGCAGCGCCGCCCCTGTTCAGGCGCGCCGACCGTGAAGGCGCTGCGGCGCATCCTCTCTCGCGTCGCGCATCCCGGCGCGGATCAGGAGCAGCCCCCGGGCGGCCCGGCCTCGGGGGGCCCGTCCGCCGCCGCCACCACCACCACCGCCACCACCGCCTCGGACGCCGCGGTGCCCGAGGAGGGCGCCCGCAAACGCCGGCGGCGAGGCCGGCGGGGTGGCCGGGGGCGCGGCGGTCGCGCCGCCGGCGCGACCAACGGCGCCGGGCCCGGGGCCGAAGCCCCCGCGACGCGACCGGAGCAGCGCCCTCCGGCCGAGGACGCCGCACGGTCCGCGCCGGCGCCCGCCCGCCCGCCCGGCGGCCGGGACGGCGGCGGCGGGGACGCACGACGGCGCGGGAGCGGCCCGGTTCGCGGCCTCGGTGACCGTCGCCGGCGCCGGGATCGAGCGCTGGAGGCTCCGCTTCCCGAGGACGTCGCGTTCCGCCCGGCCGCCGAGGGCGGCGACGGATCGCTCCCGGTGCGGCGCCGTCCCCCGCCGGGGCTGCGTACGACGAATCGCGTGATCCTGGTCGGAGGCCGGCGCTACCTGCCGGCCGTGGAGGCGCCGCACAGGCAGACGCCGCCGGATGAGGACGCCGCGGAGGAGCCTGGTGGTGGCGAGCCGGATGCGGACGGTGCGTCGGTCGTGCCCCCGGAGGTGACGCTCCCGGTCGAGGGTGACGAGGCGGCGGAGGAGACCTCGCGGCGCCGTCGCCGCGGCCGGCGCGGGGGCCGCCGGCACCGCCGCTCCGAGGCCCCCGCCGCGCTGGCGGCAGAGGACGACGGCCCCGCCGACCGCGAGATCGCCGCGCCGGCGGCGCAGGGCGACGGCCCCGCCGACCGCGAGGCCGCCGCGCCGGCGGCGGCGGACGAGCGCCCCCCCCACCCCGCCCCCCCCCCCCCCCGGCGCAGCGGCCTGGGGGTCGGGGGGGCCGTCGTCCTCCGCCGCCGGTGCGGCGGCCTCGCGGTCGGGGGGGCCGTCGTCCTCCGCCGCCGACGCGGC
>JAPONQ010000001.1 GCA_026713865.1 Chloroflexota bacterium | reverse complement strand
TGGGTGTGACAGTCTGAAGTGGCCCCACCTGGGGGCCCAGTGATGGTCTGAACTGGCCCCACCCCCGACCGATCCAATGACTACGCTCGGTGAACGTGACATCCCCGAGCGAAGGATGAGGAGTTGTCGAGGGTGGAGCTGTTCGAGCATATCCGACGAGACCGGCGTGAGGAGCGTGTATCTATCCGTGGGCTGGCACGGCGCCACCGCGTGCACCGGCGCACGGTGCGGCAGGCGCTGAGGTCGGCGCTGCCGCCGCCGCGCAAGCGGGCGCCCCGCCCGGCGCCGCAGCTCGGTCCGTACGTGGAGGTCATCCGCGAGTGGCTCCTCGCCGACCTCAGCGCGCCGCGCAAGCAGCGCCACACCGCGCGGCGGGTCTGGCAGCGCCTCGTCGACGAGCGCGGGGCGAGTGTCGCCGAGTCGACGGTGCGCGCCTACGTCGGCCGGCTGCGCCGCGAGCTCGAGTCCGGCAGCGGCGAGGTGACGGTCCCCCAGCTGCATCCCCCGGGCGAGGAGGCGGAGGCCGACTTCGGCAGGGTGAGCGTCTTCCTGGACGGGGAGCTGACCGAGCTCTCGATGTTCGTGCTGCGGCTCTCGCACTCGGGGCGGGCGGTCCACGTCTGCTTCCCGGGCGAGGGCCAGGAGGCGTTCCTCGAGGGCCACGCCGTCGCCTTCGAGCGTCTCGGCGGGGTGCCGCGGCGGGTCCGCTACGACAACCTCAAGGCGGCCGTGGTGCGCGTGCTCGCCGGGCGCGACCGCGTTGAGAGCGACCGCTTCACCGCGCTGCGCTCGCACTACGGCTTCGACGCCTTCTTCTGCGAGCCCGGCGCCGGCGGCGCGCACGAGAAGGGCGGCGTGGAGGGCGAGGTCGGCCGCTTCCGCCGCCGCCACCTCGTGCCGGTGCCGCGCGTGCAGAGCCTGGCCGAACTCAACGCGCTGCTCGAGGCAGCCGACCGCTCAGATGACGCGCGCTACATCGCCGGCAGGCTCGCCACCGTCGGGCAGGCGGCGGAGGCTGAACGGTCCGCGCTCAGGCCTCTCCCCGCCGAGCCGTTCGACCCCACCCTGGCGCCGCGGGCGCGGGCCTGAGGGTGGTGGGCGGCCGCGGCGGCGCGGCGCTCGCCGCGCACGCGGAGGGCGGGGGGGCCGCCCGCCACGAGCGCAGTGTGCGCAAGGGCGCCGAGGTGCTCGTGCTCGACCATTACCTCGAGGTGCTGTCGCGCAAGCCCGGCGCGCTGCCCGGCTCGGTTGCGCTCGCCCAGGCCCGGGCGGACGGAAGCTTCACCGCCGCGCACGAACGCTTCTAGCGGCGTGCCCGCCGCAAGCTCGGCGACCGCGAGGGGACGCGGGCGCTCGTCGAGGTGCTGCTGCTGCACCGCCGCCTCCCCTTCATCGCCGTCCACGCCGCGCTCGACGCGGTCGAGCGTGTGGGCTCGGCGGACCCCGCGCTGGTCGCCATCGAGGCGCGCCGCATCGCCGACGGCCGGCGCCCCGCCGCGGTCGTGGAGCGGCCGGCGCTGCGTCGCTTCGACCGCCCGGCGCCGAGCCTTGCGGGCTACGACGCGCTGCTGGCGGGGAGCGCACGATGAGCGCGCCCGTCACCGAGCAGGCGGCGGCGCTGACGGTCGAGGCGACCAGCCGCGAACTGCGCCTCCCGACCGTGCGCGAGCAGGCCGGCCCGCTCGCCGAGGCCGCGCTGCGCGACCGCCTCAGCCACCTCGCCTACCTCGCCGAGCTGCTCCAGGCCGAGCTCGACGACCGCGATGCGCGCCGCCGCGAGCGCCGCATCCACGAGGCGCGCTTCCCGAGGCTCAAGTACCTCGCCGACTTCGACCTCGAGGCGGCCCCGAGCGTCGAGCCGGCGCTGCTCGCCTCGCTCGAGAGCTGCGAGTGGGTCGAACGGGGTGAAGTCATCGCTCGGAAACTGATCCAAACAGCGCTCGGATGGTGATCCACCTCGGGGCGTGTCCCAGCATCTCCAGCGGCGGGGCC